>NZ_CP062946.1:709877-1419754 GCF_014898095.1 Thalassotalea sp. LPB0316
CCGGCAGAAGTTTTTTCACTTGCGTATGCAGCGCTTGGTAGAACTGCTGAATATCATCGCTTGAGGCGGTAATTTCTGAAATCGCGAGCAAAACCTTATGCACATTTTCAGCTTTTTTTCGTTCGACAATTTCTTTTTGTAATTGCGCATTAGCCTGGGTTAGTTTGCGTGTGCGCTCGGCAATACTATGTTCAAGCGACTGACGAGAACGCACCCGATCAATTGCCGTTACAATGTGCTCACTAATAAAGGTCAATAAATCAGCATCGGCTTTGTCAAAAGCTAGGTCGGCTTGATAGCTTTGGATAGCAATCACGCCAATCACTTTATTGCCGCGCTTCAAAGGAGCGCCGAGCCACTCTAAACAATGACAATGATGGCTTTGCAATTTAGCTGGATAAAAGTGTTGAGTGCGAGCCTCTTTATAGACTTGTGCGCTCAAGCCTGTTTGCCAATCTTCAACTGAAGTATTGACGATAAGCTCGGCATCAACATTATTTTGCATGTAAGCTAATTCAAGTTGTTGATGCTGATTAACTATAGCGATGTGAAAGTTTTTAGTACGGAAAATCGGCTCTACCACAGAAGCAAGTGCGGTATAAAAAGCGTTCATGTCAGTCACAGTAGCCGCCAACTCCGACAGAGTTAACAGGTTAGACTGCATGTTTTTGAGGTGTCGGTACTTCTTGAGTAACGACTTAAATTTTGGCAGCTGTCGAGCAGCAATAAAACTATCGCTCGCCTTGCATTCCATTAAGGCTTTCCATTTTATTAGTATTATTTTTAAGCAGTCAGTCTAACAAAAAACACAGACATGACCACCTTTTTTATAACCTCATGATAAAAAAAAGGTTAACGTTAAGCAATAGTTAGGTATAAACACTGATAATTCATGATTAGCGCAACAACTGCGCTATTTTTGAACGTCAAACTAATCGATATAACTGGCGTTAACGTAAAGTTGTGTAAATAGTATTTTCTCTTTAGCAAAAATCCATAAACTGATGTCATCAAAGAATAAATATCAATGCAAGGTAATAACAAGATGAAGCTAAGTCGGCAGCTCGCTCCCGCCTTTATCACAAGCGTGTTACTAATTGGTTGCGCCACTCAATCGCCACTCGACGAGCAAGCGATACTTGAGCACGCACCTAACCAATGGCAGCAGGCCAAACAAGATCGCGAGCTCAACACCCAATGGTTAGCCACCGCAAGTAGTCCACAATTAGCAGCCTTAGTAGAACAAGCACTCAGTAGTAATCGTCAGTTAAAGCAACAAGCACTCGATTTAGCGATTCAAGCCGAACAAGTTAATATTAACGATGCGGCGCTTTGGCCAGAAATCGACTTTTCCCTTACCAGCTCTCGACAATCGTCTGGTGAACCAAGACGCTACAGCAACACCAATAATGTCGCTATCGATGTCAGCTATGAAATTGATATTTGGGGTAAACTTTCAGATTCAGCGAAACAAAGCCACTTGCTCTACCTATCTACCAAAGCCAATTATCAAGCGGCGCGAAATCAGTTAATCACCGATGTCATTAATAGTTATTTCGCGCTGATCAGCGCTCAACGACTCAAAGCTTTAGTTGAACAGCGCGTCGCCCTATCAAAAGAAAACTTAGACATTATTCTCTCGGGCTACAAACAAGGTCTAAATGAAGCGCTTGATGTGTATCTTGCCCGCAATGACCTAAATGCTGAACTATCTTCATTAGCAGCTCAGGAAGCTCAATTACAACAAGCCAGTGCTACCCTTGAATACTTAGTCGGTGATTACCCTAGTGGTTTGCTTGCTGCATCAGGAGAGTTGCCGGCAGTGCTCGATAATATATTACTCGGTGTGCCCTCAGAGCTGATCAAACAAAAACCGGTACTACAAGCCAATTGGTACCAATTGCTCGCCCAAGATGCTGCCCTCGCATTTGCCCATAAGCAACGTTTTCCAAGTATTCGAATCAGCGGTAGTTATGGTAGCCAAGCCAATCAATTAGATGACTTATTATCTGGCTCTTCTGTTGCATGGTCGTTATTAGGCGGGTTAACTATGCCGTTATTTAATGCTGGTGAACTCAAGTCAATCGAACAACAGCAACGTTTGAAGTTACAACAACAAGAGCAAGCGTATATCGATAGTGTTTATCAAGCGTTCTTGGATGTTGAACGTGGTATCAATTTAGAAAGCAGCTTGCAAGAGCAATATCAGCGAACCTTGGCAGCACAAGAAAATGCCGTCATTGCTCAAACGCTAGCGTTTGAGCAATATCAAAATGGCCTAGTGAGTTACACCACGGTTCTCGATGCCCAAGAACGCGCTTTTAATGCACAAAGCAATGTTATTTCATTAAAAAATCAATTAATTACTAATCGCGTAAACCTATATGTAGCCCTAGGCGGTGACTATAGCCAAGGTTTACTGTTACAAGAGCGTCTGACCAATGATGAATAAAAAATATTTACTTCCTATCGCGATAGTTGCCACAACCGTGTTGGTGATATTTTTCATCACCAGTAATCCGCCAAGCGCGAAAAGAGGGCGCGGCGTACCAACAACGCAATTGGTTGTTGAAACTAAAACGCTAGCACCACAACGTTATCAAGTGATTATTGAGAGTTTTGGCACCGTAAAACCTCGCACAAAAAGCTCTTTAGTCACACAAGTATCAGGACAAATTTTGTCTATCAGCCCGAACTTCAGAGAAGGTGGCACATTTAAAAAGGGCGAAGTCTTGGTAAAGCTCGACGATAGAGATTATCGCGCCGATGTCAAAATTGCCCGTGCAGCTGTATTTTCTGCCCAACAAGCCTTAGCGGAAGAAAAAGCGCGTAGTAAGCAAGCATTAACTGACTGGAATCGGCTTGCCAATGGTGAAACACCCACCGATTTAGTCTTGCGTAAGCCTCAATTAGAAGCAGCAAAAGCGAGCTTAATGTCAGCACAAGCACAGTTAGAAATTAAAGAGCTCGCGCTTGAACGCAGCCAAGTGATCGCGCCATTTGATGGCCGCGTACTCGACAAACAAGTAGACGTAGGCCAAGTGGTATCGAGTAATACTCAACTAGCCAGTATTTACGCGACGGATTACGTCGAGATCAGACTACCTATCAACAACAATGATCTCGCGTTAATGACCTTGCCCGAATCGTTTAAAGCCTCAAATATCATTGATGTTGCCTTTAGTTCAACGCTAGTCGGTAAGCAACGCTGGCAAGGTCAGGTTATTCGTTCTGAAGCCGCAATAGACGACAGCTCACAACAGCTTTATGTCGTCGCTCAAATCAATCAACCGTTTGAAGTTAACAAAAATCAACCCGTACCGATAAAAATTGGCCAATACTTAACGGCCAATATCGCTGGCAACGTACTAAATGACGCCCTCGTTGTACCAAATAATACGATTTATCAAGGTAGCTATGTTTATACCGTTAGTGATGGCCGAGTTTACCGTAAAGCCGTTGATATTTTATGGCAAAACAGTGAAGAAGCGATTATTGCCAATGGGTTAAGTGCTGGTGATCAGCTCGTCATGACTTCCTTAGGTCAAGTAAGTTCGGGCACCAAGGTCGCGATTTTAGGCGACCAACCTATCGAAAAAAGTAAACGCGAGCAGCCGGTCAAGCTCTCAAACAAAAGATCTGAAACCACGATCGGCGACGGCCAAGCTAAAACTGCCAATCAGGCAAAGATTGAGGAGGCAAACCTATGATTGCATGGTTCGCTAAAAACTCAGTAGCCGCCAACCTGTTGATGGCGTTTATTTTGGTGATCGGGCTCGGCTCATTATCAACTAAAATACCATTAGAAGTCTTTCCTTCTGTTGAATCTGAAGTTATTTCCGTTCGCATCTCTTTGCGTGGAGCAACGCCTGAGGATGTTGAAAAAGGCGTGACGATTCGCATTGAAGAAGCAGTTCAAGATCTCGAAGGCATCGAGCGCATTGTCAGTAGCTCTTCGGAGAATAGCTCGTCTGTCAATATAGAAGTAGAAAGTGGTTATGATCCACGTGAAATGCTTGCCGATGTAAAAAGTCGAGTCGATGCCATCAACACCTTTCCCGTTGACGCCGAAAAACCGATTATTGCCCTAGCACAAAGAAAGCGCGAAGTTATCGCCGTTACGGTGACTAGCCCATATAGTGAAAAAGAGACACTTGAATTTGCCGAAGTTGTGCGCGATGAATTATTGCGCCTTCCTGGTGTCACTCAGCTCGACTTAAGCGGTGTGAGAAATTACGAAATTAGCTTAACGCTATCGCAAGATCAGCTCCGTCAATATGGCTTAACTATCAATGAAGTCTCAAGGCAAGTAAATGCCTTTAGTACTGACGTATCAGCAGGTAACTTACGCTCCTCTGGTGGTGATATTTTATTGCGCTCAAAAGGGCAAGCGTATTACAAAGATGAATTTGCCGATATTCCCATCAAGACACGTGCTGACGGTACCATTATTCGCTTGCGCGATGTTGCTACGATTAATGATGGTTTTGAAGAAACCCCCATTAGAACGCGTTTCAATGGGCAACAAGCGGCATTTATTGATGTTTACCGCATAGGTCAGCAAAGTGCGATTGAAGTCGCCGATCAAGTCAAAGCTTATATCGACCGTCGCCAAGATACCCTGCCAGAGGGGTTTGCCTTAAGCTATTGGGATGATGACTCAGAAATCGTCAAAAACCGTATCGCCACCTTAACCTCTAGTGCTTTGCAAGGCGGTTTTTTAGTCTTGCTACTGTTAACTTTATTTTTGCGCCCATCAATCGCCTTTTGGGTCTTTATTGGTATCCCTGTGTCATTTATGGGGGCCTTTATTTTTATGCCAGTATTTGGCGTAACACTCAATATAATGAGCTTATTCGGCTTTATTTTAGTACTCGGCATTGTCGTCGATGACGCTATCGTCACCGGCGAAAACATCTACACCCATTTACGTAACGCTGAGTCAGGTGAAGAAGCTGCGATTAAAGGTACTCAAGAAGTCGCGACACCCGTGACTTTTGGTATTTTAACAACGGTAACCGCTTTTCTACCGATGTTGTTTATCGAAGGTCGCCGCGGCGCGCTATTTTCACAAATCGCCATCGTTGTTATCCCAGTGTTAATATTTTCCTTGATTGAATCGAAATTTGTTTTGCCGGCGCACTTGAAGAAAATCAAGCTGCGCGGCCAAAGTAAACCCAATCGCTTAGAGCGCTTCCAGCAACGTTTTGCCGATGGCTTTGAACGGGCAATTTTAAAATTTTATCAGCCGCTATTATCTGTTGCGCTACGCAATAAAATGACAACGATATCGCTATTTGTTGGCACTTTTTTAATTATCATCGCTTTATTGATGTCCGGTTGGAGTAAGTTTGTCTTTTTCCCTAGAATACCGAGTGAAACAGTAAGGCTCAACTTAACCATGCCCAACGGCACGCCATTTGAAGTGACCAATCAGCACATTATTAATATTGCTGCCCAAGCTGAAAAATTACAGCAAAAATACGTTGATAAAGAGACTAACCAAAGTGTGATCATGAATGTGCTAGCAACAACGGGTGGCCGCGGTGGCACTTCTCACGTCGGTGGCGTGCGCTTTGAATTAGTGCCGCCTGAAAAACGCACGATTAATGTCACATCTCGCCAAATGGTTGCCGAATGGCGGCAATTAGTTGGTCAAATACCTGGGGCAGAGTCGATGACCTATCGAGCAGAAATCGGTCGTTCATCAGATCCCATCGATGTTCAGCTAACCGGAAATTCACTTGAAACCTTGCAAGAGGTTGCCAATAAAGTGAAGCTCCATCTGGCCACTTACCCGACGGTGTTCGATATTGCAGACAGCTTATCTGACGGTAAAGAAGAGCTACAAATTGAACTAACGCAACAAGGTAAAGCGCTCGGCTTATCTAGGCAAGAAGTTGCTAGCCAAGTTCGCAATGCCTATTTTGGTGCTCAGGCACAGCGTATTCAGCGTGGTCGTGACGATGTTCGCGTAATGGTGTTGCTGCCGATTGAGGAGCGTCGTTCTTTAGCAGATCTCAAACACATCTTAATCGATACACCGTCAGGAGCCAAAGTACCGCTATCTCATATCGCTGAGCTGATCCCCGGTAAAAGCCCATCAACTATTCGCCGTATCGATCGTTATCGCACGGTAAATGTTACCGCAGATATCGATAAGCAAACCGCTAATATGACGGCACTAAACGCCGACTTGAAAGTGTTTTTAGATAATTTAGTCGCTCAATATCCTGGCATTAATCACTCGTTAGAGGGCGAGGCTAAAGAGCAACGCGAGTCATTTGGTTCACTCGGTTGGGGGTTACTGTTTGTCTTTTTTGTCATTTACGCACTACTGGCTATTCCTTTTAAATCCTATATCCAACCGCTTATTGTGATGAGTGTGATCCCATTTGGTTTAATTGGCGCATTCATCGGCCATTGGATCATGGGCATGGATTTAACCTTATTTAGCTTACTCGGCATGCTCGCATTGATAGGTGTTGTGGTTAATGACTCGTTGGTACTAGTTGATTTTATCAATAAGAAGAAACAGCAGGGTTACAACATTGCCAACGCCGTGCTTACCGCCGGTGCTTCACGCTTTAGGCCAGTGATGCTAACTAGCTTGACCACTTTTATAGGCTTGATGCCACTGCTCTTTGAAAAATCGACGCAAGCGCAGTTTTTGATCCCAATGGCTATTTCACTTGGCTTTGGTATTTTATTTGCGACTTTTATCACCTTGATATTAGTGCCAGTAAACTACCTAGTGGTTGAGCGATTAAAAGGCAACAAGGTCAAAACAGAAGAATTAATACTGCCAGCAAGAGCAATAACAAGCTAACCAGTCTTTATCTTAGCTCATTTACAACAGACATAAAAAAGCCCGGTACTGCCGGGCTTTTCATTATTTATTAGCTCACTTTGCTTATTAGCACAGACTCAATTAGACAAGAGCGGTTTTGAGTTTAGTCAAAGCATTTTTTTCTAACTGACGAACACGCTCAGCAGAAATACTATATTTTTCAGCAAGCTCTTGCAGTGTCGCTTTATCGTCATCTAACCAACGCGTTTTAACGATATCCTGACTGCGATCATCTAAAGCGACTAAAGCATTCGCTAACCGCTTATTTGCGTGCGCTTCATAGTCTTGCTCTTCAACCATAACGGCTAAATCTGAACGTTTATCTTCTAAGTACTGTGCTGGTGAAAAGTTGCCAGTTGCACTTGCCGAATCATCATCGTCAGAGCTTAGTTCAAATGCTTGATCTTGATTGCTCATACGGGACTCCATTTCAAGCACGTCTTTAGTTGAAACACCTAAAGTTTCAGCAACGTTATCAATTTCGTCTTGGCTAAACCAACCCAAACGCTTTTTGTTTTTGCGCAGGTTAAAGAATAGTTTACGTTGTGCCTTTGTGGTGGCAACTTTAACGATTCGCCAGTTCTTTAATACGAACTCGTGAATTTCAGCTTTGATCCAGTGGACAGCGAATGACACTAGGCGCACACCGACCTCAGGATTGAAACGCTTTACCGCCTTCATTAGGCCTACGTTACCCTCTTGGATTAAATCTGCTTGTGGTAACCCATATCCCGCATAGCCTTTGGCAATGTGAATAACAAAACGCAAGTGTGACATGATCAACTCTTGCGCGGCTTGTAAGTCATTTTCGTGATGTAAACGAGTCGCCAATTCATGCTCGCGCTCAGCGCTAAGCATAGGAATGCTGTATGCAGATTGTACGTAAGCTTCAATGCTCCCACTTTGTGGAACCGTTAACGCCATTGATTGCATCGTATTACTCATTTTGATCCTCGATTAACATGGTCTCGCGATAATAACACGCGATTACGTCTTTTGCTATGCCTATATGCTACTCATTTGAATAGACCTTGGGGCATTAAAAATAATTTCAAGTATAATCAAATGAAACAGCACACTTGTAACAATTATCGATCATTTTGTTAGATTTTTTATCAACTTTCATTGTATGCTAGCTTGAGGAAAAGCCGCAATATTGAGGTAGCTTTTGTATTCATATGTAGCACGACAACCGATCTTAGACAGCAACCAAGAACTTGTTGCTTATGAGTTATTATTTCGAGACGGTGAAAGTAACCAATTTCCTAATATTTGTCCCGATCAAGCAACGTCAAACTTATTAACCAACAACCATTTGCACATGGGAGTTGAAAAGGTGACCGGTGACTTACCCGCGTTTATTAATTTTCACGCCGATACCTTAATTAAAAATTTTCCTAGCTTTCTCGATCCAGAAAAAGTGGTGATCGAAATACTTGAAGATGTTCCTATCAGTGAAGAACTGCTAACCGCCTGCCGAGATCTGCGAGCAAAAGGCTATAAATTCGCACTCGACGACCATGATTTTGATCCTAAATGGGACGTATTTTTCCCGTTAGTTGATATTATTAAAGTCGATGTGCTCAACACCAATATGTTATCGATCAGTCGATATGTTCGCCGTTTACAGGAACACAACCTTGTTTTACTCGCTGAAAAAGTAGAAACAGCGGAGCAGTTTGCGCAACTAAAATTACTCGGATTTACCCACTTCCAAGGGTATTTCTTCGCCCGGCCAGAAATGATCAAACAAAAGAAAATCTCCACGGCTAAGCAAAAGATACTTTCACTGATTGAGCAAGCAAATCAAGTACAACTCGACTTTGACAAGATCAGTGAGATCTTTAGCAGTGATACAGGTTTAACCTATAAATTACTGCGTTTTATTAATAGCCCTACTTATGGTCGCAATCAAGAAATCACTTCGCTTAAACACGCGTTAATTTACATTGGTGAAGCCGAGTTGAAAAAATTTATCGCATTGCTCGCACTGTCAGATTTGAACGAAGATCAGCCAAGTGAAACCTTGCGAATGTCGCTGACAAGAGCAAAGTTCTGCGAACAAATTTCAAACCTACGCCAAGACGAAGAAAACCCACCGAAAGCATTTTTGACCGGTATGCTATCAATGATTGATGGTATCTTAAATTCCGAGCTCGACTCAGTCTTGGAAATATTGCCAATTCACCCAGAAATCAAAGCCGCACTGAAAGGTAAGAAAAACAACTTGTTTGGTTATTTGTTATTAGCGCGAAAATCCGAGAAAGGTTTGTGGCAACAAGCAGAAAAGCTTGCTGACAAATTGAAAATTGCCAAAGAGCAATACTATCAAGCCCATGCTAAAGCACTAGAATGGGCCGATGAAATGATGCTTACTCAGCAGACGGCTCAATAGCCTTGATGTGCTTTCTAACTGAAATATAGCTACCTAGTAACCCTAAGGTAACGGCGAATAACAATAGTGTTAGCACTTCACCGCCTGCTAACGCTTGAAAGTCAAAGCGTTGCTGATAGACCTCGGTAAGTTTAGTAATGGCACTCGATAAGTAACCGACAAGCAACCAAATGAGTACGGTGGCGAGCAAGCCACCAAAAATGCCATACCACATACCTGCGTATAAAAAAGGTCGTTGAATGAAACTATCTGTCGCGCCAACCAATTTCATCACCGCGATAGTTTGGCGTTGATTGAGAATTTGCAAGCGAATGGTATTGCCAATAATTAACACAACAGACGTACACAGCAGCAAGGCGACTGACATAACAATATCTTCAATTAAATTAGCAATTGCCTCTAAGCGGGTTAACCACTCTAGATCCAGTTGACCGACATCAACTTCTCGTTCATTTTTTAATTTAGCTAGTAACTCTTTTGCTGCTGTTGATTGACTGTGGCGCTGAGTTGGTGTGACTAACAATGTTGCTGGCAACGGGTTGTTATCGAGATAACCTAATGCACCGCCAAAACCAGAAGACTGGCTAAACTCAGCTAGCGCCTGCTTTGGTGAAATGTAAATAACATCATCCACTTCAGGGTAAAGTGATACCCTTTGAACCAATGCTTGTGCCGCTTTTTCAGACGTTGAAAGCTTTAAATAAAGCGTGATTTGTGAAGCACTGTGCCATTGATGCGATACGGCTTGAGCGTTTTTAACGAACACGTGTAAGGTCGCAGGTAAGGTTAAACTTATCCCCAATACCACCACTGTCATTATCGTGGTAAACGGCGTTCGCCATAAGTCACCCAGGCTGCCAATTGCCTGTTGTAAGTGTCTTATTGGTAATGATGTTAACTTTTGCCAAAAAGTAGGTCGATGGGCGATTGCACTCGTTGATTTAGCCATGCTCACCTCCCAAGTTTAACCCTTCAACTACACCATCGTTGATCATGTTGCCTTGTTTTAGGGTCAGGGTGCGATATTTCATTCTGGCAATCAATCCCAGATCATGGGTCGCAATCAGCACCGATACACCGACGGCATTAAAGTCTTCAAACAGTTTAATAATTTCAAGTGATAACTTGGGATCTAGGTTACCCGTTGGTTCATCGGCAAGGATAATAGGTGGCTTGTTGACGATGGCACGTGCGATACCAACACGTTGTTGCTCACCCCCAGAAAGCATATAAGGATAACAGCGAATTTTCTCTAATAAGTGAACTTTTTCCAACGCTGTTTCAACGCGCTTTTTAATTTCTTTTGCACTAAAGCCCTCAATGACTAGCGGTAGGGCGACGTTGTCAAAAACCGTGCGATCCATCAGTAAGTTGTGGTTTTGGAAAATCATGCCAATACCGCGGCGAACATAGGGGATGTCCTGATATTTGATATTGGCAAGTTCAGTACCATTGATATTGATACTGCCGCTACTCGGTTTTTCCATTAGCGAGATGAGTTTTAATAACGTACTTTTACCCGCACCAGAGTGACCAGTGAGAAAAGCCATTTCGCCAGAGTCTACCTTAAAGCTGACTTGCTTTAGCGCGAGAAAACCACCGGGATATGTTTTACTAACGTTATTAAATTCTATCATTTGGCTACATTTTTATAATTTTTATTATCTTAGTGCCTTTAGCTTAGTGCTGACAATAGCTTATTCCATTATGTGAATGAAACACTATTCTTCACGCTCAAATAACGCATCGATAAAATCATCGGCAACGAATGGGCGCAAGTCATCAATACCTTCACCAACGCCTAGGTAACGAATTGGAATTTGGTATTTATCGGCAATCGCAAAAATCACACCACCTTTAGCAGTACCATCTAACTTTGATAGTGTAATGCCTGATAAATCAACCGCCTCTTTAAAGAGTTGCGCTTGGCTTAGGGCATTTTGCCCGGTGCCGGCATCTAATGTCAGCATGACTTCATGTGGCGCGTTTTCATCGATTTTTTTCATCACTCGAACAACTTTCTTCAGTTCTTCCATTAAGTGACCTTTGTTTTGTAAACGACCCGCGGTATCGGCAATGAGAACATCGACATTTCTGGCTTTAGCCGCACTTAATGCGTCAAAGATTACCGAAGCACTATCTGCGCCGGTATGTTGAGCGATAACTGGAATATCGTTGCGCTCGCCCCATACTTGTAATTGTTCCACTGCGGCGGCTCGGAAGGTATCACCAGCGGCTAACATCACTGATTTGCCTTGGGCTTGGTATTGTTTTGCCAACTTACCAATAGTCGTGGTTTTACCAACACCGTTAACACCGACCATTAAAATAACGAACGGGCCATCGGCGTTATCGATATTTAGTGGCTGATCAACAGGCGCTATGGTGTTTTTCAGCTCTTGCTTTAACAAATCGTAGAGTGCTTCTGCGTCTTTAAGTTGCTTGCGGTTGGCTGATTCAGTTAACGAATCGATGATTCGCGTTGTGGTATCAACGCCGACGTCTGCTAATAGTAAATGTTCTTCGAGCTCTTCAAATAATTCGTCGTCAATTTTTTTGCCGCGAAATAAATCAAAAATTCCACCACCGATACTTTGGCGAGTTTTTGATAAACCTGACTTTAAACGGGCGAAAAAGCCTAGTTTTGGCTCTGGCTCTGGCTCTGGCTCTGGCTCTGGCTCTGGCTCTGGCTCTGGCTCTGGCTCTGGCTCTGGCTCTGGCTCTGGCTCTGGCTCTGGCTCTGGCTCTGGCTCTGGCTCTGGCTCTGGCTCTGGCTCTGGCTCTGGCTCTGGCTCTGCAACAGTTTCTTCAACTTCAGGGGGAGTTTCAACTGCTTCGGTTTCACTGGGCGCTACAACCTGTTCAGAAGCCTCTTGGCTTTCAACGACTTGCTCATCTTCCTGTTGTTTAACCGTTTCTTCTTGGTCCTTACTGCCTAATCCTAACCAGGAAAATAAACCTTTCTTTTTGCTCATAATGCTTTATTTCAATACGTTGCGTAATTTGGATCGTTTGTTAATAGTTTTTCATGACAAACAGCGATAAAATTGCCGATATATTACCACCTTAATCCATTAGACAAAACAGCAACGATCGATATGGCAAAACAACGTTCAAGTAAAAAATCAACTTCAGGCTCTATTCGAATAATTGCTGGCATGCATCGCGGCAGAAAGTTACCCGTGCTTGACGCACAAGGCTTGCGACCAACGACCGATCGGGTAAAAGAAACCGTGTTTAACTGGCTAATGCCCTATTGCCGAGAAAGTGACTGCCTCGATTGCTTTGCCGGTGCCGGCTCTCTGGGTTTTGAAGCCTTATCTCGCGGCGCAAATAGTGTGGTGATGTGCGAATTGGATAAGTCAGCTGCCCAACAACTAACGCGCAACGCTAAGCTCCTAAATGCAGAGAATGTTCAAGTAATACAAGGAGATGCGTTAACTTACCTGCGACAACCACCTCAGGCGAAAGACATCATTTTTATCGATCCACCATTTAGGCAAGGCTTAGCAGAAAAGGCTATCAACGAAGTAGATAAGGGGTGGCTAAAACCCAATGGCTTAGTGTATCTAGAAGTTGAATCAGAATTACAGTTGTCTAACTTGCCGTCTAGTTGGTGCTTGCTCAAAGAAAAAGTGGCTGGGCAGGTCGCTTACCGACTATACCAAAAGACAACTTAAACCTTGGCTTAAAGCAATATCACGGTGCAAGCAAGCGTCAGCTAAGAGAAGGACTTAGCTAATTTCAATGCCTAAATTAGACATGCCTTCCTCTAATACCATTGCTTTTGCTTCCTTACAGCTAGCTTTGGTTTCTGGCGCATTAGCAATAAAGTCAAACAACTGTTGTTGGGTTGCTAACTCCCACTGCATCAGCGGGTGTTGCTCAATTGCTTGGTCAAGCTCTGCTTGCTCTAGCTCTTCGTGTTCGGAAAGCTCTAGTTCGCAATAGAAATTAACCGAATTGAGCGACAATTGGGCGACGTTGTCAAAGTTCTCTAGCTCTTTGTCTTGCATCCCTTGTAATAACGAAATCATCGCCATGGTGACATCGATCGCGGGAAAGACACCAAAACTGTCAAATTGCTCAGGATCGGGGATCAGCGGCTCTAGCTTGGCAAGCTGTGCATTGTAATTAATTTTGCACGATTGATTTTTGTCTAACCATTGCCAAACCAAATCGAGTTGGTTGCGCAATAATTTTGGCTCACCAAATTCCGTTACTTCATAAAACATGAATAAATTCGGTAACATGCGCTCCATAAGCGCTGCGCTAAAAGCGACTTGTTGCCAATGATTCAAGCGAGATAAGTTGACTGTCACAATGTTACTCTTTCGATGATATGCGCCGACATTATATCAAGTGAATGAGCAAATTGATCACTTTGCGCGAATTAAAAAATGAATAGTGATAAGTCGTATCTTGATTTAACTTTGGCGATGCACAACCGATTGCGAGAAATCAAAGTTTGGGAGACCTCATATTTGAGCCAAATAAAAAAACAAGTAGCTAGCGATCAACTTATTATATTTATCATCAGTGAACTCTGCCTAGGTGAGCGCCACAACGCTGTACCACTTAATTAATGAGGTTGGTTTCAGCTGCTTTTTGATATTGAGTTATGCATCGATCATGGACGTGCAGGGTTATTGGGGTCTCAAATAATGATGTAGTGGAAAACTGTAATTTTGCCTTATTCTCTGCTTCTAAACTCTCAAACGACCATGAATCGGCTAACCCTAAGTCGACACGAGATAAAAGAACCATCATAACAATAGCTTGAGGCGATTCAGCAAAAGCTACCTCAATACCTGCATTCTCAAATTCTTGAAGAAATGTTGAGTTATCACTTGTTCTTAGCAGTGCAACTGTCTGACCTTTTAGCTGCTCTAGCGCCGTCCACGCAAAGTCTCCTTGTTGCTTTAAACGCACGAGTCCGATCTTCACCTTCTCTTGAGATAAAGCAAAGCTCTTGTAATCATTAGTGTTTCTTATCGGATAAAAACTGGCGCACCACGGACCTTCACTAAGGTAGCGAGCGGCGCGTGCTGGTGGCAAAAACAACGGGCTAGCAGTAACATGGGAATTTGCTAATCGACTTTCTAGCAATTCAAACGCAATGCCGCCGCTTTTGTTGTTAAGCGTTGTAAAAGGCGGATACTCAACTGCGACAACTTCCAAACTAAATGTTTCGGCGGCTAAGTGATAGGAAAACAAACAACTGAAGATTATTATTCGTTTTAATAAATTCACTCTACCTCCCAAAAGAACCGTCAATTATAAGCAAAGATAGATTAAAGCGATAAAAAATCAAACAATGTTTGACTAGCACATAACAAATACTTCCTAGATAGATAAACAGATAGTGACTATTTATACTTGGCATGAGTGAGCATTCAATTTTCTTGATGTTAGCTTAACACGCCATGCCAAAATACTCGCATTATAGTCACCCTTGTTTACACTGCAGGCTTGGCGTTATCAACAGTCGAGTTTGATAACGCCTTCTTATTTATACAAGTGCCATCTATGCCTAACTTGAGGTTTGTTTGGCTAACTGCTTTTGCGCGTATTCAAAGCGCAGGCGATACTCTTGTAACTTGTCTTCCAATTCAGCGGTTGAAGTTGATAGCTTTTCTGAGAGTTCGAAATTCTCGTCGCGCAAATATTTGATTGTTTCGCGTGCTTTTTCGTAATCTTCTTGCTCTTTTTTGCGACGCAACTGTGCTTTTTCTTTTTGTAGCTCGGTATCATCAATTAACTGTTGATATTTTTCTTGCGCCTCTTCTTTCTCTGCTTGGAAGTTTTGGGCTTGCTGCTCTAGTGCTTTATTGGCTTGTTCTTGCTCGGCTAGCGCTTCATTGAGTTGTGTTATTTGTTGTTGTAACGCTTCACTTTCTTGCTGACTTTGCACCAAGGCATTTTGTTGCTCTGTTAGCTGATTATTGAGTTCAGCAAGGCTTTGCTCTAATGCTTTTTGGCGCTGCTTTTTCTGTTCATTGCGCTGGTTGAGATCTTCAATGGTGAGTTGTAATTTATCTTGTTGCGCCGTGTTGTCGTCTATCGTCGCTTGGTATTCATCAATCATGGCTTGCATGGTGGCAATATGCTCTTTTTGCTCGGCAATGGTTTGCTCACTATCGGCAACGCGTTGATGGGTTTGTTGAATATTTTGCTCTAGCTCGCCACATTTGGTGGTTAAGTTGGTGACATCTTGCTGGTACTGACGATTTTGCTCTTGCTCCGTTTCAATGCTTGCGTGTAATTCACTGATATCGTTTTGCAGTGCATTGATGTGACTTTGCTGTTGCTCTATTAAGCTTGTTTGTTCACTTGCTGACTGCTCTTGTTCAGACTTGGTTTGCGTTAAGCTTTGAGTCAATTGTTGAACTGTTGCTTGTTCTTCAGCTAGGTTGGTTGTAAGTTCGCTATTGGTTTTTGTTGCTTGCTCTAGTTGGTCTTGCGATTTTTCAAGCATCGAACGCAATTCATCGATACAGTCTTGTGCTGATTGCTGACTGGTCTGATTCGACGCTAACTGTTGATTAAATTCAATTTGTTGCTGAGTTAACGCTTGCTCTGCAAGGCTCAATTCATTTTGCAAATTCGCTTCGGTTTGCTTTAATTTTGCAACTTGTTGTGCGAGTTGGTCTTGTACCGCTTGTTGATCGTTTAAGTGCTGCTTTTCCGATAACTTAAGTTGCTCATTGAGGTTAGCTAATTCAGCTTGTAAATTGACTTCGATCTGTTCGCGCTTCGAGAGATCTGCCGCCGCTGATTTTTGAAAATCATCAAACTCACGCTGAATATGCAGCTCTCTTGCTTCTGTGGCTTGAATAGTTTTCACTAGAGATTCAATTTTATCATTGAGTTCGGCAATAACAACTTGGTCTTGCTTGTGGCTATCGGCGAGCGCTGCGTCGTTATCACTTTGCTGATTCAACTGAGATTTTAACTCGAGATTATCGCTGTTTAAGACATTTATCTGTTGTTCTTTTAATGCCAAACGCTCGTTGAGTTGCTCTATTTGTTGATAAGCGTTGGCTAAGCCCTTTTCAATTTTCTGAAATTCTGGTTGGCTCTTAACATCTAGCGGCTCCGGGGTTACTTCTGATTGCGCCTTAACAAGCAATTGGTTAAAGCGCTCTTCGAGTTTGAGGTATATCTCACCGGTTAGGTTTTGTAACTCATCTTCAACGGCCTGCATCAGTTTTTTATTATCAGCCATGTCTTCCTCTTACAACTCACTAGTAAGTATGTGTGATCACAAATAGTACCCTAGCATATCAATGACGAGGTGTTAATTTTTAATCAATTTTTCGTTCTACCATTTTGTGAAGACGTAAAAAAACCTAGCAATTGCTAGGTTTTTCATTAACTTATTTAAGCAATGGGTTATGCGTTTGCCGCTTGTTGCTCTTCAGCGTCGGCTGGTGCAACGCGCAAGCTAACGACTTTCTTACCATCTGTTTCGTTGCGCAATTTAGCTAAACGATTGATTTGGCCTAAAGAAAGTAGCATTGCGTGCATAGGAACAAAAATGCCACGCTTAGTAAAGTCGAGGATCTTTTCATCTGATAACGCTTGTAATTTTTGCTCATCGATACCGAATAAACCAACAAGTTTCTTCTTCTCGCCTGTTGCGTAATCGATGTTAAGTTGTAGTTCAGCAAGTAACTCGTGATCGACGAGTTCTTTAACAAACTTTTCAGTTAACACTTCGCTATTGTATAAGTCGCCTAATGCTTCTTGAATGTTTTTGAATAACTGTGTTTCTTCACCTTTTTCGTCGAATAAAGGTAAGTCTTTGTCTTCACCAACGTATTCGCTATCTAAGTCAACACATGTGGTTAGTGTTTTTTCTTTTTCAGGATCTAAACCTAAGCTAAATGGTGCTAATGCTAATGCTTGTGGCATGAATAACGAATCTAATACGCCGTCTTTGTAGTATAAGTTCTCGCCAGCTTCTAAGCCGGTCATTAATACTGGGCGGAAACGCTCACCGTCTTTGATTAAGAAAATAGGGAAGCTTGTTGCTAATTGTGGGAATTCACGAGCGTGTGTCGCGATAATGTGTTGGTTTGAAATATCTGGTAAGCCACGTTGTGTAGCAACTTTTAAGTTTTGGTGTGATTCTTTTTTAACTGGGGCAAAGTTAGCCATAATTCTTCTCTTCTTTGAATGTTTGCCTGAACAAAAGGCTTATAATATTTTTTTAAGTAATACCAACAAAATTGAGTATTTCCCATGATATCAGTTATGGAGACGAGGTAATGCGGTTTCAATAGCCAGACTGCATTTTTTTATTCCGCGACTGCATTGCTGTCTTCATTTTTCAAAAAAAGGCTAGCAAGTCAAGCATAGTCAGCGTAAATTTCACAGATATTTAACTTAATAGGATAAATTTTGCTCGCTTTAGTTTTTGTTTCGCTGTTATGGGCATTTTCATTTGGTATTATCAAAGGTGAGCTCACTGATTTACCACCCTCACTTGTCGCCCACCTGAGGCTTTTATTAAGTTTCTTGGTGTTTTTGCCGATCGCGCTTTGGTTGAGAAAAATGACAATCTCCTACAAGTTAATAGTGCTTGGCTGTATTCAATTTGGCGTCATGTACATCGCCTATATTTTTTCTTACCAATATTTACCCGGCTATTTAGTTGCCGTACTCACTATCTTCACGCCGCTTTACGTCATGTTATTTGATGCCATCTTGAGAAAACAATTTAACAGCCATTGGTTTTTACCCATTATATTATCGATCGTAGGTGCTGGTGTTTTAGTTTACCGAGAAAGTAATGCCGAGCAGTGGCTTGTTGGTTTTTTGATTTTGCAAGTCGCTAATCTCGCCTTTGCCTTTGGCCAGATCTATTATCAACACTACGCTAAACAGACGACGACATTAGCTCAGCACACCAGCAATATGACGAACATGTATTTCGGCGCTGCCGTTTTTTCAGGGCTCGTTATGCTCTCTCAGTTAGGTAGTTCCGTTGGACAAGTAGCCATTAGCGAGCGTCAAATTTACTTTCTCTTGTATCTTGGAGTCATTGCCTCCGGTTTTGGCTTCTTCTTGTGGAATTGGGGCGCAAAGCAAGTATCACCTTCTACGTTAGCCATTATGAACAATGGTTATGTGCCACTGGCGATACTGTTATCGTTTACCGTATTTGATGAACAAGTAGACTTAATCAGGTTGGTTATAGGCACTAGCCTAATCGTGCTAAGCTTAGTTTGGGCATACAAACAGCAAGGGAGAACTTAATGCGTAAGATAGGGTTAATAGCGTTATTATTTAGCTTGTGCTTACCTAGCTATGCGATGCCAGATATCCGAATAGAACATGGCAAAAGCTTAGATGGCTTTGCTCGCGCGCGCATTATCAACAACACAACCGAAATACTGGCTTGTTACGTCGCGATTGACGGCTATAAAAAGAAATTTGTTCTCGGCCCGCTCAAGCCGTCCACCTGGTACAAGGCAACCGATAAGCGCTTTAATTATAAGCACTTTAGTACTTGGTGCGACTATCTCGAGTTTTATCCACACTATGCAAAATATCAGTAACACTAATAGAAACAAGGGTTACAAACTAAAAAGCCAGTTATCACAATGCGTTGTAATAACTGGCTTTAAACGATTAATAACAATGACTGTTATGCAGAGCGCAACTCTCGACGCAAAATTTTACCAACAGTTGATTTTGGTAACTCATCTAAGATAACCACTTTTTTCGGCACTTTGTAAGCCGTTAAGTGTTCGCGACAGTGCTCGATAATAGCCTCAGGATCAACCTCGCCCTCAACCGTGATGTAAGCAGCGACTTTTTCACCTGTTTTGTCGTCACTCTCACCAATAACCGCAGCTTCTAGTACCGAGTTATGCTTAGTCAGAACGTCTTCAACTTCATTAGGGTAGACGTTAAAACCAGATACGATGATCATATCTTTTAAGCGATCAACAATTTTAATTTCACCTGTTTCAAGGCGAATACCGACATCACCTGTTTTAAAGAAGCCATCTTTCATCACTTTGGCTGTTTCTTCAGGCATATTCCAATAGCCGCTCATTACCTGCGGACCACGGGCAACGATTTGACCTTCATCAACCACTTGGTCGTTATCGTCCCAAAGTTCAATTTCGGTATCACTAAGTGGCTTACCAACAGTGCCTAAAACTTCGTGATCTGGCGTATTTAAGCAAAGCACAGGTGACGTTTCTGATAACCCATAGCCTTCAGTAATCGAGCAACCGGTTACCTGACGCCAAATATCGACTGCCGAAGACGTTAACGCCGTACCGCCTGAAATGGTTAGCTTCAATTTAGAAAAGTCTAACGCTTTAAATCCTTCGTGATGACACAAACCAACAAACAACGTGTTGATCCCAGCAAAGCCGGTAAACTGAAATGGTGCTATTTGTTTAACAAAGGCATCTAAATCACGTGGATTAGGAATAAGGACATTTAAGCAGCCGCGAGAAAAGAACATCACCATGTTCACGGTAAAAGCATAAATGTGGTAGAGCGGCAGTGGACAAACAAACGTTTCTTCGCCTTCTATACATTTATCACCTAATCGATCAAATACTTGTGCAGAGTTAGCAATAATATTGTGATGGCTTAAGCGAGCCCCCTTCGAAACGCCGGTTGTGCCACCGGTATATTGCAGCACACAATCATCATCACCAGCGCTTGTTTGACGCGGCTTTAAATCCGCGTTTTGATGTTGCGCTAAAATCGCATTAAAACTCACACAATTTGCTGGCGCATCTTGTCCCTCTGGCATTAATAAATCTGGTGCTTTTGTGGTGATCACCAGCTCAATATCGACGTCATTTTGAATCGCTTCGAACTTAGGTAATAAGTCTTCTAGAATGACTAAAGCCTTAGCACCTGAATCTTTAAATTGGTGCTGCATTTCACGTGGTGTATACAAAGGGTTAGTATTTACTAAGATCAAGCCAGCACGCAATGCACCATAAGCAGCTATCGGATATTGAATCAAATTAGGTAATTGAATTGCAATGCGATCGCCTTCATTGATCGCAGGGTGATTTTGCAAAAAGCTTGCTAAGGCACGTGATTTTTGCTCGATTTCAGCAAAGGTTAAGGTTTGCCCTAAGCATGAGTATGCTGGTTTGTCAGCATGTTTGGCTAATGTATCCTCGACGAAATCAGCCAAGTGATGATGTTGTAATGCTAGTGCAGAGTTCGTTGTCATCGTTATTTATCCTATCTGCTTATTATTTTATAAAAAGTTTATAGACTAAGTTGTGTAATGCCGTGCCATATGGCGGGAACAATAAGCTAGTTAAGCTAATTTTGCCGCGTGATAAAATAGCTTTGGCATGAGAAAAGGTTTTAAAGCCTTCAATGCCGTGGTAATTCCCCATACCAGAATGGCCGACACCACCAAACGGTAAATCTTCAACAGCCACATGGAAAGCCGCTTCATTAATACAAACACCACCAGAGTGAGTATTGGCTAAAATATGTTGTTGAGTTTGCTTGTTGAAACTGTAGATGTATAACGCTAGTGGGCGCTCATGGCGCTGAATATAGGCGATTGCGTCGTTAACATCGTCGTATTCCATGATCGGTAACAAGGGACCAAAAATCTCTTGTTGCATTACTGTCATATCTTCGGTTACTTGTTCTAAAACAGTAAGCGGTAATTGACGAGTCTTATTGCAATTAGGATTTTGGTTGAGTTCAGTAACAACAGCCCCTTTGGCTTTAGCATCCTCAACTAAGCCGACAAGGCGCTGATACTGCCCATCATTGACGACACTCGTGTAATCTTGGTTGTTATCTATCGCAGGGAACATTTTGGCAAATAATTGCTGTAATTCTTGTACCGTTTCGCGACTTTTACCACGAGGAACAAACAGGTAATCTGGCGCGACACAAGTTTGCCCAGAGTTCAGGGTTTTACCGAGCATTAAACGAGCGACGGCCGTTTTAATAGGCATATCAGGCGCAATAATGGCTGGCGATTTTCCACCTAATTCCAATGTTACAGGTACTAAATTTTCAGCGGCGGCGCGCATCACTAATTTACCGACATTAGTTGAGCCAGTAAAAAATAGGTGATCAAAGTTTAGTGCCGAGAACTTAGCCGCAACGCTTGCGTCACCATCTATGATAGCCACTTTATCTTGGCTAAAATACTGACTGACAAGCTGAGCTAATACTTGAGTTGTTTTTGGTGTGAATTCAGACATTTTGATCATTGCTCGGTTACCCGCCGCCAATGCGGTTGTCAGCGGACCTAAAGCAAGGAAAATCGGATAGTTCCACGGCACCATAATACCAACCACGCCAAGCGGTTGATATTCAACACGCGCACTGGCAGGTTGAAACAAAATACCAACGTGACGCTTTTGTGGTTTCATCCACTTTTTTAATTGTTTTTTGGCATAGTGGATACCCGCAACAGTTGTCAGAATATCACCAATTTTTGAGTCGTCGACTGAGCGATTACCAAAGTCTTCGTTCATCGCACTCACTAGTGCATCTTGATTATCGAGTACTAGCGATTTTAACGTATCAAGGTCGTTAATACGCGCTTGATACTCAGGATAAGGATTTGCGTTAAAGGCTACCTTTTGCTGATCTAAAATGTGATCTAACTGCTGTAACTCTTGATTGTCTTCCATTTATTTCCCCCAAAACGCTCTTTCGAGCTTATCGAACCAAATTAACTCGACTGTTGAGCTATGGTTTCAAAGTATTATTCAACAGTTTTATCGCAAAAAAATGTTTAACCGCGCCAAAAACTAATCATCAAAGGGTAGAGCGTGGCTCTGTGCTTTCCATGATAATGTTATGCTGCTGCTTGCGATAAACGCCTGGCGTAACACCAGTCCAACGCTTGAACGCTCTGTTAAAATTACCAATGTTTGAAAAGCCAACTAAGTAACCAATCTCACTAAATGATAAATGGCTTTGCAAGATGTATTCGAGCGCGAGCTTTTTGCGGGTATTTTCTAGAATATCTCGAAAGCTCGTCTGTTTTTCTTGGAGGCGACGTTGCAGGTTGCGCAAGCTCATCCCAAGTTGCGATGCAATTTCAGTTTGGGATGGCGTGCCAAGCGGCAACATTTCATAGATGCGGTTTTTTACTAGCTGCTCGACATCGTTTTTATCAAGCCGAGACAGATAATCATCGAGAATTTTCTCGTGGCTCTGGGTTAATAGTGGATTACCACCAACCAGTTGCTTAGAAAGTGTTTTTTCGTCAAAAACCAAACTTAACTCATCACTATCGAAGACAATGTCACATTTGAAGTAGTCATTCAAAAAGCTGGTATCATAATTCGGTTTTGGCCAATTAAAGTGTATTTCCAAAGGGTTGTAGTCGGTCTTTAGCGTTTCTCGAGCGAACTGTACTATGGTACCTAAAAAGGCAATAATACAATCTTGGGTTAGCACCGGACGTTGTGAATCTTCATAGCACTTAATATCCATAACAAAGTGTATGTTTTCACCGCGTTCTTCGACGTTTAGCGTACATGTATTGGAGACAACTCGCTTGTAGCGAGCGATTCGATAAAGCGCATCTTTCAAGCTTTCAGACGACATCATGGCATAACCTAATGCGTGAAACATGCCTGGGTGAAATGCTTTGGCTATTGCCAGAGCGAAATCTTTACGGCCTTTTTTGCGGTTGCAATAATCGATAATCAGCGCCATTTTTTCAGCAGACAAGCGAGACTCTTGATCTTTAAAGTCCTCCGACTTTACATCACAATCTTTGAGAACGTCGGCAAGATCTATTTGCCATTCCTCAAGCACCCGAGTAATGGGGATCATCCAACCACTTAACACTGAAAAATAACTGCTCATATTCTTGGCTAATCACTAAACTTAATTACCTAACAAATTACCGTGTTTTGCATGAAATGACAATCATTTGGCACGTATAGCCTCCCTTTTTCTAGGGATTTGTCTGTATCTTAGAGGCGTCAGTTCGATAACAATTTCGAACAATTTAAAAAAACTAATACTGACAAACCTTCTGGGGGATATATGAGCATATTACGCAACAACAAAAGCGCACTTGGCTTAGCCATTGGTGCTGCTTTATTCGCGTCAAACGCCAACTCAGCTGAGTTCTACTTTGGTGAAAATGATGACATTTTACTCACCATAAACTCTCAGTTATCAATTGGTGCAAGCTGGCGCATTGAGGATCAAGACCCTCGCTATATTTCAGCAAACAATGGTGGCACAGGTGCAACCATGACGACTGACGATGGTAATTTGAACTTTGACAAGGGCGACACCTTCTCAAAAATTATCAAGGGTTCACACGAGCTACAATTATCAAAAGACAATTACGGTGCTTTTGTTCGTTTCAAATACTGGCATGACAAAGAACTTCAATACGAATCACGTCCTTTTGGCCATTCACCAAACGGTTATGAGCCAGGTGCGCCGCTAAATGACGATGGTTTTCAAAATTACTCAAAGTTTTCTGGCATCGCGTTACTTGACGCGTATGTCTACGGCACATTTGAGTTAGGTGAGTCGTTACTTGACGTACGTGTTGGTCGCCAAGTGTTGAGCTGGGGTGAGTCAACGTTTATCCAAGGTGGTATGAACTCTACCAACCCATTTGATGTAAGTGCATTGCGCCGCCCTGGTGCCGATCTTAAAGAAGGTATTTTACCTGTCGGCATGGTATACGGTAACTTAGGCCTGACGGAAAACTTATCGATTGAAGCATTTTACCAATACGAGTGGGAAAAGTTCGCCATTGATGCCTGTGGTACCTTATTCCAAGGCGCTGACTTTGCCGCAGATGGGTGTAACTACATTCAAGTAGGTGATACGCCAGAGAAGATAGCTTTCGATTTAGGTATTCACGCTGAGCGTCGCCCTGATATTGAACCTGATGACGGTGGCCAATACGGTTTAGCAATGCGCTATTTTTCACCTGAGCTCAACGACACTGAGTTTGGCTTGTACTACATGAACATTCATTCTCGCGTACCGTTAATCAATGCAGTTCGCACAGCCGTACCTTTGGCTACAGGTGACTCATCGTTAATTTTTGTGCCTAAAGGGCTAGATCCAACAGGTGGTCAACTAGCTGCATTAAATCCTGCTTACGCCATTGCGTTCCCTGAAGATTTAAAGTTTTACGGGGCTAGCTTTGCAACCAACGTTGCTGGTTTAGCGTTATCTGGTGAAGTTTCATACAAGCCAGATACACCGGTACAGATTAATGGACCAGAAATTTTAAATGCTGCACTTTCTGAGAACCCAGCATTCCGTTTTACCGACCGTATGACATCAGTGGGCTACGGTGAAATGGTACAAGGTTGGGATGAGTACGATGTCACTCAAATTCAAGTCACTGCTTTACAGTTTTTTGAACGCGTGATGGGGGCTGCTCGCTTAACCGTAATCGGTGAAGCTGGGGTCATTTTAACAGATGGTATTGAAGATTCAGATCAACGCTACGGCCGCAACGCTGTATTTGGTTTAGGTGATTTTGATGCCGGCTTTACTCATCCAGTAGCGGGTTTCCAGGTTAACTGTAGCAACTTACTGGCCGCTGGCGCTATTGCTGGCGACTGTTCAAATGACGGCTATGTTACTGACTCAGCATGGGGTTACCGCTTACGAGCTATTTGGGATTACCCTGATGTTTACGCTGGTATTTCACTTAAGCCGACGCTTGCTTGGTCACACGATGTCAGTGGTTATTCTCCTGAGCCAGCACAACAATTCAACGAAGGTAAAAAAGTTTTAGGCTTATCTCTTGAAGCATCATACCTTCAAAAATACAGTGCAACTGTAGGGTATTCTCAATTTTCAGGCGGTAGTCATAACATCTTGACTGACAAAGACTTCGTTTCTCTCAGCTTTGCAGTTTCATACTAGGAGTTATCATGAAAAATTTATTCAAAGTAACCGGCCTATTATCGATTACGTTAATTGCTAGCGCAGTTAACGCGAAAGTGAGCCCACAAGAGGCAGCCAAATTAGGCTCAGAGCTCACTTACATCGGTGCCGAAAAAGCAGGAAATGCCGCAGGAACCATTCCTGCGTATACCGGTGGTTTAACAAGCACTAACACACCAAAAAGTGAAGATAGTGGCCGCCCAAACAACCCGTTTCCTAACGATAAAGTACTGTTCACTATTACCAACAGTAATTTAGATCAGTACAAGGCTAATTTATCGCCAGGTCAAATCGCGATGTTTGAAAAGTACCCGAGCTATCGCATGCCGGTTTATCAAACCCGCCGCACAGCAGCCTATCCAGCAAGCTTGCATAGCGTTATTAAGAAAAATGCCGAAAATGCTGAGCTCATACAAGGGGGCAATGGTTTAGCAAATTTTGACACCACGATTCCTTTTGCCATTCCGCAAAATGCCAACGAAGTTATTTGGAACCACATCACGCGCTATCGCGGTGGCTCAGCCCGTCGTTTCCTAACGACAATTCCAGCGCAAGCAGATGGCTCTTTTGTACCGGTAAAAATGAATGACCAACTCGTTTGGCCTGAATTTTTAGACGGTGGTCGTGATGCTAAGAAAGACGACAATATTTTGTTCTACTATCTGCAAGTCATCACTGCGCCTGCGCGTTTAACGGGTACCGCATTAATGGTTCACGAAACGATTGATCAAGTTTCAGAAGCGCGTAAAGCTTGGGTTTACAATGCCGGGCAACGCCGAGTTCGCCGAGCGCCAAACGTCTCGTATGACGGTCCAGCGGCAGGTACTGATGGCTTAAGAACGTCTGATAACTACGATATGTACAATGGTGCGCCAGATCGTTACGACTGGAAGTTAGTCGGTAAGAAAGAATTATACATTCCATATAACTCATACCAATTAATGGACACCAGTGCCAAATACAAAGACTTGATCCAAGCAGGGCACTTAAACCCAGATTACTTGCGTTACGAGCTACACCGCGTATGGGAAGTTGAAGGAACCTTGAAAGAAGGTGCTCGCCATATCTACGCTAAACGTACCTTGTTTATCGACGAAGACACTTGGGGTGCATCGGTCATTGATCACTACGATGGTCGCGGTGACCTATGGCGTGTCGCTGAAGCGCACAACGTTCAATTTTACGACGTAGATACGCCTTGGATGGTCGCTGAAGCCTTATACGACTTAAACTCAGGTCGCTATATAACAACAGGTTTAAGTAACGAAGAGCCTAAGTTTATGGTGTGGGGTGAGAAGAATAGTCGCAAGGCATTTTCAACTTCTGCATTGCGTCGAATCGGCAAATAACAAGACATAGCGATCAAAAAAGGCCGGGGTATCCTGGGCTGACGATATTGGGGATCTCAAATTTGAGATCCCTTTTTTATTTCCCTAAGAAATTTGCTACCTCTAGTGACTTAATCCATTTAAAAATATTAGAAAGTAGCTCTTCAACCCTTGCTGTATAAAGGATTCCTAGAATTTGATATATGCCTCATTAAAGTAGCTTACTCAATGGGCTAACCACTCCATTAGCACCTTGTTGTAAAACATGGGTATATATCTGTGTCGTTTTAACGTCTGAGTGACCAAGTTGGCTTTGCACAGTACGAATATCGGCACCCGATTGTAGTAGATGAGTTGCAAACGAATGCCGTAAGGTATGAGGTGTAATTGGTTTAGTAAGTTGTGCTTTTAATGCTGCCTTTTTAATAGCTTTGCGCACTCCCGTTGGATAAAAGTGATGTCGTCTTATTTCGCCTGTTTCTGGATCTGCACTTAACTTATAAGAGGGAAATAGATATTGCCACGCCAGAGATTTGTTAGCTGATGGATATTTACGAGCAAGGGCATTCGGCATCCAAACACCAGAATATTGCTCGTTTTTAATGTCAAACTGCAAATAATCGTTGACCTGAATTATTTGACTTCGCAATAAAGGAACTAACTCGCTAGCTAAAGTCACTATGCGGTGTTTATTGCCTTTGCCATTCCATATGCGAATGCTTTTATAATCGAAATCAATGTCTTGAACTCGTAGTTGCACAGCCTCCATCACGCGCAAACCACTACCGTACATTAAGCCTGCGATTAAGTAATAGCGTTTATCTAAAAATGACATCAACAATTTTACTTCATCAGGTGTCATAACAATGGGAAGTTTTTGCTGTTTTTTACTACGTACAAATACTAGGTTGGGCGACAACTCTTGTTTTATGATGTGTTTATATAAAAATGCCAGCGCATTTAAAGCCGTAGCTTGAGTTTTAGGCGACACATTTTTCTTCAAAACTAAATAATCTAAATATTTCTCAACCTCGTTATCTCCCATAGATGAGGGGTGTCGCTTGTCGTGATAATTAATAAACCCTGCAATCCATTTTAAGTAAGTGTCAACGGACCGCATAGAATATTGTTTGGTTAGCATGTAATCTACGATTGAGTTTAAAAAAGGCGAACGTGTTCTCATCATCATTCCATTGAAATTTAACCTGTATACATATACAGTTTGACTATTTTGCCTCCATAGTCAAGAAAACGAGTAAATGGATCGTTTTCTACTTTTTGTTAGCAAGTGATTTCTCTAAATAATAATAATTTAGCAATAGTTTAAGATGTATGGTAAAACTGGTTCAATCAGATAAACGACCCAACCAATGGTAGAAAAACGACCCGTTGGGTCGATATTAAATTGTTATATGCGCAGGGAGTTTGCATGAAATATTGGATAATACTTCTAACATTTTTTTCTTCTTATTCTTTAGCATCGACCACTAAGTTTGAGTGTAAATATCATGATTATAATTTGGTACTAAAAGCTGGAGGCAATGATCATATTGTTCATGAACTTAGTATTAACGGCAAATTCGTAATTGATGAATTAATTGAAGGCATCTGGTTTATCGAAGAAATAAATTGTAGAAAAGAAGGCTATGAAATTATTGCTAGTCATATCCAGTTCAACGACCCAACTCAAAAGAGTTTCATGTTAACTTACCATCCAGATAAAGGTTATAAAATCGAAGCTGGCATATAACAAACCAATTAAGCACGGGACTGCTAAAGCTTGGCTCAGTTCCGCTTCGCTACACAAGTTTAGCCAAGCATTTATCAGCCCCTTATTGGGGCGTTATGTACCTTTCAAGGATTGAGGTATCAATTTGACCAAGCATAATCTCCTTCTGGGTTTCAGTTACGCTGCGATTTGGCTTGGCGTAACCACATTAATTTTTCAGTTTGGTTTTGAGTTTCCAATGTCTTGGACGCAATCAATACTAGAAACCCCTCATTTATCCGAATCATTAAAAATACTTAGCATACGGACTTTATGGACTGTTGAATTTGCTTTACATATATTGCTAGCGTCAATTCCCTCAAGTTACCTTATCGTAAAATTTTCCACTGATATCTCATTCAAAACTATTGCTAAAATTTCTCTTATTTCGCTTGTATTCTTATCGGCATTCTTACTAGCTGTAATGCCCAAATATGTGCCGTTTTATTTTGCACTATTGTATGTAACTATAAGCTTTGTATATATTTTATATGGCTGTGTTAGGTGCATGAGGTACATAACAAGCCAATAAAGTGATGGGACTGCTAATGCTTGGCTCGGTTCCGCTTCGCTTCACAAGTATAGCCAAGCATTATCAGCCTCTTATTGGGGCGTTAGCTGTACAAGGAAGTTATGAGTAGCATCAAATTTCATTCCAAATGGGAGGCTGAACTGCAATCTGAAGAGGTTGTAATTTCGGGAATTTGGTATTACCAAAACGAAATTCCATATACAGCTGAACTAATCAAACAAAAATGGAATTATAGAAGCGCCGATTTAACTATTCTTGATGAAATTCTTGAAGTTCCATTTTGTGATTATATTGATTACTCTATTAGTGATGAGGGAGTAATATGGTTTTGGCGTTTTCAAAATGGAAATAAAAAAACGAGCAGTCCTACTTTTCCAACATTTTTCTTAGCCAGAGACCATATTAATACTTATGGTTATAAGTACAAGTTAGAAGAGCGCTAGGTACAGCTAACAAGCCAATCAAGTCGGACGTATAACAGTTGGCTGCGTTCACTTCGTTCACAATTATAGCCAACTATTATCCGCCGCTTATTGGGGCGTTATATACCTATGGAAGCATCGAAGAAGTCAGCATTTTTAGCAGGTGGAATTATCGTAATTAGCGGAATGCTAATTGAATCATTGTCACTTCCATTTTCTTGGGTGTTAAGCACGCTCGTATTTTTTCCAACAATCTTTTATCTGGTCATAGGTAAAGAGATTCATCGAGAATATAAACGAGGTGCCCATATTAGTAATGGCTTTTATAAAGGACCTAAAGATACTGAAGGCAAGCGTATATATGGTCGGGTCTTTTTACGTATGTTAATTTGGTTTTTAGGTGCAGTTGTAACTAGTATTTTAATCACAGTAATAAGCGGTATATAACAAGCCAATTAAGCGCGGGACTGCTAAAGCTTGGCTCAGTTCCGCTTCGCTACACAGTTTAGCCAAGCATTTATCAGCCCCTTATTGGGGCGTTAGGTAACACAATTGAGTCCAGAGAGAATTCAAACATCGGCGTTAATATTGTTAGGTTTATTACCTGCAACAATATTGTTGTTATTTTCTTTCATTCCCTTAGGCATCAATATTATTTTTATCTTTGATGATGAATTTGATTTCTCTTTCGCTATGTTATTACCGTGCATCGGAGCATTGCTAGGTTACGTGGGGTTGGTAGCTTCAGTTTTTAGGTTTCATATTTCAAATACTTTAAAAACTGTATTTCTTGCTATTGGTATTATTGCTGTGCTTTTTGTTGCTTATGACGGTTTAAGTGACCTAGCAAAGCCTTATAATTTGTGGTTAAGATATTGGTATGGCTATTTTTATTTATGCCCCGTAATAGTCGCAGTATATCTAATAGTTCGTAATCTGAAAGACCGAGAAATTGTTACCTAACAAGTTACTCAAAAGGACGCAAAACGCTTGGCTCGCGCTCCTTCGTCGCTAATTTTAGCCAAGCATTTTACGCCCATTAGTAAGGCGTTAGCTATACAAGGAGTTCCATGAGCGATCCGCAGAAAACTTGGGAAGAATATTACTCCCGAATCAAAAATAGAAAAATCGATGAAGCAACTCAACTGTGGAATGCTGTTGTAAGTTCAGGTGCAAATGAGGAAACAATATTCGCTATGGATTTTTCTCATTTCTGTGACGTTTCATCGAAGTTAAATGAATTAGCTCAACAACTCACTGAAAACTATGAAATTAAGCTTAGTGAAGTTGACGAAAAAGGATATCAACTACTTACTGGCACGACTCGCCCATATGGTAATGAATTGAGCAAAGAAGACTTCATAAACTGGGTTGAATTTATGTGTGATGTAGCTCAATCATACAGCTGTGTCTTTTCAGAGTTTTCAATCGAAAGTCCTGAACTTGGACAAGTATGGTCAAATACAGAATTTGAATCGGAAGTATAGCTAACAAGAGAATAAATAGTGATTCACAGTAGTTTGTCACTTTTAGTTGCAAACAACGCAATAAAATTGCCAAACTAGGCTCACACATTATTCAGGCGTTATGTGTTTCGTATAGTATGAGTTTCAAAAAAAGTGACGAAGGTTTCGAATGTGAAACCGTACAAAAGAAGCAAAGCTATATCCATAAGGATTGTATCGTTAAGATCTTCGGGTATACACAGGACTTAGGCACTTACGATGAACTAAGACTGGGTATAGAGACTACACATGGAGTTACCTACCATTTTTCCGAAGAAGAAGCAGGTTGGCAAAGTTTAGTGGATTGGGTTAAAGACTTCGCCTCGTTAGAAAGTGATTGGATGTCAAAAGCGTATCCTGAGCCATTTTCACGAGAAATTAAAACGCTGTGGGAAATAAACACATAACAAGCCAATTCAGAAATGGGACTGCTAATAGCTTGCTCAGTTCCGCTTCGCTACACAATTTTAGCAAGCTATTATCAGCCCCTGATTGGGGCGTTAGCCATCCTTATCTAAATCTTGCATAAAACTTAAAAAAGGTATACTTTTTATATCATGTATACTTTCGAATATGATCCCAAGAAAAGTGAAATCAATCTCGATAAACACGGAATCGATTTTGAGGAAGCTCAATCATTGTGGAATGATCCTGATTTAGTTGAGATCCCTGCAAATACAAGTGATGAACCCCGTTCTCTAGTTATTGCTATCCACAAAGGTAAATGCTGGTCTGCTGTAATAACTCATAGAACACCAAATGTTCGTATTATTTCTGTCAGACGTTCTAGAAAAAATGAGGTGGAATTCTATGAAAGCTTCTGAGTTTGATAAAAAGTTTGATGATGGTGAAGATATTTTATCTAATCTTGACCTATCTAAAGCTAAGCGTACTACCCAAGAAACTAAGCGAGTAAATGTCGACTTCCCAACATGGATGCTTGATTCGCTCGATCGTGAGGCTAGTCGTGTTGGCGTAACTAGGCAATCCATAATTAAAGTTTGGCTTGCAGAGCGCTTAGAGCACCTATAAAGTCATCAGGTAAAGCATGGCTAACAAGCGCCTAAACTCCGACAATGTGAAGTTGTCATGGTTTTGGCACACTACGCAAAAAGCCATGCCAACCATTGCGTGTTAGCCGGACAAGAGAACGATCGAGATAAACAAATGAATTATTGCAAAAAAATATACCGAATGAAGCCTGTCGCACTTAAGTTACCTGCGCTGGTCGGACTGCTGGCGGTTTTCTTAACGCCGCCCAGCATGGCACAGCATCCGCTCGACATAGAAACTGTGTCGGATGCTTATGTCTACCTGCTGGGGCGGTCGATTGTTATCCGACAGGAGCATACGGATATTGCCGAGCCGGCTGTTGACTACAACGTGATCAAGTACAACCCTGTCGGCTCGGCAGAATTCGTGAATCCGAACCTCGACGTTGCCTATCTCGAGGCATGGATTGCCGTGGATGACAAGACGCCCGTATTGCTCGAAATTCCAGAGATCGGGGACCGTTACTATACCGCGCAGATTTGTAACGAATGGGGCGACGTGATTGTTAATATCAACGAGCGTAATTTCCCGTCGAACCCTTCTGGCAAGTTTGCTTTTGTTGCTCCAGGCTCCAAAGCCAAGGTCCCTGCCGATGCCGTGCGTATTGAATTGCACTCTCGCAAGGCAAAGATGCTCGCTCGTGTTGAGCTAAAAACAAATACCGAAGAGGCGATAGCACTGCAAAAGCAATTCAAGCTCAGGGCGCTCGGCGAACCCGTGATTGAACCGGCGACTCCGATACCGGAGTTTGGCAACAAAGAATTGCTAGGCGTCGAAATTTTCGACTATGCCGAGCCGGTACTGAACAGTGCTCTGGATATCTCACCAATCGCCGCACGCATGCAAGCAAGGGTTCACGATATAGCATTGCAAGCCAAGGATAAGCAACACCGGGATAAGTTGGATACGATGATCAGAACTCAGGTAGTGCCAAATTTTCTGCAGTACGCGGTGACCAAATCCGGCGTATTCAAAAACAACTGGCTTGGAACGCTCGGCACCGGCAACTACGGAAGCGACTACTGGATGCGGAGCTCCGCTAACCTGGTAGGCCTTTGGGCCAACACGAATGATGAGGTAATCTACTTTGTCGCAACCAAGGATGCCGAAGGCCAACCTCTCAACGGATCGAATGACTATGTGCTTGAGTTTCCTGCAGCAAGTCGCCCGGACGCCGTAGTGGATGGTTACTGGTCGGTGATTCTCGTCGATGTACCAGACTATCGCGTTGTGCCTAACTCGTTAAATCGTTTTAACTTAAATAGTTATTCTGGATTGAAGTTCGAGCCCGACGGGTCATTGAGGATTCTTGTGGCCAAAAAGCCGAATGCCAAAGTGCCAGAATCCAATTGGCTCCCTTCTGCTGATGGCAAAGGTTTTTCGCTTACCCTAAGAACCTACGTACCGAAAGACATAGTTAAGAGGGGAGACTGGTTTCCTCCAAGCCTCACAAAGGTTGCTCAGTAGAGCTTTGGGCGGCTAACAAGGCGCTGCACAAGGACAAATTTACGCTTCGCTCCAATTTGCCAGTGAGCTTGGCGTTGGTTTCTCAATAGATTGGAGTCACAAATGACAGATGGAGATCCTAAAAAAGCAGGTGAAACAATACTTGAAGTTGTGGACAATCAGATAAACGCTAATGACCCTCCTTTGGTTAAGGAAACATTTAATCGTTTACGTAAACTTGGTATTAGCCGAAGAGAATCAAAAAAATACATTGCTTGTGCTTTATCTGTCGAAATATTTGATGTTGTCAAAAATAGCAACGAAATTGACTATGATAGGTATTTTACTAATCTTCAAAATCTGCCCGAGATGCCATGGGATGATGAGTAGAGAAACATACAAGCCAATAAAGCATGGGACTGCTAAAGCTTGGCTTTTGTCACTGCGTTCCATATTTTAGCCAAGCTAATTATTTGCCCTTAGTGTAGGCGTTACCGACGTCTGCTATAACAATTAACTCTTAATTTAAATAAAATCTGCAACCATCTCTGATTAGCACAAAGCTACTATCAATAGTCGCCTATAAATGGAGGATATCCCGTTCTTCAACGGGATGACGGTACTAGTTTTCTTACTTCTGTAACTGGTACTTAGTGACCATAAAAACTACGAAAAAGTTTAGCTGCTACCCTAACGAAAGCACTAGTGCACTAAAACAACTAAATTATTGTATTTATTAATATAGAACCGTTACTTTGTAATTTTATCAATGACTTTTCTATTCTTAATTTATTGACTTTAATTGATATTAAAAATAAATAGGGACCACATAGAGCCCTAATTGCGTATCAGTTCAGGGTTATCCCGCCTTTTTTATTACCAAAACTATTTGGGATTTAGCGCAAATTGACGCTAAATCCCAGTTACTTTTTTAGAGGTTATGCGCTTGTTTAATGAAATCAGCCGCTTTTTCACCAATCATAATAGTTGGCGCGTTGGTATTACCGCTAACCAGTGTTGGCATAATTGACGCGTCAACCACGCGTAAGTTTTCGATACCATAAACTTTTAATTGAGCATCGACCACGGCTTGTTGATCGTCCGCGGTTCCCATTTTACAGGTGCCAACAGGGTGGTATTGGGTATCTGCGCGATTGCGAATATCTTGCTCCATTGCCACGCGATCACCTTGCTCTACGTGATACAGCATCTTTTCATTAATCGATGCTAATGGCTCGGACTCCAGAATTTTCTGCATGCGTTGCGCACCTTCTAGCAGTACTTCCATGTCCGCTGGATCATCAAAAAATCTCGGATCGATATCTAATGACTCACTTGGATCTGCCGAGCGCAATCTAACCTCTCCGCGAGATTCAGGACGCAACAAGGTAATATGGCAACTAATACCATGACCAAGGTTTACCGTACGGGCATGATTATCGACAATACCTGCAACCCAAACTAACTGAACATCAGCGCTCGGCACATCTTCGTTAGTCTTGTAAAACGCGCCCGACTCGGCAATTGTACTGGTAACTTTACCTTGACGAGAATTCTTCCACTTAACAATTTCTTTGAGCATGTGAACACCGCCGGTGAAACTCAAACCAAAAGAATCTTCTGACGCCTTGACTTTAAAGGTTTGGACATAGTCGATATGATCTTGTAAATTTTGACCAACCCCCGGTAAATCTTTAACAACTTCAATGCCGTGCTCTGCTAAATGGGCTTTTGGGCCAATACCTGACAACATCATTATTTGTGGTGAACCAAACGCGCCAGCACTTAAAATAACTTCTTTGTTAGCAAACACTTCCTGCACTTTACCTTTAACACTAAAGCGCACGCCTGTTGCAACATTGGCTTGCGTGATCACTTTTTCAGTTAGCGCATGAGTAATAACCGTTAAATTAGGGCGATCTAAATTGGGGGTTAAATAAGCTTTTGCCGCACTCCAACGTTCACCGTTTCTCACTGTTCGCTGGTACATGAAACAACCGTCTTGTGTTTCACCATTATAATCAGGGTTACGCGGCAGACCTTGTGCCTCACAAGCCTGTAAAAACAGTTCGTTATATGGGCTGGCATCAGTTGCATCACTGACGTACAAAGGGCCGTCATTGCCGTGATACTCATTGACCAAACGCTCATTGTTTTCTGACTTTTTGAAATAAGGTAGCACCTCATCATAACTCCAACCGGCGTTGCCAAGCTCAGCCCATTGGTCATAATCGAAACGAGCACCACGGACATATAACATCGCGTTAGTCGATGAGCTACCGCCTAGCGTTTTACCTCTTGGTTGGTAACCTTTACGGCCATTTAACCCTGGTTGAGGGACTGTTTCAAACGCCCAGTTATTGTGCTTGGTCGGGAGCATTGCTGCGACCCCCATTGGTGCGTGAATAAATGGGCTAGTGTCAGGGCCACCGGCTTCCAGTAAGCAAACGGTTACATCTGGATTCTCCGACAAACGGCCAGCCAGTGCACAACCAGCAGAGCCTCCCCCGACTATAATGAAATCGTATGTGTTTGACATTTTACTTCCTCAACCTGTTGCTGCCATTTCGATGAATTATTATTAAATTTGGCAGTGTGATATTAAATCTCTACTCTATATCCTATTTCACTACCTCTGCGCGGCTTAAGCAAGACATTTGGCACGTTAGGACAATAAGTTGGCGGATTGCTCTTTTTGTTTAAACACTAGCAACATCAGCGTAACATTTCAGCCATATTTTCTAAAAATTCAAACAAGTGTTTAGTTAAAGATAAAAGTTTGGCGTAGTCAGAACATTTAATTATGGTTAATCTCACTAATAATGATCATCCCTTTAACTATTCCATCAAGATAATAATGAAGAAAAGATACCAAGGGTTGAAGTTGTTTTGCCTCATCGCTCTTCTACAAAGCAACTTGAGCCACGCGCAAATAGATTTATTAACGATGCCAAGTGTTAAAAGCCACTTGGTCACTAAGAGTGTTCTCACGTCTTTAGTCACCAACAATTCTCAGATAACCGCCGTTGGTGAACGTGGTCATATCATGCAATGGCAAGACCAACAAAACTGGCAACAAGAAATCGCCCCGGTAAGTGTGATGCTGACCTCGGTAACAACACTTTCTGATGGAAGCCAAATAGCCGTTGGGCACGATGCGGTCATTTTAAAGTCATCAAGCAATCATTCATGGAAAAAAGTATTTGATGGTTTCGAGTTAACAACATTAAAGCGCCAATTTTTAGAGCAACAACAACAGGCTATCACCGAGTTAATTGCAACGTCACAGGACGATGACGAAATAGAAGAACTCGAGTATCAACTAGAAGAAATCACTTTTTCACTTGATGATGCAATCGCTGAACAAGAAGCCGGCCCTAACAAACCACTGTTGTCGGTTACCGTTGCCGATAATGATGTACTATTTGCCCTTGGTGCCTACGGTACCTTATTAAAAAGTGATGACAAAGGTGAGCAATGGCAGCTTATTGAGGGCTTACTCGATAACCCCGACAAATTCCATTTAAACGATATTACCTACAGCAATGGTGTGCTAAACATTGTTGGTGAAAATGGCATTAGCTTTCGCTCAACAGACCAAGGTGCGAGCTGGGAGTTTATCGAATTACCGTACACCGGCAGTATGTTTGGTATTGTAAGCCATGCTAAACAGCAAAGTTTTGTCAGTCACGGGTTGCAAGGTAATGTCCTCATTTCCAATGATTTAGGTAATAGCTGGCAATCAGTGGATATGCCTCACACCACCAGTTTGTTGGGCGGTACTATGACGGCAACAGGCGACGTTTATTTAGTTGGTCACGGCGGATTAATTACCCACTTTAATATCAACACACCTAATGATGTCAGTGTGATTAAACATCCATCTGGCTCGGCATTTTCTGATGTCTTAATTGACGATAACCGACTCATTCTCGTAGGCCAATTTGGCTTAGCCGAATGGCAATTAAAGTAGGAAGTGACCATGTCTAATCAGCCATCTAAATTAGAACAATTTATTGAGCAATTTGTCTTTAGCCATCGTGCCTTAATGCTTGCGATAATCGTGAGTGTCTGCGGGTTTCTAACCTACCAAGCGAGTTTTATTAAGCCCGAAGCAAGCTTCACCAAAATGGTACCGGGCAAGCATGAATTCATCGAAAATTACCTTGATTACCGCAAAGAGCTTGCCGATTTAGGCAATGTAGTAAGGATTGTCGTCGAGAATAAAAACGGCGATATTTTTGATGCTAATTTCCAAGAAGTATTAAAAAAAGCGACGGATGAAGTTTTCTTTATTCCCGGTGTCAACCGCAACTCACTCAAGTCGCTTTGGACGCCTAATGTGCGTTGGTCAGAAGTAACCGAAGAAGGTTTTGTTGGCGGTGCAGTTATTCCCGATGGCTATGATGGCTCAGCGGAAATGATCGAACAAATTAAAGCCAATGTGTTTAAATCTGGCCAAGTCGGTATTTTAGTTGCTAATAACTTTAAATCGGCGATTATCTTAGCGCCATTGCAAGATGTAAACCCGGAAACCGGTTTAGCGCTTGATTATCGCGAGTTGTCTACGCAACTCGAAGAGCGCGTGAGAAACCAATTTGTCAATGACGATATCGATATCAAAATCGTTGGTTTTGCTAAAGTTGTTGGCGACCTCATTGAGGGCGCGCTAAAGGTCATCGCCTTTTTTGGCTTAGCCGTACTGATCACTTTTGCGCTATTGTATGCGTACTCACGTTGTATTAAGAGTACTATTGCCGTGCTATCATTCTCTATACTCGCGGTATTTTGTCAGCTGGGCATACTCAACTTACTCGGCTATGGCATTAACCCGTACTCAATGCTAGTTCCGTTTTTGGTATTTGCTATTGGCGTGAGTCACGGCGTTCAAATCATCAACTCGATTATCAATCACGTTGCCACCGGCGCGGAAAAGCTTGAAGCCGCAAAACTTGCCTTTAGATCGCTCTATTTAGCGGGGATCACAGCACTGGTTAGTGACGCTATAGGCTTTACGACATTAATGGTGATTGATATTGGGGTAATTCGCGAATTGGCGATTGCCGCAAGTATTGGTGTTGCGGTAATTATCGTGACTAATTTGATTGCATTGCCAATCGTCATGTCATATGTCGGCGTATCCAAATCTGGCGTTGAATACGCTCGCCAATCTCACCATAAAATCAGTATTGTCGAGCGCTTATTCGCCGGTTTTGCGCAAGCCAAACAAGCCAAAATAGCACTGGTTGTTGCCGCTATATTTCTCGCTCTGGGTCTGTACTTCTCGCAATTTATGAAGATCGGTGATTTAGATGCCGGTGCACCTGAATTACGCCCAGACTCACGCTACAACTTAGATAATGCCTTTATCGTTGATAACTACTCAACGAGTACAGACGTATTTGTTGTGATGGCCAAAACAGCGCCAGATCAGTGTATTGCTCATCAAAACTTGGTGTGGATTGATCAATTCCAATGGCACCTGAAGAACGTTAAAGGCGTACAAGACGTAAAATCGATTGCTGATATTTCTAAATTTGGTGTCTTTGGTATGAATGAAGGGGCGCTCAAGTGGTACTCACTTAATCGCAACCAATTTGTCACCAATGCCTCGCTTGCCAAAGTACCGCCGGGCTTGATCAACCAAGACTGCTCGATGGCTCCGGTATTAGTGTTTTTGAATGATCACAAGGCCGAGACGCTAGAGCGGGTTGTCGCCAATGTTCGTGAGTTTAATCAGCTTAACTCGCCTGACACGGTAGAATTTTTAATGGCTGCAGGTAATGCTGGCATTGAAGCGGCTACCAATTCAGTGATTGAACAAGCGCAAACTGAAATGCTGATCTGGGTTTACTCCGTTGTAATTGCCCTGTGTTTACTGACCTTTAGATCAATCAAAACGGTCACGGCTATCATTATTCCACTTATTTTGACCTCGATTATGAGCCAGGGCTTGATGGCAATTTTAGGTATTGGTGTAAAAGTGGCAACACTTCCTGTTATTGCTCTTGGTGTTGGTATAGGTGTCGATTACGGTATTTATATTTTCTCAAAGGTAAAAGAAGCGTTATCTATGGGTAAGTCGTTACACCTAACTTACTTATACGCCTTAAACCAAACTGGTAAAGCCGTAGCATTTACCGGTATGACGCTGGCCATTTCAGTGGCTACTTGGGTATTTTCGCCAATCAAGTTCCAAGCTGATATGGGCATACTGCTCACCTTTATGTTTATTTGGAACATGCTCGGCGCACTGATCTTAATTCCAGCTATCGCTTGGTTATTAGGCATCGGCAAAGAGAACGAGCAAAAATAAAAGCTCCCCAGCACTGGAGTACGAGTAAGCATGATAAAGGGCGTGCTTACTCACCTGTACTCCAGTGCTGACTTCTTCTACTTCCTATCAAATGACTTGCGTTTGTGGCCGTGCCACCGATTAACACCCAACAGTAAAGCTACCGCCATTAACAACTGGCTAGAGGGCTCAGGCACCGGCATCGCTGCAGCTTTTTTGTCACCACTGAGCATTAATTGATCGAAAGCGAAATCTTCGTCGCCAGCATCAAAATTGGCAAAACTTACTTGGATATCTAATACGCTACCTAAAGCAACTTGTCGACTAAACAAGGCAAACGTATCGGTGATCAATTGTCCCTCGCCAATACCATCAAAATCGTTGTCTACACGGGCGTGATTATTGGTACCACCGGCACTGCGTACTGAAAACAGCGGTAGATAGCCAGATTTATCCACCTGTGTCGCAATGGTAAAAGCAGTAGTCGCATCAATATCTTCGTTACCGTCACTGGCGTCATCTTCGGCAATAAACCAAGTAAGTGATAAGTTTTGCCAAGCACTGATATCGATATTTTGCCACTCGAGTGTGACTTCGTCTTGCGCGTTGGCCAAGGCGCTATCGGTATCTTGAACACCGTAAAAACCAGCGCCCTGATGATTTTGGTACGCTATTCCAGTAGGCAGGTTTACTGAGTTAAGTCGGCCATAGTAATCATTATTTGCCAGATCGAGCAGCGCATCACTGCTTGAACTTTGGTAGGTTGTAATATCATCCTCAAAATCTTCAAGTAAGATGATATCTGCAGTGGCATTGGCTTGAATCAACAGGTACGCGGCCGCCATGCCGCTATATAGTTTGGCTAGTCTCATATCGTTATTCCTTAACGAGGGTTAAAAATTCCTTTTTTGAAAAAGTAGTCAAGGAATTGAGCCCTGTAAAGTGATCAACGACATTTATTTAACCGGAACTCGGGATAAGAAGTAAGTTACATTCGATTTTTCTATTAACACTTGGCAAGCTCCAGTAAGCACAATTGAGTTTGCTGTTTCATAAATTCGCTAATTTTTGCGCTTTGGCTATTCCATCCCACTAAAAACCGATAAAAGTCAGCCCAAGCAAAAGGATATAAATAGTTAAGTTCTTGACTAACCTCAGTAAAATCGAGCGGTATTTGATACTGCTCAAACGCCGCCGCCAAATAAGATAGATAGCGCATTAGTACCTCTTGCCCCATGTCAAAAAGCTGATCGCCTGACAAACAACCTGAGGCTAAATAAGCAATATCTTTTACTGGGCTGCCGTAACCAACATACTGAAAATCGACTGCCGCAACATCGCTTTGCTGATGATGAAAACAGAAATTCGCAAACTTAGCATCACCGTGTATTAACGTTTTAAAGCGTGCGCTCGCCAAACGCTGGTCGATAGCTTTGGCTTTTTGTTTTAATTCGCTTTCAGGCATATTCTGCCATTCACTTTGCCTAGTCGATAAGTGCCAATAACTACCTGTTGGCCATAGATCTTGGCTTTGGATGCGCCAAGATTGAGCGTGAAATTGTGCTAACCAGCGCAATGCTAAATCGAGTGCTTTACCTTGCTGGTGTTCTATTCGGACATCAAAGCCCAACTCATCAAGATCTTCAAGTACCAACAACATATGCTCATCAAAGTGGTGTAAGGCAAGTAATTTCGGTACTTTGCATTGCTCATTGAGGATTGGTGAGACTTGCTGATAAAAAGCACTTTCCACTTGATAAGACTTTAATTTGCGCTCATGGCCAACGTCACTATGCCAACCTCTTGGATGATCGACTACTTGCGGTGGTGCCACTACTTTAACCACGTAACAGCACTGATAACGTTCACTAAACAAGCGAATAATTTGTCCGTAACCACTCCACAGCGATTGGAGTGACTCGCTCATTATTAAGGTATTGTCGTCTAATAAACGGCGTAAACAGCTGAGTAATTTATTGAGATCCATAACCAGGTATTTTTAATTAAAGCTAAGTAAAAGACTAGTGATATTGACCAATTGATGGCGTAAAAATTACCATAAATTAACAAAATTCATCACATCCACTAACACTAAAACAGCTTAAGAAGCTGAAATATAATGATTTTTATTTTCTGGTTTGTAAATTGCTTTATCTTGTTCTAGGTTATTCGACTCAACGCAATACGGATTTATAAAACAGGAACCCCCCATGACGAGCGTAAAATTAGAAGACAGACCGATAGACCAAGTTCGCGAAGAAGTTATCGATAAACTCATTTACAACTACAGTCGAGGGGTTATTTCCGCAGAAGCTTTTGAGCGCAGATTGGATCAAGCCATGGCGAGTGAAGTACACCAAGAAATCGTCGACCTAGCTAAAGACCTCCCGATGCAAACTGACTCCTCATTTAAGCAGCAAAAAGATGCTAGCTTTAGTGTTAATTACTCTCACCAAGGCGGCGCAGATACCTTAAAACTCAAAACCATCCTCAGCCACAATGAACGCAGTGGTCGCTGGCAAGTCCCCCAAGAAATTAACAGTATGAATATTCTCGGCTCGTCAGTGCTTGATTTTTCTGATGCTGAATTTACTTATCAAAACGTAACCGTCTATCTCGACTGTATTCTTGGCTCTAGCGTCATTTATATTCCCGAAGGTGTTAATGTCGTATGTGAAGCATTTTGCTTTATGGGTAGTATCGAAAATAACGCACCGTCAATTGCAACTCGACAATCGCCAACCATTACGCTTAAAGGTAATATGTGGTTAGGCTCTGTCGAAATAAAAATTAGACGAACAATTAAAGAAAAATTTGTCAGCTTTGCCAATGAACTCAAAGCGATGTTTGATCCCAAAACCTACTGATATTGAACCCGCGAATATGGCCAATAGTTTATTTATGGTACTTGAATTTCGCCCAATACATGATTGACCAATACTCGACTCAAAATTAGCAACGAATAACTATGGCTTTTGCAAATAAGCAACTAGCATTTTTGGTAGCGATTGTGCGAATTGTTCTGCTGTCTGTTCACAGGCAATTGCAGGCGTTAAAGTTGGATACAACACTTTTTCCAATAGCGTATTGACCATGATAAACACCACCATATTTGCCGCTTGATTCGCATCTTCAACCTGAATTTCATCACTAAAGTTGAGCATAATATTGGCAAGTCGTTGGTAAATTTGCCTGCGATCAACACTTTTATCAGACGCTAATATTTGGCTGTGTAATCTTGAGTTTAGATGCAGGGTTCTAAAAACGCTTTTTTTTCCTTCTAAAAACGCTAAGGTTGCCAGTGATAGCTGCTTTATCGCTTGGTTTAACGTTTGATAGCTTTGACTTTCTAGACTGGTGACCCAAAGATCTAAATCACGACCAAAATCTTGGTAAAGCAAAGGTAATAATGACTCTTTGTCTTTAAAACGACGGTAAAAAGTACCTACCGACACTCCAGCATGCTCGGCCAACTCTTTAATTGAGATATGTTCAAAAAATTTTTCTTCTAAACAGTGATGAAGGGCATCTAGTAGCTTGCGTTGCGTTTTTTGGCTACGCAATTGTTTTGGCTCGATTACACTATACTCTGACATTCTAGTTACAAAATATTAACAAACAATAAAAAAGCTAAATAATGCTTGTTTTATTAGCAAACGGCAAGCGTAAAATCAGCTAATAACTGCCAGTATGTCTTCACAACAAAGTTCTACCAAGGATAAACAATGCGAGTACTATCAAGTAGCAGACGCTTTTATTTTTTGCTGTAATTGCGCCTTGTCAAACCCGAGTAGTAAGACGGCTACATTAGATGAAAATAACACGTACAAACAAGCCAGTGCTATTTGTAATATCCTTGAGGCAAAAGTAGAAGACGCGCCGCCATCAGCTAATGTTGAGCTACCTAAAATAACCACCACGGTCGTGATCGCAATAGCAAACAGCGGTGCCACTTTTCTCGATGAAAAAATAACGAAAGACAGTAATAACGCCATAACACCATAAAGCAAGACCATAAAGCCATAGTCGGTGACGGCAATTAACAGCGCAAACATCAAGAGTGCAATAACGCCTCCCAGAATATTGCCAACTAACAAAGCAACACTGCCTTTAGTGCCCAATATAGTTTGAGGCTTTTGCGCTAATATCATGATAAACGTTAAGATCAGTGCTCCGCCGGTCATATCGAACAAAAAGAAAAAGATAAATGCTGGCAATGCGACCAATGTGGTTAAACCAGCAAGGTAGTAATTATCTGCCACTGAACGGTTAGCAGAGACCTCCTGCTCAGCACTCATACTCTGCTCACGGTTAATCGGAAAAAGGCTGAAGGTAGCTAAGGTGACGATAATTGCGATGAAACACGAATATCCAAATCCAAGCGTAAATTGTGTTGCTGCCTCTGCGTGAACTTTTGCCAGCAATGGGATGACGGCAATGCTAATGAACAGCAAGGTGACAACAAATTCATTGCCACCACTGTTGCCCCAATAGGCTAGCCAAAAAATTAATAGCCCAGCTAGTATAAAAAACGCAAAAGGATACGGTAAAACAAATTTGCTGTATTGTAGTCCGACAAAAAACGCACCGAGTACCACAACGAAAACTCCCGCTAAGGCTTTGGTGGGTAGGGTAGCTGTATCGCCACACAAAAACTTACACACCAACAGTGGCATAAAATAAGCAAGAGGCCAATTAAAGGCAAAAGCAATCGCTACCGATAACGTTAAACCAAAAGCGAGGCGATACTGGCGTATGGTCCGATAATCTGCGTTTTTTAAACTAATAAACATAGGATAAGTAACTAGTTAACCAACTCCACAATTTCCCTAAGCTATTGAGAATAAAACTATCTCCGGTGTAAGTGATCACATCAGCTTGACCACCTTCTCGCAAGTAATGTTGCGCATCGGCTAAATCAGTAAACTTGATAATCACTGTAAAACGCTGAGGATCTCTCATCCAGCCTTTGGGCTTTTGTGGAATAGGCAAGGCACCGGGGGTGTTTTTATCAAAGCTAACACCGTAGCCAACACTCACTATCTCACCGTTAAAACGCACGCCAGGACGCGCATCTAATAAGATTTGAACAGGATTACCTTTAGCGATATTACCCAAATTATTCTCTTTGTAAGCCGCTTCAATCCAAGCGTATTCATTGCTAATAAAAGTTAAAATGGTTGCGCCCTTGTTAGCGTAATAGCCCTCATCAATTTTTACATAAGAGACAAAACCATTGCCTGGCGCTCGAACCACCGTGCGTTCGATATTGAGTGTTGCTTCGGCAACTTTGGTCAATGCACTTTGAATTTTTGCGTTTTTACTGCCAGCTTCACCCATAACTTGCTGTGCCTGAATATACGATTGTTCAGCGCTTAGTACCTCTTGCTTAGCCTTTTCAACCATGCCTTTGTTTCTATCGACTTCTGACAGCGTGACAATACCTTCATCTTTCAAGGCAAAAATGCGATTAGCATTGGCTTCTTTCGTCACCAAATCGGCTTTGGCTTTCTCGAGTCGCGCTTTCGCCGCGCCAACAGCAGCGGTATTAGCGCCAAGCTCCTGGCCCGCTAGCTCAAGCTGGCTATTAGCTTGCTCTAGTGCTAATTGGTAATCTGAGCTATCGATTTCAAACAAGATATCACCTTGCTTAACGACTTGATCACCAGCAACATGCATCTTAGTGATAACACCTGATACCTGCGGCACGATTGGTACAACAAAGCCTCGTACCCGTGCTTGATCTGTGATTGGCGTGTGTCTATCGGCAACCAACGCCCACGTAAAATAAGCTAATGCTATAACAACTAAGATTTTAGTCAGCTTTACCGCTGAAGCGTTATTACTTGGTTCAACCTGAGATTCTTTTACTGACATTACGCATCCTTCTCTTGATCAATATTGAGCCAATCGATCATCAATTCATAACTCAACGCTAAAATAACCGCGCCGACAAATAAGCCAATAATACCGTGCAGCAGCATACCGCCAATGGCACCGAGCAAAATAACCGGCATTGGAATATCCATTCCTCTACCGAGAAACATAGGCTTTAGAAAAGCGTCACTAATACTGATAACAACCGAATAGATGAGAAATAACACCGCAGGTGTAGTATCTGCTACAGAAAAATAGTAACCGGCAAGAGGTAACATAATAATCAGCACAGGTAGTTGAGCAATGGCAAAAATAAGAACAACCAAAGCAAGAATACCCGCTGCAGGAATCCCCGCTACAACCATACCTAAACCTAATAGAATGGCTTGAATTAACGCGATCCCTAGCACCCCTGTAGCCACACTTCGCACCGTTGCCACAATTGTCTGTTTGGTTCTCTCGCCTTTGCTAGCTGAGCTACCTGAGTTATCTGACATCATGCGATTCAAAAACTTGCTCGAAGCATTACTTATTGATTGGCTATTAGTCATAAAAACTGCGGCAATAATTAATGAAACAATTAACATTAACATGGTGCCTAACGTGCCAGCGGCAGCGCCAACAATACGCTTTAAGCCTTCGCTAATCTCAGGTTTATACTCTTGAATAAAGACTTGGGTATGTTGTTCTGCATCGCGCCATAATTGATAGATTTTTTCACCAATTAGCGGCCATGACTTAACATTTTCATTCGCCGAAGGGATAGTTAATTGACCGCTATTAGCTTTTTGATAAACCTCGTGCACGGAATCAAACGTGGAATTGCCAAAGAGTATGAGTGGCACCACTAAGATGCTGATCAAAACTAACACAACAATACTTGAACTCAATCCTTGTTTAGACAACTTACTGGTTAATTTTTGCTGAAGAGGATACAGTGCAACCGCTAAAATTCCCGCCCAAACAAGCAACAAAATAAACGGGCTAACAATTGAAAAACTCCATGCTAACAACGCGATGATTACTGCTAGCTTTAACACGATATCTATGGTTAACCGAGTAACCTTGGCATCTAACTCTGACATGTAAATTCCTTGAACTTTTTTTGTTACTATAAAGTTAACACCAAAGATAGACAATACCTGATTGGCAAAGCGCCCTAATCTTCACCATATCGCAGTAGCCGCTGTACAATTATCAACCAAAACCTTGTTTGAGACATGATTTTAGCCATAAAAATCAAACTAGCCTTTAGCCCTAACAACTTTGACTAAGCCTAGCCATAATAACGCCAAAACCATCACTAAACTCATAGAGCCGCCATGGCCGTGACTATGGCTGTCATAGTGCTCTTCATAATAATCATAATTGACACTTTCTAACGGTAAGGCATATAAACCATTAACATCGTAACCGCTTAATGTCGCCACAACATCTGGGTAGCCAACTTCATATAAATCAATCAAAACGTCGTAATGGTCGGTTACATAGCCATCGAGTAAGGTGGTAACTACTTCGTATTCGTCATCACTGCTTTCGCCATAAATTAAGAAGTTGTCAGTAGAGAAGTAGTGTACCCAAGGGCCACCATTGCGGCTGAGATATAAATCGGCATAAACTTCCACAACTTCCTGCGCAGAGGCACTCATTACATCCGCATCAAAAACCACCGAAAACGTGCGATAAAAGCCATCGTAATCAATATCTTCTTCTAGGTAGCTATAGGCATCAAAAATAGTAAAGCTATGGTAATAACCGCTGCGCACACTTGCTTGGTTCAACACCTTACTTTTTAACAATATTGGTTTTTGCTCAATCATTTGAGTACGCGTCTTACCGCTTGCTAAATTGACATTGTTAAGTTTTGCTTGAGTAAGCTTTTCGCGTTTAATGTCATCACTAAAATCACGCTTTAGCCCGCCAACGGTCACCGCGAAAACAGGCTCTGTGGCTACTTGCTCATTAGCTGTAGCAAATGGTGTCATGACAACACAGGCAAGCAATGCTAAATGAAATAAAGAACTTAAAACCGCCTCTAGCAATAACGGTTTGGTTTGGCTTGTATCTTTCATAATGGTCTTCCTATTGCGGTTATCAATCTTGTTGGTAACCATTAAAAACCACTAAAACTGAACACAAGCTGAACGTTGATAGATTTTTATTTTGAAATAAGGGAGTCAACTTTGTTCAGCTTACGTTCAGCTTTTGTTGTGTAGATTGAGCGCGAATAATCATTTATTTACCCGATCCAATAATTTAAACTGATTAGCGATGCCCTGTAGGAGTGCGCTTTTAACTATGAAATTTTTGCTACCACTATTGATGACGTTAAGTTTATTTATTAGCTCGCATAGCTTGGCTAATGATAAACCTGTGGTAAAAAACGCCAATCAAGCAGCACAATTAGTAAAGAGCCGTCACGGTGGTAAGGTCCTCAAAGTTAACAGCTCAAGAGGTAAGGGCAACACTGTCTATAAAGTTAAGTTGATCAAGCAAAATGGCAAGGTGGTAACCTTCACTGTTTATGCTAATACAGGTCGGGTAGTAGAGCATTAAGGATAAAGTCAATGCGCTTATTACTGATTGAAGACGATCCCCAACTACAAGCGAACTTGGCCGCGCAATTAACGCAAGAAAAGTACTCAGTCGATATTGCAAGCGACGGCGAAGACGGTTTATTTCAAGCAACTGAGCACAATTATGACGCCGCCATTATCGATGTAGGTTTACCCAAATTAGACGGCATCAGCGTGATCAAGGCGATTCGTGCCAAGCAGATTGCTTTTCCTATTTTAGTGCTTACCGCTCGCGATCATTGGCAAGACAAAGTCAGTGGCTTAGAAGCTGGCGCTGATGATTACCTAACTAAACCCTTTCATCCCGAAGAGTTATCAGCACGGCTAAATGCCTTGATCAGACGCTCAGTAGGCAATGCTAGCCCAATTATTGAAAATGGTCCATTAAAGCTCAATACAGCTAGCCAGCAAGTATTTATCAATAATACCGTAGTGAATTTAAGTGGTTCGGAGTACAAGCTCATTGAGTATTTTATGCACCATATCGACGAAGTTTTATCGAAAACGACGCTTACCGAACACATTTACGATCAAGACTTTGATTTAGACTCAAACGTTATCGAAGTGTTTATCAGGCGACTGCGCAAAAAACTCGACCCCGACAACACCTTAAAAATCATTGAAACGCATCGCGGTCAAGGTTATCGCCTAAAACGCTATGAAAGCTAACTCAATTCGCACAAGGTTAATCGCTAGCGCGGTGCTGATCATCATCATCACGTTACCCATTGTCGGTTTTGCCCTCAACCAAGCATTTGAGAGCAAACTAAAACATGCGCTACAACAAGAGTTAAGTGCCTATGTTTATAGCATTCTCGCCGTTGCCGATGTCACCGATCAACAATTGTTTATGCCTGAACAACTATTGGAAAATCAATTTAACGTCAGCCAATCAGGGCTTTATGCGCTAATTTCACGAAACCAATCAAATACAATACAAGAAACACTCTGGCGAAGTGAGTCATTACTTACATTACAAACACCAGATAACCTAGAACATCCAGTATTAGGTGAACACGCCTTTTACACTGTCGATTTGGCACAACAACCGCACGCAATTTATAGTTTTAGCGTTAGCTTTGTCGACCAATATGACGAATTTCCTTTTACAGTTCACATTATTAAAGATTTAACAACGTTTAACGCGGTTATCAAAGAGTTTAGGCGGGAGCTTTGGCTGTGGCTGTTAGTGTTGATGGTGTTTTTCATGATAGTACAAGTGACCTGGCTAATGTGGTCACTAAAACCACTCAACACATTGAAAAGTGAGTTAAACGCGATTGAAAATGGCGACGCTTTGAGTATTAATGCAAATTACCCACAAGAATTAGCGCAAGTTACCGGACAGCTCAATCAACTACTTAATACCGAGCAATCACAGCGAACTCGTTATCGAAACTCGCTTTCCGATCTGGCGCATAGCCTAAAAGCGCCTCTAGCGGTATTGCAAAGCCAAACTGATTTAGACGACAGCTCTCGAGTGCAGTTACAAACGCTTAATCAGATGATCGAGCATCAATTAAAACGCGCTCAAGCCGCCGGCGAGTCGTCATGGCACTTAGGTATATCGATTATTCCTGTGGTTGAAAAACTGGTTAACACCATGACTAAATTATACCCGAGTATTGAAGTGGAGTTAGCTGTATTAGTATCAAAAGAGCAAAAGTTTCGAGGTGATGAAGTTGATTTAATGGAGATGATTGGCAACTTGTTAGATAACGCCTGCAAAGCGGCGAAATCAAAAGTTTTGGTTACTATTAGCCAGAAAAGCCAAGCGCTTACCTGTTGCGTTGAAGATGATGGTACAGGTATCTCTCAATCGACAAAACAGCTTATTCTACAGCGTGGTACTCGCACCGATACTTATGCTCAAGGCCACGGTATAGGCCTTGCCATTGTCAGAGACTTGCTCACTAGTTATCAAGGCGAATTGCGTATCGAACAGTCAGAAAGCTTAGGTGGCGCAAGTTTTTGCTTAGTATTTCCTACTAAATAACCTGAGTTAAGGTTAAATAGTTCCATATGGCACGAGGACGTTATCGCTGTATTGCATTAGAATGGAAACAGCTCTATAGTGAAGTTGCTAATTTTTAGCAAGGAATAGTAACGGATTACAACGAAAGGAATTATGTAATGAAATCAATATTAAAATGGCTAACTTTAGCCTTTCTCACCTCAATATCTTTGTCTTCTACTTCAGAAGAGGTTATAACAATTTACGGTTCCGATTTGAGCTTCGCCCCCAGTGAATGGACTGTTGTTTGTTCTGGTATCGGATGCAAAAATTCGGCCGATAACGTTCAAAATGCGATTGTAAATATGCTTAGAAACGCCGCAGATGAATATGTTGAAGAAGAAGAAATAAGAGACAGTTTTTGTAGTGCATTAAGAGCAACAAAACCTTCTCACTGTGAAGGTATGTTTGGAAGCTCTATGACTTGGCCGTATTTGACCGACAGTAGTGCATTTTGGAATATCCCTTCTGCGACAAATGGCTGTGGCACTGGTGGTATAATTGAGACTGCCATCAACGCTTTTCTAAAAGGAAGGAATGGATACACTGGTGATCCGGATCAGCCACTAGATGGCTATTCTTTTGAGTCTGCATGTAACAACCATGATATTTGCTATAACGGAGGTAGTGGCCAAATGGGGTGTGATATGGCGTTCTATGACTCGATGTTAGATGTTTGCAAAGGAGATTATCAGTGTAATACATATGCTAAAGGATATAGTGCGGCCGTAGAAATGGTTGGCGATGATGCTTACGATAAAGCTACGCTAACACAAGCCTGTAGAGAGTATAAAAATGATTTGAAAAATAATGCTTGTGATAAAGCCATTAGCGGTGGAATGGGATCAACCTAGAGGCAGCTTGATGAATTTCAGTAAAATAATTGTCATTGCCATAGTTTTAGGCACAATCTTATTTGTCGTAATCAATGGTTCCGAAAACGCAGAGGTTTCTGTAGATGTCAATGACTCCAACAAAACGCCCGAACAAAAATTTAAATACATTGACAGTAATAACGATAATGTTGAGGCTACTACAGCTAGTGATATTTTTACGCTTTCGGATTATTTGGAGGACTTCAGTTATACTGACAGAGCGCTTTATGAACAGATGAATGCTCGATTATTCGGGGTTCTTAACTTTAAAACCATGGCTGAGTATGAGGTGCTTAAGAGTAATGGTTTTCCATCTATTGATGATTTTCAATATGTAGATAATTACAACTCTCAGGAATTATCTAATCAATTGTATGATGAAGTAAACAATTATCCTGATTTCTCTGGAGGAGACGGACTGAGTTATCAAGCTTTAAGTACATTGAATTTACTTCAATCGCTTGCTGACTTGGAAGAAACGATTCGGTACTACGTTCCTGAGTATCAGCAAGGTGATATTTTTCCTCGAGGTAGTAGCTGGCCCGATGGTGTAAGACCTGAGCAGGTGACAGATCAATTGACTAAAATTGTGTCATCATATTCTGTTGTTATGGATGCTTCAGCTTTCGAACTGCTTGCTCAGGCAAGATATCAACAATTTGCTTTTAACTCTAGGGATAATAATGCACAGAGAGTAGTTGAAAAACTTGCTCAGGCAAACAAGTTGTTAAAGGGAAATGTGAACCTTGAGAACTATGTAAAAGCTAATTATGCTGACAAGATTGATTACTTTTACGAAATATCAAATAAGTAAGTTAACATCAATTAGTTGGTAGAAAAAAGTAATACTTTAATGCCGTTCAATTAATGTTGAGCGGCTTTTTTATGGCGCAACTACCAAACGCGTTATAATGCTTAGCAAGATATCCTGAACTACACCACTAAGTGGTACAACAGTCACCGCTTTCACTCATATTGGGGATATCAAAGCCAAAATAATTATGAAATTCTAGGTGGTAAATTAGAAATGGTTGCATAACTTAACTGGAGTGACTGAATTTGGTTGACCACGTCAATCACTAACGTTCAGCTTACGTTCAGTTTCACCTAAGTAAAGTAATACTATCTTTTGATAAAAGGATAGAACCATGAAAAAGCTGATCCCTTTGTTAGTTGCCTCCATAATGGCAATATCACTAGTTTTTACGATCCCGTCATACGCATCAAATATCGACGAGCAAACTAAAACTGAAGTACCAACAAAACCGCTAGAACAAGGTGAAATTGCTCAAGTATTAGCGCCAATAGCCTTATATCCAGACAGTTTACTCACTCACATCTTAATTGCCTCTACGTACCCGATAGAGGTGATTGAAGCACAGCGCTGGGCAGAAAAAAATCCCGATATCAACCATGACGAAATTGAGCAACAAGTGGCCACTTTTAATTGGGATCCTAGTGTTGTTGCCTTAATTGCATTTCCAACTATTTTGGAAAAAATGAGCACACAGTTGAGCTGGACCCAACAACTGGGCGATGCTTTCTTACAAGATGAAGAGCAGGTTTTAGCGACTATCCAAACATTGCGAGCGCAAGCTCAACAAGCGGGTAATCTCGATAAGATGGAGAATGTAAAAGTCATCAAGGAAAAAGAAACCATTATTATTGAGCCTGCCGAAAAAGAAGTGGTTTATGTACCCTATTACGATACCAGAGTCGTTTATGGTGGATGGCACTGGACACACTATCCACCGGTTTATTGGCACTATCCACCACATTACGCGGTTTATCACCACCACAGTCCTTTTTACTGGCATAGCGGTGTTCACATTAGCTTTAATTTCTTTTTTAGTAGTTTTCATTGGCACAATCATCATGTGGTTATCTCGCATCACCATCACAGACCACCACACCATAGACCGCACCCCGGTTATAAAAGAAGCGTGTCTCACGGTGGTTATGCCAATGCTACACGCTGGCAGCACAACCCAACGCATCGCCGCGGTGTAGCGTATCAAAGCACAACACTATCGCGTAAATACCACAGTTCAAGACCAAGCAGGGACTACAGTAAAACAGTGCGGATACAAGAAAAACAGTTCACCAACCGAAACGCTGCTACCACTACAACAACAGCGGTCACACGTCATCAAAAGCTCAATCAAAAAATGACGAAAACGACTCATGTGACTAACGAAGCACGTAACAAGCGGCCACAACACAGTACCAAGCCAGCGAATAGGCATAGCGTTAAATCAGAGAAAGAACGCGTCAGTCCGAGTAAACCGCAGCAAAAAGCAACACATGAAAGAGAGCAGTATGTAAAGCAACCTAAAAGCAGTAATAACGACTATCACAAAAATAAAAGTAACAAGCAACCGGCCAAAAGCGCGCCGCGTAAAAGTGGTAATAACTACAGTGCCCAACAACACAAGCGTTATGCTTCGGCAAACGCTAGTAAACACGCACCAAGCTCAAAAGGGGGGAGCCGCCGTCACCATCAATAAAACTATCGACTAAAAAAGCGGTATTGGTGGCGGCCGCTTTCATTTAACGATAGAAATTTGGATTAGGCTTAATCTTAATTATATAGCTGTTAGCCGGGATACTATTTTACGTGTGTAATAAAAAAGGCAACCAACAGGTTGCCTTTAAAGAACTTAAGTGTTTTAAAAATCAATAACTTACTCAACAGTAACTGATTTTGCTAAGTTGCGAGGTTGGTCAACATCAGTGCCTTTAATTATAGCGACATAGTAAGACAACAACTGTAACGGTAGCGTGTACACAATTGGCGCAATTAAATCGTCACAGTGAGGAACGTTTATTACTTTCATGGTTTCATCACTTTCAAATTTTGCGTCATTATCAGCAAAGACATACATTAAACCACCGCGAGCACGCACTTCTTCAACGTTTGATTTTAACTTCTCAATTAAATCGTTTTTCGGTGCAACAACGATAACCGGCATTTCTGCATCAATTAACGCTAGAGGGCCGTGTTTTAATTCACCCGCAGCATAGGCTTCAGCGTGAATGTATGAAATTTCTTTAAGCTTTAACGCACCTTCCATCGCAATTGGGTATTGATCACCGCGACCTAAGAATAGCGAGTGATGCTTATCAGCAAAGTCTTCCGCTAAATCTTCAATTGAGTCTGCTAGCGCTAAGACTTCTTCTACTTTGTTTGGCAAAGTCACTAATGCACTGGCCATTGCTTTTTGATCGTCAACACTCATACCGTGATGCTTACCAAGTGCTAATGTCATCATCATTAAGCCAACCAACTGGGTTGTAAATGCTTTAGTTGAAGCAACACCAATTTCAGCACCGGCTTTGGTCATAAACGCTAAGTCAGACTCACGCACTAAGCTTGAACCCGGTACGTTACAAATCGTTAAGCTTGAACGGTAACCTAATTCTTTTGCTAAACGAAGTGCTGCCAAGGTATCTGCGGTTTCACCTGATTGTGAAATAGTGACGATCATGGCATTTTTTGGCACATGTGATTTGCGGTATCTAAACTCACTCGCTATTTCGATATTACACGATACGCCTGCGTGTGCTTCTAACCAGTAACGTGCAACCATACCTGAGTGATATGATGTACCACAGGCAATAATTTGAACGTGTTCGATCTCTTTGAAAATTTCATCAGCGCCAGTACCGAATGTTTGCGTATCTAATAAACCATTATCGAAACGATTTTCTAGCGTGTTGCGAATAGCCGTTGGTTGCTCGTAGATTTCTTTAAGCATGTAGTGACGGTATTCACCTTTGTCACCCGCATCGTGGCTAACTTCTGATTCTTTAGCTTCACGAACTACCGGCTGACCTTCACTATCAAAAATATTCACTTCAAAACGAGTAACTTCAGCAACATCACCTTCTTCAAGGAAACAGAACTTACGTGTAACAGGTAATAGCGCCATCATGTCTGACGCGATAAAGTTTTCACCTAAACCAAAGCCAATAACAAGTGGGCTACCTGAACGAGCAACGACAACGCGATCTTTGTCATTAGTATCCATGATGGTAGTACCGTAAGCTCCTTCTAGTTGCTTAACTGTACTTTGAACAGCAGCTAATAATGTATCGTGGCTTTTCAACTCGTGGTGAACTAAGTGTGCAATGACTTCAGTATCCGTCTCTGAGGTAAATACGTAACCTAAGCCTTGTAATTGCGCGCGAAGTTCTTCGTGGTTTTCAATAATACCATTGTGAACAACGGCGATATTATCTGACGAGATATGTGGGTGTGCATTCGCTTCACTTGGTACGCCATGTGTTGCCCAACGCGTATGCGCAATACCAGTACCACCTGATAATGGCGCTTCTGCCAACGCATCAGCCAATTCCTGTACTTTACCCAAACGACGAGCTCGGTTTAATTGGTTGTTTGAATCGATAATTGCAACGCCAGCACTATCGTAACCACGATATTCTAATCGTTTTAAACCTTCTACTAAGATATCAGCTACATCACGCTGTGCTACTGCACCAACAATGCCACACATACTATCATCCTTATTTACTTTTTATTGTTTGAGCGGAGCAATAACTACGTTAACACCGCGCTCGATTAATTGTTTTTTTACCGACTGAGCTAATAGCTCATCGGTGATCAATGTATCTACCTGTTGCCAAGTTAACTCTAAATTGGGGATTTTTCGACCAATTTTTTCTGATTCAACAACAACTATGACTTCTCTTGCAACATCAGCCATCACTCTGCTTAGACCAATAAGTTCATTAAACGTAGTGGTACCGCGCTCAACATCTATACCATCAGCACCGATAAATAACTGATCAAAATCATAGGAGCGTAAAACTTGCTCTGCTATTTGCCCTTGAAACGACTCAGACGTTGGATCCCAAGTACCGCCGGTCATCAAAATTGTTGGCTCATTCTCTAATTCATGTAGCCTGCTCGCTATTTTCATCGAATTAGTCATTACCACTAAGCCGCGTTTATCAGTTAAATGTTCAATGATGGTTGATGTTGTTCGACCACTATCAATAACGATACGATAATGATCTTTTATTAAACTTGCCGCTTTTTTTGCGATAGCTAGCTTTCGAACCGAAACTTTAGACTCTTTAGCTTCGGTTATTTCTTGTGGCAGCGGCACCGCGCCACCGTAACGACGTAATAGTAAACCACTTTTTTCTAGCGCAGCTAGATCTTTTCTGATCGTAACTTCTGAAATATCAAAACGCTTAGCTAATGCCTCTACACTGACCTCACCGACAGAGTTAACCTCAGTAATAATAATATGACGGCGCTGTTGTGTGTTTCGTTTTGACATATTTTCTTTCGTTAAGTTTCATAACGAAACTTATTATAGTGATAAATATAAATCGGTCAACTTTTACCCCGTTTTATCATGCAATCAGTTAAACTGATAAAAATTACTGCTGATGTTTTGGTATGAAATTACGTTTTTTATTCATTGCTTTGATTGCCCTAACGGCTTGTAAATCGACCCCTAACCTCTCATCAATCAAAAGTGCCCAAGAGTTAATAAAACAAATAGAAGCCGATGACAAAAATGTGATTGCAATCGCTGATAAAGCAATTAAAACCAAAGCATTAGCTGAGCAAGACTTGCAAGATATCTCACGACTTATCGATGAACTTAGGCAACATATTGAACAAGTTTGGGGTAAGAAAAATACTGAGTTGCCCAGCAACAAGCGCTATGTTAAATACACTAATGATTACAAAGCTCGAGCTATTGTTGACTTTGCCAAAGGCCAAGTAACCGTTGAAACGCTGCTTAGTAATAACAAACAACAAGCATTAGACAATTTGTATCAAGCCATTGTGATTACGCTGCTTACACCTGAAGATCCGCGAGAAAATGATATTTTCAGCAGTAAAAAGCCTACCTTAAATGGCACACCATTTCTTTATGGTCAGGTACTGGATCAGGAAAATAAGCCAATTCAATATCAATGGCGAGCAGGGCGGTTTGCCACGCATTTAGTCAATACAGCACTTAAACAAATGCGCATAGATTCTCATGAACTATTACAAGTAAAATTTGATTTAATTGAGGCTCACCAACACTTACGCCAGCAAAAGTACAGCCAACATGTGCTCGCAGCGGCAAAGCGCTACCAAATTAAGCCAGAGCTGATTTACGGCATTATTGAAACAGAAAGTAGTTTTAACCCATATGCCGTCAGCCATGCCAACGCTTATGGTTTGATGCAAGTGGTGCCCAATACTGCTGGCGCTGATGTCTACCAAAAAGTAAAAAACACAACCGGTAAACCGACAAAACAGCAGTTATTTAATCCTGCATTTAATATCGATATTGGCACGGCTTATTTGCATTTATTACAAAACAATTATTTAAATGGTGTCAATAATAGCACTAGTCAGCACTATGCGATGATATCAGCCTATAACGGCGGTACGGGGAATGTCCTTAAAAGCTTTCATCGGGATCGAAAAACCGCTGTTAAAGTGATCAACGCGCAACAACCAAAAAACGTGTATTACGTTCTGACTAAAAAGCACCCCAGAGCTGAATCTAGGCGATATCTAGAGAAAGTTACCAAAGCAGAGAAGGGATATACAGATAAGTAAACCTAAAAGGGGTCAGCGTCATTTGACTCTAACCCCCAACCTATTATTTCTTAGTTGGTCTTGGCCAATCAGCGATGTTGCGCTGTTTTCCACGTGCAACCGCAAGCGCTTTGTACTCAACTTCTTTGACGATAACAGAGCCTGCGCCTGTTGTCGCATAATCACCAATGGTAACCGGTGCGACTAATGAGGCATTTGAACCGATAAAGGCGTGTTCACCGATAATAGTTTTTGATTTGTTTACGCCATCGTAGTTACAAGTAATAGTACCCGCACCAATATTCGCCTTAGCACCAACTTCTGCGTCTCCTAAGTAGGTTAAATGGCCTGCTTTTGCACCTTCGCCCAATACTGACTTTTTCATTTCTACAAAATTACCAATATGAGCATCACGTTTTAACTCTGAACCAGGGCGAATACGAGCAAATGGACCAGCAGAGGCTATTTCACCAATGATGGCATCTTCGATCATGGTATTAGGTTTAATCTCAGCGCCTGCGCCAATCTTACAGTTTTTCAAAATACAGTTAGCGCCAATAGTGACATTATCAGCAATGTCAACTTTGCCTTCGAAAATACAGTTAATATCAATTACTACCTCTTGACCAACGGTAACGTCACCGCGAATATCAATGCGGTTAGGATCACGTAGGCTAGCACCTGCAATCATTAACTCTTCAGCTTGGCGTAACTGATAAGCGCGCTCTAATTGAGCAAGTTGAACACGGTTGTTCGCGCCTTCTACTTCAATTTCACTGTCTGGATGAGCTGTTGCAATGACCTTACCTTCGTTGTGACAAGCAGCAATGATATCCGTTAAGTAGTACTCTCCTTGAGCATTATCATTAGATAAGTTACTTAACCAGCGTTTTAAATCGCCACCGTTCGCTAACAAAATACCGGTATTACATTCATTAATCGCTAATTGCTCTGGTGATGCATCTTTTTGCTCTACAATACCGATGACCGTGTTATTGTTTCTAATAATACGACCGTACCCAGTAGGGTTTGCTAACTTAACCGTAAGTAACGCCATACCGCTCTCTGGTTTAGCAGCAATGAGTTTTTCAAGGGTTGATACTTTAGTTAGCGGCACATCACCATAAAGCACCAAAACGTCTTCATCATCCTTTAAGTACGGAGAAGCCATATCTACAGCATGACCGGTACCCAATTGTTCGGCTTGCTCGACAAAGGTTAAATCATCAGCTGTTTCGTCTTTTGTAAGCGTTGCTTTTAAAACATCACCACCAAAACCATAAACAAGATAAATATTTTCGGCATTGACTTGGCGAGCCGCGTCAATCACATGACCAACCATAGGCTTGTGAGCAACAGGATGTAAAACTTTAGGTAAGCTTGAACGCATGCGCGTGCCTTTGCCGGCCGCTAAAATAACAACAGATAAACTCATTACTATTCCATTAATTTAATTCATTCACGCTATTGTATCGGCAAGTAATGGCAATTGAAATAAGTAAAAAAGTGGGGGGGTCAGAGTTAAATGACTCTGACCCCAAATTTTAGGCATAAAAAACGAGCCTGCACAATGTGGAGACTCGTTTTTGATTCACTAAAACTAGTGTTTGATATAGCTTTTAGATTTTCTTTTTAGCCGCTTGAATTGCACGTAATTGCGCAACTGCGCGCGCTAATTCAGAAGCTGCTTCTGCGTAATCAACATCGCCACCTTGATCATTCAAGTGCTCTTCAGCACGGCGTTTAGCTGCTTGCGCTTCTTGTTCATCTAAGTCTGCAACACGTGTTGCTACATCAGCTAACACAGTTACATTGTTTGGTTGAACTTCTAACATGCCACCAGATAAGTAAAGAACTTCCTCTTCACCACCTTTTTTGACAATGCGAGCCATACCAGGTTTTAGTGAGGTCAGCAAAGGTGCGTGGCCAGGCATAACACCTAACTCACCTTCGCTACCAGTGATCTGTAATGATTCAATGCTACCAGAGAATAACGCTTCTTCAGCACTTACTACATTCAGATTTACAGTCATTGCTGCCATTGTGACCTCCTAATTGCTCCGAAAAGCTAAATTACATTGATTTAGCTTTTTCAACAGCTTCTTCGATTGAACCAACCATGTAGAACGCTTGCTCTGGTAAGTCATCATATTCGCCAGCAAGAATACCTTTAAAGCCACTGATGGTGTCTTTAAGCGATACATACTTACCTGGAGAACCAGTGAATACTTCAGCAACGAAGAATGGTTGTGATAAGAAACGTTGAATCTTACGAGCACGGTCTACGGTACGCTTATCTTCTTCAGATAATTCGTCCATACCTAAGATAGCAATGATATCTTTAAGCTCTTTGTAACGTTGTAACGTTGTTTGAACGCCACGTGCTACGTCATAGTGCTCGTTACCAACTACTAGTGGATCTAATTGACGCGATGAAGAGTCAAGTGGATCGATAGCAGGGTAGATACCTTGTGCTGCGATATCACGGCTAAGTACAACTGTCGCATCTAAGTGAGCGAAGGTAGTTGCAGGGCTCGGGTCAGTCAAGTCATCCGCTGGTACGTATACCGCTTGGATTGAAGTGATTGAGCCTTTCTTAGTTGAAGTGATACGCTCTTGAAGTACACCCATCTCTTCTGCAAGAGTTGGCTGGTAACCTACCGCTGAAGGCATACGACCTAATAGTGCAGATACCTCTGTACCAGCAAGTGTGTAACGGTAAATGTTATCAACGAAGAAAAGTACGTCACGACCTTCGTCACGGAACTTCTCAGCCATTGTTAAGCCAGTCATCGCAACACGTAAACGGTTACCCGGTGGCTCATTCATTTGACCGTATACAAGCGATACTTTATCAAGTACGTTTGAATCGTTCATTTCATGGTAGAAATCGTTACCCTCACGAGTACGCTCACCAACACCTGCGAATACTGAATAACCGCTGTGCTCGATTGCGATGTTACGGATAAGTTCCATCATGTTTACGGTTTTACCAACACCAGCACCACCGAATAAACCAACTTTACCACCCTTAGCGAATGGACATACTAAGTCGATTACCTTGATACCAGTCTCTAACAATTCGTTAGCTGCCGCTTGCTCTTCGTAAGAAGGAGCTTCACGGTGGATAGACCATCTTTCTTCTTCACCGATTGGGCCAGCTTCATCGATTGGCTCACCCAATACGTTCATAATACGACCCAAAGTTGCAGTACCAACTGGAACTTGGATGTTATTACCTGTATTTACTACGTTCAGACCACGACGCAAACCGTCAGATGAACCCATAGCGATTGAACGTACTACGCCACCGCCTAATTGCTGTTGTACTTCTAGTACTAAGCCTGAAAGGTCACCTTCAGTTACATTTAATGCGTCATATACCTGAGGTACAGCATCTTGTGGGAATTCTACATCCACAACTGCGCCAATGATTTGGACGACTTTACCTGTACTCATGTTTAATCCTCTAATCTTTTGCTCTTTATAAGAACCTGTTGCCTTAAACCGCTGCTGCGCCAGCACAAATTTCACTTAATTCTTGCGTGATACTTGCTTGACGTGCTTTGTTGTATACCAATTGTAATTCGTCGATTAAATCACCTGCATTGTCAGTTGCAGCTTTCATTGCAACCATACGAGCAGCTTGCTCACATGCTAGATTTTCAACAACACCTTGGTACACTTGAGACTCAATGTAACGAACTAATAATTGGTCAAGTAACACTTGAGCATCTGGTTCGTATACGTAGTCCCAACGGTGCTTAATTTCGTCATCATCTGACTTAGGCAAAGGTAAAAGTTGATCGATTTTCGGCTCTTGTGCCATGGTATTTACAAATCTGTTGTAAACCACGAACAGCCTATCAATTTCGCCATTATCATAGGCATCCAGCATCACCTTAACACTACCGATAAGGTCAGTTACTGAAGGGCTATCTCCCAAACCTGATACTTGTGAAACGACGTGTGCGCCCATGTTGTTAAAGAATGCTGTGGCTTTTGCACCTACAACACCAAAATCAACTTCTGCGCCTTGCTCCTGCCATTTAGCAGCATCAGCAAGTACTTTCTTAAACATGTTAATGTTTAAGCCGCCACACAAACCACGGTCTGTAGAGATGACGATATAGCCTACGCGCTTAACTTCACGCTCTTCCAAATATGGATGGCGATATTCTAAGTTACCAAGCGCGATGTGACCGATCACATTTCGCATATTTTCAGCGTATGGACGAGAGGCAGCCATCCCTTCTTGCGCTTTGCGCATTTTAGAGGCTGCAACCATTTCCATCGCGCTGGTGATCTTCTGTGTATTTTGTACACTTCCAATCTTCGATTTTATCTCTTTAGCGCCGGACATGACTATTCTCTCCGAAAAGGTTAACTAATTACCAAGTTTGCGTAGCTTTGAACGTGTCAATAGCTTTTGCTAAACCGGCTTCGATATCAGCGTTGTAATCACCCTTTTCGTTGATAGTAGCCATCAACTCAGCTTGCTCATTATTTACGTATGATAATAACGCAGCTTCGAAATCTACTACTTTGTCGATAGCAACATCGTTTAAGTAGCCTTTTTCAGCAGCAAATAATGAAACAGCTGTTTCCGCAACAGATAACGGACTGAATTGCTTTTGCTTCATCAATTCAGTTACGCGTTGACCGTGCTCTAACTGTGCACGTGTTGCGTCATCTAGGTCAGATGCGAATTGAGCGAAAGCCGCTAATTCAGCGTACTGAGCTAATGCTAAACGGATACCACCACCAAGTTTCTTGATGATTTTCGTTTGTGCAGCACCACCAACACGAGATACCGAGATACCTGCGTTAACCGCTGGACGAATACCTGAGTTGAATAAATCAGACTCTAGGAAGATTTGACCATCGGTAATTGAAATTACGTTAGTTGGTACGAATGCAGAAACGTCACCCGCTTGTGTTTCGATAATTGGTAACGCAGTTAATGAACCAGTTTGGCCTTTAACTTCACCGTTAGTGAAACGCTCTACGTAGTCTTCGTTTACACGAGCAGCACGCTCTAGTAGACGTGAGTGAAGGTAGAAAACGTCACCTGGGTATGCTTCACGACCTGGTGGACGACGTAAAAGTAATGAGATTTGACGGTAAGCAACAGCTTGCTTAGATAAATCATCATATACGATTAACGCATCTTCACCGCGATCACGGAAGTATTCACCCATTGTACAACCAGAGTATGGTGCTAAGTATTGAAGTGCAGCAGCTTCTGATGCAGACGCAACAACAACGATAGTGTTTTCTAATGCGCCGTGCTCTTCTAAGCTACGTACTACGTTAGCAACAGTTGATGCTTTTTGACCAACAGCTACGTAGATTGACTTAATACCAGTGTTTTTCTGGTTAATGATTGCATCTAATGCGATCGCAGATTTACCAACCTGACGGTCACCGATGATAAGCTCACGCTGACCACGACCGATTGGAATCATTGAATCGATTGATTTGATACCAGTTTGTACTGGCTCATCAACAGACTTACGATCGATAACACCTGGTGCAACAACTTCAACAGGAGCAAAGCCATCATTTTCGATTGGGCCTTTACCGTCGATTGGCTCACCAAGGGTGTTGACTACGCGGCCTAATAAGCCACGACCTACTGGTACTTCTAAAATACGGCCAGTACCTTTTACTTTTACGCCTTCGGCAAGGTCGGCGTAAGGACCCATAACTACCGCACCTACCGAATCACGGTCAAGGTTTAACGCGATAGCGTAACGGTTGCCTGGAAGTTCGATCATCTCACCTTGCATTACATCAGCAAGACCGTGGATGCGAATGATACCGTCTGTTACAGAAACGATAGTACCTTCATTTCGAGCTTCACTAACTACGTCAAACTGTTCAATACGTTTTTTGATCAGTTCAGCGATTTCAGTGGAATTCAGTTGCATGCTCTGTTCCCCAGTTAAGATTGTATCGTTGATGCTAAGCGGTTCAATTTACCTCTAACTGAACCATCGATTACCATGTCACCAGCCTTGATTACAAGACCAGAAACAACGCTAGTGTCAACCACACAATTGAGCTTTACTTTACGAGCCAAACGCTTTTCAAGCGCGGCGCTTAATGTAGTTTGTTGTTCTGCTGTTAATTCAACAGCAGAGGTTACATCCACAGTGACTTCTTTCTCATATTCAGCTTTTAATTCACTAAATTGAGCAACCACTTGTGGTAGCACCAACAGACGTTCGTTTTCGGCCAAAACTTTAACAAAGTTTTGCCCTTGGCTGTTTAGCTGTTCGCCACAAACATTAATGAACAAAGCTTGTGCTTGTTCAACCGATACGCCACCAGAAAGGTAGCCTTGCATCGTTTCGTTTTGTGATACTTCGGCAGCAAATACCAGCATTTCTAACCAGTTATCCACTGCATTAGCTTCGACAGCATATTCGAACGCTGCTTTAGCATAAGGACGAGCAACTGTTGTCAATTCAGACATAGTGCTTTTACCCCTTAAAGCTCAGCGACAAGTTTATCTAAGATGTCGCTGTGTTCAGCGGCATCAATTGAACGCTCAAGAATTTTCTCGGCACCGGCTACGGCTAGAACAGCTACTTGTTGACGTAACTCTTCTTTCGCGCGATTGCGTTCAGACTCAATTTCTGCATGACCAGAAGCGATGATTTTCTCACGCTCTGCTTGTGCTTTTTCAGCAGCTTCGTCAATTAATTGTGCTTCACGCTTTTTAGCGGCTTCGATAATCTCAGCTGCTTGCGCTTTTGCTTCTTTTAATTGAGCAGTTGCTTTGCCTTGAGCTAATTCAAGCTCTTTAGCTGCACGGTCAGAAGCCGCAAGACCATCAGCAATTTTCTTCTGACGCTCTTCTATAGTAGCCATAAGTGGTGGCCACACGTACTTCATACAGAATAATACAAATACGACAAATGCGATTAATTCACCGATTAAGGTAACGTTAATGTTCATTTGTGTACCTCCTATAATTTATTCGCGAAATGAAAAACAGCTAATGATTAAGCTAATGCGAATAACATGTATAAGCCGATACCTACACCGATCATAGCGATCGCATCGATAAGACCAGCTACGATGAACATTTTTACTTGTAATTGTGGTGCAAGTTCAGGTTGACGAGCAGCTGATTCTAAGAATTTGCCACCTAATAAACCAAAACCAATCGCAGTACCTAAAGCACCTAGACCGATTAATAATGCAACAGCGATATATAACATATTTATCTCCGATTATTTTAAAGTAAGTTATAAAGTTAAAAATTAAAAAACTCTTGTTGGACATCCTGTCCTAAACCCTTCGGGTTTTTTGACCATATTCGCTTATAAGAAGTGAATATGGCCGCCTAACTCAATCCCGAAGAGTTAGTGATCTTCGTGCGCCAAGCTCAAGTACACGATGGTTAACATCATGAAGATGAAAGCTTGAAGCGGAATGACTAATAAATGGAACGCGGCCCATAAAAAATGTACTGGTAATTGGAATAAACCAATGGTAGCAATCAAAATAAAGATTAGCTCACCAGCGTATAAGTTACCGAACAAACGCAATGCCAATGAAACTGGGCGAGCGATTAAAGTAACTGATTCTAAGATAAAGTTTACTGGGATAAACGCCCAGTGGCCAAATGGTTGCATCGTTAACTCTTTAGCAAAACCACCAAAGCCTTTCACCTTGATTGAGTAGTAAATAATTAAGAAGAATACACCAATAGATAAGGCGAACGTCATGTTCATATCTGTGGTAGGTACTGACTTGATGTAAACATCGTGCGGATCCATACCCATGAAGGTAGAACCGATCCAACCAGCGATAGTTGGAATTAAATCAACTGGTACCCAGTCCATTGCGTTCATTAAAAATACCCAGACAAAAATCGTTAATGATAACGGGGCAATTAATGGGTTTTTGCCGTGGAATGTTTCTTTTACACTCGTATCGACAAATTCGACAATCATTTCAACTGCACATTGAAGTTTGCCAGGAACACCAGTCGTTGCTTTTTTAGCGACTGAACGGAAAGTTAGTAAGAATACCAAACCGAGCACAATTGACCACAGTAATGTGTCGATGTGTAGAGTCCAGAAGCCGGCATCAGCACAAGCTTTGTTAAAAGCTACGCTACCGTCAACGGTACACATTTTCGCATTGGTCAAATGGTGTTTGATATAAGAGCCAGTATCTGCTGCCATCTTTTATCCCAATTATTGTTGATTAATAGTAAAACCGTTTGCGACCGCTTGCACAAAAGGAGCAAACATCGCTAAAAAATACGTTGTGAAAAAAGCGGGCAGTTGTAAGTTTTCAACAAACTTAAAACACAATGCAAATAACACTGCCGATAACACTAATTTCAGTTTTACACCGCTGTTGAACGAGTCAACGACTTTCCTCGCGGCACTTGCCCCGGCGTATTGAAACGCTTTGTAGGCAAATAACATGTTCGGTATAAGGGCTACAATTCCGCCTAATGCGGCTGATTGAGCATGGGAAAAACCAAACATCAAATATGTCACTAATATAGATAACACTATGATAATCAGTGTTATTTTTAATTGCCTTAATGCAATTATTCGGCCCTTTTGAGCTAGCTTATTCATAACTGACTATCAACTAGTAAAAATTTCGTAGTGACTACCTAGTCTTTAAGAAAAAAATTCTCTTAAAAAAAGTCAGCGCAAGTATACTGGTTTACGCTTTTTTTGCAACAAAATAGGGCATTTCATTTTCGCAAAAAGGGGCGATAAACGCCCCTTTTTAAAACTAATATTCACTATAAATATGAATAGTTACAAAACCTGCATAGTTATTCGCTAAAAAGAACCAAATCGCGAAACGATAGAATCGAGTTCAGCTAGATCCGCATAAGAAATAACTAACTTACCTTTGCCCTTTTTATTATGGCTAATAGTTACTTGTGAACCGAGTTTCTCGGTTAAGTTTTGTTCTAGTGATTGGGTGTCCGGATCTTTTACTTTTTCAGCTTTAGGCTGTTCAGGCGACAAAACCTTTTTGATAAGCGCTTCGGTTTCGCGCACTGTTAGTTCTTTAGCAACGACCGTTCTTGCTGTATTGGTTTGTAAGTCATCTTCTAACGCGAGTAATGCACGAGCGTGACCCATTTCCAAATCACCGTGCTCCAATAAGGTTTTTACTTCGTCGTTTAGATTATTTAAACGCAACAAATTTGATACCGTAGTACGCGATTTACCAACGGCATCTGCAACTTCTTGATGGGTTAATTCGAATTCGGTTAATAAACGTTCTAATGCTATCGCTTCTTCCATTGCATTGAGATCTTCGCGTTGAATGTTTTCAATCAATGCAATTGCAACAGCGGCTTCATCTTGAACATTTTTAATCAAACACGGAATAGTATCGAGCTGAGCAAGTTGGGCAGCACGCCAGCGACGCTCACCGGCAATAATTTCAAAGCTATTATCACCAACACTGCGAACCACCACAGGTTGAATCACGCCTTGTGCCTTAATTGAATCGGCTAACTCTTCAAGCGCATCTGGCGACATATCCTTACGCGGTTGATATTTTCCTGGCTTTAATTGCTCAATCGGCAAGGTTCTTAACTGACCATCAGTCATTGTTTGAGTGTCAGTATTTAGGTCCGTTTGTTGTTCAGATTTTGCCGGAGCATTGGTAAGTAAGGCATCGAGACCTCGGCCTAAGCCTCTTCTTTTTGACGGACTCATAGGTTTCCTTGATTAATTAACTAGCTGAATTTTTAGCAGAGGCAGATTTTACATCATTTCTTTTTAAAATTTCACCTGCTAATGCTAAATATGCTTTTGCACCGGTCGAAGACTTATCGTAGTACATCGCTGGAGCCCCAAAGCTCGGTGCTTCTGCTAGCCGCACGTTTCTTGGTATGACAGTGCGGTAAACTTTATCACCAAAATGACGTTTAAGTTGTTCCGATACATCATTGGCTAAGCGATTGCGCGGATCGTACATGGTACGCAAAATCCCTTCGATATGCAGATCGCTGTTTACCACAGATTGTAGCTTCGAAATGGTATCCATCAACGCAGTTAACCCTTCAAGGGCATAATACTCACATTGCATGGGGACTAACACTGAGTCAGCCGCCGCCATGGCATTGACGGTTAGCATATTGAGTGAAGGCGGGCAGTCAATGATAATGAAGTCGTATTGTTTACGCGCTTCAACTAAGGCATTTTTGAGCCTTAATTCTCGCGCATAAAATTCCATGAGTTTTATTTCAGCAGCAGTTACATCAGTATTTGCAGCGATCAAATCATAAATACCAGCAGTATTCTTAACCACAACTTGCTCTATGGGTTGCTCTTCAACTAACAATTCATAGCAAGTTGCGTGTACTTCATATTTATCAACACCACTGCCCATGGTCGCATTACCTTGCGGATCTAAGTCGATCAACAACACTTTGCGTTTTGTTGCTGCAAGTGAAGCCGCAAGGTTTACCGATGTAGTGGTTTTGCCAACACCACCTTTTTGGTTGGCTACCGCAATGATTTTTCCCACGAAGTCCTCGAACGTTTTTTTATTGTTAACTAGTTTGTTTTTTTAGTTCAATTAAGTGTCGCTCACCGTCTAAATTTGGCACGTTAAGCGGGTAACTATTCGTTACTTTAATCTTTTCTGGCAATAATTCAATTTCTTCTGCAGGGTATTGGCCTTTTAATGCGTAAAAACAACCTTTGTCATCAATCAGATGCGAGCACCAATTAACCATATCTTGCAGTGAGGCAAAAGCTCGAGAAAGCACGCCATCAAATGGTTGCTCGACAGGATAGTTTTCAACGCGCATTTGGACAGGCGTGACATTTTTAAGTTTCAGTTGAAATACCACTTGACGCAAAAAAGTTATGCGCTTGCCGAGTGAGTCTAATAAAACAAATTCTCGCTCAGGAAACAAAATAGCTAAAGGTATTCCCGGCAAACCAGGACCGGTTCCAACATCGATAAAACGCTGACCTTGCAAATGCTCACCAACAACTAATGAGTCCAAAATGTGCTTTACGAGCATCTCATAAGGGTCGCGAACAGAGGTTAAATTATAGGCTTTGTTCCACTTATGCAACAATTCAACATATTGATTTAACTGAGCAACTTGTTCATCGCTTATGGTAAGTTGCGTTTTGCTAATAAGCGAACGTAATTCTACTTCGTAAGTCATCTGATTATGCGCTCTTTCGCAGTAGCCCGTGTTTTTTCAAATAAACAATCAATAATGAAATGGCTGCAGGGGTAATACCTGAAATACGGGACGCTTTGCCTAATGTTTCCGGTTTAGCATCCGTTAGCTTAGCTACAACTTCGTTAGATAGGCCTGAAATTTGGCGATAGTCAAAATCTACCGGGATCAGCGTGTCTTCATGACGCTTTTTCTTTTCAATTTCATCCATTTGACGATCGATATAACCTTGGTATTTGATCTGAATTTCAACTTGTTCAGCTGCTTGTTTATCTGCTAGTGCAGGGCCAAACGCTTCAATTGCCATTACGTCTTCATAGCGAGTTTCAGGACGACGTAAAATATCCTCCAGGTTCGCTTCGCGTGAAATAGGATTTTTTAACAACGGATTTAATTGTTCTTTGGCTGGGTGATCTTTGTGGACCCAAGTTGTTTTTAACCGCTGACGCTCAAGTTCAATATTTTCCATTTTTTCGTTAAAGCGCGCCCAACGCTTATCACACACTAAACCGAGCTCGCGACCTTTTTCAGTTAAGCGAATATCCGCGTTGTCTTCACGAAGTAACAAACGATACTCAGCACGAGAAGTAAACATTCGGTATGGCTCTTTCGTACCTAACGTTGCTAAGTCATCAATCAATACGCCCATATAGGCTTGGTCGCGACCTAAGATCCACTGATCTTTTTCTTGAACTCTCAGTGCAGCGTTCGTCGCAGCAATTAACCCCTGCGCACCCGCTTCTTCATAGCCGGTAGTGCCGTTGATTTGACCCGCAAAATACAAGTTTTGAATGAACTTAGACTCTAGTGTTTGCTTAAGATCACGCGGATCAAAGTAATCATATTCAATCGCGTAGCCCGGGCGAGTAATATGCGCATTTTCAAAGCCTTTGATCGATCGCACTAAATCCATTTGGACATCAAACGGCAAGCTTGTTGAAATACCGTTAGGGTAAATTTCATGCGTGGTTAAGCCCTCTGGCTCAACAAAGATTTGATGAGTATCTTTATCCGCAAAGCGCATTATTTTGTCTTCAATAGAAGGGCAGTAGCGCGGGCCAACGCCTTCAATGACACCAGTATACATTGGCGAGCGATCTAAACCTTGGCGAATAATGTCGTGAGTTTTTTCATTAGTGTGGGTGATATAACACGAAATTTGTTCAGGATGATCCTCTGGCGATCCGATAAATGAAAATACCGGACGAGGCGTATCGCCAGGTTGTTCTTGCATTACTGAGAAATCAAGCGTTCTAGCATCTAAACGCGGTGGTGTTCCAGTTTTTAAACGGTCAATTCTAAATGGTAAATCACGTAAACGGCTCGCTAAATTAACACTTGCAGGATCACCTGCGCGACCACCTTGATAGTTATTTAAGCCAATGTGTATTTGACCAGCAAGGAAAGTACCAACCGTTAAAACAACCGTTTTACCTTTAAATTTCAGGCCCATTTGAGTTGATACACCAACCACTTGATCGTTTTCAATGATCAAATCATCGCACGGTTGTTGAAAAATGGTCAGGTTTTCTTGGTTTTCAAGGTAACTTCTAACAAACGATCGATATAACGCGCGGTCCGCTTGTGCACGTGTAGCACGCACTGCAGGCCCTTTACTTGCATTTAATGTGCGAAATTGGATCGCACTGTGATCAATAGCTGTAGCCATTAATCCACCTAAAGCATCAATCTCTTTTACTAAATGACCTTTACCAATGCCACCAATAGCTGGGTTACAAGACATTTGCCCTAAGGTATCAATATTATGCGTTAATAAAAGTGTTTTACAGCCCATTCTTGCTGCTGCTAAAGCTGCTTCTGTACCAGCGTGACCGCCGCCAACAACAATAACGTCAAATGAGTCTTGATACCACATTGATCATTTACCTTAGGTTAATTTAAAAGGGCACGTATTCTACCGTTTTTTTTGGATCGTTGAAATGAAAATTATCGTTTTATTTGTCTTGAGGATCACTAATTAAATATAAAGATCTTATATAAAGATCTTATTATTACTTACTATTAAGATCGCACTGATCTGTTGATAACTCGTTGTAGCCCATATACGGTAATGAGATCCGCGTGATCAGATCCTGTGATCAAACATTGATCTAGTGGCGTATATCCTTTGATCAAAACGGCTATTTATCCACATCCGAAATTAGTTTTAATTTAATAAACTGAATAATAAGATCTATTTCAGGCCTTATCACCAATTATATCCACAGTAGTTGTTTTATCGATCTATTTCTGTGGGTAACTTATGGGTAAGATCAAGATAACTGATCGTTTAGATCGCATAACCACTGAGCGGATAGTACTTCTGGATCGATATCCGCTTGCATATCGTGTAGAAGTGGTTCTGTTATTTTTGTGCAACCTTTTGATATTAATAGGTTATTTATGTTTTTGGCGGCTTGGCAAAACGTATCGTAGCTCGAATCACCTAAGCCGATCGTTAAACATTTTGTTGTTGATAGATCGATTTCTTGATCTGTTAGTTGATCAACGAAGGGTTGGAAGTTATCTGGATATTCGCCTGCACCATGAGTTGAGGTACAAACCAACCAAATTTGATTTCGATGTGGAATATCAGCTAAATCGGGTGATAAATGTAGTTGAGTTTGGTGGTCTAATGCTTCAAGCGCTTCTTGACAGGCCTCTGCCACATACTCTGAACCGCCAAGCATACTGCCTACAATAATTTGAAAAGAAGCCATAGTTACGCCTATTGATGAAAAATATGCATAACTATAGCATTTTAGCCTGGTGTAATAACTAGTGGAGAAGCTATTTACCTATACAGAAAGATGAAAAGATCTTACCTAATAAATCATCACTGGTGAACTCTCCAGTAATTTCATTGAGCTCTTGTTGGCAAAGTCTTAATTCTTCGGCAAGTATTTCGCCAGCGACATAGGCTTCTAATTGCGCTTTACCGTTGGTGAGATGGCTATAGGCGTTATCTAATGCGACTAAGTGACGTCTGCGCGCCATAAAGCCTCCTTCAGTGCTTCCTTGATAGCCAATGATCTCTTTTAAGTGCTCAGTAAGGAAATTTATCCCTTGATTCGTTTTGGCTGAAAGGGTGATCACTGGCGTGTTAGTTTCTTTGGTTATACCTATTGGAGCGCCTGAAATATCGGCTTTGTTCTTGATTATGGTAACACCGATATTCTCCGGTAATGCTTGATAAAACTCTGGCCAGAAAGTTTTTAAATCTATTGCTTGATCATTTGAACTATCGACCATGAGTAATACGCGATCGGCCTGTTTGATCTCTTGCCAAGCGCGTTCAATGCCTATTTGCTCGACTTTATCAGGGCTTTCACGCAAACCTGCGGTATCGATAATGTGAAGTGGCATACCATCGATATGGATTTGTTCGGTTAGCACATCACGTGTTGTGCCTTCAATATCGGTAACTATGGCGGTTTCTTTACCACTTAACGCATTGAGTAAACTTGATTTACCGGCATTTGGGCGACCAGCGATAACCACTCGCATACCTTCGCGTAAAATACTACCTTGCTTGGCTTGTCTTTGAACATCCTCAACGCTATCAATGATCGCGCTAAGGTCGTTCATGACTTTTTCATCAGCAAGAAAATCAATTTCTTCTTCGGGAAAGTCGATTGCTGCTTCAACATACATTCTCAAATGAATAACATCTTCAACGAGTTGATGAATTAGCTTAGAGAAACTGCCTTGCAGTGACTGTAAGGCACTTTTGGCTGCTTGTTCTGAGCTTGAGTTGATCAGATCGGCAATCGCTTCTGCTTGGGTTAAATCGAGTTTATCGTTAAGAAAAGCTTGTTCTGAAAATTCACCCGGTTTCGCCATTCTAATGCTATCAATCGCTAGAATTTCTTTGAGTAGCATATCGAGAATAACCGGACCACCATGACCTTGAAGCTCTAAAACATCTTCACCTGTAAATGAGTTCGGCCCTTCAAAAAACAAAGCTATCCCTTGATCGAGTATTTCTCCCGCTCTCGTTTTAAAAGGTAAGTATTCGGCGTAGCGCGTTTTAGGTTGTTTACCTAGAATAGTTTTAGCAACACTTGCTGCTAGTGGTCCAGATACCCGGATAATACCAACACCACCACGGCCAGGGGCCGTTGCTTGGGCAGCAATAGTTTCGGTATTACTGTTGAATGACACTTGCGTCATATTGATTCTCGATAGTGATTAATGTCGCTATTTTACGCTAAGTTTTAGCTAAGCTGAAATATTGGCAATAAAAAAGGCGACTTGATGTCGCCTTATGTTTAAATATAACACTGAGTATCTTAGTGCGTATTATTTTTGTTTGGCTTTTTCCATGCCTCGGAAAATCATTTTCATTTGTACGATTGAAATGATGTTACTTACTAACCAATATAAAACAAGACCAGAAGGGAACCAGAAGAAGAACACTGTAAACATCACTGGCATGTATTGCATGATCTTTTGCTGCATAGGATCTTGTACCGTCATCGGCTGCATTTTTTGCATCACGTACATACTGACACCCATTAAAATAGGTAGGATGTAATATGGGTCTTTTGATGATAGGTCAGTTAACCATAAACCAAATGAAGCGTGACGTAATTCAACACTTTCTAGGAATACCCAGTACAGCGCTAAGAAAATAGGCATTTGAATCAGCATAGGTAAACAGCCACCGGCTGGGTTTACTTTTTCCTTGCGGTAAAGCTCCATAGTTGCTTGGCCCATTTTTTGGCGATCATCACCATAGCGCTCTTTTAATTGCTGCATTTTAGGTTGTAAATCACGCATTTTCGCCATTGAGGTGTATTGCGCTTTAGTAAGCGGGTACATAACGCCTTTGACGATTAAGGTGATAATGATAATTGCAACCCCCCAGTTTGATACAACAGATTGAATTGCTAACAATAACCAGTGTAGCGGTTGGCTGATCATAAATAAGAAGCCAAAGTCTACAGTGAGATCTAAGCCATCAGCGATAGCTGCAAGTTCGTCTTGTAGTTTTGGACCGACATATAATGTAGCGGTTGTTGTTGTCGTTTGGTTTGCATCGACAGTAATCGCTGGTGCTTTAAAGCCAATGACAGCATCGCCATTTGAGGTGTAGTTTGTATATAGCTGATTGTTATCGCCAACTTGTGGTACCCAAGCTGAAACAAAGTAATGTTCAAGCATCGCAACCCAACCACCACGGGTTGTTTTGTTTAGGTTCGCGTCTGCGATGTCAGCGAAGTCATATTTTTCGTATCTTTCATCTGTGGTTGAGAAAGCAGCGCCGCGATAGGTTGGGATAAATGCTGATGATTCATCAACAAAAGTTGATTGTTTTAACTGGCCATAGAGCTGAACACTCGCACTTTGTGCTGTGTTATTAGTTAACGTGTAAGCTAAACCAATATCGTATTTGCCTTTGGTAAAGGTATAAGTTTTTACTAGGTTTAAACCGTTTTCTTGATTTAACACTAAGTTTACTTGCAATTCGCCTTGATCATTTAATTGATAATCGGTTTTTTCAACTTGATAAATAGGACGGCCTGGAATGAGTCTGTCTGGTCCATTAGCACCCGTTAAACCACTTTGTGCAATGTATTTTCTAGCGCCGTTTTGCAACATGGTATATGGAATACCGTCACCTTGCTCTGTATCGTATTCGAGTAAAGCAACTTCTGTAATATCACCGCCTTGGCTATTGATTTTTACTTTCACCACATCTGTGGTTACGGTGATCATTTGTGCTGAAGGCGCTACTACGTCAACTTTAGGTTGAGCTTGTGAAGATGCAGGAACAAAGTCGTCATTGTTCGTTTGTTCTGATTGGATATCTTGAGTTACTTGTGGTTGCTGTTGTACTTGAATCGGTGCATTTTCAAGTTGCCATTGTTGAAATAACAAAAAGCTCACTACAAGTAGTGCTATAAATAGCAAACTGCGTTGGGATTCCATAAGTTACTTATTCTCTTTTGGTTTATGTGGTACTGGATCTTCACCACCTTCATGTAAAGGATGGCATTTTAGTATACGTTTGCTCGCTAACCAACCACCTTTTAACAATCCGAAACGATTTATTGCTTCAATGGCATAAAAAGAGCAGGTTGGATGAAAGCGACATTTACTGGCACCGAATAGTGGGCTGATAAAAGTCTGATAAAACTTTATCAGTAATATTGCTATTTTTTGCCCAATCGACGGTTTATTTTTCGCCATATGCCATATATTTGCTTGCTAATATCTTCGTTTTCAAGGGAGTCGATACCAGACTTAACCATAACGACCATATCAATATGTGGTAATTGATGTTGATTCAAACGAAAACTTTCACGCACTAAACGTTTAATCCTGTTTCTTTGTACTGCTAGTTTGACACGTTTTTTAGCAATAGCTAGCCCTAAACGATTTTGTTGATCGTTATTGGGAGTAATTAATACAGTAAAGTGTTGAGTAGAAAATCGAGTAGGATTTGAGAAGATGTTTTGAAATTGACTGGGAGTCAATATTCTCGACTCCCTAGTAAACTTTTTAGTAACCGTCATAATCTGGCTACGAATCTCGTGAGAGATTATGCGCTTAAACGAGCACGACCTTTAGCACGACGACGCGCTAAAACAGCACGACCGTTCTTAGTAGCCATACGAGCACGGAAACCGTGGTTACGTTTACGCTTTAATACGCTTGGTTGAAATGTTCTTTTCATGAGACTTAGTCCGTCGGTTGTTGTTGCCCTGGCAAAACAGCCCTATTGGCACACTGGTTCAAAAAATGAGGGCGAATTTTAAAGCGCCTGTAGTTTTTTGTCAATATTATTATTTGGATAAAATTTGAAAAGATCGTTTAAGGATCCTTAATCTTTTTACCTCTATCCACAGTTTTGTCACACTGATCATTGCTTTTTATTGTTTTTGCTTAATTTTTTAACAATTGTTATTAAAACTTTACTGGTCATTTTAATCTATTATAAAAGGTTAAGTTATTGTTTATTTTGGTTTTTGATGTGGTTGAGATAAAAAAAATGGCAATTCATAAAAGTCAATATTGATGTTGTGGATAACTCGTTAGATAATAGCCGGATAATTAATAATATTTATTTTCTGATCCGCGCTTTTTGCCTTGTTTCTGGGCATCTCTCGAATAGATTAGAATGTTAGGAGTCATAGAGTGTCACAGTCACTCTGGCAACGTTGCCTGTCTGTTTTACAAGAAGAATTACCAGCACAACAATTTAGTATGTGGATCCGACCACTGCAGTGTGTTGAAGAAAATAATATCATGACGATCTACGCTCCTAATCGCTTTGTTTTAGATTGGGTAAGAGAAAAATACGTTGATCGCATTAATGAACTCGTATCGATGGAAGAGTCAAACCCACCGTTATTGCGGTTTGATGTAGGTAGTTTACCAAACCATGGTCAAGAACAGGCAAGTCAGGTAACAGAAGTACCAAAGCCTTCAACCGTTAATACGCAATCCCAGCCCGAAGCTAATTTACCTAAGTCAACTAATGTTTTTGTCAAGTATACGTTCGACAACTTCGTTGAGGGTAAGTCAAACCAATTAGCAAGGGCAGCAGCTTCACAGGTAGCTGATAACCCAGGTACTGCATATAATCCTTTATTTATCTATGGTGACACTGGCTTAGGTAAAACTCACTTATTGCATGCAGTTGGGAATGGTATTTTACATAGTAATCCTAAAGCGAAGATCGCTTATATGCACTCTGAGCGCTTTGTACAAGATATGGTTAAAGCACTGCAAAATAATGCGATAGAGCAATTCAAGCAGTATTATCGCAGTGTCGATGCGTTACTCATCGACGATATTCAGTTTTTTGCCAATAAAGAGCGTACGCAAGAAGAGTTTTTCCATACCTTTAATGCATTGTTAGAAGGCAATCAACAGATCATTTTAACGAGCGATCGTTACCCTAAAGAAATTGATGGTGTTGAGGATCGGTTAAAGTCGCGTTTCGGTTGGGGTTTAACTTTAGCTATTGAACCACCTGAATTAGAAACTCGTGTAGCCATTTTAAAACGAAAGGCGCAAGAGCGAAATATCAATCTAGCTGATGAAGTAGCGTTTTTCATTGCCAAACGCATTAGAGCAAATGTACGCGATTTGGAAGGGGCACTAAATCGAGTTATTGCCAATGCCAATTTTACTGGCCGTGCCATTACAATTGATTTTGTTCGCGAAGCACTGCGAGATTTACTTGCACTGCAAGACAAGCTTGTTACTATCGATAACATACAAAGAACTGTAGCGGAGTATTATAAAATAAAAGTGGCAGACTTATTGTCTAAACGCCGCAGCCGTTCAGTAGCAAGGCCGCGCCAAATTGCGATGGCGTTGTCAAAAGAGTTAACCAACCACAGCTTACCAGAAATTGGTGACGCTTTTGGTGGTAGAGATCACACGACGGTTTTACACGCTTGTCGAAAAGTTAAAGAGCTTCGTGAAGAATCTCATGATATAAAAGAAGATTATTCAAATTTAATAAGAACATTATCATCTTAAGGGTTATAGCAAATGAAGTTTTCGGTAAATAGGGAAGTCTTACTTAAGCCATTACTTTTAGTTTCTGGTGCAGTTGAGCGCAAAAGCACATTGCCGATATTAGGTAATATACTTTTTGATGTAAGTGGGCAATCACTAACCTTAACTGCCACTGATTTAGAACTTGAGATGGTCTCTTATGCCGAAGTAGAAAATCTCGGCGAAGACGGAAAGGTGACAATACCTGCACGTAAACTACTCGATATATGTAAGAGTTTGCCGGATAATTCTCAATTAACCTTTGATGCTCACGATGAAACGGTAACGATTAGCACGGGTCGTAGTAAATATTCATTATCTACTTTGTCTGCGAATGATTTCCCTAATATTGAACAGTGGCAAGGCGACGTCGAGTTTAAGTTGCTTAAGTCTGAGTTACTGCGTTTGATCGAAAGTACGCATTTTTCAATGGCAAACCAAGATGTTCGTTACTATTTAAATGGTATGTCAATTGAAACTGAAGGTAATGAGATTCGCTCTGTTGCGACCGATGGCCATCGATTAGCTATTTGTAAAATTTCTAACGACGCCTTAGCACTACCTTCGCGTCAGGTTATTGTTCCGCGCAAGGGTATTCTAGAAATCATTCGACTGCTTGAGCCTGTTGAAGAAGAGATTCAGATTTTTATGGGGTCAAATCACATTCGCATTTTGGACACAGCGTTCTCCTTTACCAGTAAGTTAGTAGACGGTCGTTTCCCTGACTATCGTCGCGTATTACCGAGAAACGGTGATAAGGTGTTAACAACCGATAAGGATGCTCTTCGTCAAGTTTTGTCTCGTGCATCGATATTATCAAATGAAAAATTTAAAGGTGTGCGTTTAAATTTCGAATCCACTGAATTGAAAATCACAGCGAACAACCCTGAACAAGAGCAAGCTGAAGAGTTAATTGAAATTGATTTTCCTTATGAGTCGTTAGAGATTGGGTTTAACGTGAGCTATGTGCTTGACGTTTTGAATGCTATTAAAGACGAAGAAGTACAGTTTACACTTTCAGATGCTAACAGTAGCGTAGTTATAGAAGGTAAAGATTCAGGCGAAGCAATTTACGTTGTCATGCCTATGCGCTTGTAGTGAATGAGTGTAATTAAACTTACCACCCATAATTTTAGGAACCTAAAGCCAGCGACAATAACTTTTAATCCAGATTTAAATTTTATTATTGGTGACAACGGTAGTGGTAAAAGTAGTATTTTAGAAGCGATTTTCTATTTGGGTCATGGAAAGTCTTTTCGCAACGCAAAACTAGATAGTCTAGTGACTTTTGAACAAGATTATTTTATTGCGAGTATAGAGAATAATCAGCGCTCTCGATTTGGTATAAAAAGAGATATTAAGTCGGGTACTAGCGAGATTAAAGTAAATGGCGAAAAGGTTAGTAAACTTTCAGATTTGGCCGTGAATATTGCGGTGCAAGTGATAACACCAGAAAGTTTTAAGTTGTTTTTTGGTGGTCCTAAAGAACGTCGACGCTTTTTTGATTTAGGCATGTTTCACGTGAAACATTCGTTCGCTAGTTTATGGCGTGATTTTGCAAAGTTACAAAAACAACGCAATGCACTGTTGAAATCGTATCGCAGTAAGTCCGATTTTGACTATTGGGATGAGCAATTTGTAAAACTGAGCGAAGCCATAGCAGAACTTAGAAAAAGTTATTTTATGCTGTTATCTGAAGAGCTTTCGGGTTGGATTAAAATTTTATTACCGGAACTTGTTGAAGATATCAATGTTCAATACTACCAAGGATGGCCAAATAAAAAATCACTGATCGAAGTGATGACAAGTAACTTTGTCCGAGATTGTCAGTTAGGCTTTACTCAATATGGCGCCCACAAATTTGATGTGCGCTTTTTAATAGGTGGCAAAGCACTTGATTTAAAGTTATCTCGCGGTCAACAAAAGTTGTTTTTACTGGCACTTACTTTTGCCCAAACAAAATTGATTGAAAAAGTAGAGCGAGTAAAACCAATTTTATTAATAGATGATTTTGGTGCCGAGTTAGATATTAATTCGCGAACTGCATTAATGAATGCATTAAGTAAAATAGATTGCCAAAGTATAATTACGGCAATCGATGAGTTTTCGTTGGAACCCATGTTACAACAAGAACAACAATATAAGATGTTTCACGTGAAACATGGTGAAATCTTAGAAATAAGTAAATAGGCTATAAAATGACAGTAGAAAACGAATACGGCTCAGATAGTATAAAAGTACTGAAAGGGCTTGATGCGGTAAGAAAAAGACCAGGGATGTACATTGGTGATACTGATGATGGTACAGGCCTACACCACATGGTATTTGAGGTCCTAGATAACTCAATCGACGAAGCTTTAGCGGGTCACTGTAACGATATCCATGTCACAATTCATTTAGATGGCTCTGTTTCAGTTAAAGATGATGGCCGTGGTATTCCAACTGATATCCACCCAGAAGAAGGCGTTTCAGCTGCTGAAGTTATTATGACGGTGCTTCACGCTGGTGGTAAATTCGGTGGTGAAGATTCAGGATATAAAGTATCTGGTGGTCTTCACGGCGTAGGTATTTCTGTTGTAAACGCGTTAAGTGATAAGTTAAAACTCACTATTCGCCGCAATGGTAAAGTTCATGAGCAAGAATATCATTTAGGTGAGCCACAAGCGCCGCTGGCTGTTGTAGGTGACACTGACTCAAAAGGTACTGAAGTTCGCTTTTGGCCAAGTGCAGAAATATTCTCTGATATTGAATTCCATTACGACATCCTGCTAAAGCGTATCCGTGAACTATCATTCTTAAACTCTGGTATTTCAATTACGCTAATCGATGAGCGTGATGAAGATAAAAAAGAACACTTCCACTATGAAGGTGGCATTCAGGCCTTCGTTGATTATTTAAATACCAACAAAACGCCGGTCAATGAAGAAATATTCTACTTTGATCTAGAACGTGAAGATGGCATTGTTGTTGAAGTTGCGATGCAATGGAACGATGGTTTCCAAGAAAACATCTTCTGTTTTACTAATAATATCCCACAAAAAGATGGTGGTACTCACTTAAGTGGTTTTAGAACGGCTTTAACTCGTACGCTAAATAGTTACATGGTTAAAGAAGGTTTAAACAAAACTAAGAAAGGTGAAACTAATGCCTCAGGTGATGATGCTCGTGAAGGTTTAACTGCGGTTATCTCAGTTAAAGTACCTGATCCTAAATTCTCATCACAAACAAAAGACAAGTTAGTATCAAGTGAAGTTAAATCTGCTGTTGAACAAGCGATGGGTGAGAAGTTAGGCGAATACCTACTAGAAAACCCAGGCACAGCGAAGACGATTATCATGAAGATTATCGACGCTGCCCGCGCTCGTGAAGCGGCTCGTAAAGCACGTGAAATGACACGTCGTAAAGGCGCACTTGATATCGCAGGTTTACCGGGTAAATTAGCTGATTGTCAGGAAAAAGACCCAGCCCTTTCTGAATTATACATTGTGGAGGGTGACTCTGCGGGTGGTTCAGCAAAGCAGGGTCGTAACCGTAAAAACCAAGCAATTTTACCGTTAAAAGGTAAAATTCTAAATGTTGAAAAAGCGCGCTTCGACAAAATGATTTCTTCTGCTGAAGTAGGTACCTTAATTACTGCGCTAGGTTGTGGTATTGGTCGCGACGAATACGATCCTGAAAAATTACGTTATCACAGCATTATTATTATGACCGATGCTGATGTTGACGGATCTCATATTCGTACACTGTTATTGACCTTTTTCTATCGTCAAATGCCTGAAATCATGGAACGTGGTTATGTCTATATTGCACAGCCACCACTTTATAAAGTGAAAAAAGGTAAGCAGGAGCGCTACATAAAAGATGACGAAGCGTTAACTGAATACCTAACAACACTTGCTTTAGAAAATGCTGAGATTCACGTTAATGAATCTGCACCAGCTATTGCCGATGTGTCATTAGAAAAGTTAGTTAATCAGTATCGCTCGACGATGGATACGATTAATCGTGTTTCACGCCAAATTCCACAAGATATTCTAGAGAAGATGGTTTATTCGAACGTGATTGAAACCGCTGACTTTACTAGTGAAGAGGCTGTAAACACTTGGTCAAAGGACATCTTATCTCAATTAGAAAAACAAGATGGCAATGGCTCGATCTACTCAGTAGAAGTGTTACATGACGCTGAACGCAACATCTTCTATCCTCGCTTTAATGTTCGCCAACACGGTATTGATAAGCAATACAGTTGTGGCTATGAATTTGTTAATTCAAACGAATTCAATGCGATTCGCTCGCTCAACAAAGCGATCAATGGCTTAATGGAAGAAGGCGCATATGTAAAACGCGGTGAGAAAATTAAGCCTGTTGCTAGCTTTGAAGAAGCACTTAATTGGTTAATGGCTGAGTCTAAGCGCGGTCAATACATCCAACGCTACAAAGGGCTAGGTGAGATGAACCCTGACCAGTTATGGGAAACGACAATGGACCCTGAAACGCGTCGTATGTTACGTGTAACAATTGAAGATGCCATCGCAGCCGATCAATTATTTAACACCTTAATGGGTGATCAGGTTGAGCCAAGACGTGACTTTATCGAAAATAATGCACTGAAGGTTGCTAACCTAGACGTGTAAGAACTACGCGTAAATACAATGAAAACATGCCCGGTCACCAAATCGGGCATTTTTATTTTAACGGACGCCAAACCTAACGCTATAACCACTAGCTAAACCAAGTCTAGCGGGTATAATTAGCACAATTTTATTAAAGTTTATTACGTAAACTAGGAACGACATGAGTACGTTTGATATAAAAACCTTTCAAGGTCTAATTTTACAATTACAGGATTATTGGTCACGCCAAGGTTGTGTGATCATCCAGCCACTTGATTTAGAAGTTGGTGCTGGTACTTTTCACCCTATGACATTCTTACGAGCAATCGGCCCTGAGCCAATGAGCAGTGCATATGTCCAACCATGTCGTCGTCCTACAGATGGTCGTTACGGTGAAAACCCTAATCGCTTGCAACACTATTACCAATTTCAAGTGATGTTGAAGCCTTCACCAAAAAACATTCAAGAGCTCTACTTAAACTCGTTGAAAGAGCTTGGTATCGATCCATTGGTTCACGATATTCGCTTCGTTGAAGATAACTGGGAATCGCCAACGTTAGGTGCTTGGGGCCTAGGTTGGGAAATCTGGTTAAACGGCATGGAAATCACTCAGTTCACGTATTTCCAACAGGTAGGTGGCTTAGAGTGCGCGCCAGTTACTGGTGAAATCACGTATGGTCTAGAGCGTTTAGCTATGTATATTCAAAACGTTGATAGTATTTACGACTTAGTCTGGACTGATGGCCCTATGGGTAAAGTGTTATACGGTGATGTTTTCCATCAAAATGAAGTAGAGCAATCGACCTATAACTTTGAACACGCAGATGTACCAGCACTGTTTGAACAGTTCGACCACTGTGAAAAAGAAAGTCAAAAATTGATTGAGCACGGTTTACCGTTACCAGCATACGAGCAAGTAATGAAAGCATCACACGCTTTTAACTTATTGGATGCACGCCATGCTATTTCGGTGACAGAGCGCCAACGTTACATTCTTAGAGTAAGAGCTCTATCTAAAGCTTGTGCTGAGGCATACTATGAAGCGCGCGAGAAGCTGGGTTTCCCACTTTGCCAAAATGAACAGCAAACAACTAATAAGGAAGAGAAATAATGACAACACAAACCTTATTAATTGAGTTAGGCACGGAAGAGCTACCACCAAAGTCACTCAAAGAGCTTGCAGAAACGTTTTTAGCGCAAATTGAAGCTCAGTTAGGTAATGCCAACCTAGCCTATGAGAACGCTACCTGGTTTGCTTCTCCACGCCGTTTAGCAGTGAAAGTTACTCATCTTCAAGCAAAACAAGAAGACAAAGTTGTTGAAAAACGCGGTCCGTCTGTTTCTGTCGCCTTTGATGAAAATGGCGTAGCCAGCAAAGCAGCAGAAGGTTGGGCACGCTCAAATGGCATTACTGTTGATCAAGCTGAGCGATTATCAACAGATAAAGGCGAATGGTTACTACATAAAGCGACAGTGAAGGGCGAGTCGGTTGATGCACTTATTCCTGCTATGGTGAAACATGCAGTCGCTAAGCTACCAATTCCTAAGCCAATGCGTTGGGGTAGTAGCAGAACACAGTTTATTCGTCCTGCTCATACGTTGACCATTTTATTTGGCGACCAGGTTATCGCTGGTGAGGTATTAGATATCCATTCAGATCGCTTAAGCCAAGGTCACCGTTTCCATAGTGAAGGCTTAGTCTCTATCGATCACGCTGACAACTATGAAGCGATTCTAAAAGCGGCTTATGTCTTAGTTGATTATCAAGCTCGTCAAGAAATTATCAAAGCACAAATTGCCAAAGCTGCACAAGCGCTTGGTGGTGAAGCGTTAGTTGATCAAGATTTATTAGATGAAGTAACCGCGCTTGTAGAATGGCCAGTGACATTAGTCGGTGATTTTGATGAGAGCTTCTTAGAAGTGCCAGCTGAGCCGCTTATTTACTCAATGAAAGATCATCAAAAATATTTCCCGGTGATGGACACTAATGGCAAGCTGTTAAATAAATTTATTTTTGTTTCAAACATCGAAAGTAAAGACCCAGCACAAGTAATCGCTGGTAACGAAAAAGTTATCCGCCCGCGTTTAGCTGATGCTGAATTCTTCTTTAAAACTGATAAGAAACAAACGCTAGCGTCGCGTTTAACCAGTCTTGAATCAGTGTTGTTCCAAAAACAACTAGGCACATTGAAAGACAAGTCTGAGCGCATTGCGGCAATGAGCCAGTTTATCGCGAGCTTAATTCAGGAAAACACAGAACAAGCTTACCGTGCTGGTTTACTGAGTAAAGCCGACTTGATGACCGAGATGGTGTTAGAGTTCCCACAAGTACAGGGGACTATGGGTAAATACTACGCTTTACACGACGGTGAAGCCGCACCAATTGCTCAAGCATTAGAAGATCAATACCGTCCGCGTTTCGCTGGTGACAAACTCCCTGAAGGGAATATTGGTTGTGCGGTAGCGATTGCAGATAAAATTGATACGCTAGTTGGTATTTTTGGTATTAATCAAGCACCAAAGGGCGACAAAGACCCATTTGCACTTCGCCGTGCAGCGATTGGTTTAATTCGTATCATTATTGAGAAAGACTTAAACATCGACATCACTGCATTAATTGAGCACAGCGTTGCGTTATATGGTGATAAGTTAGTTAATGAAAACACATTATCAGATGTTAACGACTTCATCTTAGGTCGATACAGAGCTTTCTACCAAGAACAAAATATTAGTGTTGATATTATTCAAGCTGTTTTAGCTAAAGCGACAACAGCGCCACTTGATTTTGATAAGCGCGTTAAAGCAGTTACTCACTTTAAAGGCTTAGCTGAAGCTACAACACTGGCCGCTGCTAATAAGCGCGTAGGTAATATCTTAGCTAAATTCGACGGTCAATTACTCGATTCGGTTAATGCTGAACTAGCGAGTGAAGATGCTGAAAAAGCACTTATTGTTGCTGTAGCAAGCGTTGCTAAAGACATTGAACCTATGATTGAAGCAAAAGAATACCAAGGTGTACTGACAGCACTTGCACAGTTAAAAACACCGATTGATGCGTTCTTTGATGATGTGATGGTTATGGCTGATGATGAAGCCGTGAAGGTAAATCGTTTAACTTTACTTGCTCAAATTAGAGCCTTGTTCTTAAACGTTGCTGATATTTCATTATTGCAATAACAAAGACTAATCTAGAAAGTAAAAGGGAGTGCTATGCACTCCCTTTTTTGATCAGGTATTGAAACGGCTTGGTTTGCGTTTGTTGAGCGATAAGTTCATGCTCCATAAACCGACAAAAGCTTGGAACATCACGCGTTGTCGAGGGATCATCAGCGGTGATCAATAAGGTTTCACCAACAGCTATTTTTCGAATGTTTAACCTGATCATCATTACCGGTTCAGGACACCTAAGCCCAATCGCATCAAGTACATGATCTGCTGATTCAAATAGTTGTTGATTCATAAACGACTTACTCTTTTACTTGCCGGAAAGGCTCGCTAGTTTACGAAAATTCATCGAGAGATCAATCTTTGTCTTTAACTTGCAATACATAGCTATCAATTGCCAGCGGCATTAAGTGAGTTGTCTGCCAGTCTGTAGCTGATTTTTTGTTGTTAAACTGACCAATTAAGACCCGATTTAACTTACCATCCATTACGGTTACGAGCCTATCACTCGCTACCAAATTAGGATGGGCTTTTAGCTCTTTAACAAATGTCTCGGCATTGCTTGTTGTGACGAAAACACCTAACTGAATATACCAATTATGAGTCGAGTCCACGCGCTGTTCAATTGAATCTGTTTCGTTAACATCGGCTTGTTCATTCAGGGTATTTGATTCAGCGCTAGCTAACGAAGTAGTCATCTCGATTGGTGTTTTAGCTGCCGGTGGTATCTTGTTATTGTCAACACCTGAAACTGCTTGAATACTTGAATTGACGGTTTTTGTCTTGTTGCGACTCTGGCCGAAGCTAAACGTTAAGCCTAAATTCAGGCTATGCATATCTTTATAGGCTTGGTTACTAAACTGGCTTTGATGTTTTAAGGTTATAGCGAGGTTGTTTGATACCGCGAAGTTAAAGCCCAAACCCAAATAGGGCAGCGTGCTTTTGTCAGATAAGAAAGCTTGGTTCGAACTATCTGTTACATACATAGCACCAACCGAAGCAAATGAAGCAAACCGCTCATTGACCTGTTTTTGCATAGTAGCACCAAAATAAAGCGAATCGAATTCACCAACTAGCAGGGCGTCATTAGTGTATTTTTCTAGCTCACCTGAATGATCAAAACCCATTTGCACAGCAAAGTTAGGTCGAAAAAAGTATTGATAACCGGCATTAAAGCCAACGTCTTGAGCTGATTGGTAGTCGTAACTCGACAGCAAGTAAACTTGATGCTTCTCGGCATAGCTAAGATGAGAAATCAAAAACAAACTTAGTGAGACAATGAGAGTTTTCATGAGGGCATAACACGTCAATATTATTTTTATTATTGCCAATCATCTTACCAGTATGACAAAGCGCGATAAAGTCTAAAGCGATATTGCACACTTAGGCGGCGATCTGCATAATGAATATTGATTGTCCATCAACAAATAATAGCAGGACAAGCTAGTTAATTGCCGAGTGATTTTCATGCCCAACGTTAATTTTTTTTCCAAGCTTTTAATTCCAATCGCTCTCATTACCACGACTTTAATGAGCTACTCAAGTGACGCGGCTAAACAAGATAATCAATATTACCGCGATCTGTTCAAGCAAGCTGAGCGCCTAACACATCGTGCTCAAAGCGCAGAGTATAAAGCGCTGTATCAGCAACTTCACTTTTATCCGTTACAACCTTATCTTGATCAACAGCGTTTGATCAAAACAATGCATATTAACAATGCCAATAATATCAATGAGTTTTTAGCGCGTTATCAAGGCACACCACTTGATTGGCCATTGAGAAAGCAGTGGCTTACCTATCTGGCTAAAAAGAACTATCCATCCCTTTTTATTGATGCGTTTAAGCTAAATAGCGATGCAAAACTGATGTGTTACATGTACAAAGCACAGCTTAAAACCGGTGTCCCTGCACAAGAGGTGTTACCTTTGGTTACCGATTTGTGGGTAGTAGGGAAGTCGCAACCCAAAGAATGTGATTCCCTATTTGAGCAGTGGCAGCAGGCTGGCTATCGCACACAAGAAGTGATTTGGCAGCGCTTAACAAAAGCAGCTGATGGCGGTAATCACACCATGATCCCGTATATCACTGGCTTATTAGAGCCAGAACAACAATATTTAGGGAAACTTTGGCATAGCGTTAGAAGAAATCCAAGCTATGTGACAAATCTTAATCGTTTCCCACAACAAAGTGTTAGGGAAACACAAATTCTTACTTATGGTTTAAATCGTTTGGTTTGGCGTAACCAAGATCTCGCAATCAAGGTTTACCGCGAAGCCAAAGATTTATTTCCATTTTCTACCGAGCAACATCAGTTAATTGAACAAAAATTTGCTTTAGCCTTAGCCAGTAAAGGTCATCAATCTGCCAAACAGTGGTTGGTAAAAGTCGATGACTCATTGCAATCAGGCCAAGTTATTCAGTGGCGTATTTCACAAATGTTACGCGATGACAACTGGCAAAGTATCAATCAACAACTCGCCCAGTTTCCAGAGCATGTTAAAGAAACATTGCAGTGGAAATATTGGTACGCCAGAAGTTTGATAGAAACTGAGCAAAGCCAAAGCGGCAATCAACTACTAACAGAATTAGCTAAGGAACGTCATTACTACGGATTTTTAGCCGCTAGCCATTTATCTCAAGATATTGTGCTCAATGATCAACCTTTAGTGATTTCTGTGCAAGAAAGGCAATCGATATTACAAAGCGATAGCGCTAAAAGAGCATTTGAACTGTTTTATTTAGGTCGACCCACGATGGCTCGCAAAGAATGGAACCACTGGCGTAAATCGCTAACAAAACGCGAGCGATTGGTTGCTGCCAAAGTGGCGAATGAAGCAGGGTGGTACGACCGAGCGATATTTACCTTGGCCTACGAAGGTTACTTGAATGATGTTGATTTACGCTTCCCATTAGCTTATCAAGAAACCATAGTGAAACAGGCGACTAAAAATCAGATCTCGCCGCCCTGGGCATTTGCCATCGCAAGGCGAGAAAGTTCCTTTATGCCAGATGCACACTCTGGCGCAGGTGCTCGCGGTGTGATGCAAATCATGCCCGCAACGGCGCGCCATGTTGCTAGGCGACCGGTTTCAACTCGTAAACTAAACGATCCTGAACAGAATATTGCTTTAGGTACTAAGTATTTAAAACAGTTACTTGATAAACACAATCAAAACCAAATTCTTGCTACGGCAGCATACAATGCCGGTAGTTCAAGAGTTAATCGCTGGTTAAAAGAAACGCCAACGCTAGCCGCTGATATTTGGATTGAAACCATCCCGTTTAAAGAGACGAGAGAATACGTTAAAAGCGTGATGGCCTATCAACAAATTTATCGAGAAAAAACTAATCAAAAAGAATCGTTGTTCGCCATGTTAATTGCGATGGAAATCTAGCTCAATGCTAAGCATACTGGTACTATTGCTGCTTATTACAACAGACTTATATGGTAGGGCTTATGTCTAAGTTACAAACTCTATATCCAAATCACGTTAACATTATGCAGGAGCGCACGGCAAAAGTATTAGAACGTGAGAATTTAGATGGTTTAGTGATCCACTCTGGCCAAGAAATAAAAGTATTTTTAGATGACTACGGTTACCCTTTTAAGGTTAATCCACATTTTAAAGTGTGGTTACCGCTCGTTGATATTCCAAACTCATGGTTAATCGTAAATGGTAAAGACAAACCAACCCTTATTTACTATCAACCGGTTGATTTCTGGCATAAAGTTATCCCGCTAACAGAAAGTTACTGGAATGAGTTTTTTGATATTAAAGTGCTTACCAAGGCGACTGAAGTTGATAAGTTGTTACCTTATGACAAAGCTGGTTATGCTTACATAGGTGCGCATATTGAAGTAGCGCAAGCACTAGGTTTTGACAACTTAAACCCTGAGCCGGTATTAAATTACTTACACTATCATCGCGCTTACAAAACAACGTACGAGCAAGAGTGTATGCGCAATTCAAATAAAATTGCGGTAGCAGGTCACAAGGCGGCGAAAGCGGCGTTTATGGCCGGCAAGTCGGAATTTGATATTCAGCAAGCCTATTTAAAAGCGACTAACCATACCGCTAATGAAACCCCGTATGGCAATATTGTCGCATTAAATGAAAACACCGCGATTTTGCATTACACCGCACTTGAATTAACTACGCCAAATCCACTGCGCTCATTCTTAATTGATGCCGGTGCCCAGTTTAATGGTTATGCCTCTGACATTACCCGTACTTATGCCTATGAGCAAAATGAATTTGCCGACATGATCAAGCGAATGGACCAACTGATGCTTAAGTCTTGTGATGGTTTGCGCCCAGGTAAAAGTTATGTTGATTTACATATTGAAACTTACCGTGATATTGGCAACGTACTTAACGAATTTAATATTATTAATGTTGATGCAGATACCGCAGCAGAGGCAGGGATCATCTCTACTTTCTTCCCACACGGTTTAGGTCATCACTTAGGGTTACAAACCCACGATGTTGGCGGCTTTATGGCCGATGAACGTGGTACCCATATTAATTCGCCAGAAAATCACCCGTTTTTACGTACTTCGCGTGTGATCGAAGCGAACCAAGTGTTTACCATTGAACCAGGTTTATACTTTATTGACTCTTTGCTAGCGGATCTAAAAGCTTCACAACACAAAGATATGGTTAACTGGCAACAAGTCGAAGCCCTAAAACCATTTGGTGGTATTCGCATCGAAGACAATATCATTGTTCACCAGTCGTCAAATGAAAATATGACGAGAGACTTAGATCTTGATTAATTAACCTGAATTCAGGTTCACAAGATGAACAACTCGACATACGAAGTTGCGATTAACGAGGTTGAATTAGAAACAGTCGTTAATCGCAGTCGTTTTATCTGCTACCTTTTTCCGTGTACTTCACCAACTGAATTTAAAGTTCGGCTCAGTGCTTGTCAGCACGAGCACCCCAATGCTTCACATCACTGTTATGCTTTTTTGCTAGGCTCGCCAACCGATAGCCAAAACTATGGTTTTTCTGATGATGGCGAACCTTCGGGAACAGCCGGGCGGCCAATGTTGGCTAGCTTGCAAGGTGGAGGTGTTGGCGAGGTTGCAGCAATTGTTGTACGCTATTTTGGTGGCACTAAGCTCGGCACGGGTGGCTTATCGCGAGCTTATAGTCTAAGTGTCAGAAATGCATTAGAAAAATTGAAAAGCAAGACTAAAATACCTATGGTACAACGTCAGCTGACGTGTCAATATACACAAGTTAATGATGTTTTTTACTTACTAGAGCAACATCAAGGCCAGTTAATTGAGCAGCATTTCGATGAGCATGTTAATTTAACTATCGAGCTGCCATTAGCCCAAGTCGATAGGTTTACTAACCAGTTAGAAACAATGTCGTCGGGTAAGTTGGTATTAACATCAGAAGAAGAATAATCATTGGTTGGATACCGATAAAGCCGTGCAATATAGAAATATCATTCGAATTTTAGGGTTATTGGTAACCTTACTTAGTGGCACTATGTTGCCACCCGCAATCGTCTCGGCAATATATCGAGATGGTGGTGGTGTGCCATTCTTACTCTCATTTGTCTTTTGTTTGGCTGCGGGTTTTCTTACATGGTATCCCAACCGCAATCAAAAAGGCGATTTAAGAGCGCGTGAAGGCTTTTTAATTGTTGTTCTCTTTTGGACGGTATTGGCGAGCTTCTCGGCGATACCTTTAATGCTAATAGAAGAGCCAAGTCTGTCGATAACTGATGCGTTTTTTGAGTCTTTTTCAGGTTTAACAACGACAGGTGCAACAGTCTTAACTGGCCTTGATAGTATGTCGCACGCGATCTTATTTTATCGCCAGCAATTGCAATGGCTTGGTGGTATGGGGATCATCGTTTTAGCAGTTGCTGTTCTACCCATGTTAGGTATTGGTGGTATGCAATTATACCGCGCCGAAACACCGGGTCCGGTAAAAGATTCTAAAATGACGCCTCGCATTGCCGATACGGCAAAGCACCTTTGGTATATTTACCTCTCGCTAACCATTTTATGTGGATTAGCGTATTGGTTAGCGGGGATGTCGGTATTTGATGCGATTTGTCATGCTTTCTCAACCATTGCTATCGGTGGCTTCTCAACCCATGACGCCAGTATGGGCTATTTCAATAGTCCGGTGATTAACTTGGTGTGTGTGGTCTTTTTAATTATTGCTGGCGTTAACTTTGCGCTACATTATGCGGCAGTACAAAATCGCTCCTTTAAAAGCTATATTCACGACCCAGAGTTTAAAGTGTTTATTTCTATTCAAGTGGTGTTAACGCTAGTTTGTTTTATGGTGTTAATGGCTGAGGGTACTTATAGTGATGCCGATAGAGCACTTGATCAGGCGCTTTTCCAATCTGTGTCGATTAGTACCACTGCGGGTTTTGCTACGACCTCGTTTGCCGATTGGCCCACACTTTTACCTATCTTGTTGATTTTTTCTAGCTTTATCGGTGGTTGTGCGGGAAGTACTGGTGGCGGTATGAAAGTTATTCGCGTGTTTTTGTTATATCTTCAAGGGATACGCGAGTTAAATAAACTGGTCCATCCAAAAGCTATTTTCACCATTAAATTGGGTCAAAAAGCATTACCACCTAGAGTGATAGAAGCGGTTTGGGGGTTTTTCTCGGCATATGCCGCGGTATTTGTTATTTGTATGTTGTTACTTATTGCCAGTGGTATTGATGATATCACCGCGTTTACCGCTGTCGCCGCATGTTTAAATAACTTAGGCCCAGGGCTAGGTGAGGTTGCCGCTAACTTTGCGAATATCAATGACTTTAGCAAGTGGGTATTGATTGTCGCGATGTTATTCGGTCGTCTTGAAATATTTACGTTATTAGTCTTATTCACGCCCGCATTTTGGCGTTCGTAATCACGCTTTCACAACAAAAAGCCCAACATATGTTGGGCTTTTTGTTGTGTATTAGAAGTATATCGCGCCGACTTGGAATAGCTTTTCAACCTCAGTGATGTACTTCTTGTTCACTAAGAAAATAATGACGTGATCTTCTTCTTGGATGACCGTATTTGAGTGAGCAATTAGCACTTCATCACCGCGAACGATGGCACCAATCGACGCACCCGGTGGGAGTTTTAGTGATTTAATGGTTCTGCCAACAACTTTAGAGGCGCTTTCATCGCCTTTGGCTACGATTTCGATAGCTTCCGCCGCGCCACCACGCAACGAGTACACGTTGTCTATCGAGCCTTTGCGAATACGGGTTAATAGCGCGGATATCGTCGCGTGTTGAGGTGATATTGCAATATCAATGTTACTGCCGTGCACTAAGTTGACGTAGGCGTCGCGTTGGATAAGTACCATGGTTTTGCGCACACCCAAGTGCTTAGCCAATAGTGACGACATTATATTGGCTTCGTCGTCATTGGTTACTGCAATAAAGACATCAAATTGGTCAATATGCTCTTCAACAAGCAATTCTTGATCTGATGAATCGCCGGTAAAAACAACCGTGTTTTTTAATTCAGAGGCCAATTGATTAGCGCGCTCAACATTGTGCTCAATCAGTTTTACTTGATGGTTTTCCTCTAAAATACTGGCAAGGCCGGCACCAATGTTACCACCGCCAGCGATCATAATGCGTTTATAAGCAGGCTCGAGCTTTTGTAGCTCGTTCATCACGGCGCGTATGTGTTTAGTTGCGGCGATAAAGAATACTTCATCATCTGCTTCTATCACTGTTGTGCCAAGCGGGCGAATAGGTTTGCCGCGACGATATATCGCCGCTACTCGGGTATCGACGTTAGGAATGTGTTCACGCAAAGTTGACAGGGCATGACCAACAAGTAAACCGCCGTAGTAGGCTTTAACAGCAACCAAACTCACTTTACCGCCAGCAAATTCTAAAACCTGTAGGGCGCCGGGATAATCAATCAAGCGAGCGATATCGCGGGTCACTAATTGCTCAGGGGCAATGATGTGATCAATCGGAATATGTTGGTTGTGGAACAATTCATCGCGATATTTCAGGATTTGCTCAGAGCGAATACGAGCGATTTTCTTGGTGGTACCAAAGAGTGAATAACTAATTTGGCAAGCGATCATATTTGTGGCATCGTCACTGGTTACCGCTATTAGCATATCGGCATCTTCTGCGCCGGCTTGTTTCAACACCTCTGGATGACTACCTGCACCCGCGATAACTTGTAAATCTAGCTTGTCTTGTAACTCGCGCAACTTATCTTGGTCGATATCGATTAGGGTAATATCGTTTTGTTCACCAACGAGTTTTTCTGCGAGTGTGCCACCAACTTGTCCGGCACCTATAATTATTATTTTCATTCAGTGTTCCGCTTAGCAGCGAGTTAGTTATTTTTGATCAGTTTGGCGTAATAAAAGCCGTCCATCGCCTGTTCGTCAGGGAGTATTTGCCAGCCAATATCGTCAGGGTTATCTGTTATTGGTACTAGGCTTGCCTCTGGCGTATTTGCTAAAAAGTGCGCTATTTGCGCTTTGTTTTCTTCTGGTAATACGCTACAGGTAGCATATAGCAAGGTACCACCTGGTTTTAGCATCTGCCATATATTTTGCAAAATTTCTTGCTGTACTTTAGCTAATGCATCGATATCGTCGGCTTTTCTCAACCATTTGATATCAGGATGACGCCTAATGACCCCGGTTGCCGAACACGGCGCGTCTAATAAAATTCGATCAAAGCGCTCACCGTTCCACCAATCACTTGTAGTTGCATCGGCGCTGACAAGCTTAGCGTTAAGATTTAGCCGAGTTAAGTTTTCTTGGACACGAGCTAAGCGTTTATCTTCAATATCGATAGCCGTCATCAGGCAATCAGGCGTCAGTTCTAATACATGACAAGTTTTACCACCGGGGGCCGAGCAACAATCCAAAACACTATCACCAGCTTTTGCTTCAAGTAACCAACCAGCTTGCTGAGCCGCACCGTCTTGCACAGAGACATGGCCTTGCTCAAAGCCGGGCAATTTGCTGACATCAACTGCACTTTTCAATAATATTGTCGGTGCAAGTGTTTGCTCAACCGTGTGTTCAATACCTTCTTGAGTTAATAACTTGCTGTAATCGGTAACACTGTGATGTTGCTCGTTAACCCGCAACCACATTGGTGGTTTAGCTTGGTTTGCTTGTAAAATGGTCTGCCATTTTTCTGGGTAGGCCGCTTTAAGTTTGTTGATAAACCAACTTGGGTGATTGTATTTTACTGGCTCAGGTAAGTTTTCTAACGAGCTCTCGTTTTGCCTTAAAAAGTTGCGCAAAACCGCGTTAATCATCCCTTTTAAATGAAATTGCTTAAGTGGTTTAGCTGCTGAAACCGTTTCGTTAAGTGCTGCGTGATCGGGAATGCGCATGTACTTTAATTGATAAATTCCCACGAGTAACAGAAAATGAGCAACGCGCTGTTTACCTTTTAATGGTTTATCCACCAGATCGCGGACGCTGTATTCAAGTTCTGGTAAGTAACGAACAACGCCGTAACAAATTTCCTGTAATAGGGCTGAATCTTTATCTGCTGCCTGTGCTTGCGCTAGTGGCAACTCTTCTGACAGGCTACGACCTTTATCAACCACGTTAAATACGCATTTAGCAGCGAGTGCGCGTACATTTTTACTCATTGGCTTTGTTACTCATTCACTAGGCTAGTGATTGTCGAGCCGACCTCGAACCAATGGCCACGAGCATTTAAAATATCAGCAACAGCTAACGGCTTTTTGCCCGGTATTTGCAATGATTCAAGTGATAGGGCACCACGACCTGTAGCGACAACAATGCCTTTTTTGTCTGCGGATAAAATAGTGCCCGGCGCTTGATCATGATCGAGGCTTTGCGTGCTTGCTTGCCAAATGCGAATGCGCTGAGCTTGCTGTTTTTCATCGATTAAGGTGAATTGTGCTACTGGCCAAGGGATATAAGCGCGAATTTTTCGATCGAGCACATCGGCTGGTAGTGTCCAATCAAGTTCAGCTTCGGCTTTATCGAGCTTGGCAGCGTAATTTGCCAAGCTGTCGTCTTGTTTCTCTGCTGTATGTTGACCGTTAGCCATTAACTCAAGAGTTTCTATCAGTGCTTTTGGACCTAACTCGGCTAATTTTTCATAAAGGGTTGCGCTGGTGTCATGGTCGGTAATATCACAAAAGGCTTTTAAGAGCATATCGCCCGTGTCTAAGCCTTTGTCCATTTGCATAATGGTAACACCGGTTTGGCTATCTCCGGCTTCAAGTGAACGCTGAATGGGGGCTGCGCCACGCCACCTAGGTAAAATTGAGCCGTGAACGTTAATACAGCCTAATCTTGGCGTATTTAAAATAATTTCAGGTAACAATAAGCCGTAAGCTACTACGACCATAACGTCGGCTTGGTAGGAAGCTAATTGCTCTTGGTCAGTGACATCTTTGAAATTAACCGGTTGCTCTACGGTTAAGTTGTGATCGAGTGCTAATTGTTTGGTTGCACAGGGTGTAAGTTTTTTACCTCGGCCTGAGGGTTTATCAGGTGGGCAATAGACCGCGACGATGTTGTGAGGAGAGTCGATTAACGCCTGTAAATGCTGAGCAGCAAAATCAGGCGTACCTGCAAAGATGATATTTAACGGTTGAGACAAAAGCGTTTCCTACTGTCGTGAGTTGTCTTTATGCCTTGGCAAGGCGTGCTTCTTTTTCAAGTTTGGTTTGAATGCGTTTGCGTTTAAGTGGCGATAAGTAATCGACAAATAAAATACCTGCTAAATGGTCGAGCTCGTGCTGAATACAAATGCTCAGTAGTTCATCGCCGTCTAAGGTAAACTCTTTACCATCGCGATCTAATGCCTTAACCGTAACATGTTCATGGCGAGTGACTTTTGCGTAGCAACCAGGTACAGATAAACAGCCTTCTTCGTTGATAAAGGTTTCGTCGCTTTTGGCGACGATTTCTGGGTTGATTAGCACGATAGGCTCGTTGCCCTCGTCAGACACATCCATTACCACAATGCGCTTGTGAATGTTAACTTGGGTAGCGGCTAAACCCACACCTTTTTCGTCGTACATGGTATCAAGCATGTCATCGACAATTTTTATAATTTCATCGTTTACTTCAGCAACTTCTGCTGCTTTGGTTCTTAATCTTTCGTCTGGGAATCTAAGTACGTTTAAAATAGCCATAATTTTTCAAAATAATTAGCAATATTAATAGGGATGTCGATTATATTTGTTAGTTTAACCCCAAGGAAAAACAAAACGGCAAATCTCGACATGCTCTAGCTAGAATGTTATGTTTCAATTTTAGCCATTAAATGCAATTAATCATAGTGGTTATTGAATAACAGGCAGGGTAGCATGTTAAAAAAAATAATATTAACAACAATTAGCTTTCTTTTACCTTTGGTCGTACTGGCTGATCAACTGACGCTAAAAGAAAATGCGCCAAAAACTTATATCGTTAAAAAAGGCGATACCTTGTGGGACATCTCAGGGATTTTCCTCAATCAACCTTGGCTTTGGCCTAAACTGTGGCGTTTAAACCCTGAGATCAATAACCCACATTTGATTTACCCCGGTGATGAACTTCGCTTAGTTTTCGATGAGCAAGGTCAACCGATGCTCGTCAAAGGTAAACCCGAACTAAAGTGGACACCAAAAGTTCGCACTCAGTTAAAAGATTTAAACCCAGTAGAAACCCTGCCACTCAATATTATTGAGCCTTATATTCAATATGCAAGCGTATTTGATAAAGCAAGTTTAGATAACATGCCTTATGTCTTGGGCAGTGATGAAGGTTATAAGTCGAGTGTTGATGGCTTCTACTTGTATATCAAAGGCAATTTAACCCTTGGCCAAAGTTATGCGGTGTACCAAAAAGGTGATGCTATTATTGATCCTCAATCCCAAGAAGTATTGGGTCATCACACCGTTTTAGTGGGCACAGGTAAAACGTTACGAGAAGGGGATATTGATAATAATATTCCAGCCACCTTGTATTTAGACGGAATTAAACGCGAAGTGCGCTCTGGTGATGTCGTGCTGCCGGTTCACCAAGATCAGCAATTACCATCATATTATACAATGCAATCTGCGAGCTCAGATTTATCGGGTGCTATCATTCATTCTGCATCAGGGGTCCGCGAGTTTGGTAAGCTTGAGGTGGTGATGATTAACTTAGGTGAAAGTCAGGGCGTAAAATTAGGTGACGTATTTAGTATTGGCCGTGTCAGCCCTGGTGTTGTAGAAACCAAGCAAGGCCCTGTTTATACTCAGGATGCGTCGCGTTGGCATCGCATGGCTAATAAAGCACAGTCTGACTACAATATGCCGACAGAAACGTTTGGACAAATGATGGTGTTCAAGCTTTATGATAAAACAGCAATGGCACTGATTTTAAATTCAACTAAGCCGATTAGGCTATCTGATATAGTAAAAGCCCCATAGATTAAGTAGTACTAAAGGCTATCTCTTAAGGAGGAGAGGTGGCTAAGTCAAACATCCATTATTGGCTCGCGGTACATTTAATACCGCGTTTAAGCCTCAGGAAAAAACGTCAACTTGTCGAGCAAATAGGTTTAACCACCTTGTTCGAGCATTCGCCCGCGTTGTCGGTATTACCATTAACTGAACGCCAACGCCTTGCGTTATTAACCCCCAATTGGTCTGAAATAGATCGCATAATAGCTGACGCCCAAGCCGCAGGTGCTGTAATTATTGGTTTTGATGACGCTCGTTATCCTTCGCAATTAAAACAAATTTATGATCCACCCTTAGTGTTGTTTGCTCGCGGAAATACGGATTTGTTACAAAAAACACAGTTGGCGATTGTCGGTAGTCGCAATTGTACGATTAACGGCCGAGAAATCGCTTATCAGTTTGCCGAAAAGCTCGCAAGCTATGATCTGGTGATCACAAGTGGCTTGGCATTAGGCATTGATGCGTTCGCTCATCAAGGGGCATTAGCTAGTTCGGGCAATACCATTGCAGTAACTGCCACTGGCATCGATATAACTTATCCGGCTCGTCATAGGCAGTTAGTGAACGATATTGTCGTTAAGGGCGGTCTTATTCTTAGTGAATTTTTACCAAAAACGGTCGCCAAAAAAGGTCATTTTCCTCGTCGCAACCGTATTATTAGTGGATTAGCACAAGGGGTTTTGGTGGTTGAAGCGAAAATTAAGAGTGGCTCGTTAATTACGGCAAAAATGGCACTAGAGCAAAATAGAGACGTTTTTGCTGTACCGGGCAGTATTTGCAATGAAATGGCGAGTGGTTGTCATGCGCTTATCAAACAAGGTGCTAAACTTGTAACTGAAGTGGCCGATATAATGAATGAGTTGGCCATTGAATTTCCTGAGGTAAATACTAAAGAAGATCACGCAAGTAAAAAGGAATGTGAAAAAACCAACGATCAAGGCTTGTTAAACGATGCATTGTTAGCTAGTGTGGGAGATGAAATAACACCAATTGATGTTGTTGTTTCTCGAACGCAACTTCCCATAGAGGAAGTGTTAAGTCGACTAACAGTTCTTGAGCTTAGAGGTCTGGTAGCTGCTGTACCAGGAGGCTACTTGAAGTTAACTAGGGGGTAGTGATGTTTGACATTCTAATGTACCTTTTTGAAAACTATATTCACTCCGAAGCAGAAGTAATGGTCGATAACGACACATTAACTGATGAGTTAAGAGGGGCTGGTTTTCACCAAGATGAAATATATAAAGCGCTAAAATGGCTTGAACAGCTTGCTGCTTTGCAAGATGCAGAAGCGTACCCATGTTTAACTAAAATCAATAACCACTCCGTAAGAGTCTATACGGCTGAAGAAATGCAGCTATTAGATACGCAATGTCGTGGTTTCTTATTGTTCTTAGAGCAAGTTAACGTGCTTGATTTTACCATGCGTGAGCTTGTTATCGATAGAGTCATGGAGCTCGATACCAAAGAATTCACTTTAGACGATTTAAAGTGGGTTATTCTTATGGTGTTGTTTAACGTACCGGGCAAGGAATCAGCGTATTCTCAACTCGAAGACTTAATTTTTGATGAAGTCCCTGATGGCCCTTTACATTAATACAATCTAGCAATAGTTATTTAGCGATACTTTGTGACATAATTGGCTTATCTAACGTTTTATAAGGTTAATTATGTCTGATCGCGATGACTCATTGTTTGAACGTCATGAACACGCCTTAGAAAAGGCATACGAAGTGTGCCCAGAATGTGGCTGTGAACTGGCTATAAAACATTCAAAAAGCGGTGCCTTTTGGGGCTGTGTTGCTTATCCCAGTTGCCAATATACTCGACCAATTGTAGAACACGAAAAAGTCGAAGATAAAATTCTAGTCGGTACGAGTTGTCCCGAGTGTGGCCATGAGCTTGCGGTTAAGCAAGGCCGCTATGGCATGTTTATTGGCTGCAGTAACTTTCCTGCTTGTCATCATATTGAAGATCCCAATGCTCATGAAGAGGATGAGAGTCAACTCGTCGATTGCCCAAGTTGTAAGACAGGGCAGTTACACGAAAAACAAAGCCGTTATGGTAAGACGTTTTATGCCTGTGATGGTTACCCTAAATGCAAATTTGTTGTTAATTATCAACCTGTTGTTGGTAGTTGTAGTGAATGTGGCTTTGATTTGCTAGTAAAGCGCAATATGGCAAGTGGCGAGAAACTTCAATGTGCCAATAAAAAATGTGGCAAGTTTCAGTAATTGCTTGATAGAAAAATAGCGACAATAAAGCCCTTAACTTATAACAAGTTAAGGGCCATTTTCTTTGTTTGAATAGTTTACCTTAGTTGCGAGATATATTGTGCAACTTCAGGAAAATCATCTTCCGGTAAAATCTTAGCTAGTTTATTTAACCGTTCAATGAGTTGAGCTTTACTATCACCACAAACATTAATGTGACCCATTTTGCGTCCAGGGCGCTTAGTTTTACCATACCAGTGCATCGCAACAGAAGGCACGCTAAAAATAGCGTGATCAACATGATCTGGCCCTAATATATTGATCATCGCTGACGGACGAACCAAGTGCGTTGAACCAAGTGGTAAATCAGCAACCGCGCGAATGTGATTTTCAAATTGGCTAGTGTCACTACCTTGTTGCGTCCAGTGACCTGAGTTATGTACGCGTGGCGCAATTTCATTGACTAACAACTGCTCGCCAACTTGGAAAAACTCAATCGCTAATACACCAACGTAGTCTAGTGCATTAGCAATACGGTCAAACGCTTGTGCTGCTTGTGCCTGTAGCTCCTGCTTTTCATTAATCGCCAGTGACACGCTTAACACACCATTGCAGTGGTGGTTTTCCGTTAATGGATAAGCGTGGGTTTCACCTTGTTTGTTGCGAACACCTACGAGCGAGACTTCGCGGTCAAATGGGATCATCTGCTCAGCGATAACGCCTTGTTGCTCAGCGCCTTTGGCTCCGTCGAAAAATGCTTGAATATCTTGCCAAATAGCATCGCTATCTGCCTTATCTTTAAGTCGCCATTGACCTTTACCGTCGTAGCCGGCGAGGGCGCTTTTTAAGATAAGTGGTAAACTCAATGACTCAAGCGCCTGATCAAAATCCGCTTTAGTATGAATAATTTTATGTGGTGCGTTAGCAACATCAGCTTTTTCAAGTAAAGCTTTTTCCAAGCGGCGATCGCCGCCAGTTTTGATTGCTTGGCTTGATGGAAACAATTTGCCTGTCGCTTCGCAGATCGCTAGCACATCGTGACTAATGTGTTCGAATTCTGCAGTGATGACATCGGCAAAGGCAAGACCATCTTCTAAATCACCGTAAACTAACGAATTTACTAAAGGGTCAATGACTTTACCTGAGCCGACATCATAGGCTCTAACTTCTATATTCAGCGGCTTGCTCGCTAACGCCATCATGCGTGCAAGTTGGCCTGCGCCTAGTACGAGAACTTTTTTCATCATTATGGTTGTGTTGGGTCTGGGTTGTCTAAAATAGTTTGGGTTTGTTCAGCGCGAAACTTCTCAACATTGGCCATAATTGCTTCGTCATGAGTCGCTAGAATTTGGGCAGCAAGTAAACCTGCGTTAGCGGCGCCCGCTGTACCAATAGCTAAAGTTCCTACTGCGATACCTTTAGGCATTTGAACAATTGATAATAGTGAGTCTTGACCACTTAGTGCTTTTGATTGCACTGGCACCCCTAATACTGGCAAGCTAGTAAAAGCTGCTGCCATCCCCGGTAAGTGCGCAGCACCACCAGCACCAGCAATAATAACTTTAATACCGCGATCTTTAGCATTCTCTGCGTAGTCAGCAAGTAAATGTGGTGTTCTGTGAGCTGAAACAACTTTTGTTTCATACTTAACGCCAAGTAAATCTAACATTTGTGCTGCGTGTGTCATTGTCGGCCAATCCGACTTAGACCCCATGATGATACCAACTGTCATGATAAGTGTGCCTTTTTTAAACTTGTAAGGATACTGCAAGAGGGCAGAAATGAATTATCGCATTATACCTTTGTTTCTAGCTGAACGAAACTTCAACAATTAGCTAGCTACAAGATAGACATATAAATCTAATCTTCAGCCTAAAGAAAAGCCTGACTTGTTGACTTAAAAACGCTCAGCGCAAGCTTATTAGACTAAAGCACAATAGCTATTTCCTATTATCCACATAAAATCTAGGGGTGTTTGTTTTTTAATCAGGGCGAATAAGATGAACAATATTTATCAACAAGGTCTCGATCAGGTGTATGCCAATAGCACGCCTTTATCCCCGGTCAATTTTCTTCAGCGCACTGCGCAAGTTTTTCCTGAACGCATAGCGATTATTCACGGCGAACTACGTATTAGTTATCGCGAGTACTATGAAAACGTCAATCGGTTAGCTTCTGCACTAATAGCGCGAAACGTTAAAGTCGGCGACACGGTTTCGGTGATGGCGGCAAATATTCCTGCATTTCTAGATGCTCACTTTGCCGTGCCAATGACGGGCGCAGTGCTAAACGCTCTAAATACTCGCCTTGATGCACAAGCACTTGCTTTTATTCTCGATCACGGCGAGTGTGATGTTTTGTTTGTTGATACTGCGTTTGCACAAGTGATGCGACAGGCATTGTCTTTATCGACGCGTAATCCATTAGTGATCAATATTGATGACGTTGGCAATGGCGATTTGATTGGTGATTTAACCTATGAGCAATTACTCGCCGAAGGGGATAGCCATTATACCGACAACTTTATTACCGATGAATGGCAAGCACTAGCACTAAACTATACTTCAGGAACAACAGGCAACCCTAAGGGGGTTGTTTATAGTCACCGCGGTGCCTATTTAAACGCGATCGGTAATACGTTAGTTTGGCCATTAGGTGAGCAACCCGTGTATTTATGGACTTTGCCTATGTTCCACTGCAACGGGTGGTGTTTTCCGTGGGCGATTACCGCTGCTGGTGGAACACATGTTTGTTTGCGCCAAGTAGAGCCTGAGGCTATTGTTCAATCTTTTGTCGATCACCAAGTGACGCATTTTTGCGGTGCGCCAATTGTCCTCAATATGATTTTAAATGCGCCAGCTCAGTTAAAACTCAATATCCCCCGAAACATAAAAGCGATGACGGCAGGCGCGCCACCGCCGGCTGCGGTGATTAAAGGCATGGAAATACTCGGCTTTGAAATTACTCAATCCTATGGTTTAACAGAAGTTTATGGACCTTGTGTGGTTAGCCAGTGGAAACCCGAGTGGGACAGTAAAGACGAAGATGAACGCGCGGCCCTAAAGGCACGTCAGGGGGTTAAATACCCAACGCAAGAGCATGTTGATGTACTCGATCCTGAAACCATGCAATCTGTGCCTAGTGATGCTACAACCATTGGTGAAATCATGTTTCGCGGTAATACCACCATGAAAGGTTATTTGAAAAACCCTACCGCCACTGAAAGCGCGTTTAAACACGGTTGGTTTCATTCTGGTGACCTAGCGGTTAAACATCCTGATGGCTACATAGAAATTCGCGATCGTTCAAAGGACATTATTATTTCGGGCGGTGAAAACATATCTTCCGTTGAGGTTGAGGGGGTATTATTCCAGCATCCTAAGGTGTTGGAAGCGGCGGTTGTGGCAAAATCCTGTGAAAAGTGGGGTGAAACACCTTGTGCATTTGTCACTTTGAAACCGGGAGAACAGGCGACATCAGAGGAAATAATCGCTTTTTGCCGACAGCATCTAGCCGGCTTTAAGTGCCCTAAAACGATTGTTTTTTCAGATTTGCCGAAAACATCAACGGGTAAAGTACAGAAATTTATCTTACGGGAAAAAGTCAGAAATATGCCAGCTCAAGCCTCTTAAAAGATAGGTGATGATATTTTTATTAATTTTCTGGCGATAGTAGGTTAAAGGGATATAATTAGCACTTTTCAATCTAGAGTAGATGCAACCTATTACGATGGAAAGTGCAATTCAAGCATATCAAGAAGGCGGTATTATCGCCTACCCAACGGAAGCTGTTTTTGGTTTAGGCTGTGATCCGAACAACCAAGCCGCCGTTGAGAAGCTTTTAGCAATAAAACAACGCCCAGTAGAGAAAGGGCTCATTTTGTTAGCGGCTAATTACTCTCAGCTTCTACCGTTTGTTGATGATCAAAAAATCCCACAGGATAAGCGTTACAGCGTATTATCGCGCTGGCCTGATGGCATTACTCAGGTTTTGCCGGCTAAGCATGATGTCCCCAGCTTTTTAACGGGTAAATTTTCTTCTATTGCTGTACGTGTAACTAGCCAGCCAGACGTCGTTGCTTTGTGCAATGCTGTTAATGGCCCGATTGTTTCAACAAGCGCTAACTTAACTGGGCATGAACCTGCAAGAACTGCACAACAAGTAAAGGAAGCGCTTGGCGATTTGGTCGATTATATCGTCGAAGGTAATACGTTAGGCTTTACTCAACCATCAAAGATTATCGATGGTTTAACCGGAGAAGTTTTTCGTATATGAGTCAGATAGATATAAATAGTGTTATTGATTATTTAAAGTCGTTACAAGACCAAATTTGTCAGTCGCTTGAACAAGCCGATGGCACAGGTAAGTTTGTAGAAGATAACTGGCAACGCGAAGCCGGTGGTGGCGGTAGAACAAGAGTTTTATCCGATGGTAGCGTCATTGAACAAGGCGGGGTTAACTTCTCCTATGTGTCAGGAGATAAATTACCGCCATCGGCAACCGCTCATCGCCCAGAGTTAGCGGGAAGAACTTGGCAAGCCTGCGGTGTTTCTTTAGTTATTCACCCGAAAAACCCTTATATTCCAACCTCTCACGCCAATGTTCGGTTTTTTATCGCTGAGAAAGAAGGAGAGGAGCCGGTTTGGTGGTTTGGTGGAGGATTTGATTTAACGCCGTTCTATCCATTTGATGAAGATATTAAACACTGGCATCAAGTCGCTCGCGATTTAACTTTACCGTTTGGTGATAAGGTTTACGATGAGCACAAAAAGTGGTGCGACGACTATTTCTTTTTGAAGCATCGCAACGAAACTCGTGGTGTTGGTGGGCTTTTTTTTGATGATCTAAATGAGTGGGGTTTTGATAAGAGCTTCGATTACATCAAAGCTGTTGGTGAAGGGTATATTGATGCTTATGTGCCGATTATCAATAAACGCAAGGCAGTTGAATATGGCGAGCGCCAACGACAGTTCCAGCTATACCGTCGTGGTCGCTATGTTGAATTTAATTTAGTTTTTGACCGAGGTACATTATTTGGCTTGCAGTCAGGTGGTCGAACCGAGTCTATTTTAATGTCGATGCCACCGCTTGCTCGCTGGGAATATAACTACCAAGCCGATGAAGGTAGCGAAGAAGCCAAGTTGATGAACTATTTATCTCCGAGAGAGTGGTTAAGCTAAATTACAAATAGCAAAAGGATTGTAACCATAAAAAAGCGTCTAATTTTTAAATTAGGCGCTTTTTTCATCTTGTTGAGTTGCTTTGGGTGATTGTTCAGCTTGATGCAAGGCTATTGGTGGAAAAGTTCCCTGTGTTTTATTGATGTAGATCATACTTTTTGTTTGTTTACATATTGATAACTTTTTTACATTTTCTTTTTTTGAGGTAAATCAAGTTTTGTCGAATGCGAAGTCGTTAAACTACGCTCAATACTTATTTAGGAAGCACTCTCATGAAAAAGAATTTATTAGCTGTAGCCGTTTTATCATCATTATCTCTATCCGCTTTTGCTGGTGGCTTTCAAGCTGGCGACATGGTTGTTCGCGGTGGTTTGGTGAACGTTCAACCGGATAGCTCAGAGTTTACTATTTACGCAGGTGGTGAGCCGGTTGATTTAGGATTAGGTAACTTATTAGCATCAGTTGAAGATGATACACAAGTAAGCTTAAATTTCGTGTACTTTTATGATTCAAACTGGGCTGTTGAAGTACTAGCTGCTACGCCATTTTCACATGATATCACCGTGAATTTAGGTGATGGCACAAAAACCAACTTAGGTAAAACAAAGCACTTACCACCGACAGTGAGCGCATTATATTACTTTGACACTAACTCTAACTTTAAGCCATACGTTGGCGCTGGTGTTAACTATACCTTTTTCTTCGATGAAAAATTCAATTCAGCGATGGAAGGACCTGATTCTCCTTTAGAATTAAGTGACTTAAAATTGAAAAACTCTTGGGGTTTAAGTGCACAAATAGGTGCTGATTATTACTTCGATGATAATTGGTCGATTAATGCTTCAGTTCGTTACATTGATATTCATACCAAAGCACGCTTTAAAGCACTTGATGGTGCAGCAGATGGTCATGTGAATGTAGACATTGATCCAATGGTTTACTCATTACAAGTAGGCTACAAGTTTTAATCGCCAGATTGAAAACTCCGACGTCCTTAAGCAGCAATATAATTGCTGCTTTTTTTTTGCCTTTAAATTAATTAAGCTTGCTTAACGCTTCGCTAATTACGCATACCCATGGATCAATATTTCGTTGTTGGAAATCCAATAAAACAATCAAAATCGCCAGTTATTCATCACTTGTTTGCCGAGCAAACCAAACAATCGCTCAATTATGATAAAAAACTCATTGATGATGATGATTTTGAACAGGCCATATCGCGATTCAAAAAAGCAAACGTCAAGGGCGTCAACGTTACCGCGCCGTTTAAAGAGCGAGCGTTCAATCTATGTGATGAACTTAGTGAGTTCGCGGCCAAAGCTGGTGCAGTTAATACATTAATTATTGAAGAGGGTAAAATCAAAGGAGACAATACCGATGGTGTAGGTTTAGTGAACGATCTACTTAATCACCAAGTCTCTTTATCTGGTCAGCGTATATTAATACTTGGTGCTGGCGGAGCAGCTAAAGGTGTTGTCGCGCCAATTCTCGATCACCAACCAAGCCAGTTAATTATTGCAAATCGAACGTTGAAAAGGGCGCAAGATATTGCTAACCAGTACCCCAATAAAGCGATCGATGTTTTAACCTTCGATGAATTAGCAAATGTATCTGTTGATCTTATTATCAATGCAACCTCAGCTGGCTTAAATGGTCAGTCGTTACCTATACCACCCTCAATCATTACGCCATCGGTAATCTGCTACGATATGACATACGGTAAAGAGCTAACGCCATTTCTCACATTTGCTAGTCAAGCGGGTTGTGAAAAGCTGATTGATGGCCTGGGGATGTTGGTAGGGCAGGCTGCTCAAAGTTTCTACCTTTGGCGAGGGGTCATGCCACAGGTAAAAGATGTTATTGATAAGCTCAGAGCGCAGATGTAATTATGAATCAAGCAATTCTACTTAATGATGATCTCAAATTTAATGGTGAAAGTTGGCAGTTAACGGGCTTGGCTTCGGGGCAGCTAATCACTATTACTGTGTTTACCGAGCAAAGTGACTATAGCGATAGTTTAAAGTTTGATATCGAGATGGCAATAGAGGATTGGCTCGAAGACAACGAGCCAGATGAATTTAGTTCTATTGAGCTAACCCTCTAGATAATCATTTTTGAGGATTACGTAATTTTCAGCAGACTTAACCAAAAAAGCTTTTTCTTCTGGTTTAAGGGGGCGAGCTTTTTTCATCGGATTGCCAACGTATAAATAACCACTTTCTAATACCTTATTAGGAGGAACTAACGTGCCTGCACCAATAAAGACATCATCTTGAACCACAGCACCGTCCATTATAATCGCGCCCATACCAACGAGGATCCGACTCCCAAGCGTACAACCGTGCAACATACACTTATGACCAATAGTAACGTCATCACCAATAATTAGCGGGTATCCATCGGGGTTAGCATGACTTTTTCTAGTGACATGGAGAACACTACCGTCTTGCACATTAGTTCTCTGACCGATCATAATTTTGTTTACATCACCACGCATGGCTACAAGCGGCCAAATGCTAGTGTCATTTCCTATAGTTATGTCGCCTACAACAACAGAACTTGAATCTATATAGGTATTCACACCTAAATTTGGCATGATCGATTTAAAAGGGCGAATGTTAGCTGTCATATTCATCTCATCTTATATCAACGTTATCAGCACATCTTACAACAAAACAAAGCAAAAGCGTTTTAATTAAAAAATTCCCTATTTTACCAGTAACAGATAACGATTCCGCTTAATAAACTAGCAGTTTGTAGACTTAATAAACAAACGGGATTTAATTTTAAAATAAGTGTTGACGCGTAATAAAAAATCCCTAAAATGCGCATCCACTTCTTCGGGACAGCCCAAAGGAGTTTTGTATAGGAAATACTTATTAGACCGAGTCAGGACGACGAAAGGTCAGTTTTGATAAGTTTAGTTAGTCGATATGAATAACAAACAGGTCAAACAACTTAGAAAAATACTTTTCTTACAAACCTAGAAAGTTTTTTCGAAAAAAGTTGTTGACATAAAAACTGAGACGCGTAGAATGCGCATCTCGCTTCGGGGCACTAACCACGAAGCATACAACTTAAACGAATGCGATTTAAGTTGGCTACTTTAAGCAAGTAGCGTTCTTTAACAAATAGTTATCATGCAATTTGTGTGGGCACTCACATTAATAAATTCATATAAAGACCTAACGTTTCGTTAGGCAAATTTATCAATGTTGATGTTCACATAAAAACTTACATAAGTTTTAATGTACAACAGAATTCATTGAGCCGTATCGACAGATACACAAACGATTTTAATTGAAGAGTTTGATCATGGCTCAGATTGAACGCTGGCGGCAGGCTTAACACATGCAAGTCGAGCGGAAACGAGAAGTGCTTGCACTTCGGCGTCGAGCGGCGGACGGGTGAGTAATGCTTGGGAATATGCCTTTAGGTGGGGGACAACAGTTGGAAACGACTGCTAATACCGCATAATGTCTACGGACCAAAGGAGGGGATCTTCGGACCTTTCGCCTAGAGATTAGCCCAAGTGAGATTAGCTAGATGGTGGGGTAAAGGCCTACCATGGCGACGATCTCTAGCTGGTTTGAGAGGATGATCAGCCACACTGGGACTGAGACACGGCCCAGACTCCTACGGGAGGCAGCAGTGGGGAATATTGCACAATGGGGGAAACCCTGATGCAGCCATGCCGCGTGTGTGAAGAAGGCCTTCGGGTTGTAAAGCACTTTCAGTCGTGAGGAAAGGGTAGTCGCTAATATCGGCTATCTGTGACGTTAGCGACAGAAGAAGCACCGGCTAACTCCGTGCCAGCAGCCGCGGTAATACGGAGGGTGCGAGCGTTAATCGGAATTACTGGGCGTAAAGCGTGCGTAGGCGGATTGTTAAGCGAGATGTGAAATCCCGGGGCTCAACCTCGGAACTGCATTTCGAACTGGCAGTCTAGAGTATTGTAGAGGGTGGTGGAATTTCCAGTGTAGCGGTGAAATGCGTAGAGATTGGAAGGAACATCAGTGGCGAAGGCGGCCACCTGGACAAATACTGACGCTGAGGCACGAAAGCGTGGGGAGCGAACAGGATTAGATACCCTGGTAGTCCACGCCGTAAACGATGTCAACTAGCTGTCTGTGAACTTGATTCGTGGGTAGCGTAGCTAACGCGCTAAGTTGACCGCCTGGGGAGTACGGCCGCAAGGTTAAAACTCAAATGAATTGACGGGGGCCCGCACAAGCGGTGGAGCATGTGGTTTAATTCGATGCAACGCGAAGAACCTTACCATCCCTTGACATCCAGAGAATTTTCTAGAGATAGAATAGTGCCTTCGGGAACTCTGAGACAGGTGCTGCATGGCTGTCGTCAGCTCGTGTTGTGAAATGTTGGGTTAAGTCCCGCAACGAGCGCAACCCCTATCCTTACTTGCCAGCGGATGATGCCGGGAACTTTAAGGAGACTGCCGGTGATAAACCGGAGGAAGGTGGGGACGACGTCAAGTCATCATGGCCCTTACGGGATGGGCTACACACGTGCTACAATGGCGTATACAGAGGGCAGCGAGACCGCGAGGTGGAGCGAATCCCAGAAAGTACGTCGTAGTCCGGATTGGAGTCTGCAACTCGACTCCATGAAGTCGGAATCGCTAGTAATCGTGAATCAGAATGTCACGGTGAATACGTTCCCGGGCCTTGTACACACCGCCCGTCACACCATGGGAGTGGGTTGCAAAAGAAGTGGCTAGTTTAACCTTCGGGAGGACGGTCACCACTTTGTGATTCATGACTGGGGTGAAGTCGTAACAAGGTAACCCTAGGGGAACCTGGGGTTGGATCACCTCCTTATCTTGAAGAGTTTATCGTGTTGAGTGTTCACACAAATTGCATTGATAACGAAAGTGTTTAAGACGAAGCCTTTGGGGCTATAGCTCAGCTGGGAGAGCGCCTGCCTTGCACGCAGGAGGTCAGCAGTTCGATCCTGCTTAGCTCCACCAATTTTGCTTTGCTCGCAAAATACTAATCTGTATCAGCTGGTTAGCACCCACATCCCTTATAAAAAGTAGGGTGAGGTCGGCGCCGACAGGATTGATAACTAGTGTATATAATAGGTCTGTAGCTCAGCTGGTTAGAGCGCACCCCTGATAAGGGTGAGGTCGGCAGTTCAAGTCTGCCCAGACCTACCAATTCTTATAGGAATTGACAACTTCGTCCATGGAAGAAGCCAAATTCAAATTATGCTTAGATAGATAATTTCAATTTGGTTTTTTATTCCCTGCTAAGGGAGAAAAACACTGCTCTTTAACAATTTGGAAAGCTGATATATATCCTTAAACAAGAAATTGTTTAAAACCTCTTAATTAAGTGTCGCGCTTAATTAAGAATTCTAATTCAAGATACTCTATTGAGTACGTGAAAATGTCAGAATACATTTAGTTAGCGGTTTGTCTCGCTAACACTCAAAACTATTTGGGGTTGTATGGTTAAGTGACTAAGCGTATGTGGTGGATGCCTTGGCAGTTAGAGGCGATGAAAGACGTGTTAATCTGCGATAAGTCTAGGTGAGGTGATAAAAACCGTTATAGCCTAGAATGTCTGAATGGGGAAACCCAGTGCCATAAGGCACTATCTTTACCTGAATACATAGGGTAAAGAGGCGAACCGGGAGAACTGAAACATCTAAGTACCCCGAGGAAAAGAAATCAACCGAGATTTCGTTAGTAGCGGCGAGCGAACGCGAATTAGCCCTTAAGCTTGTGGGCGTTAGTGGAATGTTCTGGAAAGGACAACGATACAGGGTGATAGTCCCGTACACGAAGACAAACACAAGTGAAATCGAGTAGGTCGGCACACGTGAAATGTTGACTGAATATGGGGGGACCATCCTCCAAGGCTAAATACTCCTAACTGACCGATAGTGAACCAGTACCGTGAGGGAAAGGCGAAAAGAACCCCTGTGAGGGGAGTGAAATAGAACCTGAAACCGCATACGTACAAGCAGTGGAAGCCTTCGGGTGACTGCGTACCTTTTGTATAATGGGTCAGCGACTTATATTTAGTAGCAAGGTTAACCGATTAGGGGAGCCGTAGCGAAAGCGAGTGTTAACTGCGCGTTCAGTTGCTAGGTATAGACCCGAAACCCGGCGATCTACCCATGGGCAGGTTGAAGGTTGAGTAACATCAACTGGAGGACCGAACACACGTATGTTGAAAAATGCGGTGATGACTTGTGGGTCGGAGTGAAAGGCTAATCAAGCCGGGAGATAGCTGGTTCTCCCCGAAATCTATTTAGGTAGAGCCTCGGACGAACACCACTGGGGGTAGAGCACTGTTAAGGCTAGGGGGTCATCCCGACTTACCAACCCTTTGCAAACTCCGAATACCAGTGAGTGATATCCGGGAGACACACTATGGGTGCTAACGTCCGTAGTGAAGAGGGAAACAACCCAGACCGCCAGCTAAGGTCCCAAAGTACTAGTTAAGTGGGAAACGATGTGGGAAGGCTTAGACAGCTAGGAGGTTGGCTTAGAAGCAGCCACCCTTTAAAGAAAGCGTAATAGCTCACTAGTCGAGTCGGCCTGCGCGGAAGATGTAACGGGGCTAAACTAGTCACCGAAGCTGCGGATTCACACTATGTGTGAGTGGTAGGGGAGCGTTCTGTAAGCCGTTGAAGGTGTGTTGTAAAGCATGCTGGAGGTATCAGAAGTGCGAATGCTGACATGAGTAACGATAAAGGGGGTGAAAAACCCCCTCGCCGAAAGACCAAGGTTTCCTGTCCCATGTTAATCAGGGCAGGGTAAGTCGGCCCCTAAGGTGAGACCGAAAGGTGTAATCGATGGGAAACAGATTAATATTTCTGTACTTCTATATAATGCGATGGAGGGACGGAGCAGGCTAGGCAAGCATGGCGTTGGTTGTCCATGTGAAAGTAAGTAGGCTGAGAACTTAGGCAAATCCGGGTTCTTAAGGCTGAGATACGAGACGATGCTCTACGGAGCAGAAGTTGTTGATGCCATACTTCCAGGAAAATCTTCTAAGCTTCAGTTATATAGGAACCGTACCCCAAACCGACACAGGTGGTTAGGTAGAGAATACTAAGGCGCTTGAGAGAACTCGGGTGAAGGAACTAGGCAAAATAGTACCGTAACTTCGGGAGAAGGTACGCTCTCTAATGTGAATGACTTGCTCAGTAAGCATAGGAGAGTCGAAGTAACCAGGTGGCTGGAACTGTTTATTAAAAACACAGCACTGTGCAAAATCGAAAGATGACGTATACGGTGTGACGCCTGCCCGGTGCCGGAAGGTTAATTGATTGGGTTAGCTCTGCGAAGCTCATGATCGAAGCCCCGGTAAACGGCGGCCGTAACTATAACGGTCCTAAGGTAGCGAAATTCCTTGTCGGGTAAGTTCCGACCTGCACGAATGGCGTAATCATGGCCACACTGTCTCCACCCGAGACTCAGTGAAATTGAAATTGCGGTTAAGATGCCGTATACCCGCGGCTAGACGGAAAGACCCCGTGAACCTTTACTATAGCTTGACAGTGAACATTGCTCCTACATGTGTAGGATAGGTGGGAGGCTTTGAAGCATGCACGCCAGTGTGTGTGGAGCCATCCTTGAAATACCACCCTTGTATGCGTGATGTTCTAACCTAGGGCCCTTAGCGGGCTTGGGGACACTGTCTGGTGGGTAGTTTGACTGGGGCGGTCTCCTCCCAAAGCGTAACGGAGGAGCACGAAGGTTGGCTAAGTACGGTCGGACATCGTACGGTTAGTGCAATGGCATAAGCCAGCTTAACTGCGAGACAGACACGTCGAGCAGGTGCGAAAGCAGGTCATAGTGATCCGGTGGTTCTGTATGGAAGGGCCATCGCTCAACGGATAAAAGGTACTCCGGGGATAACAGGCTGATACCGCCCAAGAGTTCATATCGACGGCGGTGTTTGGCACCTCGATGTCGGCTCATCACATCCTGGGGCTGAAGTCGGTCCCAAGGGTATGGCTGTTCGCCATTTAAAGTGGTACGCGAGCTGGGTTTAGAACGTCGTGAGACAGTTCGGTCCCTATCTGCCGTGGGCGTTTGAGAATTGAAGAGGGCTGCTCCTAGTACGAGAGGACCGGAGTGGACGAACCTCTGGTGTTCCGGTTGTTATGCCAATAGCATTGCCGGGTAGCTACGTTCGGAACTGATAACCGCTGAAAGCATCTAAGCGGGAAGCAGGCTTTAAGATGAGTTCTCACTGGAGATTTAATCTCCCTAAAGGGTCGTTGGAGACTACAACGTTGATAGGCTGGGTGTGGAAGCGCTGCGAGGCGTTGAGCTAACCAGTACTAATTGCCCGTGAGGCTTAACCATACAACACCCAAGTGGTTTTACACCATGTTGTATGAAGACAAGTCACGTACTCAGAACTTGAATAGAATTAGATATCAGATTTCCAGATTGTAACGTTTTTAGTCTAGCGACAATAGCGTTGTGGTACCACCTGATCCCATGCCGAACTCAGAAGTGAAACGCAACTGCGCCGATGGTAGTGTGGGAGGTCCCATGTGAGAGTAGGTCATTGCTAGACACCTATTACTAAGCCCAGCGTAATACTGGGCTTAAACCCTTTTGGAGGGGTTCCCGAGTGGCCAAAGGGATCAGACTGTAAATCTGACGGCTCCGCCTTCGGTGGTTCGAATCCACCTCCCTCCACCATCATAGAAAAGCTCGACATATGTCGGGCTTTTTTTATATTTGTTTTTTGATGAGTACGATATCTTTTATATTCGGCTCATAGGCCACTTACTCTGCCCAGACTGCCTTATAAGTTAGCGGGTTACTTGATTGTTAATTAATTGTCCGTTTCTGGGTTGATCAATAGCTCGTATTTTTCTTTGAGGACAATATAGCGCGATTGTGAATAACTTGATGATGGTAATTTATCCATTTCTTTAATTAATAATTGCGCGCGCTCGATGTAATTACTATTTTGCGGGTTCTTTTCGTATGCCACTAAATATACCTGTAGCAAGTTTAGTTTAAGCCCAGTGTGCTGGGGAATAATCCTAGAAGCATTTGATAATTCATTGATCGCCTCTGAAAACTGATTTTGCTTGTAATAGCTCATACCTACCTCTATAGCTTGCTGAGCTTTAACAATATTTCCACTTATCGGTTTTGCTAAGCATGAGTCTATTTCTTTAAGTAGGTCTTCATCTTTTGCATTATCTTGAGCGAGCTGCTGCAAGATATTATTGGCTCGTTCTTCTCTATCTAAACGTACAAGTGAGCGAGATGATTCCAGTTTACCCTGAGTAGTCATATCGTGTTGGTATATATCTAAAAGTTTTTCAGCTGCTTCTAGGCTAACAGTTGAAGTATGTTTTTCTTTTATTGATCGCTGTAGTAAAGCAGTGAGCAATTGTGATCGTATTTTAAGTTCAACATCATCAAAATCTTTAGTCATCAAGCTTAGCGCATTAAATACCTTATTAGTTAGCTTTCTCGCCTGGTCGATTGGCATTTCGCTTATGTGTTCCAAAACAGCTTTAGCAAAAAGCAAGGCATTTTCTGGATGGTTATGGACAGAATGGTATGCTAATTCATTTGTCGTTTTAAGCGCATTCGCTGCTTTTGAATATTGTTCATTCTCTAAACAGACATTGGCATAAAACTTTAATCGTGCTACTGAGCGTGGTGAAATAATTAAACAACGTTCCAGTGTTTGTTCTGCCTTAGCGTGTTCTCCTTGAGCTTGGAAAGTTTTGGCTAACCAGTCGTATGCCGAGAGGTAGCGGCGGTTATCATCGATTATTTCTTGAAAATAAGTCTCTGCCTTTTGATATTGTTTATTTTCTAATGCTATTTTACCCAACCCTATTTTCGCCCAAGCGCAGTTTGGCTCATTTTGATACCGCAAGTAAATGTCCTGTGCTTGAGCGAATTGCTTCATATTGAAATACTGGCGAGACAAAATCCCCATACACTCTGATTCATATTGCGTTTGATTTTCGATTGCTTGTTTTACTAAACGGATGACTTTGGCCTCGTCTTCGTTATCGAGCGCTTTGTATATTTTAGCCATACTGCGTTTTTTCTGATAACTGCGAATTAGCCGTTTTTTAAGGTCGTGGAGTGTATATGGCTTAGCAATATATTCATCCGGTTTGTGCTCTAGTGCAGCTAACACCATCGCTTCTGAAACTTCGGCGGTAATCATGATGATAATGGTTTGGCGCTTAACAATATTTTTGGACTTCAACTCTTCCAAGACCTGTTGGCCATTTTTTTGATTTTCACCAAGATCATAACCCAATAGAATAACGTCGTAATTGACATTTGCGCATGCGGTGATTGCATCTTTAGCAAATGCAGCAGAATCTACTTTTACATCACCAAGGGTGTAAGCAAATTGCTTTAGGGTATCTCGGGATTGTTTAATGTTATCGACAACTAAAAAACGCTTATTAGAAAAGTTTGGGGTGGCCATTCATTAACATCCTGTGGTGGTGATTTCCTGCACCAAAACCCTTAATGAGAAACGGGAAACAAAATACATCGTTTGACTATATAGTTTGATATTACCGAGATCAATTTTAAGTAATTAATTTAGTAATCAAGGCGCATTATTACATTTGCCGAAGACTTTGTTAACCTTTGACGACTATACGTATAGCGCTCTAGGTTAGTAAACAAAGTGGCGATTGGTTACAAAAATTTAACTTACTTGATGTGGTAATTTGAATAGTTACATCAAAAACGCGAGTATCCTGTTGTCAGCTTACCTTGAAATAACATCGGTAAATATGACCCAAGCTATCTAATTAATGACCTTTAGTCTTGTTAATTAAATATATAATAATCAACTGGTTATATTGTAATTGCTTTGCTAATCTCATTTCATTACCTGTGCCAATGTAAGGGGAAATAGCCTCGTGAAACCGCAAAACAACCGCAGCAAGAGTGTTAATTTCACTCCAAGTAATCAGTATTGGGCTGAGACCCACGTCGTTACTAATTTACCGAAAGCACTTGAAAGTTATAATCTGTATACCAGTGATCGGGCACTGATTCACTGGACTTCAATATTTTGCCAAGACAAAGAAAATGCCGCCCTATCCGAACTAGGGGAGTATTGTGGGCGCCCCGAGGTAATTGAATGGGGAGCGCAAGCCAACCATAACAAACCTGAGCTTTTTACCCATGATCGTTATGGCCAACGAATCGATGAAGTAAAGTTCCATCCCGCTTATCATCAATTGATGTCGCTCTCAATGGCAAACGGATTACACTCAAGCCATTGGTTAGAGCAAACCGATTATAGCCATGTCGAACGTGCGGCGAAATATTATATGGTGGCTCAGGTCGAAGCTGGTCACGGTTGTCCAATTACAATGACATCAGCGGCAATCCCTGCGCTAAAAAACCAACCTGAAATTTTTGAACTATGGCGCGATAAAATCCTGAACACGACCTATGATCCGCGCAATGTCAGTCACGAACATAAACAAAGTGTCACGATAGGTATGGCAATGACCGAAAAACAGGGCGGTTCAGATGTTAGATTAAATACAACCCGAGCTTTTCCGATAAATAAAGCCGGTGGCGGAGAGCTATACGAGCTAGTTGGTCACAAGTACTTTGTTTCAGCCCCGATGTGTGATGCGTTTTTGGTATTAGCTCAAACTGATGCGGGTGTCTCTTGTTTCTTAGTACCAAGATGGCGACCGGACGGTACAAAGAACCCAATTCAAATTCAGCGATTGAAAAATAAAATGGGTAATGTTTCTAATGCGTCGAGTGAAACAGAATTACGAGGTGCTCAAGGTTGGCTTATTGGTGAGGAAGGGCGTGGCATAGCGACCATATTAGAGATGGTCGCTATGACTCGTTTTGATTGCATGATTGGTTCATCAGCGCAAATGCGACAAGCTGTAGCACAAATTACTCATCATTGCCAAGAGCGAGTGGCTTTTGGTAATGCTTTGATTGAACAGCCACTAATGCAAAACGTATTAGCAGATTTGATTTTAGAAAGTGAAGCTGCACTGGCTATGACCATGCGACTGGCCCGAGCCTTTGATCAAATGGCTAAAGATAACCATGAAATGCAACTGGTTCGTTTAGGAACAGCGTTGGGAAAGTATTGGATTTGCAAACGAGCACCAGGGCATGCTTATGAGGCGATGGAATGTATTGGTGGTAGTGGTGTGATGGAAGACTCGATCATGCCAAGACTCTTTAGAGAATCGCCGATTAATGCCATTTGGGAAGGTAGCGGTAATGTTCAATGTCTTGATATGTTGCGAGCGCTAGTAAAACAACCTGACTCGTACCAGGCCTATTTAGCTGAACTAAAACGCGCTAGCGGTAAAAATGCATTTTTCGATCAAACGATTATTGATATTCAGGGCCTATTTAATGATCAAACATCGCTAGAGTATCGCAGCCGAACGATTACTGAAAAAATGGCGCTAGCATTACAGGCGAGTACCTTACTGCAGTACGGAGATCCGACAGTAGCGGATGGGTTTTGTCAGGCGAGACTAGCCCCCCATGCTAATGGCTTGCTCTATGGTAATCTATCTGAGGCTGTTGATTGTAAGTACATTATTGAGCGTGGCTGTGTTCACCGTTAAGTTCGTTAATTAAATGTTACAATTTAACCGAGGCCATTATGCTGACTATCACTTTGATGAGTAGACAATCACCATCGATTTGAATAGATTTTTACTACGACAAATAAAAATAACCAATTGGAAACAAGATGAATTTTAAACTAGCGAGCCTATCGTCAGCCCTTGTCCTGACTTTTGCTCTAACAGGCTGTGAGCAATCAGCGCAATCAACTGCTCAAAATGCTAATGCAAGTCAAAGTGAACAAGCAGTTAAGTTTGCTTATCCAGAAACCAGAAAAGGCGCTGTGGTAGACGAATATTTTGGCGTGAAAGTAGCTGATCCATATCGCTGGCTAGAAGACGATATGAGTGATGAAACTGCTCAATGGGTTAAAGCACAAAACGCAACAACTTACGGTTACCTATCGCAAATTCCATACCGCGATGCCATTAAATCACGCTTATCGACATTACTTGATTATGAAAAAGTCGGTATGCCTTTTATCGAAGGTGAGTACACTTATTTTTACAAAAATGACGGCTTACAAAATCAATACGTGCTTTACCGTCAAAAAGAAGGAAGTGAACCAGAGGTTTTTCTCGATCCCAATGCATTTAGTGAAGATGGTACGGTTTCATTAGCAAGTATTGAGTTCTCAAACGACGGCTCTTTAGCTGTTTACCTTATTTCAGAAGGCGGTAGTGACTGGCGAAAAGCGCGAGTGATGGATACAAAAACTTTAGAGATTATCGAAGAAGAGCTTGTTGACATTAAATTCAGTGGCTTGTCGTGGGTTGGTAATGAAGGTTTTTATTATTCGAGCTATGACAAACCCAAAGGTAGTGAGCTTTCGGCAAAAACAGATCAACACAAACTGTACTACCACAAATTAGGCACTGAGCAATCAGAAGATCAACTAGTGTTTGGCGGTACACCGGAACAAAAACACCGCTATGTCAGTGGTGGAGTCACTGAAGACAACCGTTACTTAATGATTTATGCATCGGTGTCAACGTCGGGCAATCGTTTATACATAAAAGACTTACAATCACCTGAGAGTGACTTAATTCCTGTATTGACTGAGCCAAACTCTGATACTTATGTCCTTGAGAGCAAAGGCGAAGCGTTGTGGTTAGTAACCAACCTTGATGCACCAAATAAGCGCGTTGTAAAAACGACCGTTAGCAACCCTACACCAGATACTTGGGTTGATGTGATCAGCGAAACTGAAAATGTTTTGTCGGTATCAACAGGCGGCGGCTATATGTTCGCAAAGTATATGAAAGACGCGACATCGTTGATCCAGCAATATACGCTTGACGGTCAAAAAGTTCGCGATATTGAACTGCCAGAGGTTGGCACCGCTAGTGGTTTTGGTGGTCATGATGATCAACAAGCGATTTATTATTCATTTAGTAACCAAAAAACACCAAGCACCATTTTTAAATTTGATGTTGAGTCAGGTAAATCAGACGTTCACAGTAAATCTAAAGTGAACTTTGACAGCAATAAGTACGAGTCTAAGCAGGTTTTCTATACGTCAAAAGACGGTACAAAAGTACCTATGATCATTACACATAAAAAAGGCTTAACGCTTGATGGCAGCAATCCAACCATTCTTTATGGTTATGGTGGTTTTAACGTTAGCCTGCAACCGCGTTTTAGCTCAACGCGAGCAGCTTGGCTTGAGCTCGGTGGTGTTTATGCCGTAGCTAACCTACGTGGTGGTGGTGAATATGGTAAAAAGTGGCATGATGCCGGCACTAAAATGCAAAAGCAAAACGTTTTTGACGACTTCATTGCCGCTGCAGAGTATTTGATTGATAGCAAGATCACCTCATCTAACAAACTGGCAGTAATGGGTGGCTCAAATGGCGGTTTATTAGTCGGTGCTGTAATGACACAACGACCTGAACTATTCCAAGTCGCATTGCCTGCAGTCGGTGTACTAGATATGCTTCGTTATCACACCTTTACATCAGGTGCAGGTTGGGCATACGACTATGGTAAGTCAGACGATAGCAAAGAAATGTTCGAATACTTGCTAGGTTATTCACCTCTACACAATGTCAAATCTGGCGTAGCGTACCCGGCAACGTTGGTGACTACTGGTGATCACGACGATCGTGTTGTACCAGCTCATTCATTTAAATTTGCCGCCGAATTACAAGATAAGCACCGCGGTGAAAACCCTGTGATGATCCGTATCGAAACCGATGCAGGCCATGGCGCGGGTACACCAATTAGCAAAACGATTGATCAGTACGCTGATATTTATGGGTTTACCTTATATAACATGGGGATTAAATCTATCAATTAAAATGCTTTAGAAACAATCTGATAGATTAGAAACAGCCTTCCTCAGTGAAGGCTGTTTAGTTTTAGCACGATTCAGTTGTGTCAAAAGTCTGTTATTTTGCTAGTATTGCGATGACAATTGTTGTTTATAGTTTGTTATGCGCACGCTAGATTTTACTTCACATCTCAATTTTTCAAAGCTAGTTGGCCGATTATTATCGGTTTTCGTGATGCTATCGCTCGGTATTGAGGTAGCACAGGCTAAAGCTGTGAATCTAGACCTTGTTAAAGATCAGGCAATTGGTCAATATGTTAGTTATTTTCAGGAAACAGAACAACGTCTGAGTATTGACCAAGCGATAACCGCGTTTGGCGAGCGATCAGTAAAACACAGTAATAATGACTCCGTATCTCTTGGTATTGGTGTTAAGCCCGTTTGGCTAAAATTTAGTGTTGAAAATCCCTCTGATGAGAAACGCTATCGACTTGCCGTTGAAACACCTTGGTTAGATGTGATTGATACTTGGTTAGTTGAAGATGGCCGAGTGATCAAGCGCGTATCGGGTGGCGATGCTTTACCGTTTGATCAACGGCCAATGCCATATCGCTTTTATGCGTTCGAACACTCGTTTAGCCAAGGTGTTGTCGATATATATATGCGTGTAGAGTCTTTGGGCCCTATGGCTATCCCTATTCGCTTGAGTGAAAAACAGCAAGCGGTTAATCGCGATATTTCCTCTGGCTATCAGTATGGCTTTTTGTACGGCATCATGCTGGCTCTGGGGTTATATAACCTTGTGCTGTTTTTCTTCATCCGTCAAAAAGAATATGGCTTATATGGCCTTTACTTGATTGGCTTCGTTGCTAATAGCTTATCATATACCGGTCAACTTCACGTTGTCTTTACGCCTGACTTAGGGCCATATTTTCAAGACTGGCTCGATATTTTTTTAATGATCACCTATAGCATAGCTGGTTTGCACTTTGCGCGTTACCTACTGGATACCAAATCCTATGCGCCTAAACTCGACAAGCTGGTTATCCGCACGACCGTGATCATTCCTACAGGCATGGTTATTGGCTTTTTACTCGACGAGTTAGTATTTTCAATTACCCTAGCGTTTATTTTAAACTGCGGCTTTGTCACACTTTTTATTGCCATGGGGTGGCGAGCATTTGTCGAAGACAAACCCTTTTCAGTGATATTCTTATTTTCTTCGGTTATCGCGGCCTTGTGTATTACGATTTCCTCAATGGCCGTTGCCGGTATATTAGTGCCATATAATGACTATACCTTTAAAGCGATTGAAGTCGGTATGGCATTTGAGGCGATTGTCTTAGCTGTGATCTTAGCTAAACAATTTAGGATGGCTAAACTCGATAAAATGATTGCCGAAGATCACGCCCGAAGTGACGCACTAACTAAACTGAACAATCGTTTTGGCTTTAAAGAAGTCAGTACGCCCATTTGGCATAGCTTGATACGCAAAGAGCGCGATGCAGCGCTAGTGATCGTCGATATTGACGACTTTAAGCAAGTCAATGACACATACGGCCACTACGGCGGTGATATTGTTATCAAGGCCGTCGCTGACTGTATTAGCCAAGTCGCCCGTAAGAACGATATTGCCGCACGCTGGGGCGGTGAAGAATTTATTTTGTTCTTACCCGAAACCTCACAAGGGCAGGCAAATATTCAAGCTGAACGCTTGAGGAAAGCTATCGCTGAAAAGCAGATTGCGGTTAACAAGGTAAAACCCTTCCAGCTAACGGTAAGTGTCGGGGTCGCTGGTACTGAGTTGGGTAAGTTCAATGACAAACCGCTAAACCAAGTAAACCTTGAATATATGATTAATCAAGCTGATAAAGCGCTTTATTTGGCGAAAACAACTGGCAAGAATAAAGTCTGCTTAGCAGAGTGTGTCGTTGCTAGTTAACACGCTTGGCCACAAGCAACGCCAGAGCTCCAAGCAAATTGAAAATTATAGCCCCCGAGCCAACCGGTAACATCTATCACCTCACCAATGAAAAACAAACCTTTGGCTTTTTTAGCCTCAAAGGTTTTTGATGAAAGTTCATCGGTATCAACACCGCCTAATGTGACTTCTGCAGTGCGGTAGCCTTCAGTGCCGTTGGGCTTAATCTGCCAGTGATGCAGATATTGCGATAAATAGCTGACTTCGGCGTTACTGATTTGATTAATGGCTTTATCGGAAATATCTTTGTGTTGAATCAGTATTTCAACAAAGCGTTTTGGCAAAATGGTACACAGCATATTTTTAAGTGACTTTTGGCTGTGTTGATCGCGCCACTGAGCAATCAATGTTTCAATTGATGTGTCAGGCAATAGGTTAATCGTTACTGGCTGCCCGGCTTGCCAAAATGAGGATATTTGTAAAATTGCCGGGCCAGACATACCGCGGTGGGTAAACAGAATATTTTCTTTAAAGCTAACACCGCTCTCACTCGTGACTATGGTTGGCAAGCTAATGCCTGATAAGCCATCAAACTTTTGTTTATCGTGATCGTGTAAGGTAAATGGCACTAGTGCTGCTGTAGTTGGCAGCACATTTAAACCAAACTGCTCAGCAATTTTATAACCAATTGGTGTAGCCCCAAGTTTAGGCATGGTTAAGCCGCCGCTAGCGATCACCAGTGAAGTACATTGATAGCTAGCGTCAGTCGTTCTAACCAGATAACCCTCACTCGTTTGCTCGACAGTTAGCACTTCGTTGCGAAGTTTCACTTGGACACCTGCCCATTCACATTCGGTCATCAATATGTCGACGATATCTTGTGCGCCGTTATCACAAAATAACTGACCTAAGGTTTTGTGGTGATAGGGCATACCGTGCCGTTCAACGAGCTCGATAAAATCTTGGGCGCTATAGCGGCTTAACGCAGATTTAACAAAATGCGGGTTTTGGCAAAGGTAATTGTCTGGGCTGGCGTTTTCATTAGTAAAGTTGCAGCGACCGCCACCAGAGATCAAAATTTTTCGTCCTGGCTTTTTGCCCATATCGACAACGGTTACCGATTTGCCTCGGTAACCGGCTGTAGCAGCACACATTAAACCTGCGGCGCCTGCGCCAATTACTAATACGTCAGTTTGTTGCACTTAAAACCCTTAACTTAAACTCCGCAAACAGTTGCGGACTAGCTCTTATAGGCGTGCATTATAGAAGTAATACCAACTGAAAACAAAAAAGGCTTCTAACGTTAGAAGCCTTTGTCTGAACAGTACTTTTTGCAGGGCTTATTAAGCACCAGCGTCTGTCATAATACTTGGTGAGCCTGTTTTTGCCAGCTCTGCTAAGTCTTTGTCGATAAAAAATAACGCTTGGCCATTTTCACCGACAAGTTCAAGCTTGTCTAAAATACCTTTAAAAAGTTTTTCTTCTTCGTGCTGCTCGGCAACGTACCATTGTAAGAAGTTAAAGGTAGAATAATCTTGGCTCTGAAATGCCGCGTGAGCTAGCGCATTAATGCGCTCTGTCACTAAACACTCGTGCTTGTAAGTTTCTTGAAAAACTTCACCTAACGACGAAAACTGATGTGATGGCGCTTCAATCGTACCAATAATCGGCATTGCACCGGTCTCACTGACGTAAGTGAATAAACGGTTCATATGATCCATTTCTTCAACCGCGTGTTTTCTCATAAACTCAGCTGCACCTTCAAAGCCTTGCTCTTCACACCAAGCACTCATTTGTAAATATAGGTTTGATGAGAAAAATTCTAGGTTAATTTGTTCGTTAAGTTTTTCGACCATTTCCGGCTTTAACATGATGCTCTCGCTTTTTAAAAAATGATAAACAGAATTCTGCCAATAATTACGCTTGATAACAACCAAAAGATCACCAAAAAACGCAATAAAAACATTGGTTTATAATGATAATTATTGTTATTTACAGTCTTTTTATAAATCGTTTAACACGACTTCGGCTTTACTAACTTCAAATTCTTTAGGGTTTTCAATGAATAAGCTAGTTACCACACCATTTTCAATGATCATGGCATAACGCTTGGAGCGCACACCACCGAAACTTTCGGTATCCATCTCTAAACCGAGCGCTTTGGTATAACTGGCATCGCCATCGGCTAGCATCATAATGTTTTCAGCATTTTGTGCTTCGCCCCAAGCAGACATAACAAAGGCATCGTTAACCGATAAGCAAATGATTTGATCAACGCCTTTGTTAAATAACTCATCAGCTTTAACGACATATCCCGGTAAGTGAGCGGCTGAGCAGGTTGGTGTGAATGCACCAGGAACGGCGAATAAAACGGTTTTGCGGTTGGCAAACAATTCAGCCGTGTTGTGTGATGTCATATTGCCATTGACCAATTGCTGTAAGTGGCCGACAGGCATTTTGTCATTAATTTTGATCATAGTTTCTCTTCTATTTCATTTTAATTGGCTTACACAAGTAGCCTTTATCGTGTGCACATCGAGCACAATCCTTGCAAACAAATCTCGGCTTTTCAAGTAGATGAATTAACTCGTGAATGTTGTTTTCAATATCTTTTTTCTTCCATTTACAAAGTGATTTAGCCATACGACTACCTCTGCTAAGGCTTCTGGCTGTCATTGACAAATTTGTCTTAGACCACGCCTAGAAGAGTGATGTAAATACTGACTTAATTGTAGTGTAAAAGGAAGGCGACTGCACTAGGGTCACGGAGTAATAACCCTAGTGTAGTGATTAGATCTCTAATGTTTTACTGATGTCTTTGACCTGTTGAGCGACATCGTCTGAAATGGTTTTTGCACGTGATTTTGACTGATTTACTTCGTCATTGACTTGCACCATCGCGGCTTCAAAACGAGTGAATTGAGATCGTTGTTCATTGATGTGATTGAGAGAATCTTGTGATACTTTCGCCGAAGTAATCGCCTGTTCGACAACCGCCTCAGCATTATTTTTTAAACTTAAAGCGATAGCTTTTTGTTTACTCGATGCCTGTTCAATATCAAAAATAGTCGTGGTTAAATCTTGGCTGGCCTGATTGAGCTGCTCTAATCGTTGGCTTACTTGTTTTAGTGACTCTTGCGTTTTACCAGCGAGCTGACGAACTTCATCGGCAACCACGGAAAAGCCTCGGCCATGCTCGCCAGCACGAGCCGCCTCAATCGCCGCATTCAGTGCTAACAAGTTGGTTTGATCAGCAATTGCACTGATGACATCAACAATAACACCCACTGAGTCGACTGACTGGGTTAGCGAGTTAATAGCGTGCTTGCCTGACGTTGCTGCTTGATTGGTTGCATCACTGGCTTGTAAAACTTCTGTCGCCATTTGTTGGCTTTCATCCATTGCCTTTTGGGTAGCTTGGGCGTTATCAACAACTTGGTGAGATAAGGTATTTACAACTTCGGTTACCCGAGAAAGCTCATGCATAATATTGTCCACCGCGTTGAGCTGCTCAGAGGTTGCGTTAGACGAAGTTAAAATTTGGTAGGCCTGGCTTTCCATGGTTTGCATTGCATTTGACACCAAGGCCAATTGTTGAGCTTTTTGTTTGTCCTCTTCAGCTAGTTTATTCACCATCTGATTAAAGCTCGACGATATTTCACCTAGTTCGGTTTTGGTTGATATGCCTGTGATGTTATCAACTCGTCCTTCTTGCACTAAGGAGACAAAAGCATTTCTCAATTTACGCAGTGGGTTGAGCACTACCGAGCGCATTAGCCAATAATTACAGACTAAAAAAGAGGTCAAAAAGATTAACATCACGATAACGATGATCTGTAGTTGCTGATTAATTTGTTCTTGCTCAGCAATGATCACAGTTTCGCTTGCTTTAATCGTGGTTTCTAATGCTGCAACATCGTTTTGTAACACGCGCAGCCCCGATGTTCGGTGGTTGATTTGTTCTATCGTATTACTGATATCGGTTTGGTAGCGCAGTAATATTGAGCGCAGTTCATCCATTGCTTCTTGGCTTAGTTCTGTTGATGCTTCATCGTCGTCAAATAGTAGGTCGTCTTCGTCTTGCTCAATCACTTGATAGATTGATAACGTCGGTAACTTATTGAAGTCTGTTAATAATTGGCTGATCTCATTGATGTTTCTAACCAATGCTTGTTGATTAGGTTGTTGGCTGATAAACAGCTTTTCACGTTGTTGTGATAGTTGGGTCAAGGCGTGATGAATATTTTGAACTGTTGCTAGGTATTGAATACGCGTGGTTTGATCGATAGCCGTACTTTGTTGCGCGTATTGAGCGATCATCTGGTTACTCGCGAGCATACCTTGTTCACTATTGCGCAGTAATATCATGGGATCACCACTTTGTTTGCCCATGGCGCGGTACTTTAAGTTTAAATCTTGCTTTAATTGTTCGGCTTGTTGGCTAAGCTGGTTTGAAAAGTTATCTATGTTGAGATCATTAGCCAATTGTTGGATTTGCGTTAAGTGGTTTTCGGCTTGAGTAAGCAAACTGGCGTCACCTGAAGTAAGGTAACTAGCAATGGTACGGTAAAAGTCGACTTCGGTTTTAGTTTTTACTGCTTGATAGCTTTCTACTTTGCGTTTGCTGTCACTTAATGTGCTGGCGACATGGTACATAGCAACAAAAAATAGTAAGGTAAAAACGCTGATAGCAATAACTGACAATCGAGAAAATGATGATACGCGCAACGCAGGAAACTCCTTGAGATAAAAAGGTATTTTCCTGCAGTTTTATGTCATTTTTGTTGCGTTAATGTTACATTTTTGTGACAAGCGAAGTGATTCAAGGTCAACCTTTAGGAATAGCCTGTTTCACGTAAACGTCAAAGCGATTTTTCTTCATTTTGATGCTCATTGATGGCTTTTTACCGGCAATATAATCGGCGTAATTAGGTCGCTTTACCACGACGCGATAGGTTGCTAAATCGTAAGCCGGGGCAAAGAGTTGGTCGGCATCTAAATCTTCACCAACGAGGGTTTGGAACACGCGCATTTCTTTTTTTACTGCGGCAGATTTTTCCCTGTGTGGGTACATGGGATCAAGATACACCACATCGTGGTTGCCACAATCAGCCATATTATCGATTGATGAGCCGTGTTTCAGTTGCATATGCTCAACAATTGGCGTGGTTTCGTGATGGAGTAACCCCCGCTCGAGACCGTTTTCAAGTAACGCCGCAACTGCCGGTACGCGTTCATGTAAAGTGACCTGACAACCAAGACTAGCTAAAACAAAAGCATCGCGACCTAAGCCTGCTGTTGCGTCTAATACTGTAGGTGAAAAGCCGTGTTTTAAGCCCACTGCTTTGGCAATATCTTGACCTCTACCACCACCAAACTTGCGGCGATGAGCACTAGCTCCCTCGACAAAATCGACGACGATACCACCGAGTTTAGGTTCATCGAGTTTTTTCAAAGACAAGACTTGTTGCTCGACTTGCAATAAGAAATCGATATCATCGCGCTGTTTAATGGCGGCAACATCACCGATATAATCAAATTGCCATTGAGTTGCAATGCGTTTTGCTAAATCAACATCAACTTTGTCGCAGTAACCGACTACAATTTTTGCCATGCTATTCTACCTGTAGATGATTGTCGCCAGTTGCTAGTGCTACGAGGCGGCTGAGCTGCTGATAACTTAAGCCGCTTTGCTCATGCCATTGATTAAAGCACTGTTGAATTGCCCGATGGCTCGATTTGGTATTGATACCCCCGTCAATGATCTCAAAAGCGCGCATATAGGCTTCAACATCCCGAGACAGCAAAAAGGTATCTTTGCCGAGCGCTCTCAGAGCATAAGGGCCGGTATTACCGCCAAGGCGAGCGCCGTGTTTTTTTAAATAAGCCCATAAGCCGATAATATCGTTAGACGGCCAATGTTGAATAAACTGAGCGAAACTGTGCCCGTTTTGTTGCTCATTAAAGATCATTTGTGCGTTTTCTTTAATGGTTTTAACCTTGTTGAAGTTGCGAATGATACGTGGGTCGCTGGCTTTTCGCTCAAGCATTTCTTCTGGCATCATCAATACCTTCTCAATGTTAAATTGAAAAAACACCTCTTCAAAATCTGGCCATTTATTCTCTACCACACGCCACACAAAGCCACTTTGAAAGACTTTCTTGGTGAAATGTGCGAGAAATCTGTCATCACCTATTTGGCTTAATTGCGACGCGTTAGGAGCATCGCCAAGTAACAAGGTGACGTTAGCCAAATTTCCCTTTCTGTTTACGGCTCTGGCCAGTAATTGCTCAAAAGACTCTTGCGCCATAGTTTACTCAATACCGCTGTGGCGCAGGAGAGCATCAATTTCTGGTGCTCGGCCCCTAAAGGCAGCAAATAGCTCAGCAGGCTCTTGTGAGCCACCTTTTTCGAGAATGTTGGTCAAGAAAGACTGACCGGTTTCGGGGTTAAAAATACCATCTTCTTCAAATTTCGAAAAGGCGTCTGCTGATAGCACTTCAGCCCATTTATAACTGTAGTAACCGGCGGCGTAACCACCACCAAATATATGGCCGAAACTGTGTTGAAAGCGGTTAAAATCTGGTGCTTTAACAACGGCTACTTCATCGCGTATTTGGTTGAGCACTTGTTGAATTTGATCGCCTTGCTCAGGTGAGTATTGCGCGTGCATGGTGAAGTCAAATAAGCTAAATTCAAGCTGTCTTAGCATTTGCATTGCCGATTGGAAGTTTTTCGCGGCGAGCATCTTATCTAATAACGCTTGTGGCAATGGCTCGTCTGTTTCGTAGTGACCAGAAATAAAGGCTAGTGCTTCAGGCTGCCAACACCAGTTTTCCAAAAATTGGCTAGGTAATTCAACGGCATCCCAAGGTACGCCATTGATGCCTGAAACGCCGCTATCGCCAACTTGCGTCAGCATATGGTGAATACCATGACCAAATTCGTGGAATAGTGTGACAACTTCATCATGAGTGAAAAGTGCTGGTTTGTCGCCCACTGGGCGATTAAAGTTACACGTTAAATAGGCAACCGGTAACTGAATTGTTCCGTCGCTTAACTCTCGACGGCAAATACACTCATCCATCCAAGCGCCACCGCGCTTTTTCTCGCGGGCATAAAGATCTAAGTAGAAGCTACCGCGCAAGGTGCTATGTTGATCAAAAATATCAAAAAATTTAACGTCTTTGTGCCAAGTATCAACACCATCACGTGGCTTTATCTCAATGTTAAAAAGCTTGTTAACTACGGTAAATAAGCCATTTACGACGCGCGCTTCGGGAAAGTACGGACGCAGCTGCTCGTCAGAAATAGCATACCTTTCCTGTTTTAGCTTCTCGCTGTAATACGCTAAATCCCACGCGTGTAAACTGTCTTTTTGGTGTTTATCTTTGGCAAAATTAATGACTTCTTGATAGTCGGCTTGACCTTGTGTTTTCGATTTGTCGGCTAAGTCGCGTAAAAAACTAAAAACTTCATCGGTTGATGTTGCCATTTTGGTCGCTAACGACTTCTCTGCAAAGTTATCAAAGCCCAACAATGTAGCGAGTTCGTGGCGTAACGCTAATATTTCAGCCATCACTGCTGAGTTATCATATTCACCGGCATTTGGCCCTTGATCTGATGCACGGGTAACAAAAGCGCGATACATTTGCTCTCGCAATGCCTCGTTATCGGCATACATCATCACCGGTAAGTAGCTTGGAAAATCGAGGGTAAATAACCAACCTGATTTGTCTTTGCTTTGCGCAAGTTCTTGTGCCGCATCTTTGGCACTTTGTGGCAAGCCTGCTAAGTCAGCTTCATCGGTAATATTGACGGTAAACGCTTGAGTGGCGTCGAGCAAGTTGTTGCTAAAAGTTGAGCCGAGCTCTGATAGTCGACTAACGATTTCGCCGTAGCGTTGTTGTTGCGTTTGTTCTAGTGCGATACCAGAGAGTTTAAAATCGCGTAAGGCGTCGTTGATCACTTTTTGTTTTGCTTGGCTTAAATTGGCAAATTCGTCGCTTTCAGCTATTTGCTGGTAGGCCTCGTATAAACCTTTGTGTTGGCCTACATAGGTCGAGTATTCCGACAATAAAGGTAAGCAAGATTCATAAGCTTGACGCAATTCATCGCTACTCTTCACTGAGTTTAGATGACCAATAGGTGACCACAGGCGGCTGAGTTTATCGTCGGCATCGTCAATCGGCATGACCAAATTTTGCCAAGTGTAATGATTGTCTGTTGCCAGTGCGCTCTCGATAGTGTTTTTGCAGTGAGCGATGGCAGCTTCTACGTCGGCTTTGATGTTTGCTGGCGTTATTTGTGAAAAGCGAGGCAATAAATCTTGGGTTACTGATGCATTCGACATAATGAAATTCTTGTTAGCTAAGGTAACGTAATATGTAGTGATTTTACTGAGGAATTTCAAGTGCATCAGAGATAACTAAGGCAGTTTAATAACCATACATAAATTAGGCTTAAGTTGGTATTCGTGTATAATGGAAATAGATCTGCAACATTTCGATACATGGTGGTTAACGACGGCAAGGTGCTAAACTGTTGTTTAGGTGTTTATTACGAACATTGGGTATTACGTGAAGCTAGTTGGTCAATTTTTCTTACTGTATTGTTTATTGTTTGGGGCGCAGCCATCGGCTTCGGTTCACCACAGTGCTATTCATATAGGCCTTGAAGAGGGCTTAAGACAAGGAACTGTTGAGCACGTCTTCCAAGATAATCGAGGCTTTGTTTGGGCACTTAATGAAAATGGCATTGATATTTATGATGGCTATCGCTTTAGACCACTGCAGGGGCCTGATAATATCTTTGCAGATGGTTATCCTGTTGATGTTATTCAGGATAACAACAGCAATATATGGATAGCTTTTCAAGGTGAAGGGCTGTTTTTCTACGATCCGATCAATAACACTCAGCAAAATGTTTTATCTGCTGATACAGGACAAAACGCTTATATTGTTGAGTTAGCTATTGCTGATTCGGGCGAACTCTTAGTCTTAACCTCCAAAGCATTATTTACCGTAGATGTTAACAGCAAACAAGTGTCTGAATTAACTAAATTTGACGAGTTAATTAATGAAGAACACGCGCTTTATTCAATGATTACAGCAGGTTCTATGGTGTTTTTTGGGACGCGTTCAGGGTTATTTGTATACGACTTAAATAAACATCAGCTAAAACCACTACCTAAACTACTCGCCAAGCTATCAGAAGATGATGGTGAACATGTATTGGCAAACAAGGTTTATGATTTAGCGATTGATGAACAAAATACCTTATATTTAGGGACATTTCGTGGTTTGTATTCTGCCAAGGTCGATGAATTACTAAGCCATAGTGAACAACAAACAGGTACTTTTAGGTACCATCAAATCGATGAAGAAACCTCTACGTGGAGTTTGCATCTGAATGGCCAAACCTTGTTCGTTTCAGATGAACGCGGCTTATTTTCCTTCGATATAAAAACACAAGTTTACCAGTTTATAGCGGCTGCCAATCACTTAGCGCCAGAGGTAAGTGATGAACGGATCATCAACGTATCGAGTGATCACTTAGGTCGACTTTGGCTAAGCACAAGCTCTAGAGGCTTGTTGATTTTAAACCAAGAAAACGATGCCGTTCGCAACAGTTACCATCAAAAGCATCAGATTTCAGGCTTGCCGAGTACAGAAGTTTGGGCTTTCGCGCAATCACCAAGTCAACCAGAAGAGCTTTGGATTGGCACAAGTTATGGTCTTGCCAAAGAAAATTTGCGCACAGGTAATATTCAGCACTACTTTCTAGATTTGGCTAATACCTTTCAATTCGATGAAAACCATATTTATAATTTGCAGTTTATCAGTGACGACGATTTGTTAGTGCTGAGTGCTCGTAACAGCTATTTATTGAATATTTCTTCGGGGTATCGCTATTTTATTCCACCCGATTCACCGATTGGCAAAGTGTTAAATGGTGATATTTATGCCATTAGTTATGATGATGCAGGAATGGCTTGGTTAACCACTTCTGAGCAGGTTTATTACGTTGATTTTAATCAGTTTACAATTGTTAGAAAGTACAGTTTTTCCGAGCCTGAATTAGCGAATAATTTAGTCAACGTATTACAAAGAGTAGATGAAAACCGTTACTTACTCACATCGAATCAAGCGCTTTATCTATTTGACAAAACCACCGGCGCGGTTAAAAAAGTTTTTGATAACCCATATGTCAGTCAAAATGAGGCTTTGCCGTTTATCAAGTCTTACCTTGATGACGCAGGACAACTTTGGTTGTCAGTATCGAGTAAAGGCCTATTAGTGCTAAATAGTGAAACCTTTGAGGTTATTGAAACGATTAATAATGACACTCATGGTATCGATAATAATGTTTATGGCTTGGTGCCAGATGAACAAGGCGATATTTGGTTTAGTAGCCATGATGGCATCTATGTCGTCGATGCGAAAACTAAAACACTTCGTCATTTTGATCGTTTTGATGGTTTAGTTGGTAACGAGTTTAACTGGGGTGCCGCGCTAAAACTGCACAATAATCACATGGCATTCGGCTCAACGGCAGGTGTTAGTATTCTCGATCCTAAAAAATTGAAAGATAAGGCAGCAAGCCGGAATAAGTATCCTATTCAAGTGTCAGAGTTTGATGTGTTATCGTCAAGTTTGTCGTCGGCCTTATATACGGCTAATCAATCGACTATTCCATTGAGTTACGACGATATTGGCATTCGCATTGCCTTTACAGATTTTGATTTTGTCAATGTGGGTGATCAGAAGTTCTTGTTCGAGTTACAAGGCCCTGAACCAGTTGTTTTTCCGGCAACGCAAGATAACTTTATCGTTTTTCCCCGTTTAGCTTCGGGCCTTCACCGTCTTAAAGTGCAAACCATACCGCCAGATACGGGTGTGCCATCAGAGCCGTTTTACGTTAACTTTAAAGTGTCATATGCGCCATGGAAGTCGCCGATTGCTTATTTGATATATTCGCTCGTGGCTATTATTACTATTTCATACATACTTTATCGCCGTCATTTACGTCAAATTGCCCTGTTAGCCGCTCACGAAGAAGTTAAATATCGTGAAAATCGTCTGCAATTGGCATTAAAAGGCAGTAACAGTGATGTTTGGGATTGGCAAGCCAGTGATGATTTACTGTTTTCTAAACGAATCAACCAAGAACTTGGCTATAAATACGCAGAGAGTGCTTATCAATTTTCTCAGCATATTGATCTCATTCATCCACAAGACAAAGGTGAGTTTTTAAGTGCTTGGCAAAAGTTTTTACAACGCGCAGATCTCGAGGAAAACTTTAGCTGTACTTATCGTTTGAAGTCAGATTCTGGCCAGTGGTTGTGGTTTAAAGACTTAGGCAAAATTGTTGCGCTTGACAGTCAAGGCAAGCCAACTCGAGTCACCGGATCTTATACCAATATTACAGAAACTCGAGCGGAAGAAGAGCGTGCCCAATATTACGGTGCCGCTTTTGCTCAAACCAAAGATTGGGTAGTGATCATCAATCACGACTTAAGCAAAATTACCGCAAATAAAGCGATCAGAGACGTCTTTGGTTGGCAGGCAGAAGACTTGCCAATGTCAACTTTTGCTAAGACCTTACCGTTGAGTAAACGCCAATTTTACGTCGATTTAATTCAATCGTTAAAAGCGGGTGAAAGCTGGCGAGGTGATGAATTGGTCACATTGGATAATGGTAAAGAGTACCATGTTCTGATCAACATCACAGTTGGTGAGTCACACCTTGATAAACAAGCTCACTATGTCTGTTTGATCACCGATATCACCGCACAAAAAAATGCTGAGCAAGAATTGCGCTACATGGCAAACTATGATCACCTCACCGGTTTACCTAATCGCACCTTGTTGCTCGATCGTATCGAACATGCGATGACGGTAGTGCAACGTCATAACTCTGAAATGGCACTGTTGTTTATCGATCTAGATCGCTTTAAACAGGTTAATGATAGCTTAGGTCATGACTACGGTGATTTATTGCTCAAAGTTGTTACTGAACGTTTAAAGTTTGCGCTGAGATCCGAAGATACCATTGCTCGTTTAGGTGGTGATGAGTTTGTCGTGTTAATTGAAAATTACACCGCGGTTAAAGATGTCGCGAGAATAGCGCAAAGTTTAATTGATAGCTTGGCACAACCGTTTACCTTGGTCGAGCACATTGTTACGATTGGTGCGAGTATTGGTATTGCGATTTATCCAGAAAATGCTGAAGATTCGGCTGAGCTACTGCGCAGCGCCGATATTGCGATGTATCACGCGAAACAAAATGGTCGCAATCACTTTCAGTTCTTTACAAATCAAATGAATGAGCAAGTCGCTGAACGGGTCAGACAAGAAGCGCGGCTTAAATTAGCGGTTGAAGAAAACAAATTTGTAAACCACTACCAGCCAATTATTGACGCTTCAGGCTCACAGACCGTAGGCGTAGAGTTATTATTGCGCTGGCCAAGTCAAGATGGCTTGATTTCACCGGCTATTTTTATTCCAATGGCAGAAGAGCTTGGCTTGATTAGTGAGATGACCATAAAATCCTTGAATAGGGCATTAACTGATCTTGCAAGATGGCGTCAGGTCCATTCACAGTTATATTTGTCGCTCAATGTTTCTGCGGTTCATTTTCACGATCAATCTTTGATTAAACAAATCAGCCAGTTATTATCTCAACATCAGTTACCGCCTTCGGCACTCAAAATTGAGGTGACTGAATCTGCACTGATCAAAGAGCCAGAAAAAGCGACTCAGACGATGGTTGCATTGACTGACTTTGGTATTGAGCTAGCGTTAGATGATTTTGGTACTGGTTATTCGTCTCTTAGCTACTTGAAACAGTTACCTTTGGATATTCTCAAAGTTGATCGCAGCTTTATTGATGGCATTGGTAAAGACAAAACGGATCAAGCCATTGTTGATGCAACTTTGGTCCTCGCCAATAGTTTAAATATGCGCTGTATTGCTGAAGGTGTAGAAACGCAAGATCAACTAGACTATTTGCGCAGCAAGGGGTGTCAGTTTTTCCAAGGCTACTTTTTCTGTAAGCCGATGGCCGCAAGCGACATTGACATTCGGGTGAGCAAAGAAGCCAAGCTAGTAAGTAGTTAACCAAAATTGGTTATAACCTTGTAATTCATCGAATTATACCCAACTATAAAAGCAAGTAATTAAATAACCTGAACTTCTTATCCCGAGTTCAGGTTAAATAAGGTGAATTATGTCTCAACATTTCGATTATATCGCTATCGGTGGCGGTAGCGGCGGCATTGCATCAGCTAATCGGGCGGCAATGTACGGTAAAAAAGTAGCCATTGTAGAAGCAAAAGCCGTCGGTGGAACGTGCGTTAATGTCGGTTGTGTGCCTAAAAAAGCCATGTGGTATGCCGGACAAATCGCTGATGCACTAAAGTATGGTTACGATTACGGTTTTGATTTAGCCCAGCAAGGTTATAACTGGCAGCGCATGGTGAAAAATCGCGAAGCCTATATTGAGCGTATTCATGCGGCTTATCAGCGTGGTTTTGATGCTAACCAGGTCACCTTGATTAATGGCTTTGCCCGCTTTAAAAATGCTCATACCATTGATGTTGATGGGGTAGAGTACACGGCTGACAAATTCCTCATCGCGACCGGTGGTCGCCCAGCTATTCCAGATATTGAAGGTGCTCACTACGGCATAGATTCAGATGGCTTTTTTGCCTTAACAAAGCAACCAGAAAGTGTTGCAGTGATCGGCGCAGGCTACATTGCGGTTGAATTAGCAGGTGTATTTCACGCGCTTGGCACCAAAACTGATTTGGTGGTGAGAAAAGAAAAGCCATTGCGTAATTTCGATCCAATGCTTAGCGACACCATAGTCGAGCAAATGGCTAAACACGGTCCAACCTTACATACTCATAGTATTCCGAGCAAAATTGAACAACTCGATGACGGCAAGTTGGTCGTTCATTTTGAAAATGGTCAGCGATTAGCGCCGGTTGAGCAAGTGGTGTGGGCGATTGGCCGAGAGCCGGCGACAGATAACTTAAACCTTGAAGTAACAGGTGTGGCGCTTGACGAGAATGGTTTCATTCCAACGGATAAGTATCAAAACACTAACGTAGAGCATATTTTTGCGGTCGGCGATAATACTGGCCGTATTCAGCTAACACCAACAGCCGTTGCTGCTGGGCGCCGTTTATCAGAGCGCTTATTTAACAATAAACCCTATGAACATTTAGATTATAACAATGTTGCAACCGTGGTGTTTAGCCACCCAGTAATTGGTACGGTTGGCTTAACTGAGCCAGAAGCCATTGAGCAATATGGCGAAGCCCAAGTGAAAGTATATAACTCGCAATTTACCGCGTTATATCAAGCGATCACCGAAGATTATCGAGATCCAACTCGAATGAAGTTAATTTGTGTCGGTAAAGAAGAGAAAATTGTCGGCATTCATTCGATTGGCTTTGGTAGCGACGAGCTATTGCAGGGGTTTGCTGTTGCCCTTAAGATGGGCGCAACCAAAGCTGACTTTGACAATACGGTAGCTATTCACCCAACGTCTGCTGAAGAGTTTGTTACGATGCGTTAGGCTTTCTTTAGCGGTACATTAAAAACCGAGAAGGGCAATGCTCTCTCGGTTTTTTATTGGTTACTTTAGGGAGAAATTGCTGAAGTCAATTTTCTAAAATAGGGAGTTCGCCTTGTTATTCCTAGCTTATGTTTTTTTGTTCTTTTAATTTGTCATATTATTTTAAAAAAGTTTTAACATTAGACTAGTAATCCACCTCAATTCTGTTAATCTTTTTAACTCATTTTTGCACAGTTGCTGTAAAAATGAACATAATAAAAATGGATAAAAATTTTTTTATTCACAAAACAATAAAAATAACAAATGTGTATAAAAAAGGAACTTTGACTTACCTTTTTTTTAATATATTCAATCACATACATAAAATAACGGCATCAAGCATAAGGTTTGAATGTCGCATTTCTCGTGGCTTTTTCACAGAGTTATCCACAGGTGCGTTTAGTTCTTTCCACTGTTGCCAATATCGGTGGAGAGTAGGCGCGGTTTGTGGCATCCTTACCTCATTATTTTGTCACCAATTACAAACACATGACTGAGACAAACTTATCCCCAACAATTTTAGTTGATGGTTCATCATACTTATTTCGCGCTTATCACGTACCTTATTTACAAGCCCTCTCAACGCAAGATGGTCAACCAACCGGTGCAATTACCGGTGTACTTAATATGATTCGCAGTTTGCAGAAAGAATATCCACGCGCTAATGTCGTTGTGGTTTTTGATGCAAAAGGCAAAACATTTCGCAACGATATTTATCCAGAATATAAAGCTAATCGCCCACCTATGCCGGACGATTTGCGCAGTCAAATAGCGCCGCTACATGAAATTATTGAAGCGATGGGGCTGCCTTTACTGGTGATTGATGACGTTGAAGCCGACGATGTCATCGGTACATTGGCGCATCAGGCTGACCAAAAAGGCATGGAAACGATTATTTCAACGGGTGATAAAGATATGGCCCAATTGGTGACGCCTCATGTGCGCTTGATCAATACCATGACGAGCACCGAGCTTGATGAACAAGGTGTGATCGAAAAATTTGGTGTTCGCGCAGATCAAATTATCGATTACCTCGCCTTGATGGGTGACAAGGTTGATAACATTCCGGGCGTTGAAAAATGTGGCCCTAAAACGGCAGTTAAATGGCTAACTGAGTATAAAACCCTTGAAGGGGTGATTGAAAATGCCGACAAAATAAAAGGAAAAATTGGCGAAAACCTGCGAGCGGCACTGTCGCAACTACCTTTGTCTTATGAGTTAGCCACCATCAAATTAGATGTTGAGCTCGATCAAACCGTTGAACAAATTTTACCTAAACCAGCGAATGTTGAAAAACTTACCGAGCTGTACACTAAGTTTGAATTGAAGCGTTTGTTAGCCGAACTTAATGCCGGAGACAAAACTGCACCATCGCAAACATCAAGTGGTGAGGAAGACGAAGAAGAACTCTCTTTGCCGATGGATAATATCGATGCCGAATATGAGATTATTTTAACCTCTGATGCCTTCGAGCAATGGTTAAACAAACTCACTGGCGCTAAGTTGTTTGCTTTTGATACGGAAACGACTTCGGTTGATTACATGAAAGCTCAGCTTGTTGGGATGTCGTTTAGCATTGAGGCAGGCAAAGCGGCTTATTTACCGTTAGCCCATGATTATGTTGGCGCACCTGAGCAGCTTAATATTGATGACGTGCTAGTCAAACTAAAACCCATTTTAGAAAGTACTGACATTCAAAAAATCGGCCAAAACTTAAAGTACGATGCTAATGTCTTGAGCCATTACAACATTGCCCTTAATGGCGTAGCTTTTGATACTATGCTTGAGTCGTACTGTTTAAACAGTGTGGCAACGCGTCATAATATGGATGCTTTAGCGCAAAAGTATTTAGATTACCAAACGGTAAAATTTGAAGATATCGCCGGTAAAGGGGTTAAACAGTTAACCTTTAATCAGATCGAACTTGAAAAAGCAGCTCACTATGCCGCTGAAGACGCAGATATTACTTTGCGCTTACATCATGCTATTCACCCAAAATTATCGAAGTCAACTAGCCAACTAGCTGTATTTAACGAGATTGAAATGCCTCTCATGCCGGTACTTTGTGCCATGGAGCAAACGGGGGTGTTAATTGATCCTGATTTACTCCACGAGCAAAGTGATGTTATCGGTAATCGATTAGCTGAGTTAGAAGTTGAAGCCCACAATATTGCCGGTAAGGCCTTTAATTTAAGCTCGCCTAAGCAGTTACAGGAAATCTTGTTTGAAGAACTAAAAATTCCAGTTATCAAAAAGACGCCCAAAGGCGCGCCATCAACGGCCGAAGAAGTATTACAGGAGCTCGCCTTAGATTATCCGTTGCCTAAATTAATTTTAGAGCACCGTGGCTTGAGTAAGTTGAAGTCTACTTATACCGATAAGTTACCGCTGATGATCAGTGAAAAAACAGGTCGTGTTCACACGTCTTATCACCAAGCGGTTGCAGCGACAGGGCGACTTTCTTCAACGGATCCTAACTTGCAAAATATTCCAATTCGCAGCGCAGAAGGGCGTAAAATCAGACAAGCGTTTATCGCCCCTGAGCACTATAAAATTGTTGCGATTGACTACTCGCAAATTGAGTTGAGAATTATGGCACATCTTTCTCAAGACGAAGGCTTAGTGAATGCCTTTAGTCAAGGACGAGACATTCACCAAGCAACAGCCGCTGAAATCTTTGATGTCGCGCTAGAAGAGGTGACATCAGATCAACGTCGTAGCGCGAAAGCAATTAATTTTGGTTTAATTTACGGGATGTCGGCCTTTGGTTTATCAAAACAATTAGGTATTGGTCGCAAACAAGCTCAAGATTATATGGACTTGTATTTTAAGCGTTACCCGGGTGTACTCACTTATATGGAAGAAACGCGTGAGAAAGCCAGTGAGCAAGGTTACGTTGAAACGCTCTTTGGTCGCCGACTTTACTTACCTGATATTAAAGCGCGAAACCAAGCGCGTAAAAAAGCAGCCGAGCGTGCGGCGATCAATGCACCGATGCAAGGCACCGCTGCTGATATTATTAAAAAGGCGATGATCGCGGTACAACAATGGTTACTTGAACAAAACGATTCACGGATCAAGATGACGATGCAAGTGCACGATGAACTTATCTTTGAAATCCATCAAGACATTTTAGATGAAACTGTTGATAAACTGGTTGAGATCATGAATAACGCGGTCAGCTTGTCGGTACCGCTGATTGCCGAAGCAGGTGTTGGTGAAAACTGGGATCAGGCACATTAAACAACCAGTGCTCACATTAATTAATAGCTTCTCTATTGGTTATTTAGTCATCACGGTGACTAAATAACCACAAAATAAGTGGTTTTATTTCATTTTTCGGCAGTTAAACTGCTTTTGTTTTGCTTTTTTGTGAAAAAATAACACATAAATGAAAATAAATTACAAAAAGTGCTTTACAAAGCTAGAGTAGGTACTCTATAATTCAAATCGTTCCTCAACGCGAACACTTGTTGTAATAATTGTATATTCTAGCTTTCCTCATAGCTAATAAGCCGATGATTCACTCATCGGCTTTTTTTTGTCTCAAAAATTATCGCTTAACTACGCATTCGCGGCAATGCCATTACGAGCCATACTTGAGTAGTCGGGCATCTTTGCATTGTGTAAGAGGAGGTTACCGCATTCGCGGTAATGACGAAATGATGTCATACCCGAGTAGTTGGGTATCTTTGTGTTGTAAAAGAGGAGATTACCGCATTCGCGGTAATGACGAAATGGTGTCATGCCCGAGCAGTCGGGTATCTTCGTGTTGTAAAAGAGGTGATTACCGCATTCACAGTAATGACGAAATGATGTCATACCCGAGTAGTCGGGTATCTTTGCATTGTGTAAGAGGAGATTACCGCCTACGCGGTAATGACGGTAAGGTCTAAATATTACCACCTCGATAATTGCTCCCTGCATTATTCTAGTTACCTACATCCATGTCGGTATACGTGGTAATGACGAAATGCTGTCATGCCCGAGCAGTCGGGCATCTCTTTAAATAGCATGTAGCCAAAATATTCAGCAAACACCCTGTTGTAAAATTACATTTTATCTTTGAAAAAAATTTAACCCCTTTTTACTTTTTCATCAGTTATATCAATAAGCCAATTGGAATGGCGTTGTGATCACACCTTTTATTTATGACTAACGATGAGGTGGATATGAAAAAATTGATAATTATTTTACTGTTAAGTAGTGCTATGACATTGGGCTTGTTTAGTTTAATGGCATACATGGTGGCGAGTGAACAAGCACCCATTATTGATGAGCCGATACAAAAACCTGTTGCGGTGAATCAAACCCCGCCGGCGAGCGTAAAAAATGAAATGACTCGCGTGAAAATTGAGCCGCCAAAAGTCGTAGCTAAACCACCAACACAACGAGAGGTGGTGGAAGAAACAGAGCCATTAACAACTGATATTGGTGTTGTGGTACCGCAACTTAACTTAGGTAAGTCGTTAAAGACAATTAATTTTACCGGGCCGGCCGATAGTGGTGCTCGGCCAATTTTTCGCGTAAACCCCAGTTATCCACCAAAGGCTAGTCGCGATGGCATTGAAGGGTGGGTCGTGTTAGGTTTTGATATCAATGAAATAGGCGCGGTTGAAAATATTCGAGTTATTGACGCTAATCCTAAACGGGTGTTTAATCAAGCAGCTAAACAAGCCTTGAGAAAGTGGAAATACCAAGCCAAAACGCTTGATGGTAAAGCCGTTGCTCAGCATAATTTATCTGTTCAACTTGATTTTAAGTTAGATCAAAGTACCTAACGGTATAAGAGAAAGGATATCATTTGAAGTTACCGTCTAAAGTGAAGGGGTGGTTGAATATTCAGTCCCACCCCGAAGCATTGCTTAAGGCATATCATCTGCATCGTGATACTGAGGCATTAACGCGCTTGGTCAGCTTGTATCAAACAGATATTTATCACTATTTAGTGAGCCTGTCAGATAAGGATATTGCGCAAGATGCTATACAGAGCACTTGGCTAAAAGTGATCAACAGTACACCATTAAATGACTATCAACATATTAAAGCGTGGTTATTTCGCATAGCGCGCAATACTTTGTTTGATGAGTTTAACAAGCGCAACAAATTTGTTAGTGATGAGCACGCGGCTGTTGAATTAACAACCCAGCCCTTGAGCGAGCAAATAGATAAAGAGGATAAACTCAACGTGCTAAACCAAGCGTTGGCGCAGCTTAACTTTTTTCAACGAGAGGCGATTATTTTTCAACAAGAAGGTTTCAGTGTTGAGCAAATTGCCGAGCTAACCAATGAAAGTTTTGAAACCGTCAAGAGTCGGATAAGATATGGCAAAGCCAAGCTTAAGCAGTTGATAGAGGAAAACTCATGAGCAACGATAAATTTGATCAAGAGTTAACAACGCTTTTTCAACAGCGAAAAAATAGCTTAAACGTGCCTGAATTTAACGTTGAACAAGCGCTGCAAAGTCAAAGCGCCGATAAAGCTAGCGATACTCGTCGTTGGTTTAAACCCTTTGGTTTGATACTCGGTGGCTTAACGGTTTCGGCTGCAACGTTTGCTGTCATGGTTAGTATGTTAAAGCAACCCAAAATTGACCACGTACCTAACCAAACAACGGATGTTAGTGTGGTTGAGCTAGAAGTACCTACTAATACATCTGTCCCTGATACGCTACCAATACCCGAGTTACCGGTGCAACCAGAAGTACCAGATAGGCCAACTTCGGCGCACAGCCTTCCGGAGCAACAAGCGTTGACGGTGCCGAGTGACATTCACTTGATCACGCCAGCGGATTTTAGACTTGGCGAGTTACAGATTGCGCAACCGAATACCCAACTTAAACCTCTGGTGCAAAAATTACCGGTAATTGATCAACAAGCGTTTGAAGTTGGCATGATAAAGCTAGGGTTCGATATTGATCGCCAAGGGCAGGTGCGCAATGTCATCACAATGGAAAACAGTACAAACCTATTGATGTTAAAAGCAACGAAAAGAGCGCTGAGTCAGTGGCGTTATGCTAAGCCGGAAACTGAAATCAAAGGAATGGAAATTATCTTCGAATTTACCGACAAGTAGTTGGTAAGAGTACGCGTATGAAGTTAGTACAACAGGATTTAAAACAATCGACAGGCTGGCTTAGCCAAAATCAGCAAGCGCAACTGTTACCACTAATCGAACAAAGCTTTAGTGATGTTGATGCACAGGCTTATTTAACCAAGTATTTCACTGCCAACGATGCGTTTGATAGAAGGTTGCGGTTGTATTATGCAGGCGAGCGCATTGTTGGTTATTGTTTATTGACCTTGCATCATCAGCAAGGAATTATTTTAGTCAAAGCCTCTGCCGCTTTTTATCCTGAATTTCGCCAAGGCGGCAATACGTTTAGTTTTAGCTTGCTGGAAGTAACGAAGTTAAAGTTACGCCATCCATTTAGGCGAATATACTACGCCGATACTATGTTAAGTCCGGCGATGTATCGCGCGATGGCAAAAAATGTTGCTCATGTTTATCCCGCCCCGGATATGCCAGCTAACACCGAAACGCTATTCAAACAGTTCAATGCCAATGGCATTTATAGCGAGTACGCTAAGCGAACCTGTTTAGTAGACGCGGGTCGAAAAACTAATTATAGCGCTGAAGAAGTAGCAAGCTTTAAGCAAAATAACAAACCAGAAATTAGCTACTACTGCAAAGCTAATCCTAATTTTGATCGAGGTATTGCCTTATTTGTCATTATGCCAATTACCTTACGACAGTTTATAGCAACGGCTATCAAGCTATTGGTTCAATAACCTAAACTTGGGTTAACGAGTCACTTGTCAGTTGCAATTAGTGACAGTTGTTGAGCAATCAATTAACAATCATTCTATCGCTGGTTAGCACATTTCTAGGTCAAGGAACTTGACAATTTAATTGTTAAAACTCTTTGCTCTCTGTGCTTGATCTAGGTCAATTCATCGCACGTTGATAATTTATTTACCCACTATATCTTGTGTATTATTTTTCTAATAACACAAGATATAGTGCTTATGTTTAACTCAACACCACCGCAAATCGTTTTTCAAGAAGTGCCAGGAGAAGTCTCGCTATCGTTTTGTATTAGCGGCTGCGATCTTGGTTGTAAGAACTGTCATTCGCCAGAGTTGTGGGATGCTAATTACGGTCAACCGCTGACAAAGCAAAAATATATTGGCTATTTAGCGCAGTATCGACAAATGGCAACTTGTGTTTTGTTTATGGGAGGAGAGTGGCAACCTGCAATATTATTGCAGTACCTCAAACTTGCTGTCGATTATGGTTTCAAAACCTGCCTCTATACTGGCCAAGATGATGTCTGTTGGCAGTTAAAACAACAATTAAGCTACTTAAAAGTTGGTGCTTACAACTTTAAATTGGGTGGCTTGGCAAGTAAATCCACTAATCAACGTTTTATTAAATTACCTGAAAATCAATTACTTAATTATAGATTCATTAAGGAATAAGCGCGCCTATGTACCATATTGACGACAGTTTAATCGATGAAAAAATTAATTTTATTACCAACTATATCGAGGCGAACAATGCGGCCGACGGTTCAAAATATGATGCTAATGCCAATATCAGCAGTAAAAATATTGCGACACTAGAAAGTGAGCTGAACAAAGACATTAATATAGCCATCAACCGCCGATTGCTGACCAATAAAATTGCTGAAATATTTGATCAATCGCTGGCCCAGCAATATATCGATGACATTAACCAGCACTTGATTTATGCCCACGATGAAAGCTCACTTAAACCCTATTGTGTCAGTTTGTCGATGTATCCATTGTTACTCGATGGCTTAACTAAGCTGGGTGGAGAATCTAAAGCCCCTAAACATCTTGAATCGTTTTGCGGCAGTTTTATTAATATGGTTTTTGCTGTAAGTGCGCAATTTGCTGGCGCGGTGGCAACCGTTGAGTTTCTAACCTATTTCGACTATTTTGCCCGCAAAGATTATGGTGATGACTACTTGATCACCGCAAAATCTAACATTGAAGCGCATCTTCAGCACGTTGTTTATAGCGTTAATCAGCCAGCAGCAGCTCGCGGTTATCAATCGGTGTTTTGGAATATTTCATTGTTTAGTGAATCGTTCTTAAATGCGATGTTTGAAAATTTCGTTTTCCCTTGCGGTGACAGCCCTAAGTGGCAAACAATTAACCAGCTACAACAGTTTTTTATCGATTGGTTAGGCAAAGAGCGCGAGCGTGCGATGCTCACTTATCCTGTCGTTACAGCGGCGCTATTAACGCAAGACAAACAAGTTGCCGATGTTGAGTTTGCTCAGTTTTGTAGTCGAGAAATGGCAAAAGGTAACAGTTTTTTTGTTTATATGTCTGATAGCGCTGACTCACTTGCTTCGTGCTGTCGCTTGCGCAATGAAGTGGCAGATAACAGCTTTTCATACACGCTAGGCGCGGGCGGTGTTGCCACGGGCTCCATTAACGTGATCACTGTTAATATCAATAAGGTGGTACAGGAGCAGCAAAACTTACAAGCCATTATCGAGCGCGTACAGAAGTACCAAGTTGCTTATCGCAAATTAATGGAGCACTACCAAGACCAAGGTATGCTACCCGTGTACGATGCTGGTTTTATCCACTTAGATAAACAATTTTTAACTATCGGTATCAACGGTATGGTCGAAGCCGCAGAGTCACAAGGTATTGAAGCGAGTAATAACAAGGAATATAAAGCGTTTGTCTCCAAGCAACTCAAGGTAATTTACGATGCCAACAAAGCGGTAACTAAACAGTGGGGTTATAAATTTAATACTGAATTTGTGCCAGCGGAAAACCTAGGGGTGAAAAACGCAAAATGGGATCGAAAAGCGGGCTTAACAGTTGAGCGTGATTGTTATAACTCGTATTTCTATCCGGTTGAAAACGACCATATCAACGTCGTTGATAAATTTATTTTGCATGGTCATGAGTTGACGCAGTTTTTAGATGGCGGCTCAGCATTACACTTGAATTTAGATGAAGCACCAGATGAGCAACAGTACTTTCAGCTATATCAAATTGCCGCCCAAACAGGTTGCAACTATTGGACAACCAATATCAAAGTTACGGTTTGTAATCAGTGCGGCCATATCGATAAGCGGACATTGCACGCTTGTAGTGAGTGCCACAGTGAAGATGTTGATTGGGCGACTCGCGTGATTGGCTATTTGAAAAAAGTCACCAGTTTTAGCCAAGCGCGGCAAAAAGAGCACGCATTACGCCACTATCACAAAGAGCCAGTAAAAAGTGAAAGCGCCGCTTAGATAAAAAAACGCCCTAACAATCAATGTTAGGGCGTAATTAATCAAGTCAATTAACCTTATAAGCGGTAAATATTATCCGCGCTATCTCGGTCAATGAGTTTTACAAAAGGGTCTACACCGACATATTTAGGCTTCTTATCGACGATCAAGGTGATAATATTTTCACCGGTTTTTATCTCGTGTTTTTGCAGGTATTGCACGCTGCTTTGCACCGATAAATCCTCAGGATCTTCGCTAAATAAACCTACGTCTACCATATCGACAAAATCTTCTGGTGTTTCTTTACCGCGACCATCGGCTCTGAGTAAGCCAGCATCAATCGTGATAGTCACTTCGAATTTACCACTGTCGAGCTCAGCGACTTCTACTGCCTTAGTTTTAAGATCGTAAAGTGTGATGTGTTCGAATAAATTCGTGACAAATGTCTGCTCTTCAGGTGATGTATCTTGAATGATGTAAGCCATTAAATCCTTGGTGGTTGGATATGGCGTACTTTGGTATTTGTAGCGTGTTAAAAAGTCAGCAAGTGCTTTATTTAACCGTGCTTCACCAAGTCGGTCGCGGATCGCCATCATCACCACTGAGCCTTTGTTGTAGTGAATGTATTGCTGACCTTCACTGCGCATAAACGGCATTTCTTCAATATCTTCACGCGAACGACCTCTAAGGTAGCGATCGAGCTCGTATTTTAAGAATTTACGCAACTTGTCGCTGCCATATTTTTTCTCTAAAACCATTAGGGCTGCGTATTGCGATAAACTCTCCGAAATAATCGCACTACCTTGAACGTTAGCTGCGCCCACTTGATGGCCCCACCATTGGTGTGCTACCTCGTGTGCCGTCACGTAATAAACGGTATCGACGTTTTCAGGGTCGCGTAAATCAGTGATAAAACCAATATCTTCTGAATATGGCACCGTATTAGCGAAACTCTGCGCGAACGAGCGATAACCAGGGAACTCGATAATGCGCATTTGTTGATGCTGATAAGGGCCAAACGCAATGGTGAAATAGTCGATAGAGTCTTGTACCGATTCAATCATCCGATCAACATTCATGGCGTGATCTGGGTGATAATAGATCTCAATATTAATGCCTTTGTATTCAACTTTTTTAGCCGCTAAATTTGCCGACATGATTGAGTAAAAGTTTTTGATTGGCGCATTCATTTTATAGTGATAAACACGACGACCATCGATAACTTCTTCACTTTGTAAATAACCGGGCGCTATGGCAAATTGATCTTCTGACGTTGAAATCGTCGCTTCAAAGTCGATGAAATCAACACCCTTACCGAAAAAGCTCTCATTGTAATATTGGCTTTCTTCTAGTTTGTGGGCGCGCTCCAGTTTAGCTAAGTCGCGTTTTTTACGCTCGTGTTTGTCTCGTATTTGCCAGTCATTGCGGTAGCCAAAACTCGGGAACAAACTGAAGTTGTTAATAAAAGTACCGTTTTCAACTAATGAGAAATCCTCACCACCATCGGTAAAACCTTCATGGGCGCGGGTTACAGTTAACTTACCTTTGCGCACTTCACCAGGTTGTAATGCTTGCTCAAATTCGAACCACGCAGTGCGAAAACGCGCTTGATAACTGTGGCTTTCACCACCGTCTATTTCGACAGACCAATCTTTACTAAATGATGGTTTGCTGATCAAAAACTTTTTCAGCGGCTCAGCCGATTTATTTTCTACCGTGATTTCAGCTACTGCTTCAATCCGACGCTCACTTGGATAAATATCAACCTTAGCGTGAGTTTGAGTGATGGTTGGAATGTGGTCTTCTTTGTATTGGCCGTAGGTTTTTTCGTACTCACCTTGGGTATCTAAGCGGTCGTCTTGAATAACATACTCATTGATCACTCGCGTGTTGTAGTGAATGTAACTACCTGCGCCAACAAAAATCACCAAACCGAGTACGATTGCTACGCGTCCAGGTGCGCCAATGTAATATGACATACGCTTAAAACGCGATTTTAGTGGTTGCGCTGGGCCGCGATGCCATAAGCCGTAGGTGATAGCACTAAGTGCAATACACATACCTGCCCAATACAACATGTACCAATTAAACGCGGTCATGAAATGGCCATAGGTGTTAATGTCTGAGTAAAACACACGTGGGGCACCGCCAAACTGGAACATGTTGTGGCTGAAACCAAAGTTACTTAACACAAGTGTTGAAATGATAAACAACACAAACAGCAGCATACCAATGTATTTATTCGGGCTAAGCACTTGTAAGAAAAATGCTAGCACTACGCTCATTAACAGTGGTACTAGGTTGATATAGCCCAAGCGAATGGCGTACTGGCTCAGTTCAAAATTAAAATAACCTAGGGCAACTTGGTTGATAAGGGTAACAATCGTGCCAATGACATATAAAATCGCCATTACTAGCGTTAAAGCAATAAGCTTTGATAACCAGTAAGTGATATTGTTCACTGGCAGACTATCAATCATATCGCCCATACCTGAGTTGCGTTCGCGCCATACAACTTCGGCGCTGTAGTAAGTAATAATGATCAACATCAAAAGGCTTGTTGCGCCGCCAATTAAATCAACCATTTGTTGTGTTACTGGCCAGTTAGGTGTGCCGAAAACGCCGTCGGGATCTATTAATGGCCCGATAAGTGAAAATACGGTTAATGCACTTAAGATTAAAAATGGCGCACTAAATACCACTTGTTTAATTTCAAATTTGGTGCGCAAAAGCAAATGGGCGCGGGTATTAATACCTTGGTTTTTGTAGTCAATGCGATTATCTAAACAGGCTTCGCCTGTATCTGTAGTTTTAGCTTTGTCTTTGGTCGGTTTATTTTGCAAGCTGACTTTACGTGTAAAGCCACCAAATATTGCCAGAATAACGACGGCAATAACTAACCAAAGAATTCGGTTTTGCAGTAAGACACCCGTAAGTTCAATTGGTGTATTGTTTTTGTCGTACATGGTCCAGTAACGGGTCACTTCGCCAAACGTTCTAAAGCCGAACGGGTCGAGCAGGGCAACGGCGGTGCGATAGCTAGGATCAGATAATAAATCACCGGCCACGCTATATAAAATAAACAAAGCAACGGCAATTAAATACGCGCCCATCATGGATTTGAATTTATTGGCAAAGGCATAAAACAAACACGACATCACGAGTAATGTTGGTAAGGCGATATAAACGTAGGCCGTGATGTAATACGAGAGGTGGGTAGTGCCTAATCTGTCTTCGTCAACCCAACCGGCAAGTTCACCGATAAAACAGCCAACTAAGACGCCAAGTGGTACGAATAAGAAGACGGTTGCAACCGTGGCAAATGAGCCCAGAAAGCGGCCGAGTTGGTAGCTAACAGGGTTAATTGGCTTACTGTATAAAATTTCCGACATACCCGTTGTTTCGTTGCGTGTTGCGGTACTCGCGACAAAGTTAACAACTAAAAACATCGAGAAAATCAGCATAATGCAAACGGCTTGAGCTATAGCGTATGGGCCGTTGTAATGGATATTACCACCACCGCCAATTTGCACGCTATCACTAACCGTAGCAAAGAAGGTGAGCAAAAAGAAAATCGAACTGGTAACAATAAACGAGGGCTGACGAATTAAATATCGCCACTCAAAGAGAAACATTTTAGCTAGCATGTTAACTCCTTAAGCTGCACTGCGATGACTGTGCAAGGTAGAGAAATAAACATCCTCTAGGTTAGCCGGCGTGGTATCAAACCCTTCAGGTGCGGTATCTGCCAATACGTGAATAATTGTTTGGCCGGCAAATAAGCGCTTAGAAATCACGGTTAAGTTCTGTTCAATTTCTAGTGCTTCTTGTTGTGTCACGGTTTTACGCCAAATTTGACCGTTGAGTTGGTTGGTTAAATCGATTGGGTTGCCTTCGAGCAAGATCTGGCCAGAGGCAAGCACTGCCATGTTTGGGCAAAGCTCTGAAACGTCTTCGACTATATGAGTGGATAAAATAATGACTTTTTCTTGACCTAAACTCACGAGTAAGTTGTGAAAGCGATTGCGCTCTTCCGGATCTAAACCAGCTGTAGGCTCGTCAACCACGAGTAAATCGGGATCGCCAAGTAGGGCTTGAGCAATGCCAAAACGCTGACGCATACCACCTGAAAAGCCACTAACAGCTTTGGTTTTGTGTTGGTAAAGATTCGTGTGAGCTAGCAAGCCGTCAACCGCTTCTTTGCGTTGTGCTTTGTTGTCTAACCCTTTTAAGATAGCCATATGATCGAGTAAATCGTAGGCAGAAATGCGTGGGTAAACACCAAAATCTTGTGGCAGATACCCTAGGCGCTTGCGCAATGCTTGTGGGTTGTTGAACACGTCGATACCGTCAAAGGTAATTGAACCAGAATCAGCGTCTTGCAGGGTTGAAATCGTCCGCATTAATGATGACTTACCCGCGCCATTTGGTCCTAATAGGCCATACATGCCTTTGGGTATTTCTAAATTGACGTTGTTTAGTGCTTTAACGCCGTTGTCGTAGGTTTTGGATAATCCTTCTATTTTAAGCATTATTGTTATTCCTTTATGGGGTGTTTTAGTGTTAATAAAGTGTTAATTTATGCCATGTAATTTATTGATTTACAAGTGAAGTCACCTAAACCGTTGATTAGTATTCGAAGTTGTCTTGGCTAAGCGGTACAATACTTATACCAATTGAAATAAATATTTGACCGACTCAGAGCTACGTCAGGGAAGTTAGAATAAAAGAAATTTATGCAGATGTAGTCATTCTCCATCAAGTAAATTTGTGAAATTATCACTTTTCTGACGAGCTCCCAAGGGCGAGTTTAAAAGACTTTTATGCTTCGTTACTGATTTTGATAAGGGAATAACCATTATCGGCAATCAAAGCCTTGCCTAAAAGCCTTTTAAATCTCGCTGAGTGATCAAATATTTAATTCACTTGGTATTAATTGCCTTTATCTAATTGGAGCCCTCTTTTGTCTTGGTGTTTTGCATGTTGCCGTTGGCTGATTTATGTTGTTGTCACAAGTTTTTTTGCGTTGGCGAGCTACGCCGAATCGACGGCTAACTTTAATACGGTATTTTCTAAAGATGTGGCAAGCATGCTCAACGACAAAAGTATTCCGGGCGCAGCATATGTCATTGTTGAGCATGGTGAAATAAAGGCACTAGAAACCTTTGGTCATCTTGCTAAAGGCTCAAACCAAGCGGTAACACCAACCACTGTATTTCGACTCGCGTCAGTGTCAAAACCATTTGCGTCAACACTTACTGCCCAACTTGCACTCGAAGGAAAAATTAATTTACAGGCGCCGGTAACGCATTTTTTACCGGAGTTTAGTCTAAAGCAGGCGGGACAAGCCGATGAGATTAAAGTGCATCATTTGCTTAGCCATACCAGTGGCTTACTGCCAAATACTTACGACAACTTACTGCATGAAAATTGGAGTATGGAAAAAATCATTGGCCGTTTTGATCGCTTAGCACCCATTTGTCAGCCAGCAAAATGCTATGGTTATCAAAATATTATGTATGGATTCTTACAAGACGTAATCGAAGCTAGCCAGCCTCAACCTTATGAGCAGGTATTGGCAGACAAAATATTTACACCATTAGATATGCAGCAGGCGAGTGTCGGTTTAACCGCGTTTCGCGCACAAGGAAATACTGCCAAACCGCATATTTTAATTAGGAAAAAGAAGACGAATAAAAGTAGTGCCTATGGCAAACCGCGCATCAAGTATACGTGGAAGCAAGTTCAGGTAAATAGCGACTTTTACAAAGTACCAGCGGCTGCCGGTGTTAATGCCAGTATTTTAGATATGGCTAAGTGGCTTAATGCTAATATGGGCTATCAGCCTGATGTATTGTCTCCTGAACTTTTGGATAGAGTCACCACGCCATTTATTCGGACAAAACGCGACCTAAAAAGGCGTTATTGGCGTGACTTTTTGACCGACGCTCACTATGGTTATGGTTGGCGAATATATCAAATAGATCAGCAGGATTTAATTTATCACGGTGGCTGGGTTGAGGGTTTTCGCGCAGATATAGGTTACATGCCTGAATTGGGCATCGGTTTTGCTATTTTGATCAATGCCGAGTCTAATGTGATCAGCGAAATATCGGCAAGGTTTTGGCAGCAAATAGCGGAGCGTTCTGCAGCTACACCAGCTAACCAACAACACATGCAAACTCCTTAACAGCACATTATCATGTTACTAAACTGGTTCTCGTTAATCTTTAAATTAATCACTGCTTTTATCGCGATTATTTTACTCGTGATTTTATGCGCATTAGCCTATGTAAGTTGGGCACCGATTTTTGGTGGTAGCCCCGACGCTAAAAGCCTCGAAAAAATGACTCAGTCACCTAACTTTGACGGCGAAAAATTCATTAATTTGACACCTACCGTAATCGCAACGCCAAGTGATACTTCCCAGACAATTTGGGCGACGCTCTTTGATTTGCTTTCGCCACCACCAGATAAAAACCCGCGCCAACCACTTCCTTCACAGCCGTTAACCAAACTAGATAACGGTGACTATGTTTGGCTCGGTCATTCAACCGTGCTGTTTAAGCAAGATGATTTGACGGTGATTACTGATCCAATATTTTATCGTGCTTCACCCGTGTTTTTTGGCGGTAAGCCTTTTGCTCAAAAAACGCCAACAACGCCTAATGATTTGCCTAAGCTTGATGTTGTGATGATTTCCCATGATCACTACGACCATCTCGACAATCAAACGATTGCCGCAATTGATGACAAAGTGACTCGATATTTAGTGCCACTTGGTATAAAGGGCCATTTACAACGCTGGGGTGTGGCGAGTAGTAAAATTACCGAGCTAGACTGGTATCAATCGACACAAATCGAACAAGTAAAATTTACCTTAACCCCTTCGCGTCATTTTAGTGGTCGTGGGTTAACCGATAGGTTTGCAACCCTTTGGGGCTCTTGGGTTGTGCAAAGCTCGAAACAGTCGATTTATTTTAGTGGTGATGGTGGATACTCTGAGGAGTTTAGTAAAATTGGCGAGTTGTTCGGCCCGTTTGACATCGCCTTTTTAGAAGATGGCGCGTACAATCGAGATTGGTCACAAATTCATATGTTTCCTGAGCAAACAGTACAGGCGGCAGTCGATCTTAAAGCCTCTGTTGTATTGCCAATTCACTGGGCCAAATACGACTTAGCTAGACACCGCTGGACGGAGCCAATCGAGCGAACAATAGTTGCAGCAAAAGAACGCAATGTGGCTTTAGCAACCCCGATTATCGGCCAAGTGTTTACCCTTGAGCGTTACCCTGATAGTGCTTGGTGGCGCAATATGCCTTGAGTAAGCGCTTAAGTTTTATGTTAGATACAAATACGACAAGATTTAAGGAGCGTAGGCAATCCTTATGATGATGGAGCACGGCAGACATTTTCAGCACTGGTCAAGAAAAGGTGAACCGTTACACTTTTATGGGGCTAATGGCTTTCCTGTGGGCTGTTATCAAGGTGTCCTCGAGCAGTTAGCTGAGCAATTTGCCGTATCTAGCTTATTTAATCGCGCAACCTGGCCAGCCACGCGCATGCCAAAATCGTTTGATTGGCAAATTTACGCCGATGATTTAATACACTTTTTAGAGCACCATATCACTAAACCTGTTATTGGCGTGGGCCATTCATTGGGCGCAACAGCGACAATCTATGCCGCAATAAAGCGACCAGACTTATTCTCTCGATTGGTGCTTATTGAGCCCGCCATGGCGTCGCCTTGGTTGGCGAGAATATTAAGAGTTGCGCCGTTTAAGTTAAAGCGGCGAATCCAACCGATAAAATACACCGTAGCTAAACCTGAACACTGGCAGAGCAAACAAACATTTTATGACGATTGCCGCAGCCGGCGAGTATTTAAACGCATAGATGATCATAATCTACAGCTGTTGGCTCAACACAGTTTGATTGAAGATGAAGAAAACGCATATCGCCTCACGTTTCCTAAATTATGGGAAGCGAGAAATTATGCCAGTGCGCCCAACTTATACAAAACGCTTGGTCAACTTCAGGTGCCGGTTAGTGCCATTCGCGGTAAGCCTTCATTGTATTTTTCACAGAAAAGTTGGCAGGTTTGGCAGCGAGTTAGCCCGCACAGTATCTTTTTGGAGAACCTAAATTATGGCCACTTAATACCGCTTGAGTCACCAAATGAGTGCGCGCGGTTAATGCTAAGCGGTATTGAGCAATCGAGAGAACAGGTTAGGTTGAGCGAGTAAAATAAGGTAAACTACTGGCTTTTGGAGAAGGCATGATGAACCGGAAAAAGAAAGTCAAACAAACACTCAAAGCAAAAATGAAAAAGGCCAATGCTAAACTGCACAAAAGCAATAAGCCGAAATACATTTCAAAAGCTGAACGAGCCAAAATGGCATTAGCTAGTGAGCAAGTAGTTAACGAAGATCAAACGTAGTGCACCATCATAAAAAAGTGACAACTAGCACCACCTAAAACAAAGACATGCCAAATTGCGTGATTAAATGGAATTTTCTTTTGCACGTAAAAATAAACACCAGAGGCATACACTAACCCACCTGCAGCAAGTAACACTGTGCCACCTAATGAAAGCGCTTGATATAAGTGGTGGATAATAAACAGTGAAATAAAACCCATGCCCAAATAAGTAATCAAGGAAATGATTTTATATCGGGTACCAAATTTAACCTTGAACCAAACCCCAGCGATTGCCAACGACCAGATCAAAGCCAACATGCTATAACCGAGAGAGCCTTGTAAAGTAACCATCATCAGTGGTGTATAAGTACCTGCGATCAACAAATAAATTGCACAATGATCGAGTGTTTTTAGGACTTCTTTAGTTTTGACATGGCCAATGGCGTGATACAAGGTTGAGGCTAAAAATAAGATCACCAAGCTGGCTCCGTATATCGAAAAGCTTGTAATGCGCGACACATCACCGTCTAAAGATGCCCATACAACTAGTACGGTGAGGCCGGCGACACTTAACAACGCTCCAATTCCATGGCTAACCGCGTTAGCAATTTCTTCTGCTACAGAGTAAGCGGCATTGTGCTGCTGTGTTTGACGAGTAGTTGATGTCATAAATATACCTTTAGTGTACAGGTGTACGCTGAAACATTTTAGCACTCATTTCCTGAGATTAAAAGTTGTCTGACCAGTAATGTGCAAGATACTTTAAAAAGGTGAATTTTGGACGATTTTTAGTTAATTGAGCTATATTCAATCTGTATACGTATAACTAATTTACATAGCGTAAAATTTAATCTTAGCCGAATTTAGATCAAGAATTTGGTGTTTAGAGGAAGGCCTATGCGTGAAAGTAACGCGAGTATGCATGGTTACTACCAAGTGAGTTATGAAAATAATATCGTCATTGCCACGTTAAAGGGGGCGTGGAATGAAAATACTGCCCATGCGTTTAGTGATGACTTTAAATTAGAAGCTAGCGCTTTAGTCGCAAATAATTGGGGCCACATAGTATACCTTTGTGATTGGGAAATGGGGGTGCCTGGTGTCGATAAAATTCTAGAGTCTTTGGTCGCTTGGTGTATAGATAATGGGTTAACACATGCCGCGCACGTAGTAGGGAAGTCGAAAATAACAGAAAAATACGCCGGAAAAATAGTCCACAGTAAAGATCAGATATTCACTAAGCAGGTATTTCATGACGAACAGCAAGCTCTGCAATGGCTGTCCGAGTTTGATTATACCCTCAAATAAGGTACTTAATTGACTTATTGATCATTCAGAATCGTTATATTCTTGGTCGTCTATACAGACTTATAAACATAATTTTCAAACAATCGTTTAATTTTTTAGAGTAATCACTTTACAAGCGTAAAGTAATTACTCTATAATGCATTTGTTCCTTGCGAACACCTGTTGTAATAATTTGTATATTTTCTAGCTTTCCCCATAGCTAATCCGCCGATGATTTTATCATCGGCTTTTTTCTTTCTGCCTTCCGTTAAACAAGCTAAAGCTTTACTTGCCTTGCTCAAGCATCCCGTTAATCACTCACGGAATCTATCCTTTTATTTGCTTTGGTTATTTTTTACAATTCGATAACTTCAGTTTGTTGTTGAACTTCATGAAACAATACCTCGACATTTTTGTTAATTTTTTTACTTTAGGTCTAATTAGCTTTGGCGGCCCCGCAGCTCATATTGGCTATTTCAATCACAAGTTTGTCCAAAAGCTCGGTTGGTTGTCACAACAAGAATATGGCCAACTCGTGGCGTTGAGTCAGTTTTTACCTGGGCCTGGCTCGAGCCAAGTTGGCTTTGCTTTAGGGTATAAAAGGGCAGGGGTTATTGGCGGCTTTACTGCATTTATTGCTTTTACCATGCCTTCAGTAGTATTGATGTTGTTGTTGGCAAGTTTGAGCCAGCTATGGGTTGATAATGTCTTGTTTTTTGGGGTTGTTCACGGCTTAAAACTATTAGCAGTCGTCGTGGTGGCTGATGCAGTATTGACTATGTTTACTAGCTTTTGCCAATGCCAACGGACCAAATCTATCGCGGTTATTGCCGCCCTATTTTTACTAGTGGTCTCGGGTATTGCTTCGCAAATGTTAGTTATTGTCGTTGCTGCATTATGGGGTGCTAAGTTTTTAGCAAGTGAAGCATTGCTCCAAAACCGCAAAGTTGATGTCAGGTTTAAACTTGATTGGTTGCCTTTTGGTTTGTTTATTTTATTGTTTGTTGGCTTGCCTGTTATTGCGTCATCATCAAATATAGCGAGTATTTTTGCTGATTTTTACTATGCGGGCAGCTTAGTGTTTGGCGGCGGACATGTTGTATTACCGCTGTTACAAGAGTTACTGGCTGATACGCTCTCAACGGATACTTTTTTAACGGGATATGCGGCGGCACAAGCCGTACCAGGGCCAATGTTCACCTTGGCAACATTTTTAGGTTTCCATTTGGCGCCAGAAGCCCCAATACTCGGTGCTTTAACCGCAACTATAGCTATTTTCCTTCCCGGATTTTTACTGATGTTAGCGTTTTTAAAATATTGGCAAACTATCGCGCAAATGCCCAAGCTGTCTGGCGCTATTCAAGGGGTAAATGCTGCCGTTGTCGGCTTGTTATTTAGCGCTTTGTATCAGCCACTATTTACGTCTGCCGTCGTAAGTGCCCAAGATATGGCGATGGTGGTACTAGGATATTTTTTATTGAAACAAGTGCGATTGCCGATTGTTTATTTAGTCTTAGGTTTTGCCGCTACTGGCGCATTAGTGGCTTGGTTGTAAGCCCGAGCAATTAGCTGATAACAAAAAGGCAGCCTGCGCTGCCTTTTTCTGTAGGGGGAACGCGATTACACGTCGTTTTCTTCTATTTTAGCGCTGTCATCAGGCGTGGCAAACCAATTGCTGATCACTTGCGTTGCTTGGTCAACGCCGGTGCGCTTGAGTGAAGAAAAGGCGAAAACTTTAATATCACCGCCGAGTGGTTTTAACTTCTTTTTGACAGACAGTACTTCAGCACTCGCTTTACCTTGTGAGAGTTTATCGGCTTTAGTTAATAGCGCCAAGACGGGTAATTCGCTATCAACTGCCCATTCAATTAATTGGTGATCTAGGTCTTTAAGCGGGTGACGAATATCCATTAGCACAACTAAGCCTTGCAAGCTTTCACGTTTTTCTAAATATTCTCCTAGTGCTTTTTGCCACTTCTTTTTCATTTCAAGTGGGACCTTGGCAAAACCATAGCCAGGTAAGTCAACAAGACGTTTACCGTCTTCAACGTCAAAAACATTGATCAGCTGTGTTCGGCCAGGCGTCTTACTGGTACGCGCCAAACTCTTTTGGCGTGTTAGTGTGTTTAACGCACTTGATTTACCAGCGTTTGAGCGACCTGCGAAGGCAACTTCAATGCCATCGTCATTAGGTAATTTTCGAATATCAGGTGCACTAATGGTGAAATGTGCTTTATTTAAATTAATCGTGTGATCTGACAAAGTCGATTCCTCGTGAAAGAATTGTCAATATTATATCTAATTTTTTGATCCCGCGGATAAATAACCTGAAATTTAGTAGGTTTTTTTACAGCTTGTTATTACACCGTGGCAAGAATCGTGTAAAATATGCCTAATTTTTACAGTTATACGAAGGTTAATTGAAATTAACCACCTATAAAAAAAGAGAGTGATCAATGAAAAAAGTAATCTTTTCTCTAGTGTTGGGTGTTGGAATGTTAGCTTCTGCAAATGCATCAGCTGGCGACGCTCAAGCTGGTAAAGCTAAGGCTGCAACTTGTGCAGCGTGTCATGGTGCAAACGGCATCGGTACTGCAGATATGTATCCAAACTTAGCTGGTCAGCACGCTGACTACATTGTTAAACAATTAAAAGCATTCAAAGATGGCTCTCGTAAAGATCCTTTAATGTCGCCAATGGCTGCTCCGTTATCAGACACAGATATGGCTGATTTAGGTGCTTACTTCGCGGCGATGGATAGCTCAGGTGAAACTGCGTCAGCTGATGCAGGTTCAACTACTGTAACTGCAGCTGCACCAGCTGCTGCGAAAATTGTTCCTAATGCTGCAGCAGGTAAGCACTTGTACGAGCAAGGTGCTGAGGCTCGCGGTATTACAGCGTGTATTGGCTGTCACGGTAAAGATGGTGATTCTTTAGTGTTAATCAATCCTAACCTATCTAATCAACACCCTGAGTATATCGAAAAGCAATTAAACCACTTTAAAGATGGTTCGCGTGAAAATGCAGCAATGAATCAAGTTTCGATGAACCTAACTGAGCAAGATATTGCTGATTTAGGTGCGTATTTTAAAGATCCAGCTGTTAAAGCCGTTGCTCAAGCAAGTGGTTCTAAGTCTGCGCCAGTGATTGTTTCTGGCGATGTTGCAAAAGGTAAGGCGCTATCAGGTACTTGTGTTGCATGTCATGGTGCAGATGGCAACTCGTTAGTTGCGATGTATCCGAAAATTGCTGGTCAGCACGAAGAGTACATTACCAATCAGTTAATGGACTTTAAATCAGGTGAGCGTGCCGACCCAATCATGGCAGGTATGGTTGCCTCATTATCTGAAGAAGACATGAAAAATTTAGCGTCTTACTATGCGTCACAAAAAATGTCTGAAGGTACAGGAACAGACAACGAAAAAGGCCGTAAGTTATACCTAAGCGGTGACGCAGCACGTGGTATTACAGCATGTACAGCTTGTCATGGTTATGATGGCGCAGGCATGGCTAAAGCTGGTTTCCCAAGCGTAGCTAACCAACACGTTGATTACTTAAAAGCACAGCTTACTAAGTTCCGTAGTCAAGACCGTGCAAATGATAGCAACAAGATGATGCGTAATATTGCGGTCCGCTTAAAAGACGAAGATATTGAAGCGTTAGCACAATACATGTCGTCTTTATAAAACGCGCATTACCCAAAAAAAAGCAGCTTAGGCTGCTTTTTTTGTCTCTGGCTTTTAGCAATTCGGTTTGCTATTTTGAATTTCCTTCATTTATTATTAAAGTATTCATACTGTTGTTAAGTAGCCATCTATGAGCCACGAAAAACTCGCATGCCCTCGATGTGACGCACTATATCCTGCAATTAAGCTTGCTGATAAACAAATAGCGTTGTGCCCACGCTGTGGCTGTAAAATGGCCGAGGCAAAAGCTGATTCGATTAATCGCACCCTAGCTATATCTCTTGCTGGCTTGCTGATGTTCATCCCCGGGATTTCTATGCCCATGGTCGGCGCAACGCTTGTTGGCCAGTATGCTGAAGTTTCACTTATTGATTGCTTGTTTGTGTTACTGCGAAGCGAATTTTTTATTGTCGCACTTGGTTTGTTTTTGTTTACCATCGCCATTCCATTGATTCGATTATTAACCGCGTTTTATATCTGCTTAGCGATAAAGCGCAATCGAGTTACCCATACCCATTTACAGTTTTTCCGCTCCTATCATTTTCTCGATAGTTGGGCGATGTTACATGTCTTCTTTTTAGGTATTAGTGTCGCTGTATACAAGTTAGCCGAATACGCCGACGTATCGTTAAATATAGGACTTGCGATGTTTATCGGTTTATTACTGTGTTCAATTCTTACGCATTTAACGTTAGACCACCACACTGTGTGGCAAAAATTAGAGCAGTCGCCGAATGTCTAATACGGTTCATAAACACGGGTTAGCACGCTGTCCGAGATGCCATAAACTTCAACCTCGACTTGAAAACTATATGCGTTGTAGCCGCTGTCATGGTTATTTTTATCAACGTCATCCACGCAGTTTACAGTATACATTGGCTTGGACAATTACCGCGCTAATCATGTTTATCCCTGCCAATTATTTTCCCATCATGATTTATTATGAGTTTGGCGTGCCAGACCCAATGACAATCTTAGAAGGTATCAACTCGTTAATTAACAACGATATGTTGCCCATTGCGTTTATTGTTTTTACCGCGAGCTTCTTTGTGCCATTAGCAAAATTGTTTGGCCTTTTGTTTTTGGTTTTGGCTACGTATCAAAAAGTTACATTTTCGCCAGTATATTCTGGCAAAATATACCGAATTGTTGACTCTTTAGGCCCTTGGTCTATGTTAGATGTGTTTGTCGTTGCGCTTTCAGGAGCTTTAGTTAAATTTGGTATTTTTACCGACGTTCAGCCTGCTTCTGGTGCGACATATTTTACCCTCATGGTAGTGTTTAGTATGTTTGCGGCGCACAGTTTCGATCCTCGCTTACTTTGGGACAAAAAGAATAATGACTGATCAATCTGCTACTGTGGTAAACCGTAATAGTATTTCTGCGATCTGGCTTGTACCATTTATTGCTTTTATTTTTGTTGGTTGGTTGTTAGTGAAGTCTGCCGCTAACCAAGGGGTATTTATTACCATTGAATTTGAAAGCGCTAACGGTATTGAGGTTGGTCGTACAGAGGTTAGGTACCGTGGTTTAACGGCAGGTAAGGTCACTAATATCACTGTTTCAGATAGTTTAAAAAGTGTTATTGTTGAAGTTGAAATGATAGGTTCAACCGCCGAAGCACTCACTGAAAATACGCAATTCTGGTTTGTCACCGCTGATGTTTCTCTTCAAGGGATCAAAGGGCTTGATACCTTGATTTCAGGTAGCTATATCAACATGAAACCTGATCTTACCGGTGAAGGTAAGGCTAAAAGAAAATTTATTGGCTTAACTGAGCAACCACCTTTAGATACGAGTACACCGGGTTTACATATAAAACTAGCTGCTGATACCTTGGGCTCCGTTGAGAAAAACTCGCCTGTAACCTTTAAGCAACTCACTGTTGGTTATGTCTCGGGCTATCGTTATGTTCAACAAACAAACCAAGTTGAGATTGACGTCTTTATTGAGCACGAATTTATGCATTTAGTTAATGCTTCCTCGCGCTTTTGGAATGCCAGTGGTGTTGACGTTTCAGGCTCGATTAGCGACGGAATAAAAGTCAGAACAGAGTCTTTAGCGTCGATAATTTCTGGCGGTATTGCGTTCGATCACGATAGTCAAAGCAAGAATATCTCGCCCGTAGAAAGTGGTCATAATTTTGTCTTACACCGAGATTTTGATACTGCCAAATTGGGCTATGAAATTGAGCTTAATTTTGCTTGGGATTCAGGTATTGAAAAGGGCGCTCCTATTGTATATCACGGCATGAGTATCGGTCGTGTCGATGAAATTACAGCGATTGATGCAACAAACCATATGCTGACCGCGAAAGCCAAAATGAATCCGCGGATAGCACCATTCTTAACCGATGAAAGCCAATTTTATGTCGTTACACCAAATATTGATTTAGGCGGTGAAACCAATGTAAGTAGTTTGATAAAAGGCGCTCACCTGAGTGTTGTATTGTCTGAAGATGGCGAACTGGCTAATGCTTATAATGTGCTAAGTAAAAAACCACCTTTGTCATATAAAGAGCCAGGCGTTCATCTAGTTTTAAAGGCTAAAGAGTTAAAGTCAGTCAATGTTGGCTCCGGTGTTTTTTACAAAGACCAAAAGGTAGGTAATGTTCAGTCGATAGCACCCAATGGCCACGATAGCTTTGAACTTGGCATTTTTATCGAGCCCGACTACGCTCAGTATGTCACGGAAGATAGTCGTTTTTGGCATGCTAGCGGCCTTAAAGTTTCTGCCGGACTCCAGGGGCTGTCAATTGAAACACCAGCGATTCAAGCATTACTCAAAGGCGGTATAGCTTTTGACCATGGCAAGTTAGAGGGTGAACAAACGCCTGAGAATGGCAGTGAATTTATGCTGTTCGATAATCGAAACATTGCTAAACAACGACTTGGTTTGACATTAGCGTTTGCACCCCAAATGAAGGATGTAAAGCCGGCAATGCGCGTTATTTATCAAGATGTCGAAATAGGCTCGGTTCATCATACCTCGACAGATGGTAAAGTGTCTTATGCCCAAGTTGGCTTGCTGCCCGAATATGAATTTTTACTGACAGAAAATAGCCAGTTTTTCGTGATTGAACCTGAAATTTCACTTTCGGGTATTACCGATACTACAGCGCTATTTGGCGGTGCTTATATCAGTTTATATGCCGGAGACGGGCAGGCTAAAAACCAGTTTGTTTTGAGCCAACAGCCTCCGAAAAAACCATTACACGCTGAAGGCTTGCAGTTAGTGTTAAAAGCCGAGCATGGCGGTGGTATTAATCGCAACAGTAAAATTAGTTATCGCGGCATTCAGGTCGGTCAAATTGACCATGTTGCATTGAGTGAAGACCCGAGTTTAGTGGATTTACATATTACCATTGATGAGGAATACCAAGGCTTAGTTAGTCCATTTACCCGTTTTTATAATGCCAGCGGTGTTAACGTTAGCGGTAATTTAAGTCAATTTAAAGTGCAAACAGAAACTTTAGATACGGTATTAAAGGGCGGTATTAGCTTTTACAACCCTGAAGTAACATTAACCGAGCCATTGCCTGTTGAAGAGGGCAGTAGCTTTGAGCTATTTGCCGATCAGCAATTAGCACAATCAGCGGGTAAGGCCATTTCGATTTATTTTAAAGACTTTGCAGATCTCAAGCCGAGCATGGATATTACCTATCGCGGCCAACAAGTCGGTCAAATCACTAAATTAGTCTTTGATAAAGAGGGCGTAGGTGCAACTGCCGTCGGCTTCTTGAACGAATTGGGCAAGGGCCTAGCGCTCGAAGGTAGTCAATTTTGGTTTGCAAGACCACGAGTTGGACTAGTGGGCAATAAAAACTTCGAAGCCATTATTAGTGGTGGTGCCATTGCTATGATGCCAGGCAGTGGCGAGCCGAAACAAAACTTCGTCGCTAAATCGTATGAGCCGGCGCTTAAATCAAAGCCCTATGGCTTAAATATCACACTAGCGACAAAATATTTAGCATCGGTTCGTGTGGGTAATCCGGTTTTATATCGTCAGGTCAAAGTGGGTGAGGTGATTGGTGTTGAATTAGCCGATACTGCTGATAGCGTGCTTATTTATGTCAATATTGCAGAGCGTTACGCGCCGTTAGTAACAGCTAATAGCCAGTTTTGGAATGCTAGTGGTATTGAGTTTGATGGCGGCTTATTTAGCGGCGTATCAGTTAAAGCCAGCTCGATTGAAACCTTAATGGCTGGCGGGATTTCATTTGCTACGCCAAGTGATGAGAGCTTAGATAGCGACGTAACAACAACCGTCTTTACCTTACACGAAGGGCCACAAGAAAAATGGCTAAATTGGCAACCTCAAATTAGCCTAGCGAAAGAGGACTAGGCTAGTCTAACCGCGTTATTGGCTGCGAATGATAAACTCGTCGTCCAACACTTGGTTGCTCAATAATGTTTGCAAGTTGTTAATAGTAGTACGTGCTATGGTATTTAAGGCTTCGGAGGTAAAAAAGCCTTGATGACCAGTGATCATAACATTGTTAAATGCAGTGAGTCGTTGGAAGACATCGTCTTGAATAATCTCTTCTGATAAGTCTTCGAAAAATAAACCGCTTTCAAGTTCGTATACATCGAGGCCAAGATAGCCAATTTGGCCGCTTTTTAATCCTTGAGTAACGGCTTTGGTGTCTATTAACGCGCCTCGGCTAGTATTAATAATCATGACGCCCTTTTTCATGTTATTAACCGCAGATTCATCAATAATGTGGTAGGTTGGAGGCAATAAAGGGCAGTGCAAACTGATAATATCTGATTGTTGGAACAACTCATTCAGATCGATGTATTTGGCACCCAATGCTATTGCTTCAGGGTTTTGTACGGGGTCCGAACAAATAATATGGCAACCAAATCCTTTTAAAATTTTTAACGTCGCTATACCGATATTTCCGGTGCCGATAAGGCCGACAGTTTTTTGGTAAAGGTTAAAGCCCATTAAACCGTCTAAAGCAAAATTCCCTTCTCGAATCCTGTTATAGGCTTTATGGAATTTGCGGCTTAAGGTTAACATTAAGCCTACAGTGTGTTCGGCAACGGCTTCGGGTGAATATTCTGGTACGCGGCAAATGGTAAAGCCAAGCTCATCAGCGGCTTTAATATCGACATTGTTGTAACCAGCACAACGAAGGGCAATAACCGTAATATTAAAGCTTTTAAGTTTCTCTAAAATGGTTCTGTTGGCTTCGTCATTAACGAAAATACAGATAGCGTCAAACCCTTGCGCTAAATGAACCGTTTCTTCAGAAAGTGCCGACTCGAAGAATGTAAACGCCAGCGGCGAACTCTCTATATGAGAGTCGGCAATTATACGATCATACTTTTTACTACTAAAAACAGCGACTTTATTCATTACACTTCACATCCCTGGCTAGTTTTAATGCTAATTTATCACAAGTATTATGAGAACCTGTTAGCTATTGTTAGCGAAATGTTGCACTCAAATGTTCAATATCTTCAACGCTTTTGCTCACCGCTTTACCATTTTCATGTACCGACATTGCAATATCTTTGTTTTGTTGAGAGATGTCGGCGATATTATTAACACGAACATTGAGATTGTGAGCGACACTTGCTTGTTCGTCCGTTGACGAAGAAACATCTTGTGCGACACTGCTTACTTGATCGACAAGTCTAATAACTTCGTCCATTGCTATGGTTGCTTGGGTTGATTCTTCATTACAAGCATCAACATTATCTTTGCTTTGCTGCATGGTTTTACTCCAGTGGCTGATCGTCGATTGGAGTTCGCGCACTGATACTTGAATTTGCTCGGTAGCAGATTGAGTACGACTAGCTAATGTTCTCACCTCATCAGCAACAACAGCAAAACCACGACCCTGTTCACCAGCTCGGGCAGCTTCAATGGCGGCATTTAAAGCGAGCAGGTTGGTTTGATCGGCAATACCTTCAATTTCAGCCATAATCGTGGCAATTTGGTCGGCATCGGTAACTAAAGACTCTGCAACTGTTGCTGCTTGATCAACTTCATCCGCTAAACCACTAATGGTTTTTTTGTTGTCATTAATACTGTCTTTCGTTGTTGAACAAATGCGTTGCACGTTACTAACGTTCTCAAACACTACATTTGAATGGTTGCTCACTTCGCTGATACTGTTACTCATTTGTTCAATAGCACACGCCAGTTCATTTAATTGGCTATTTTCTTCTACCAAGCCATTTAAACTTTGCTCTGCTGAGCTTGCTAGTTGATGCGATATACCAACTAAATTATGGCCGGCATCTTCGGCTCGCCCTAGTACGGTTCTAATTTTTGCAAACGATAACTTTTCAGGGTAGGAGAGTAATGCACGCAAGCCGTAACCGGAAAATAACCAGCGCGAGGGGCTGTCTACTTTGGCCTTTAGTTCTTGTACGTATTGCGGCAGACCAATTAATTCTTGATTAAAGGTTGCGAACAAACAAGCAGCAAATAGCACGGGCATAATCGCTGCTAGCAATGAGCCGCTAAAGGCATAAGTTAGACCAGAGAACACAAGTAGTGCGATAACGGATAATGCGTATTTTAGCGCGTAATTAAGGCTCAATTCATTAACGGACTTACCTGCATTTATCGCGTCATACAAGGCTTGGGCATCGCGTTTTTGTTGTTCGGTTGGGCAACAGCGCACTGATTGATAACCAATGATTTCACTGCCCTCGTAAAGTGGTGTTACGTAGGCATCAACCCAGTAATAATCACCACTTTTACAGCGATTTTTTACCAACCCGCGCCAAGAGTCGCCGCGCTTTAGTTTTGTCCATAAGTCGGCAAAGGCAGCTTTTGGCATATCTGGATGACGCAAGATATTGTGTGGTTGACCAACGAGCTCCTCAGCTTGGTAGCCAGCAACACGACAAAAAACCTCATTAGCGTAGGTGATTGTGCCGTAGACATCAGTGGTTGAAACGAGTTGTTCATGTTGGGAAAAGACTACTTCGGTATTGGTCGTTTTAGTCATCAATTTTTGCCTTCGGTATTCGCGGAATAAGGGGAAGCCCCTTCGAGTATAGTCATAAATCGGTAAAGAATATCGTTAAATCAATTGTTAGTCACTTTTTTTGCTCAAGATAATAATCGTTTAATTCTTTATGTAAACAAAGAGTTAATTTGTGGTTTTTGAACTACACTGAGCGACGAAAAGCGTAATTTCATCTCGATTTTATTCATTTTCTTAAGCGTAGCATTTAGTCTGATAATGACAAAAACTAAATAGGGTATAACATGATTAAAAGGATTCAGGTTTTACTATTAACCGGTGTTTTTTGTTTTGCGGTTCAGGCGCAAAACTCACGTTTATTAGTCAGTGATGACGCAACGACGACAAACCACACTACGGTTATTCAAGGTAATAAGGTGCGTTACAGCGCGACGGTAGGTACTCAACCTGTTTGGGATGAAGAAGGTAATACGACAGCTAGCCTTTTTTATACTTATTATCAGCGCACTGATATCAAAGACAGCGCTACGCGTCCGTTGCTTATTTCCTTTAATGGAGGGCCCGGCTCAGCGTCAGTTTGGATGCATATTGCCTATACGGGCCCGAAAGTACTCAATGTTGATGAGGAGGGCTATCCATTACAGCCTTATGGCGTGAAAACTAACCCTCATTCAGTATTAGATGTTGCTGACATTGTTTTTGTTAATCCTGTGAATACTGGATTCTCTCGAGTTTTAGCTGACAAAAATGGCAAAATGCCATCAAAAGAAGAGCAAAAGAAGGCTTTTTTTGGCGTTAATGCTGATGTTGAATATTTGGCGGAATGGATATCGACCTTTGTTAGCAGGTACGAACGTTGGCGATCACCTAAGTATTTGATTGGCGAAAGCTATGGGACAACACGTGTTTCTGGTTTGGCGTTAGAATTACAAAATCGTCAATGGATGTACCTAAACGGTGTTATTTTAGTGTCGCCAACAGATATCGGTATTGAGCGCAAGGGCCCAGTTAAAGCGGCTAATCGTTTACCGTATTTTGCCGCAACGGCTTGGTATCACAAGGCGTTATCAGAGCCTCTTCAATCAAAAGATTTATTCAGCTTATTAGACGAAGTTGAAGCGTTTACCATTAACCAATATTTACCGGCAATAGCCAAAGGTGGCTTCATTACTGAAGCTGAAAAGCAAGCTGTCGCTAAGCAGGTGGCGCTTTATTCAGGTTTATCAATTGATGAAGTTATGGGGTCAAACTTAACCATTGATACGGCATTTTTCTGGAAAGCGCTGTTAAGAGAGCGTCAGCAGACGGTTGGTCGTCTCGATTCGCGTTATTTGGGGATTGATAAGCAAAATGTCGGTGAGCGACCTGATTATTACGCCGAATTAACGTCATGGCTTCATAGTTTTACTCCGGCGATTAATTACTATTTACGCGATGAATTAGGTTATAAAACCGATGTTAAATACAACATGTTTGGTCCCGTTAGACCTTGGGATCGCAGCAACGATAAAACAGGTGAAAATTTGCGCCAAGCCATGGCACAAAACCCGTTTTTAAATGTCATGATCCAAGCGGGTTATTACGATGGCGCGACCAACTACTTTGATGCTAAGTACACCATGTGGCAATTAGATCCTAGCGGTAAAATGGCCGACCGTTTATCGTTTAAAGGCTATGAAAGTGGTCATATGATGTATTTACGCGCGCCCGATCTAGACGCGGCGAATCAAGATATTCGCGAGTTTATTAAAGCGAGCCTGCCTGCAAAAAATCAACCCGCTAAGTACTAAAGATAAAGCTAAAATGTTTGAAGGTGGCAAGGTGGGAAGTTATCTGCCTTACCGCCTTCAAGCATTGCTGTCTAATTCCCTTTCTCTCGCCAGTGGATCACGCGATCATTACCTCTATAGCGGCCAAAACTGGCAATCCCTTCAGGGTTTTCATCAAGATCGCCACTTGTGGTCCAAGTGTATTTTAGCCATTCTGGGGCATCGTAAATCACGATAACCTCACCTGCTTGATTTGATGCGGTTAATACTACCGTGTCATTTTTACCTGAGGCTATACTGCCGCTCGTACCTGAGACTGAACTGCTACCTAAGCTAGTTGCACTGACGTTTGCGAGGTTAATTGCCGAGCAGTGATCTTGGGCATTGGTAATGAAATTGCCATCGCGTAAATATTGCGTTTGGATTGATTGGCGAATATCTGCGGTTTCCGGACCATAGCTATTGTCTACCATCATGCGGCCAAAGCGCATTTCTATACCCGCTGGTGAAACACTTTGCATTGCCGTTGCACTAATGCCGTCACTATCAATGACACTGTTGACCACTAAATCAAATGAAGCAGTAAAGGGCTCTACTTGGCTAAAGGCCGTGCGCAGATAGTAGAAGTTATCTAACGGTGACAATTGATAATCAACACTGCCTTGGCCGACATTAATTTGGACTATCTGACCATGGTGTATTGTGCCTGTCATAGCGAGTAAATTGTTATCTGTGCCAAGCGAAGTTGAATCCGCTGTTGGCGGTAAGACTTCAATGCTGTCATCTTGTAACTTAACAAAGTCACCTAAATAGTTGGTAGTCACTGCACCTTGTTGGTTGTAAGCGGTAATCTCAAGCTGCGGTATGGTGTTGTATCGCAAGCTACCTACTGCGTTGTCTGAGGCATCTTTTTGGCCTATGTAAGCAAAGGACTGATCTAAGTTACACGTGCTGATAATACTTGCGTTGTGGTTATTGTGTAATGAGCCCGTTAATTCAGAAACTGCTCCGCCCGCATCAACAATAGAGGCAATGGTTTGAATGTAATATGCCGGCGTAAATCGGCCGATAGTTATCGCTTGAGCATCGATAACTAAGCCATCGCCGTAATTGGCATCTTGTAAATCGACTTCAATGACGCCTACTTCACTGAAACTAGCATTGTTGTAGCTAGATGTGCCATTGTTAAAGCTAGCTAAGGTAACCTGGTTAAAACTCGGTGTTGTACTTGAGGTAAGTGACTGTGAATCAGCAAAAATAAAATCGCCATCGACAGTACCCGTATCAAGTGGAGCAATGCGGGCCACTGACATGTTTATGTCACCTGGCTGATAGTTCACGGTGGTATCACCTAAGGTATTCAGCGCGCTAACCTCAAAGGTGAAACCTGTCCCTGCTGGCTGATGAGCAGCCGCGTCAGCATTGCTGCCATCGAGGTCACCTTGGGTGTTGTTAGCCTTTAACACCAGTGATGCAGGGGCAACCCAAAATGGATTACTGCTACCACTAATTGAAATTTCACCATCATCATAGGCTGCGTGTACCCTAATTTGACCTGCGTCGAGGTAATTCAAGGCAATAGTTGCGATACTTTGCGAACCAAAGTTAACCCCGATATTTGCTGAATAATCGGGTAGGGCTGGTATGGTTGTATTGTCGAGCAGTAGGGCAAGGCCCTCGGTTGTCGGTGAGGCGAGTTGCTTGGCAAATTTAATATCAACATTACCGGTAAATAACCCCTCACAAACGCCGTTGTTATCTTCAACGGCCTGTATTCTTAAATCGAAGGCTTGCCCCGCAATTTGACTCACTAAGTTAGTATCACCTGTGGCACTTAAAAACCTAAATCCAGCGTTCTTAAACTCAATCTGACAACTGTTATTGAAGCCATTTGTGCATCGCGTTGCTTCGGTTGCTGGGATTGATTCATTGGCAAGCCCTAAGGTGAGTACTTCTGCACTGGTGTGATTGAAACTTACCGTGGTTGAGCCGGTAAAGGTTGTTGATGCTTTGACTTGGTTGTTACCCAGTAAATCTAAGCTGACACTTTGATCGCTTAACTCAGTGCAGTTTTCATCCATACACGCTTTAATTGTCGCTATTTCGGCAGCACATGTTAGGCCAGTAGGGTTGTGCTCAATTAAGTAGTGGTTTGGCTCTGATTTAATATCACATGGGCGGAATGTGTTGATATCTTGATTGATTGCAGCACTATCTTGCACTGAAAAATACAGGCGAACTTCATCTAAATCACCATTGAAATTGCGGCTTGTATCAATCGCGTTACCGTCAAACTCGGCGGCCAAGAAAATATCTTGGTCAATATCAGTCAGCGATACAAGCGCATTAGCACTGTTATTGAGGCCGCCATTTAAGTAAAGTTTTTGCTCGTCTGCGCCAAACGTAACGGCGATATGTGACCATTTATTAATGATTAAAGGTGTGGTTGACGTGAGTACTTGATCGCCATAGTGCCATTCAACATAGCCATTGGCATTGAGGTAAATACCTAGGCCGTTACCTTTGGTTAATAATGCTTGTAAGCCACCATTAAATGCGTTGGCTTTAGCCCACAATGAGATGGTTAGTTCAGGTATTTGACTGACTTGTGCGGTATTTTCGGCACGACTGTAATTACTGCCATCGTATTCAGTGTAGTAACAGGTGCTTGTGGCACTGGCAACAGGGCCATCTTTGGCGCGGTTGGTATTACTAAAAGTTGGGTTATTAACGGGTGTTAAGGCTACCCCTTGGCCTGAGCTGTCAAGCCAGTCTTGTTCAAAATACCACAATGAGAGTACGTCTTGACCGACAAAGAAGTCGTCAACTGAAAAATAACGTTGGCCACTCGTGCTATGCCAGTATTGGCGGAATCTAAAGCGAACGTTGTCGCCTTTATACTGGTTTAAGTTGTAAACAAATTGCTGGTAATCGGTGGTGTTATCGTCGTTGTCAAAGCGCTTGAGTACTCGCCAGTTTCTTTCACCTTGGCGCTGGACCTGAAGATCAACATATCCGCTAAAAGTTGAGGCGTTATAGTAAAAGCTCACTTTAGGGTCGTTGGCTGAATCTGGGATCGGGACAAAACCGCGCATCGTTGCATAATGGTTGCGGAAATAGCGCTGATTGTCATCATTGGGGTTTGAATCTAGGAACCAGTTACCTGAATAAGCACCACTAGTTACCTCATCCTGATTTGACAAACCCCAGTTACCTTCGTCATTCCAGTGATCTCGACCGCTCGTTGAGGCTGTAGATGTGGCCGATTCAAAGTCATTAAAATACGGATAGCTGTATAGCGTATTTTCAAAATTACCAATGCGGACGTTATCAACAGTGAACAAGCGAGGACCAGAAGCACTGTTCCAATATTGTCTGAAGCGAATAAAGACTTCATCACCTTTATAAGCATCTAAGTTAATTTCTGCTTTGGTGTAATTACCGTGGCTAAGCTGAGGTATATAAGTTTGTAGATTGTGCCAAACGGGCTCATTACGTCTTTTTATCTGGACATAGATTCGGCCTGAATAAATATTGGCCTTGTACCAAAAGGTCAGGGTCGGCAAGGTCGCATTACTCGGGATCGGCACGTAACCGGCGAGCGTAATATAATGGTTGCGATGGTAGCGTTGATCTTCTAACCCAGGGTTATTATCAATAAACCAGTCGCCTTCATAAGGCAGATAGTCGGTATCGTGCGCTTGAGAAATTCCCCAGTCGTGTTCACTGATAAATTCTGCACGGCTTAATGGTGTTTCTAAATCATTAAAATATGGGTAACCAAGTGAGCTTTGCATATTATCGCCGATGCGAAAATCATCAACGCTAAACACTCGACCACCGTTGGCTGAGTTCCAGTATTGGCGGAAACGCACTCTTATCGATTGACCTTTGTAGTTGTCTAACGGGTATGCATATCGGGCATAAGTTGGGTGAGTATATTGGTCGTTAAAAGTCGTTAGATTAATCCAATTGTTGGAGCCTTCAACTTGTAACTGAACATAAGTTTGACCACTAAAAATATCGGCGCGATACCAAAAGCTCAATTCTGGGCTCTGGGCATCGAGTGGAATTGGCACAAAACCATTCATATCAACATAGTGGTTGCGGTGATAACGCTGATCTTCGTTGTCGGCGTTATTGTCGAGAAAATAGTTACCACTTCTCGGATAATATTTGTCGTCATGTGCTTGTGAAATATTCCAATCACCTTGGTGATTCCAATGGTCTTGGCCATTAACTTCATCGGTAGAAATTAATGTTTCAAAGTCATTTTCGTAAGGGTAGTTATAGGTATCGCGGCTAAGCTCGGCAACTTTGAAATCATCAATGGTAAATACGCGCGGGCCATTGCCACTATGCCAGTATTGTCTGAACCGAAAGCGGACATTTTTGCCTTTGTAATTATTCAAAGCATACTCATGACGAGCGTAAGTTTTATGGTTGAGTTGCTCGGTAAAGGTGGTTAACGTTTGCCAGTTATTTGAGCCTTGCTCTTGGATTTGAACATAGGTTTGGCCAGAAAAAATATCAGCTTTGTAATAAAAGCTCAGTGTTGGCGCTTGTGAATCACTAGGAATAGGAATAAAGCCCTGTAAATCAATGTAGTGATTGCGGTGATAGCGCTGATCAACAAACTGCGCATTGTTGTCGATAAAGCTTAAGCCGCTGTAGGGGATATATTCAATATCATGGGCTTGTGAAATTCCCCAATCGGCAGCGTCATTCCACTGGTCTTGGCCATTGACCTCATCGGTTGAAACAGGCGTTTCAAAGTCATTAAAGTAGGGGTATTTGAGTGTTGGTAACAGACTTTCACCCACGTAAAAATTATCGACACTAAATACTCGTCGGCCATTGGTACTATGCCAGTATTGACTGAAGCGAAAGCGAACACTTTGCCCTTTAAAACTGGTTAAATCGATTTCATGATTAACATAATCTTCATGGCTTAGTTGGTCGGTAAACCGGAATAAGTGTTGCCAACTATTACTACCAGCAACTTGAATTTGGACGTCAACTTGACCAGAAAATATGGTTGGGTTGTACCAGAAGCTTAATAGCGGGGCACTAGCATCGGCTGGAATAGGAATAAAGCCCTTGAGTCGAGAATAGTGATAACGATGAAAGCGTTGGTCTTCGTTTTTACTGTTGTTATCAAGGAAGTAATCACCCTGATAAGGGATGTAAATATCGTCATGTGCTTGACTGATATCCCAGTCACCCTCATTGACCCAATGATCTCTACCATTAACGTTTGGTGTTGATGTTTGGCTTTCAAAGTCATTAAAGTAGGGGAAACTATACGTTTCTACTGGCACCTCACCAACATAAAAATTATCAATACTAAAGACACGCGGCCCTGTGGTGGCATTGTGGTATTGCCTAAATCTAAAGCGCACTTTTTTACCGGCAAACTGACTTAACGCATATTGAAAGTTGGTATAGGTATCGTGATTTTCTTGATCTGTGAAGGTCTTTAAATTTTGCCAATTGGCTTGACCAAACTCCTGTACTTGAAAGAACACGTAGTCATTAAATAATTTAGCGCGGTAGTCAAAACTGGCAATGACATTACTCACATCGGCGGGGAGTGTGATATATCCTGCCATAGTGACATATTGATCGCGATGATTACGCTGATCGAGATTGCGAGCGTTGTTATCTAAGAAATAGCTTCCTTGTGCCGGGTAATAATCATCGTGCGCGGTATTTATGCCCCAATCGGCTTCATCGGCAAAATGATTCCGTTCTGTCAGCGCTTCAAAGGTATTTAAATAAGGATAACCTAGATCAGGTAAATCGAGATCGCCAATGGTTAAATCATCAATGAGAAACAGCCTTGGCCCAGGTGCACCATGCATATATTGGCGAAAGCGAACTTGTACATTTTGCCCTTTATAAGCGTCTAAACTGATTTCGTGATAAGTGTAAGTATCGTGATAGTACTCTTCGGTTATGCGCCTTAACGATTGCCAAGTTGTCCCGTCTGTCGAAACTTGCAGGTATATGTCGCCATTGTATAGCTTAGACTTATAGGCGAAGCGCAGGGTTGGGTTAATAGCCGATGACGGAATGGGCACAGGTTTGTTTAATGTTGCGTAAACATTGCGATAATATCGCTGGTCGACTTCATTCGGGTTATTATCTAAAAACTGGACTGGCGAGTTAGCAACGCGATCGCCTGTCGTATTGTTACTGATCGCCCATTCACCCTCTAATGTCCATTCCGTGTTGCTAGTCTCAAAATCTGTTTTGTAGGGGTAGGTTAATCCGTCTTTATCACACAAGGTACTGAAATCGGCTGCTTGAATAGCATTGGCATCAAAAATAACACCACCATTACCCGAGCCAGAACTAGCCGTTATTGATCCTTTAAGGATGGAACCGCCGCCACTTTGACTGATGGCACCTTCAACATAAATAATCGCATTAATTTCGGTACTCCCACCAGATAAGGCTAGGGCGCCAGCTATGTATATAATAACGTCTTCTGGTTTGCCAAATCGGTTGATTTTAATATTTTGCCAACTGACCGAACTGCGAATATATATACGGCTGGTTGTTTCGGTACCGGTGGCAGGGCCAATTTTTATCTCGCCCTTGTTACCTATCGGGCTATTGAGATAAAAATTGTCGCCACGTGGCACGGTTGTGCCATTAGTAAGTGGGGTTATTGAGTTATTAGGGGGATATTATCAAATGGTTCAGCCGTGCTACCTAAGATATTGAAGCCAGCAGGAAATACTTTGCTACAGGTTGCCGCGAGCGCTGGATTACAAAGCAATAACAGGATAAAACTGATGATTAGTCGTAAGTTCACTACAAATTCCTATTTTGCATTGGCTAACCAATTAAAATATAAAGTATAAATGATATAGGTAGAATTGTTAATTTACAGCAAAAATCGGTTAAATTATAGCGCTGTCTAACGTCACTTAAAAAGGCTAGGGTAAATGAATAAACACATCTCAACTTATGTGCTAGCGTTTAGTATTTTTTGCTTAGCCGGCGCGATCATTTATTTTACGGTAACGTTAACCCATGTTAACAACGCATTGCCACGGCTAATCGAGCAAGTTGATGAAACCGCGCTGCGGGTAACGCCATTGATTGACGAGGTTGCTGATATAAAAGCGCTAGTACCAAGTATTGTTCATGAAGTTGAACAGGTCAGATTAATGGTGCCTGATGTGCTAACTCAGGCTGAAAAGATAGAAACGCTTACCCCTTCGGTCTTAGCTGAAGTTGCCGCCGTTCGAGTCAGCATTGCGCAAATAACCGAAGAGGTTGCCCAAGTTAGAGCGCTAATGCCTGATGTGCTAACTCGAGTTGATGATGTTAATCGACAAGTACCTACTATTACCCGAACGGTTGATGGTTTTACCCAAGAGCTTGGCGCGACAAATAACCACATTCCCGCTATTTTGACTGAGATTGAGACCACCCGTACGAGTATTCCGCCTATTTTGAGCCGTGCTGAGGCGATGGTTGCTGAATTAGGTACCGTTGGAAAAACTAGTGGTGAAGAGGCCGTTTATGGTGTTGTCAGTGGCATTATTAAAGCGCCTTTAAAAGTCGTTGAAGGGCTCGGTAAAGCACTAACACTGCCGTTTGAGCAAAGTGAGAGCTGGATTCAACCAAGTGATAAAGCCTTGATGAGAACACTGATTGAGCAGTTTCTATCGCAAAATAATGACAAAATGTTAGTGGCAACCAATCCGGAGACCAAAAATGTTAGCAGGGTTTCTCTTGATGAAGACAAAAAGCTTCAAGGTAAGACCTGCAAAGTGCTCCAACTCGAGGTTGACTCGGTGAAGGGGCAGCATGTCGAGCACAAGATGACCTTGTGTCTATCACAGAATAATACGTGGCAGGTTGTCAATTAGTGTTTTTCGCACAATGCGAAGCAAATTGCCAATCACGCAGATAAACGGCTAATGATTCAGATGTTGTGTTTAATCGATATTCTGTGTCGATTTACTTTACATCAAAGATCTCTTTACGTTATTTGTTTGTCTATAAGCCTTTGTTTTATATTGGTTTAGCCTTGTTGGTACAGTGTTTGCTTCTTAGGGTGTAGTTGTAGTGCGTAACGATACGCACGGTAGTAGAGGTATCAAACAATGCGAAACTCAGTATTAGCTTTATTTGTTGGTTTAGTTTTCTTTCTCAGTGCGAATCAAGCATCCGCAGGTATTATTCACCATGACTTTAACCAGTTATTGCCTGGTGGCTTTATGGCAGAGTATTTCGATTTAGATCAAGATGGAATTCCTGCTGACGATTTAGGCTTGGGGGACGCAGGTTTCTTGCAGTCAGGTATGATGTTAGTTGATAACACTAATACTATGATGGTAACCGATGGCGTGTTAAGTATCGGCAGTATCGTTAATAGTACAGCTAATATGCGTACTGATGATTTTTTAGTCACGCTTTCTCAGGGTGAAAATTACTTAGGTACCAGAGGCGTATCAGGTTGTTCAATGTGTTATGGCTTTTTAACGATCACGCTTGATGGCGACCAAATGTTTTTAAGTAGCTTTACTTATGAAGAAGTTGCAAATCAATCAATAACCATAGCTTCAACGGTTTCTGTGCCTGAACCAGGTTCAATTGCACTTTTAGGTGCAGGCCTTTTTGGTATCGCTTGGATGCGTCGCAAGCGCATTTAGTTTTTCATCGATTAACATAAAACGCCTTTAATCAGGCGTTTTTTTATGTCGGTTGATTATTGTGGTGTGTGAGAAGTTATTAGCTTGTCTTTAAGGCGCTTGAGCTTTGATAGCGGTGTATAAAGCCTTTGTTTCAATTTATAGCGCAAGGTTTCTTTTAGCGTTATTGGTTTGGGGTCCGCTAACAGCAACGTCATCCCGTAATGTTTCATCCAAGGTTGGCATTCGGATTGGATAATTTCAGCTTCTCTCTTATCGATTGATTGTTGCCATGCGTGAATTCTTGTCGCATCTGGTGCTTGACCAACTAACTGGTGTTGTTTCAATGTGTATTGAGGTAACTTGATACCGTTACCTGCATTCATTTCTCTGGTATAAGGTATTCCGATAAATCGGCACAATTTAGGTAATATCGTTGCTTGCTCAGTTACATACTCCTCATAATTTAGCTCAAATGTTATATCGGGCTGCGAACAACAAGCTAAGTGTGAATAGGTGATCGCTCGCTGCCATTTTTTGGCAAAGGCCACCGGATCTTGACTGTTCCAACGGATAAGATTATGCATTGAAGCATAAACAGCTCGGGGATCTCTGACAATATGAATAAATTTGGCATTTGGAAATACGGCTAAATATTTTTCAACCCGCTCTCTATTGTGCGGCGTATGCTCAATCCAAAAGCGCTTATCACCTTGAGACAAACCAAAATGCAGTCGAAGGATATGAAAAACACGCTCTGCCCGAGGAGCGTTTGATTTAAACGGCTGGGCAAATTCATCAAACGTGATCGACATCCCAGATGCTTGGTAATGAAATTGCTGGGTTAGCTGATTATATAAGCTGCTTAGCTCTTCATCAGTTTTGGCATTACTTTCAATAATATCGAGCACGAACGGCATTTCTGGCAATGCAATGGCGTGCTCACTAGAGGCAAGGTGAGAAGCGAGCATGGTTGTCCCGCTTCGATAGGCTCCCATAATAAAGATTGGCGTGATATTGAGTTCATCCATAAACTTGCGTTCCGTCTTTATTGTGACTTTTCAGGGATGTTTTGTAATACAGCTGTCAATAGTTGCCAATATTGACCAACCGTTACAATCTCAACCTTTTCATCCGGTGAATGTGGAAATTTGATCGTTGGCCCAATCGACACCATATCCCAGTGTGGGTAGGCGGTTTTAAATAAACCACATTCAAGGCCTGCATGGATCACCATAATGTCAGGCATTTTGTTGAAAATAGTCTGATACGTATCACGAACAACCTGCATAATGGCTGAGCTAGTATCTGGTTTCCAACCCGGGTAGGCACCACTAAACTCAATAGTCGCACCAGCTAATTCAAATGTTGATTGAATCATGCCTTGAGCATCATCACGGCCATCGTCATGTAAGCTACGAATTAACACTAAGGCATTAAATTTATTACCTTTTGTTCTGAGCACACCGAGGTTAGATGAGGTTTCAACAATGCCTTCAATATCGTCACTCATGCGAATGACCCCGTTGGTGCAAGCATTTAATGCACGTAAAACGGCAAATTGGCTATTAAGTGTCCAGCAGGTGTCGAAGGTTTCCGGTGAGATAAGCGATAGCGCTAAATCGGGCTCAACGGCTTTTAAGCTAGCTTTTACCGTTTCTAGGTGGCTGACTAAATAAGCTTTTAATGCATCGACCTTAGTTGATTCAACAACAAAACTCGCATTCGCTTCACGCGGTATCGCATTGCGCAAGCTGCCGCCGTTTAATTCAGTTAGCTGGATATTAAATTGACGTGTTGCTTCGAGTAAAAATCGCACTAATAGCTTATTGGCGTTTGCTCGACCGGTGTGAATATCAACACCTGAGTGACCACCTTTAAGGCCAGAAATAGACAAATTAAACGATTCAAAGCCCGATGGCACTGCCATGGTTTCGATGTCAAAGGTTGCACTGCCATCAATACCGCCAGCACAGCCCATGTAGACTTCACCTTCTTGTTCTGAATCAGTATTGATCAAAATGTCGCCGTCAAGCCAGCCAGGCTCGAGGCCGAATGCGCCAGTCATACCTGCTTCTTCATCAATTGTCACGAGTACTTCTAATGGACCGTGGGCAATGTCATTACTAGCGAGAATCGCTAGCGCCGATGCTAAGCCAATACCGTTGTCAGCGCCTAACGTTGTATCTTTTGCTGTTACCCATTCACCATCAATATAAGGTTGGATAGGATCAGTGAGAAAGTCGTGCTCTGTGGTTGCATTTTTTTGCGGCACCATGTCCATATGGGCTTGTAAAATTACGCCACGGCGATTTTCCATGCCAGCTGTCGCCGGTTTTTTAATAAACAAGTTACCCACGGCATCTTCTTTAACGCTTAAACCTTGCTCTTTAGCCCAGCTTTGGATCCATGCTGAAATGCGCTGTTCGTGTTTAGATGGGTGTGGAATTGAGCAAATTTGCTCAAATAATTGCCACAATGTACTGGGGTGAAGTTGTGATAATTGACTCACGTAAGTTCCTCAAAATCTGATAACGACCTAGTCTATTTTAGTAACAAAACTCGTTATGCATTATATTTCTTATTTATCGGCTAATAGAAATAGCCATTGCTCGTTAAAATCTTCGCTGGGCTTTTTAGTAAAACCTGAACGCACATAAGCACTAATTTTACCTTCACAGAACGACACTAAAATATTAGCTAATGCTTGCTCATTGATAGTAAAGCCTTTGCCTTCACGCAGCTTACGCTCTCGCAATACTTGCTTGTACTGTGATTCTAGTTTTTCGAAAAACTGATGAACGCGTATGCGCAAGCGCTCGTTTTCGCCCATTAATGCATCGCCTGTTAAAATGCGACACATACCAGGGTTACGCTCAGCAAAAATTAGCAACACGTGGGTAATGTGATGACAACGAACAAGTGCTTCTTTGTGATCGGTGAGAATTAAATTAATACGTGAGAAAATTGACTCTTCGATAAATTCAATTAACCCTTCAAACATCCTCGCTTTTGACGGGAAGTGACGATAGAGTGCTGCCTCTGATACGCCAACTTCTGCCGCGAGCTTTGCCGTGGTAATGCGTTGACCTGGACTGGTTTGTAACATCAGTGCTAAGCACTCAAGGATTTGCTGTTTTCTACTTGGTTTTTGTGTTGCAGGCATAATGCGACTTTCTTATTATTCATGCTTTTAAGAAATTTGATTGTAACGTGAAGTTTGCTTGTTGCCAATCTAAAGTCGCTAGTTTGTGTGCGCTTACTTACTACTTATTTACTATTTTGCTTGATAATAAGTTCGACGAGTTGCTGGGCGACCTGAGCTTTACTCGCTAATGCAATATCAAACTTCTCCGTGGTACTGAAAACGTGTAATGCGTTTTGATCACTATTAAATCCTTGTCCTTGCTTTGCAACATCGTTGGCAGCGATCATATCGAGATTTTTTTTAAGCAATTTTCCCTTGGCGTAAGCTTCTACATCTTGTGTTTCTGCGGCAAAACCAACAACGAAAGGTTTGTCTTCAAGCTTAGCGACATCGGCGACAATATCGGGATTTTTCACCAAAGTTAGCGTCAATTCATCTTGAGACTTTTTGATTTTTTGATCGGCGACTTGGCCAATACGGTAATCGGCTACCGCGGCACAAGCAATAAACACATCTGCCTGTGGCGCTTGAGCAATCGCTGCTCGGTGCATTTCTAACGCGCTTTCAACGTCAATTCGATCGCAACCTAACGGTGTTGCTAAATTCACTGGGCCACTGATAATAGTCACTTTAGCGCCAATACGACGTGCTGCCTGAGCAAGCGCATAGCCCATTTTCCCCGATGAATGATTACTGATATAGCGCACTGGATCAATTGGCTCGCGCGTTGGGCCTGCGGTAATTACCCAGTGTTGGCCAGCCGCTGATAGTTCTGCATCCTGGAATTGTTCAACACAGGCATCAATTAATTCAGGCACATCAAGCATACGCCCCAAACCCACATCACCACAAGCTTGATCGCCACTACCGGGGCCAAATATTAGGTACTGCCGATTGCGCAAAACAATCAGATTTTCTTGAGTCGCTTTAGCATGCCACATTTGTTGGTTCATCGCGGGTGCGATAGCAATAGGCGCAGCGCTTGCTAAACAAACTGTAGTCAATAAATCATCGGCAATGCCATGAGTAATTTTCGCTATTGTGTTGGCCGTTGCCGGCGCAACTAAAATAAAGTCGGCCCACTTAGCGAGCTCAATGTGTCCCATAGCAAGTTCAGCTTGTCTATCGAGCAAGCTCTCAGAAACATCATTGCCTGAAACGGCCTGTAAACTTAACGGTGAGACAAACTCTTTAGCACTTTGAGTTACAACAACACGGACATCAGCGCCTTGATCTTTTAAACGACGAACCAGCTCGGGCGTTTTGTACGCCGCAATACCCCCTGATACACCTAAAAGAATTTTTTTGCCCTGTAAAATTGTCATAACCTGCTAATCTTAATCTCGAATAAAGCGATAGCTTATACCAATTTCGCTAAATAGTTAATTATTCAACGCTACGTCTAGGAAGGATAAAAGCAAAATGGAACGGATATCACAATGGCCGCAAAATGAGCGCCCCAGAGAAAAACTATTACAACTTGGCGCACATGCGCTATCAGATGCAGAGTTGTTAGCGATATTTTTACGCACTGGAACTAAAGGTAACCACGTGGTTGATCTTGCTCGGCAGCTGATCAAAACCTTTGGCAGTATTTCAGGGATCTATCAGGCGACAGAGCAGCAGTTTTGCCAAGCTAATGGCTTAGGCCAAGCAAAATATGTGCAGCTGCAAGCGTGCTTGGAAATGACTAAGCGATATCTCGCCGAAGATTTGTTTACCAGTGACGCTTTGACCTCTAGCCAACAAACCAAAGACTATTTGATTGCTCAACTACGCGCTGAAAAGCACGAAGTTTTCGCTATGCTAGTGCTTGATAATCAACACCAAATTATCGCCTTTGAAAAAATGTTTTTTGGCACGATTGATGCGGCGGCGGTATACCCCAGAGTATTAGTGGAAAAAGTGCTTGGGCTTCACGGTGCAGCGGTAATCTTGTGTCACAACCACCCGAGTGGTTTAGCAAGTCCAAGTCGGGCGGATTTACAAATTACCGAGCGAATAAAACATGCGCTTAGTTTAATTGACGTGACTGTACTTGATCATATTATCGTCGCGGGGTGCCGAAGTTACTCTTTTGCTGAGCATGGCAAGTTGTAATATCAAATCAAAAATCTAATTCACTTGGTATAAAGATTGAACAATGCTTGCACTTCATTCAATATCACACTAGTTTTTATATAAAGCATCGCGATGAATTTCAGCGCTTAAGGAGTAAAAATGAGTGATGAAGAACAGATGAGTGAACGTCGCCGACATATACGATTAGATATGGAAGGGGAGGTTGTTCTTTTAGAGTGGCTAGAGGGCAACAATGGATGCTCTGAAAAATTTGTTTGTGTTGATTTCTCGCGTAAGGGGATAAAAGTCAGTAGTGATAAAAAAATAGCGCTTTATACGCCGGTAGATGTCACGTTAATGCCTGATACGTCGAAGCAACATACATTAAAAGCTCGCGTTATTAGGTGTGTGATTGATCGCGACGATCAATACAGCATAGCGATGCTATTCCAAGATTAATGACCTGATAGGTAAAGATGTACAACATAGGGGTTTTTTAACAATGATGATTTTAGTTGGTGGAGAAAAAGGCGGCAGTGGTAAAAGTTGTTTAGCACAGAACTTAGCTGTGTACTTCGCGAAGCACAAAAAGGCGATCGTGCTGATGGTCGATTGTGATCCTCAACGAACCACTTCAGATTGGATCCACGCACGAAATGCAGACCCGAGCTTACCAGCGATTAATTGTATTCAGCTTTACGGAAAAATCAGGAATGATCTGCTGAGCCTAGTACAACATTACGATTACGTAATTGTTGACTGCGGAGGGCAAGACAACTTAGCTTTGCGTGCGTCAATGTCAGTTGCTGATCATGTGTTGATTCCCCTTAGACCTAAGCGTCGAGATCTAAAAACTGTTCCTCATATGGAGGATATGTTGAGTACTTGTAAAATGGTCAATCCAAAACTCAACGCATCATTTGTTATCACCCAATGCCCGTCATTACCAAACCAAGCTAATCGAATACTTGAAGCAAAAGATGTTTGCCGATCCTACGGCATCAATGTATTGAATGCAGTGACTTTTAATCGAAATGTCTACGATGACAGTGAAGAGTTAGGTTCGTCTGTTATTGAGGTTGAACCCGAGGGCAAAGCGGCGCTTGAAATAATTGCTATAGCAGAAGAAGTATTAGCTATGAAGCCAGGTAATTCCCATGAGTTTAACTGATTTAAAAAAAGTTAACACGGGGAAAAAGCAGAAAAGGAAAAAAGTGTCGGTTGATGCATTTATTAACGATGCTGTTAACTACGCAAAAGGAAAACCTAAGGTTGTTAGTGCACGGCCATCACAATCGACAGTTAACCAAGAAAAAGTCGCTAAAAAAAACTATAAACACGCAACGTTTACTTTAAATCAGCAGGCAATTGACACCTTGCAATTATTAGCCGATGAAACTGATTTGGCTAAATCGCACATTCTTAGGATTCTCTTGGGTAGTGATCCTGATGAAGCGCTAAAACAGAGGTTATTATCGATTATTGATAAAAAAGCAGATCAATAGTGGGGAAATAAACATCGTAATGAACAAATTTTTATCAGTTTAAGGTCTTGTTTTATACAGTTAAGTACGTGAGTTATTGTTCTAACTCGTTGTATTTTAGTGGTTTATTAATATACCTGTATGAAAATGTTATAAAAACTAGCATTACCTTCGAACTTTCCCTATAATATGCCACCTTTTTCGGGATCCTGCGGCGACGGCCATGGGTGAAAAATAACTCGAGCTGAAATTAATTTTGGAGTGACATATGTCTAGAGTTTGTCAAGTTACTGGCAAAAAACCAGTCGTAGGGAACAACCGTTCTCACGCAAGAAACGCGACTCGTCGTCGTTTCTTACCAAACCTTCAATCTCACCGTTTTTGGGTTGAGAGTGAAAACCGTTTCGTAAAATTACGCCTTACTCCTAAAGGTATGCGTATTATCGACAAGAAAGGCATCGATGCAGTATTAGCTGATATCCGTGCTCGTGGCGAAAAGATCTAAGGAACCATCATGCGTGATAAAATTCGTTTAGTATCTTCTGCTGGTACAGGTCATTTTTATACTACTGACAAGAATAAAAAGACGATGCCAGAGAAAATGGAAATCAAAAAGTTTGATCCTAAAGCACGTAAGCACGTGATCTACAAGGAAGCTAAAATCAAGTAATTGATTGTTAGCATAAAAAACCCGGCAATTGCTGGGTTTTTTTATGACCAAAATTCAGTATTATTGAGCCATTAATACCGAGTGAATCAGATTGGTATATAGAAGGTCAAATGATTAGATTATCCCGAGCCGGTTGGAATAACGTTATTATTTACTCTGTGATGGCGTTTATTTTGCTGATCAACCTAACACAAAAAAACTCACAAGATGAAAGCGCACCTGCGGCTGAGGTTAGTCAGTTAATCGCTGATCATCAAGTGATTTTAACCTTGACGATAAATCAATGGGTGTCCGTTGAGCGCATCGGTCAAACATGGCGGACATTACCTAATGTCCTTACGGGGCAGCCACTAGACCAAATGATGATGAGTTGGCACAACCTTGAGGTTCAAATGGTTGATAAACCGGCGGATTTTGATCAGTCTAATGCGGTGATTGTTTCTGCACTCCTAGCCGGCGATAGTGATTTACACTATTTCATGTTGAAACAAACGGCCAATGGGTTATTGATTTTTAAGCAAGCACCAAGTGGTGAAGAACTGTGGTATGTAACCCAGTCACAGCGTTATCAACAACTCTTGCCACCGCAAGTAATAGCACCACAAGGGGTGAATAAATGCCTGAATTACCTGAAGTAGAAGTTTGTAAGCTCGGCATTTCGCCACATATTATCGGGCAAAAGGTCGACGAGGTGGTTGTGCGTTATTGGCAATTGCGTTGGCCAATTCCCGAAGCCGTATTAACGGTTAAAAATCAAATTTTGCGAGATGTTCAAAGGCGCAGTAAATACCTAATGTTGGTTTTTGACCATGGTACTTTGCTGATCCATTTAGGTATGTCTGGAACAATTCGCGTGGTTAATAAAGATATTGAAGTGGTTAAACACGACCACTTTGATTTAGCCTTTGTTAACGGCAATATTTTACGACTTAATGATCCACGACGTTTTGGCGCGGTGTTGTGGTTACCCGATCATCAAGATATTGATGGCGTGTTGGCAAAGCTAGGCCCTGAACCTTTAACCGACGCGTTTAATGCTGATTATTTATTTGCTTGTGCCAAAGGACGAAAAACGAATATCAAAAATTTTTTAATGAGTAATCCTGTGGTCGTAGGTGTTGGTAATATCTATGCTAATGAAGCACTGTTTCTCGCTGGTATCTTGCCAACTGCGCTTGCCGGTAATATCTCTAAGCGTCGTATCGCTATTTTGGTTGATACCATCAAAGCCGTGCTTGAATCAGCTATTTCGCAAGGTGGCACGACGCTAAAAGACTTCACCCAAGCCGATGGTAAGCCGGGGTACTTTGCTCAATCGTTAAATGTTTATGGTCGGGGTGGCCAACCTTGCTTAGTATGTGAAACTGAGCTCAGTGAAATCAGGCAATCCAACCGAGCGACAGTTTACTGCAAAAAATGCCAGAAAAAATAAAATCTTAAAGGCGATAAGGCGATAAGGCGATAAGGCGATAAGGCGATAAGGCGATAAGGCGATAAGGCGATAAGGCGATAAGGCGTTATCGCTTTAACGCACTAACAATCGCTTTTTCTACGATGGGATCAACAAATTGACTGACGTCGCCTTTGTGTAGTGCAACTTCTTTCACTAAGCTTGACGAAATGAATGAGTTTTCTTCGGCAGGCGTTAAAAATACACTTTCTAGATCTGGACTTAATCGGCGGTTCATATTCGCGAGTTGAAACTCGTATTCAAAATCAGAAACCGCTCTTAAGCCACGCAGTAGTACATTAGCTTGATGAAATTTGGCAAAGTCCACCAATAGACCACTAAAGCCAACCACGGTGACGTTAGGTAAATCTTTGGTGATTTGTTCGATAAACTCGACCCGTTGTTCAAGAGAGAATAACGGCTGCTTGCTTGGGCTCGCCGCTACGCCGACAATGATTTCGTCGAATAGTTTACTACCGCGAGTTATCAGGTCGCAGTGGCCATTGGTAACAGGATCAAAGGTGCCTGGATAGATAGCTTTTACTGGCATTTTTAGTCGCCGCTTATTGATTTATTTAGCTTTATTGTAAATGCCAGTTAGGTATTTTCATAGTGCTTTAGACAAGCGTTTGTTGGTTAGCTGAACTTCATGCCAAGTTTTTCAAGCATTGCCATCATCTGTTCGTTAATCAAGTTAAGCGCTTTAAATGGCCTAACCATCACTTTGAATTCGACAATTTTTCCCGCCTCGTTAAAAGTGATCATATCGATACCATTAACAAAAATACCAGTAATTTGTGTGGTGAATTCTAAAACAACTTTCTCACCGCCCTCGCGCCTTTCATGTGCTTCGGTAATATATTCAAAGGTTTCGTTTAAAAACGTGTGAAATGCAGCGGTCAAATACATTTGTACCATTTGCTTACCTTCAATTTTCCGGTGAATAACTGGAGAATGCAGCACAACATTATCGGCTAGTAAATCAGCCAATCCAGTTAAATCTCTTGATGTTACTACCTGATGCCATTGTTCAATCATGATAATTATTCCGTTTTATTAAATTTTCACATGAGTTGTTATAGTTATTCACCGTATCTGACATATGTCAAGTTTAATTGTTGGGAGACAAAATGTTAATTGTGATAGTAAGTTGCTGATAGATATACCAAGTGAATTAAATATTTGATCACTCAGCGAGATTTAAAAGGCTTTTAGGCAAGGCTTTGATTGCCGATAATGGTTATTCCCTTATCAAAATCAGTAACGAAGCATAAAAGCCTTTTAAACTCGCCCTTGGGAGCTCGTCAGAAAAGTGATAATTTCACAAATTTACTTGATGGAGAATGCTACATCTGCATAAATTTCTTTTATTCTAACTTCCCTGACGCAGCTCTGAGTCGGTCAAATATTTAGTCCAATTGGTATTTGTTAGGTATTTGTATTGATTGTTGAATATTTGAACTTAAAGTATTTGCTCGAAAATACTTCCGTTTTGTTAATAATTGATAGTATGATAGAAAAATTCGAGGCTGTAAGAGTAAATAATTATTATGAAAACGCGGGATAAAATAATTCAAGCCAGTATTGATTTATTTAATGAGCATGGAGAGCGAAACGTTACCACTAACCATATAGCTGCTCATTTAGGTATTAGCCCGGGTAATCTTTATTATCACTTTCGAAATAAAGAAGACATTATTCTTTCGATTTACGAAGAATATGCAAGAAAATTATTACTTGATACCTTCCCAATAGCTTCACCAGATATTGAGCCACTTGATGCCATCATCAATTACATGGATACGGTGTTTCAAGCGATGTCGAGATTCCGTTTCTTTTATGCAAACTTACCCGTTTTACTCGATAAAAACCCAAGTTTGCGAGAAAAGTATGTTGAAGTTCAGGAGCTTATTCGCACGCAAGTGAGCGATTTACTCATTTCATTACGCGACGTAAACATGATTTCGTTTGAAGATGAAGAGTTGCCTGATTTAGTCAGTGTGTTGCGGATTGTTAACACGTTCTGGTTGAGTTTTTACCAAACACAAAACTTACATCCAAATATTGATTCGTCAGTGTTTATTGAAGGTGTATTAAAAATCTTTGCTTTAATTCGCCCGTACACGACACCGGCAGCATTACCTGAATTTATTAAAGCGCGTGACTTATACCTCAAGCGTCACCAAGAGATGCAAACGGTTGCTTAAGTGCTTTGGTAACCTGCTAATAAGTGTTGCCAATCAGACTCTTGCCAATAAAACTCGCTTAGGCGAGTTTTTTCTTTTCTGAAGGAGCGCAACAAGCGATCAAGATTCGCGCGCTGCCATGTCTCATTGCATTTGCGTTGTTCACCGCGATCAAAGTCGATAAGCCAAACTTTATCACCTTGGTCGAGTAAAATGTTATGGCAGTTTAAATCGTCGTGATAAACCCCTAATTGATGAAAGGATTTGATAGTGCTGCCTATGGCTTGCCACTGATTTTCAGTTAGCGGGCGATTTGCTAATATGCTGACGACATCGTTGGCATTTTTAATTCGCTCGGTGATGAGATCCGCGCTGTAACACAGGCCATATTTTCTAATACCGATAGCAATAGGTGCCGGGCAGGGTAAACCATGTGCTTTCATGTACACCAAGAGTTCGAACTCGCGCTTAGCTCGGGTGTGTTCGATGCCTAAGAATACGTATTTATCTTTGATGAGCTTGCCAATTAAACCACCGCGATAGTAATGCTTTAATACCCATTGCTGCTGATTGTGTTCAACAAAGTAAGTGGTGCCACGCCCTTGAGCAGTGCCACTAATGGCATTTTTACTCAGCCAGAATTGGGGTGAAAAAATTGCCATATCAGCTTCTGCCAATTTGGACTCATCAAATGCTAAGTAACATTTTGAGCTTTTAACAACTTTTATCTGACCTGACTTTTCAATTGCATTGGGATTCACAGGGTAATAGCTTCTCTATTTTATATCTGCGCCTATTGTGGTTTTTCCCATCTGCTAGGTCAATTGGAATTAAACCATTTTTTCACTTGGTATCAGTATTTGCTTGCGCTAGATCAATGAAGATTCTGCTTTGGTAGGTACTATGAAGGCAACAAAGATAACATTAAGGGTAAACAAGATGTCTATTGAAAAGCACGATCTACACCACGAGTTTCCAGAGTTTCATGATGAGATCCACGACTTAAAAATGAATGATGCTCACTTTGCAAGACTATTTAAAGAGTACCATGAAGTAAACAAAGAAGTGATCCGCATTGAAGAAGGTGTTGAAAACACCACAGATCAGTATCTAGAAGAACGCAAGCTCAAGCGTCTTAATTTAAAAGACAACCTATTTGTTATGCTGAAAAAGCAACAAGAACAAGCGTAAGTTTCTCTCTAAGGGCTTACTGGTAAAGTAAGCCGGCAGTTATAGCTATAAGCAACTAATAACAATAACAAAGACCATTGGCCAATACTTAGTTTACTAGGTGTTGGCTTATTTTTTGGTGGGTTGTCACTAATGCTCCTTGATTTTGGTTGACGACCTTACGAGCGTTGTCACCAAGTGCTTGGCTACGCTCGGGGTTGGCAAGTAAATAACAAACCTGCTCACTCAATTGAGTTTGATAATTCACTGGTGCGATACCTTCAGTTAATTGGATAATTGCCCCGCCATTGAGCATGTTAGTCATCACTTGTTTGAAATTTGACATATTGGGGCCAACAATAATCGGCTTGTGATAAAAAGCTGGCTCTAATGGGTTGTGACCACCTACTTGGCTAAAGCTGCCACCCATAGTAACAACATCGGCAAGCTTAAATGCCGCCATTAATTCACCTAAACTATCAAGTAGCCATACTTGATGGTCGGCTAGAACCGACGCTGCTGTGCTGCGCCTTACGGTGTTAAATTGCGCTTGGCATAGTGTCGCGATTTCTTCAAAACGCTCAGGGTGTCTTGGGACTAATATCAACAGCAAATCAGGTTGTGTTTTTAAGATTTCGCTCAATGCGCCTAAAACAATTTTTTCGTCACCTGGGTGAGTGCTGGCAACCAGCCAAACAGGTCGTTTGGTTGTAATTAATTGATCAAGCTGCTGCTGCTTTTCTATGACATCCTCTGATAGGACAATATCGTATTTGAGATTGCCCGATACCTGCGTGATGTTAGTTGGGGCCCCTAAGGCAAGAAAGTTTTCTTGGTTATCAATACTCTGGCACAGAATATCATCGAAATTCTGTAAGCACGGTGTGATCAACCAAGTTAGCTTGCGATAGCTTTTCATTGAATTATTCGATAACCGACCATTGATTAATTGTAAATGGATACCTTGATGGCGCGCTTGCTGTATCAAATTCGGCCAGAGTTCTGTTTCCATGACGACTAAGCTTTTAGGCGCGAGGGTTTTGAGAAAAACATAGCTCGACAATGGGTTATCGATAGGTAAGTAAACGTGTTGTACCCGATCGCCAAATAATTTTTTGACCTGCTCTGAGCCCGTTGGTGTAAATGTCGTGAAGGTGATCGGTGTTTCGGGGTGAGTCAGCAATAACTTTTGTACCAAAGCTTTTAGTGCTAATACCTCGCCAACACTCGAGGCGTGAATAATAAGGCCACCTTTTGCTAAACCTTTGGGTAGAATACCTAAGCGCTCAATAAGTCGATGGCGATAGGCTGTTTGACGTGTTGAGCGAATAATTAAAGCGAGCAAAAGTACTGGTGTTAAAAGTAACATCAGCAGGCGATAGCAAAGCAAAGCGAAGAAGTATTTCAAAAACGACTCATTGGATGATTGTTGATATCAAGCAGTATAACGAAGTCTGATATCGCTCAACAAGCGTGAAAATGTCCAAGCCTCTGCTATCATTGCTTTAATTGGCAAAAATGATGAACAAATCGAACAGTTTTATTGATAAAACTAACAGATAAGCATGTGCTTTTTATTTGGTTATCGCGTAAAATTCGCTAAAAATGATGCCTAGTTCGCATAATAAAATGCGGTTGGGTGGCTATTATCACAAATTATTTACAACGAGGCGGTTATGTCATCGAATTTTTATCAGTATTTGCAACAGCAAATTGACCAAGTAAAAGAAGAAGGTTTGTACAAAGACGAACGCGTTATAACCACTGCTCAACAGGCGGCAATAGCCGTTGCGTCTGGCGAACAGGTGATTAACTTTTGTGCTAACAACTACTTAGGATTAGCAAATCACCCGTCATTGATTGAAGCGGCAAAAGCAGGCTTAGACGACCACGGTTTTGGTATGGCATCTGTGCGTTTTATTTGTGGTACGCAAGACATTCACAAAACCTTAGAGCAAAAATTAAGTGACTTCCTCGGCATGGAAGACACCATTTTATATTCGTCTTGTTTCGATGCTAACGCTGGTTTATTTGAAACCTTATTAGGACCAGAAGATGCCATTATCAGTGACGCCTTAAATCACGCATCTATTATCGATGGTGTACGTTTGTGTAAAGCTAAACGCTTTCGCTATGCAAACAACGATTTAACCGAGCTTGAAGCCTGCTTAAAAGCTGCTGATGAAGCCGGTGCACGCTATAAACTGATTGCTACTGATGGCGTGTTTTCGATGGACGGCGTTATTGCCAACCTAAAAGGTATTTGTGATTTAGCCGATAAGTACAATGCATTAGTCATGGTTGATGATTCACACGCGGTTGGTTTTGTCGGCGAACAAGGTCGTGGCAGTCACGAATATTGTGATGTTATGGGGCGCGTTGACATTATTACCGGCACGCTTGGCAAAGCTATGGGCGGTGCTTCTGGCGGCTATACCTCTGCGAAAAAAGAAATCGTTGAGTGGCTGCGTCAGCGCTCTCGTCCGTATTTATTTTCAAACTCATTAGCACCAGCGATTGTGAGTGCATCGATTCGTGTTTTAGACTTGTTAGCCGAAGGTGATGAGCTGAGAAAAACACTAAAAGATAACGCCAAATACTTCAGAGAAAACATGGAAGCGGCTGGCTTTACTTGTGCCGGTGCCGACCACGCCATTGTGCCGGTTATGCTAGGCGATGCCAAGGTTGCCAGTGAAATGGCAAATCGCTTATTGGCCGAAGGTATTTACGTGATTGGTTTCTCTTTCCCTGTCGTACCGAAAGGACAGGCGCGAATTCGCACGCAAATTTCAGCTGCTCACACTAAAGCACAGCTAGATAAAGCGATTGAAGCTTTTGTGCGTATTGGCAAAGAAATGGCTGTTATTGCTTAGGCATAAGACAAAGCTAGTAGGTACGTATTTACTAGCAATTTAAATCGTTAAATATTTGAGATTAATGACATGAAATCATTAGCTAAGTTGCACGCCAAAGAAGGCATTTGGATGACTGACTCACCCAAGCCGGAAATGGGGCACAATGACTTATTAATAAAGATTAATAAAACCGCAATTTGTGGTACCGATATTCATATCTACAACTGGGACGAATGGTCGCAAAAAACGATTCCCGTCCCTATGGTTGTTGGCCATGAATACGCGGGTGTGGTTGTTGATATGGGCCAAGAAGTGAAAGGCTTTAGTGTTGGCGATCGCGTTTCGGGTGAAGGCCATATTACCTGTGGCCACTGTCGTAACTGTCGCGGTGGTCGCACCCATTTATGTCGCAACACTGTTGGTGTAGGCGTGGACCGCGAAGGTTCATTTGCTGAATACTTAGTGATCCCTGCGTTTAACGCTTTTAAATTACCTGATGAAATCTCAGATGATTTAGCCGCGATTTTTGACCCGTTTGGCAATGCAGTTCATACCGCATTATCGTTCGATTTAGTCGGTGAAGATGTGTTGATCACTGGCGCTGGTCCGATTGGTATTATGGCTGCCGCAGTAGCAAAACACGTTGGTGCTCGCCATGTCGTCATTACCGATGTTAATGAGTATCGCCTTGAACTTGCTCGAAAGATGGGCGCAACACGCGCGGTTGATGTCAGTAAAGAAAAACTCAGCGACGTGATGGCTCAATTAGGTATGACAGAAGGCTTTGATGTTGGTCTTGAAATGTCAGGCGTGCCAATGGCGTTTACGGATATGTTAGAAAACATGAACCACGGTGGTAAAATTGCCATGCTAGGTATTCCTGGTAGCGATATGGCCATTGACTGGAGTAAAGTCATTTTCAAAGGGTTGACGATCAAAGGTATTTACGGTCGAGAAATGTTCGAAACTTGGTACAAAATGGCAAGCTTGATCCAATCTGGTTTAGACTTATCGCCGATTATCACGCACCACTACGATATTGATGATTTCCAACAAGGCTTTGATGTCATGCGTTCTGGTCAATCGGGTAAAGTGATTCTCGATTGGACAAAAAACAGCTAAGCAATCATTTTAGCGATTGCTATAGTATGATGAATAAAAAGGGGGCATGGCTCCCTTTTTTGACAAGAAAATATAAATTGAATGAGAAGGTGAGTTATGTCAACAAATTCTGTTGATAGTTTTAATCATATGAGTGCAAACCAACTAAACGAACGCTTGGCTAACGAAGCGCTAGTTATTGTTGATATTCGCGATGCCAATGCCTTTGCCAATGGCCGTATTTTAGGCGCTCAGCACTTAACGAATGACAACTTAGGTGATTTTATCCGAGTAGCCGACTTAGATGCGCCAACCGTTGTTTGTTGTTATCACGGTATTTCGAGCCAACAGGCTGCTCAGTTTCTTGCCAGCCAAGATTTTAGTGATGTTTACTCGCTCGACGGCGGCTTTGAAATGTGGCAAACCACCCATCCAGAAAAAGTAGAGCGCTAATGTCTGATCACGGCTTAACGCCACTTGTTGAGGTTAACCAACAAAATATAGCGCTGATTTTCTGTGATTATTTAAAAGCACAAGAGATTCGCGCTGAAGTTATCTCATCTGAGGCAGGTTATGTCATTTGTTGCCAACCTGACGCCATTGGTCAGGCGCGAGAGCTGTTCGAGGTTTTTATTCAAAACCCCTACGACAAACGTTATCAAAAGGCCGCTTGGCATCAAGGTCAAGTGACCGAGCTCGATGATAATCAAGATAACTTATTAACGGTGTTTAAAAATAATTTCCTCGCTCATGCTGGGCCAACGACATTAACCGTGTTTATTGCTTGCTGGGCTGTTTACGGTTTGAGTGTGTTTGGCTTTGCCATGGACATGTTTAATAGCTTGAAGTTCTACAGTGACTTTTCTTGGTCTGAAGTTATTATCCAACCACACCGTTTAATAACGCCTGCGCTGTTTCACTTCTCCCTGTTACATATCGCCTTTAACACCATGTGGTGGTGGCAACTAGGTGGCGCGATTGAAAAGGAGCAGGGCGTGCAACATTTACTGCTGATTTTTATCATCAGTGCAGTGGTGTCGAATGTTAGTCAGTTTCTTGTATCTGGGCCCAATTTTGGTGGCTTGTCTGGTGTTGTTTATGCCGTTGTTGGCTATGTTTGGTTTATGGGATATTTAATGCCCGAAAAAGGTCTGCAATTATCAAAGCCAGTGATAGGTATGTTGTTGGTTTGGTTAGTGTTAGGATTTGTTGACTTATTGCCAGTAAATGTTGCCAACACCGCACATCTAACCGGTTTAATTAGTGGTTGTGTCTTGGCTTTGTTGTATGTGAACTGGCATAAAAAAAGGCAGTCTTAACTGCCTTTGTTCACTACCAATACTTGTTATCCCGAGTTCGGGTTAGTTATCAAGCCATTGGGTAAAAAGTAGTTTTTTAACCAGTGGCTGACCCGTCTCTTGAGTAAGTAATTCTTTAACGCGATCTTCACAGAGCTTTTGAATTTCGCTGCGACCGCGAATCGATTTGATTTTTTCTTCAGGTTGTTGACCGATCACAGTAATGATCGCATCACGCAATAACGGCGAGTGGTGTTCGACAACTTCTAGATTAGACGTTCCTTCGATCATTAACTCAACGGTTAAGCGAACAAAGCCCATTTTCTTTTGCGTTGAAACATAATTCGTCACAATATCTGGCTCAAACCCATAATAAGCGTATTCAGCCGCTTTAGCTGTGCTAAGGCAAGATAATAATAACAAACAAGAAATCAGCTTTTTCATAACTTGGAACGTTTTTCTACTCATAATCAATACTGTGGATCATAACCTGATTTTATGCAATGGTCAGGTATTATTTAATCAATATTTTTCGTATTACGCATTGGCTAAGTTGCGCATCCACTTTTTCTGTAAAACACGGGCAAAAAATAAAAATGCTTTGGCTACTTCTTCTGAATAAGTCGCTAAGGCAACCCAAAACAAGGGTAATTGCAGCACAAAAGCACAGTAATAGGTTAACGGAATACTAATCAGCCACATGCCAACAATATCAATGTATAAGCAGGCTTTGGTTTCTCCACCGGCGCGCAATACGCCCATGGCTTGGGTCATATTAGTAATTTTTATCCACGCACCTAAGCAGATGATTAGAAAGACGTCACTGGCTAAATCAACAGTGGGGACAGGAAGATCAGCAAATGGAATAAACACCCAATGCTTGGCGAAATAAAGCAGAGCGCCCAGCAGCAAGCCAACAATCGGCGCAAGTGTAATAAAGCTTCTCGCCGTTGACCAAGCTTCGTCAAATTTATCTGCGCCTAGTTTTTGCCCGACCATAATCGCGCAAGCGCTAGCAAAGCCAAAAAACAGTGAAATATACATACCTTCAATTGGTGATAGCAGGCTCATTACAGCGAGCTCTTTAGTGCCCATTTGACCGTAAATTAGCTGATAAACAAACGTGCCAAGTGACCATACACCGAAACTAAACATCATTGGCCAAACAATTTTTAATAACTTCCACCAAGGTCTCGGGTTAGCCAAGAGTTTGATATCTTCACTATGAGGGATTACTGGATGAAGTGCTCGCATGAGTACATAAAGAAAAATCATCAAGTGAATAGCGCGAGAAATGGTGGTTGCTAAAGCCGCACCGTCAACACCCAATGCCTCGATACCTAAACCGCCGTTGATCAACCAATAGTTGAGCACGATATTGACAGCAATGGCAATGGTGCTTAAGGCCATGGGTAAACGCACTTGGTTGATACTGCGAAGCGCATTTTCTAACACCATGATCACGGCGATTAAACAAAGGCTAGGCATGGTGATCCACAAGTAACTTTGGCCAAGCGCGATCACTTGTGCGTCGTTACTGCCGATGGCAATCACATCGTCAGCTAGATAGAAAAAGCCAAAAATAATCGGGAGCATCGCCAGTACACCAATGAGAGATCCCATTAATACGGTACGACGAATTTTCTCGTGTTGTTGCGCGCCCCAATACTGAGCAACTAGGATACCGACCCCCCAAGATAACCCCATAATAATCACTAGTACAACAAACTGAATGCGATTACCTAGGCCTACCGCTGCCACCGCTGCGTCACCTAAATGACTGACCATCATGACATCGACCATGCCCAATAGCGTGACTAGGGTATTTTGCAGGGAGATTGGCCAAGCGAGCTTGAAGCTAGCTTTTAAAGAACGGGTATTGAGCCAAGACATGTAAAGGGGGGACTCCAGAAAAGTGCAACTAAATTAGGCAATGACATCATAGACTTGTTATTATAAGCGCTAGATAAAATTAATGTTGCCGAATATGAGTAGTTTACAACACTTATTCCCGATTAACCTTAGCGCCGACTGGCAAAATCAGATTCCAGAAGGACTGAATACGTATGTTAGAGACTGGTTGTTAGATGAAAGTTCACTTACGGCGCGTTTGAAAGCCAACGCAACCACATTTCGCTTAGCTGTTTTAGGTCAGCAAATTACTTATTGCAGTGAGCGTGAAGCGTGTATTTATATCAAAGCCGGCGAGCGTGTATTGGCGCGCGAAGTGGTGTTGTTCTGTGACGATAAACCTCAGGTTTTTGCCCGCAGTTTACTACCATTAACCAGTTTGACCGGCGAGCAAAAAGCGTTGGCTGAGTTAGGTGAGCAGCCATTAGGTCAGGTGATATTTAGTTCGCCTAAGTTAAAACGCAAAGCACTACAGATCGCTGAGTTTTCTTCAGACAATCAGTTAAAAGCCCTTAATCACCAGTTAGGATTACCCCAACAAACAAGCGTTTGGGGACGAAGATCGACGTTTTTAATCGATGATAAGCCGATTTTAGTGGCTGAAGTTTTTTTGCCTAATAGCTTGGCGTATAAGCAAGGTTAGCAATAAGTATGAGTACGATACTTTCACAACGCATTCAAGGCATTGTTCAAATTACCCGGATGGACAAACCCATCGGCACCTACTTGTTATTGTGGCCAACCTATTGGGCTTTATGGGTTGCGTCAGAAGGCTTTCCGTCGTTACATTTGTTATTTGTCTTTACCCTAGGTGTATTTTTGATGCGCAGTGCTGGATGCGTGATCAATGACTTTGCCGATCGCAAAGTTGATGGCGCAGTTAAACGCACCAATCAAAGGCCATTAGTTACCGGCCTCATTACCCCTGAGCAAGCGATTGTTTTATTTGTGTGTTTACTAGCGGCCGCCTTTGGCTTGGTAACTTCGCTTTCACTTTATACCATTAAACTCTCTGTTGTTGCGGTATTACTCGCGACACTTTACCCGTTCATGAAACGCTATACGAACTTACCTCAGGTTGTCTTGGGGGCGGCTTTTAGTTGGGGGATGATTATGGCGTTTGCAGAAGTCATGGGTTACATACCACTTGGTGCTTGGTTTTTGTTTTTTGCTAACGTTACTTGGACGGTCGCATACGATACCATGTATGCCATGGTCGACCGCGATGATGATTTGCGTATTGGGGTAAAATCAACCGCTATTTTATTTGGTGATAACGATAAAAAAATTATCGGCTTACTACAGATAGTAACATTGGGCTTGTTATTCAGCGCTGGCGAGCTGTTTGCACTAGGTTGGCCATTTCATTTAAGCCTGATCATTGCTGCAGGTTTCTTTACTTATCAACAAATGCTTATTGCCAATCGCGATAGGCAAAAATGCTTTCAAGCGTTTCTCAATAATCATTATGTTGGCATGATTATCTTTATTGCCATTTTGATTGAATATTTCTAAGCCGTGATGGGATTGCGTTACGAATTTCTACAATTTCGAACGCTTTCTTCATACGTAAACTTGTTAATTTTTCCTAAAATAAAAGCAAATCACATATTAATAGTGCTGACTTCGGTGATCTGAAGTTACTAACAAGTTAGGAAGAAAAGATGCTTTGGCGAATTATTCGAACCATAATTGCAACGGTGTTATTCATCGGCTTACCTTATTTTATTTACGTTGGCTTTATCGCTGATGAGCCGTTAATGGACGTAGAAAACGATGTTGATATGGGGAAGCGGGTGGTTGAAAGTTTATCACGCGATGTTATTGAATACCCTGTGTTATCTGAACAAGATTATCCTGAGGCCTATCGTTACATCCAAAATATGATTGATGAAATTGTTGCTAGTGATGAAATTAAATATCGCGACACGTTTGAGTATCACACCGTTAAAATAATTGCTCGTGATGATGTGCTGAATGCGTTTTGTGCGCCAGGCGGCTACATTTATGTCTATTCTGGGCTAATCAAATACCTTGATAGTAAAGATCATTTAGCCGGCGTGCTAGGCCATGAAATAGCTCATGCAGAATTACGTCATTCAAGCATCCGGATGCAGAAAGAGTATGGCCGTGACAAGCTATTTGAGTTTCTTATTTTTGCCACCCCTGCAGACTTAGGTACCTTGATTGGTGCTAAGATTTTGCAAGAGTTGATGACGCTAAACTATAGTCGCGATCAAGAAGCCGCCTCGGATCGGTTATCGGTAGATTATTTACAAGATACTCAGTATGCCTGTAATGGTGCTGCGGGATTCTTTGAAAAGCTACTAGACAAAAACAACGATGTTCGGATACCAGAATTTTTAAGTGACCATCCTGCATCACAATCAAGGGTAGACGATATCAATCGACGAGCGGCACAATTACAGTGTAACACTGAAATTGGCGATCAAAGTGATTGGCGCGCCTTTCAGCAAATGTTACCCGATGCCCCTGGGCCAGAGAAAAAATAGTAGAATAGATATGCTAGAGATGCCCGACTACTCGGGCATGACGACGGTTACCTGGTAGAGATGCCCGACTACTCGGGCATGACGACGGTTACCTGGTAGAGATACTCGGCTACTCCGGGCATGGCGACGGTTACCTAGTAGAGATGCCCGACTACTCGGGCATGACAATCACTAAGTGTTAATTAGCGAGTTATACTCTGCAACACATCGATACTCACTAAGTTACTGACGACCTTTTTAATGTCTTCAAGGCTTGGTTGGGCAATGAGCTCATTATTGTCAGATACTTTAATATAGCCATTGTCTTTCATCGCGTTGATTAATGCTGATTGTGCTTTTGGCTCAATAAATTCAGGTGCATTAATGTTGTTTAACACAGATAAGCGTTGCGCGATTGATACCATACTTTGCTCTAATGATTTCTTGCTGATCGGGGCCAAACGAGCGGTTAATTGGCTGACAATAACTAAGCGCTGAATGGTTTCATCGATAACATCGCTCATGAGGGTTGCATACGCCTTCATATGAACATCATCTGTCAATGACCAAAACCCAGCTTTGGTCGATTTAGCTACTTGCTGTAACTCAAGCGCGCTTAGCACGCGGTCAACTTGCTTCGCCAATGTCTCTTGATCTTGCCACAAGAAAAACTCAGCTTTGAGTAATGGCCAAATTAACTGTGCTTGCTCAATAATTTCATCTCGTGCCATTTTGTGGTTGTTGGCAAGGATACGGCACACCAAAGACGGCAATAAAAAAGTATGCAAAATATTGTTGCGGTAGTAGCGCATTTCTAAAGAAGCGCCTTCCTTTAACGAAATATATGCACCTAAGCTATCTTTATCAACGGTGACTTTGTTAAGTGATATTAAGTGCTCAACTAAGGCCTTACCTGACTCTTCTGGAATGGTTATGGCATCACTATAAGGTGCTAGACGAGCGGTTTCGAGGAAGAAATCCATTTGTGCTTCTAATTCACCTTGAGCTAAGGCTTGATTGTCAGTTGCATGAAGGATTAAGCCGGCTAAAGAGACGGCATTAAGTGCAGCACTTTTATTGATTTTAGTCATCACCACGTCACCAAGACCGTTAACGGTTGGCGTTAGCCACGAAGGTTTTTGTGGATCAACCGGGTCAATATCCTCTTTCCACTGCGGTACTTGGTCATTTAAATATTGGTTTAAATGAATCGGCTCGCCAAAGTTAACAAAACCTTTGCCGTAGTTACGCAGTTTTTTAATTGCGCCTAGCACACCGAGAATCGATTCGTTTTTCTTTTTACTACCACTGAGCTCTTTGTGGTAAGTCGCAACTTCCATTACGTGCTCGTAACCGATGTAAACAGGTACTAGCGTTAATGGCCGATCGATGCCGCGCAATAAACTTTGAATAGTCATGGCTAACATCCCAGTTTTTGGTGCAAGTAAACGCCCTGTGCGGCTGCGACCACCTTCAGTGTAATATTTAACCGAGTAGCCTCGATCAAACAGCAAACCTAAGTATTCCCTAAAAATTGCTGAGTAGAGGCGATTACCACCAAAACTACGTCGAATAAAGAAGGCGCCCGCCTTTCTGAAAATTGGTCCGGCAGGCCAAAAGTTTAGGTTAATACCTGCGGCAATACGCGGCGTTACTAGCCCCTGATGGTAAATTACGTAGGTTAACAGTAAGTAATCCATGTGCGAACGATGGCAGGGTACATAGATAATTTCGTGGCCATCTTCTGCTGCTTGGCGCAGGGCACTGGTGTTTTTTACTTCGATATTGTTGTATAAGCGATTGAATAACCAACCTAAAACACGCTCACCTACACGGATCATTGATTCGCGATAATCGCCGGCGATCTCATACATCATGTCTTTGGCTTGCTTTTTCACTTTTTCGACGGGCAAGTTTTTCGCTTTTGCTTCATCGGCTATGACGCGCTTGATCGACGGGTTGGCAAATAGCGCGGTAAACATTTGTTCGCGATCCATAAGACGAGGTCCTGTTGCTGCGATGGTTTGGCGATGAAAATGGAACCGAGCGACACGCAACAACTTGTGTGCTGTATCTTCATCGCTACCGTGTTTGTCAGCCATATAACGAAGTGATACCGGATTAGAAAAGCGTACTAGGGTATGACGGCCGAGAAATAACACGATAAAGAACTTTCTGAGCCATGTAGGTGATTCTTGGTCGGCTAAAATTGTCCCGACATTGGCATTGTTTTTTTCAACCGTTGGTGCACGCCCCCAAGTTAAGTTTACTGGGATCAGCTGTGCTTCTTGGCTAAGGTCATCTCTGTGCTGTTCTAAGAGACTAAGTCCTTGTTCTATCGCGTTGGTTTTACCTGCTTTACGCCACTTGAATAGCGGTGTTGGTTTGTCGATACACAAGGTACGGTTAAATGTTTTTCCTTTAATCTCAACATGCTCAAGTGGATCAGGTAAGCCAAGCTTTTTACAGGCTTTTTGTAATGACAATAAATCACTGGCCGATTGATGGCGAACGACATAAAAAATAGGTTTATCAGTTTTTACGCTACCGGAGCTGATAAAGTCGTCAGGAACGATTTTACACCTCACGAGTAGTTTAATGGGTAGCGTTAATAATAAATAAAATAATGAACGAAGTGCTAACATGTTGTATCGAGTTATATTATCTGGACGGCTTATTTTAGCACTAAGAATTTGCTTTGTCTTTTACTGTGATGTGCGCAAGTGAATGATTCGGCCCTAGTAATCATCTCGCGATGTCAGTCTTAGTCGTCATCCCGTGATGTTTTAACACGGGATCTCCAGATGTTTTGACGAAGTGGTGAGATTCCCGCAAACAACATGCGGGAATGACGCTGTTGTTGACAGGAAAGACTCAGCTGTTTTGCAGGGCTGAGTCGGCTTTTGTTTGTCGACTAACTCGCTTGTACCTCTGCGATATAGTTATCTATTAGGCGCTCTAGAATATCAAGTGGTACAGCGCCATTCTTCAAGACGACATCGTGAAAATCTCGTAAATCAAACCGTTCGCCTAAGGCATTTTGCGCTTTAGTTCTAAGCGCTAAGATTTTCATCATGCCCGTTTTGTAAGCCGTCGCTTGGCCCGGCATCACAATATAGCGCTCAATCTCGGAAGTGACATCACTTTCCGCCATACCTGTGTTAGCAAGCATATAGTCAATCGCTTGTTCGCGAGTCCAGCGCTTGGCGTGAATACCCGTGTCAACAACTAGACGGACAGCACGGAATAATTCAGCCTGTAGGCGACCAACATTATCAAGAGGATTGTCTTGAAAGCCAAGTTCCCAAGCAACTTGTTCGGTGTAAAGTGCCCAGCCTTCCGTATATGCAGTAAATGGCGACATTCTTCTAAACAGTGGCATACCTTCGAGTTCCATACCTATAGCTATTTGGAAATGGTGGCCAGGAATGCCTTCGTGATAGGCAAGTGTGCGCATACTGTATTTCGGTGTCGCCTTAATATCGTATAAATTTGCAAAGAAGCGGCCAGGGCGAGAGCCATCTATTGCAGGTTGCTGATAATAAGCACCTGGCGATGTCTTTTCTTTAAACTCTGGAATACGGACAACTTCCATGCCTGCCTTAGGGCGAATTCTAAACGCGCTATCTATACCTGCGTCTATCTCATCCAAAATGGCTTGGTAGTCTTTGAGTATTTGCGCGCGACCTGCATCAGAATCTTCATAATATTGACTTTCATCCGCAGCTAAGGCATCTATTGCCGCAGTAAAACCATTGCTAGTGTCGTAACCTTCACTAGCTAAAATCGTCAGTATTTCTGCTTGGATGCGATCAACTTCAGCTAAACCTGTTTTGTGGATCTCATCAGCCGTATAGTTAGTTGTGGTAAAGAATTTTAAAGATTGACGGTAGGCTTCATCACCGTTGGGTAGACGCCAAAAACCATCGTCTGTGGTTGCTTTTGGTGCAAGTTCGGTGAAGTAATCAATAAACAGTTGATAGGCCGGATGAACATAATCACTAATGTTGCTTTTTGCCGATGCTAAAATACGCGATTGTTCTTTTTCAGGAATATTCTCGGCTTTTGTTAGCTTTTCTTGCAGTGAGGTGTAAAGAATATTTTCTTCTATTGGGGTCGCGACAAAGGTTGTCATTTCTTCTAGTACGCGGTCAATGACAAAGCGCGGAGGAATAATGCCTTTTTCTTCGCGTATTTTTAACCCTTGTAAATTTTGCTCAAATTTAACTTTAACTTTTGCTAGCCGAGATATGTAATTTTCAGCATCTTCAATATCGTTAACTTGATGTTGGGCTTCCATAAAGCTTGGATAACCATTTTGTACACCAAATAGCTGATTTACTGGGTAGTTATGGTATCTAAATTGTTCGCTGGTTTTGGCGAAGTCAAGCAGGTATAGCGCAATTTCCTTTGATAATTGCTCTTCTTCTGTTAAATCTTCATCAGGATAGGAAAGCAGTGTTTGATGAATGTCGTTGAGTTGGGCAAATAGTTCATCGCCTTTTTCTGGTCGGTCGTCATCAAGCTCTGCGTTGTGGCCTTTGATCCCGATGGATTCTAAAAAGCCGAGTGATGTCAACGTTTCTGGGCTGTCAAATGCCATTTTTACCATAGTACGATCTAAAAATACGCGGAACATAAATGGTTTTTGTGCGTACCATTCATGAGCGGCAAAACTCGTACCTAATAACACTACAATCAGTAGCAATTGGCCAAGACGTTTAAATATTGTTTTTATCATCTTGTTTTCCTTGTGTTTAATTTCTGTTAATGACGTTAGCACGAAGCGATATTTTGCACTAGTGAGAAAGTATAATAATTGTTAGTCAGTGTATCTGCTTGCCGTTCTCTGGCAAATGCGCAATAGATTGGTAAATTTGATGTACTTTAGCTGTTAATCCGCCTAAAGTATTGACTATAGTTACTTTATGGTTAAAGCAATTACTTAGCATATGGATATTTTCAAACAGTTTCTCTTGTTAGCCATAACACCCCTGCTATGGCTTGGATTTAGCGCCTCTGCATTGGCACAAAACTTTGACGTAGAAGAAGTAAGCGTCATGCCTTACCAACAAACTATTACGCGAACAGGACGCTTGGCCTTTAAAAAAACCGTCAACTTGTCTTTTAAAGCCAGTGGTTATCTTGAATTTTTAGCGGTCGATGAAGGTGATTATTTTGAAAAAGGCGCACTACTTGCTGCCTTAGACAACGAAGAGCTTAAAGCGGAAAAGAATCGTCGATTTGCCGAATTATTGCAGGCAAAACGCGAGTACAAACGCGCTCAAGAGTTATTTGAAAAAGCACTGAATACTGAGCAAGAGTTAGATTTGGCTAAAACTAACTTAGAATCGATCCGCAATGTTTATCAAGCGGCATACTACAACCTTGAAAAGGCAAAAATCTTCGCGCCTTACAACGGTGTGGTATTAAGCCGTAATACCGATTTAGGAGAACTGCAAGCGCCGGGCTCACCCGCATTACAAGTTGCAGCGTTAGAGAAAAACTGGGTGGTAAAAATAGCCCTAACCGATGCTGAAATAAGCCAAGTGCGACTTGGCCAAATAGTCGATGTAATGCTACCGAGTTTAGGTCAGGTCAAAGGTGAAATTAACCGTATTCCGATGATCGCTAATACCGCGAACAGTTTATTTTTAGTTGATGTACTACTACCGGAATTAGTGCTTAAGCAAGGCGTTGTTGCAGGGCAAATGGCGCAGGTGAGTATAGATGTCTCATCACCTGATTCCGTTTATCGCTTACCTATTGACGCATTAGTTGCTATTGATGATAACGGCGATGCAATTATTGTTACCCAGCAGGGTAGTGAGGTGAGCCAGCGCAGTTTACCGATCTATAAATTAGACAATCAATTCATTTATTTGAGCGCGACGAGTGACCAATCAGATTTGACGGTGGTCGTTCGCGGTTGGCAGCACTTAGATGTGGTGAAGTAATCGATGAAGTTACCTTTAATCGCATTAAAAAATGCCCAGTTTACGGTGACAGTTATCGTATTGATGGTACTGCTTGGCTTAGTTTCATACCTGACTATGCCGCGCTCGGAAGATCCGCAATTTGATATGCCGATAACGCTACTTGAGATTGTATACCCAGGTGCATCACCCGCTGATATTGAAACCTTAGTGGTTGATCCCATCGAAGCCTCTTTTGCTGAAATAGAAAATATAAAGAAGATTGAATCGCAAATTAAAAATGATGGCGCTCGTATTGAAGTGACGTTCATTTATGGCGTTGATGCCGATCTTTCGTATGATAGGATCAAACAAGCCGTCGCTGAAGTAAAGCCGACTTTGCCAGAAGGCATACAGGAACTGTTGGTCTTAAAAGCGACCCCTAAAAGTGTCGCGATTATGCAGCTCGCGTTGTGGAGTGAACCAACAGATTATAAAACCATGGAGTTTTACGCCAAGCAGTTAGAGAAAAGACTCGAAGCTATTCCGGCGGTGCGCAAATCTGATATTTGGGGCTATCCACCACAAGTTGTCGCGGTTGATTTAAACCTCGAACTGTTGCATCACTACGGTATCGGTGTCAATGATGTCAATAACGTACTCCAAGGCCGAGCACTCAATATTACGCCGGGCTTTGTTGATGCATCAACGCGGCGATTTAATGTCAATACCAGTGGTAATTTTACCGATTTAACGTCACTGCAAAATACCATTATCGTGACCAATGATGACTACGTGCTACGACTCAAAGATATTGCTCAAGTCAGCGCTGCTGATTACGAGCCAGCATATTTAGCGTATTACGATGAAAAGCCGGTTATTTTTGTCACTGTTGAGCAACGGGAAAATACCAATATTTTTGACTTAACTCATGCCATTGATGCCGAGATTGCCGCATTTAAAGCAACGATTCCCGATAATGTTCAAATAGAGCCACTATTTAAACAAGCACAGAGTGTTGAGTATCGAGTGAATGGCTTTTTCGATAACCTCATTCAAGGTTTGGTGCTCGTTGGCGTGATGTCGCTGTTGTTTTTGGGCTTACGTGAGGCGCTAGTGGTCGTTTCGGTCATTCCCCTTAGTTTTATGATCGCAATTGGCTGGTTAGATCTCAGTGGCTTTGGTTTGCAGCAGATGTCGATTGTCGGCTTGATCATAGCGCTGGGCTTATTAGTTGATAATGCGATTGTTGTGACTGAGAGTATTCATCGAGAAATGCCAAAGCATAGCGATAAGCTAACGGCATCTGCTCAAGGTGCTAGTATCGTTGGTTGGGCTATTACCAGTGGTACCATTACCACCATGTTCGCTTTTCTACCGATGCTGATGCTCAATAGCTCAACCGGTGATTTTCTCCGTTCAATGCCTGTAACTGTAGTGCTAGTACTACTCGCCTCGCTGTTATTGGCTTTGACGTTAACACCGCTACTTGCTCGTTTAACCTTTAGTCAAAAGCCTAGCAAAATTAAAACGTTACAAGTGTATTTGAATCGTTTTGCTGAAAAAATTTACGCACCGATCCTGGTTGTACTGATTCGCTTTAAATATGTTGTTTTAGCGTTGGCCATGATGATACTAGTCGGGATGTTTTCAGTATTTGGTCAAGTAGGGGTGAGCCTGTTTCCAAAAGCTGAAAAGCCGATGGTCATGGTAGATGTTGAAATGCCAGCTAATACGGCGCTCAGCGCGACTAATGAAGTCATGCAAGATGTTGCCAAATATATTGGCGAGTTCGATTTTGTTGAAAGTGTTGGCTTAAACGTTGGTAGTGCTAACCCACGGATTTATTACAATCAAGTACCGAAACGCGGTGTTTCTAAGTATGGTCAAATGGTGGTGGTGCTCAATGATTACCAAGAGCAAACCATGAGCCAGTTTGTTGCAGATCTGCGCCAAGAATTTAACCGTTGGCACCAAGCAAAAATTACCGTTAACGAATTCACTCAAGGGCCAGTAACCGATAAGCCGATTACTGTGCGCTTGATGGGCGAAAATTTAACTGACTTAGAAAAGGTCGCCAAGGATGTCGAAGCTTTTATGATAAAGCAGCAAGGCATGATCAATGTTGATAACCCGATTGGTGAAGCAAACACCATAGTGAGTATGGGCATTGATTATGAAAAGGCGGGTTTGGCAAACGTTAACATTCAAGCGCTAGATATGACATTGCAAACGATATTGTCAGGCGCTTTTGTTGGCTGGTTTAATGATGACAATGGTGAGAGCTATCCGATTGTTGTGCGCAATCAATCGCCTGAAGTTGAGAGCTTTGATCAGGTTTACATCAGTAATATGCGCAATGAGTTACTACCACTCAATCAAGTGGTCAACGTACAGCTAATGCAAGGCCAACCAGAGTTTTTTCACTATCAGAAATTGCGCATGGCCAAAGTCTCCGCCGATGCTGATTTGGGCTACTCTATCAATGAGTTAACACTGCAGGTTGTCGATTATCTCGATAATTACGATTTACCCATTGGCATTAGCTACAACTTAGGTGGAGAAGAGGAATCAAGGCAAGAAAACTTTGCCGGTTTGTCACAAATTTTATTAATAACCGCTATCGGTATTTTTGCCATTTTGGTGTTGCAGTTTAAATCGATTCTTCAGCCAATGATCATTTTTACTTCAATCCCATTTGCTATTGCTGGTTCTGCGATTGGTTTGTTTATCACGGGTAGTTCATTCTCGATGATGGCCTTTATTGGATTGATTAGTTTATTTGGTATTGTCGTTAACAACGCGATTATTTTAATTGATACTGCCAACCGAAATTTACTTAGTGAAACCAACAAAGTGACAGCAATAACGCAGGCAAGTGCTACCCGTTTTACGCCGATTTTACTTACCACGTTAACCACAATAGGTGGTTTACTGCCTTTGACCTTGTTTGGTGGCAGTTTATGGCAGCCATTGGGCATAGTTATCATCTCGGGGTTATGTGTATCAGCCTTATCGAGTTTCTTCCTTGTACCGGTATTAACGGAGCTCTTTACTAAAGCGAAACAACTGGACGAATAAATGGAGTATGTAGGATTTATTGGCTACGCCCTAGCTGGCTTGGCCTATGTGGTTTTTGCCTTGTTGCTGTTTGCTGCGCGCAATAATAGTTTATTGGCTCGTTGGTTAATTGGCTGTGTGTTGGTGACCGCAACCGCTAATATTGTTGCCGCTAGCCAAGTGGAATTTGGCTTTAGTTTGTTGTGGGTTATGGCAATTGATACGGTTAAAATTGCCTGTTGGGCGGTACTGATTTTATCGTGCAATATCGAGTACAAGTCATTTAAAGAGCTACTCACTAATCATTATGTAAAACAGTATTTGTTGGTGTGGTCGAGTTTGAGTTTGGCAAGTTACCTTGGTGTTTACTTCGGGTTGTCGACCAAGTATCTGTTCTTGTTGTTTATCATGCTCAACTTATGGAGTTTAGTACTGCTAGAGCAGCTTTATCGGAGCTCTACCGGTGAAGTTCGCTGGGCTATTTGGCCTTTAGTTATTGCGATAGCTGGCGTTTCACTGTTTGATTTTGTCTTGTACGCGCAAGCTTCCATGTTAGGACAATTAGACTTTGATTATTGGTATAGCCGAGGGTTTATTGCAGTCATCGTTGCGCCGTTATTGTTAATTAGTACACGCCGTGTGCAAAATGGCCAAGTGCGAGTATTCGTCTCGCGCAACGTGGTGTTTTACTCCTCAATGCTACTGATTGCTGGCTTGTACTTGTTGATAATGGCTTTTGCCGGTTATGCAATTAACTACTTTGGCGGAGAGTGGGGGACATTAGTTTCTGTTTCATTCTTGATGCTGGGCGGGGTTGTTTTAGCGGCCTTATTGATGACCGAAAGCTTGCGCAAACAAGTAAAAGTTTTTATCGCGAAAAACTTTTTTGCCAATAAATATGAATATCGTGAAGAGTGGTTAGAGCTAATAGAGCAGCTTGAAACGACCAGTGCTGAATCAGCTCACCAAATGGCGTCACAAATTATGATGGCGAAGTTTCAAGCGAAGTCTTGTGCGTTAATCAAAGATAATAGTGTGCATTTTGGCGAGATAAAATTTACCCATAATTGGTCAATCAACGAACAAGAGGTTACCGAATTTCAAGAGCAATACAGTCTTGTCGTAAGTTTTGTTAAGCAAAATCAGTGGTTGATAGATCTGGCGGAATATAAAAAATCACCAAATCTTTATCAAGGCTTGGTTTTAGATTGCACATGGTGCGAAAAACAAGGCATTGAGCTCATTATTCCCCTGTTTATCGGTAAAGCTTTTTATGGCGTTTTCCTCATTGGTGGTCGCAAAGAGCCTAAACCGTTAAATTGGGAAGATAGAGATTTGATTTTTGCGATTTCAAAGCAACTGATCAATTACATATCATTGCATGAGGCGAATGATAGATTAGCTGAATCAAGGCAGTTTGATGCTTTCAACCGCATGTCAGCTTTTCTTGTACACGATTTGAAAAATGTTCAGGCCCAGCTTGCATTAATTAATGCTAATGCCAAACGGCATAGAGATAATCCAGAGTTTATTGATGATGTTTTTGAAACGATAGACTCTGCAACTTCTCGCTTAGATAAAATGCTGTATCAATTGCGAAACAAGCAAGTTCTGTCATCAAAACAAGGTTATGTAGAGTTGAATCAATTGGTATCGTCGGTGGTTGAACAATGTAATGTTAGAAAGCCCGAGGTACTCTTTGAACCCGTTACTGATGTTAAAACCTTTATCGATGGCGAGACAATGCACTCAGTGCTCAATCACTTAATTCAGAACGCACAGGAAGCGTCTGAAGTTGACCAAAAAGTTAATGTGATGTTGCGTCAAGACAGTGATATAGTAGAAATTGTTATATCCGATTCAGGTTGTGGTATGACGGAAAGCTTCATTGAAAAGCGCTTATTCAAACCTTTTGATACCACTAAAGGAAATGCTGGTATGGGGATTGGAGTGTATGAAGCGAAGCAATTTATCGAATCACTCTCAGGGCGGCTTTCAGTAACCAGTCGGCCAGGTGAGGGGAGTCAGTTCACGTTGCGGTTCCCATTGATAACGAAAGAAGAATAATTTAAGAATAATAAATAAGGTTTGTATTTGAACATGGATAAATTACTGATCGTAGATGACGACAAGGGTATTCAAAAGCAGCTTAAATGGAGTTTGTCTGATTATGATGTTGTGTTAGCTGACGATCGTGAAAGTGCGATAGCCGCAGTAAGACGTTTTGAGCCAAGTGTTGTAACGTTGGACTTGGGCTTGCCACCAGATGAAGCAAATGCCTCTGAAGGTTTGGCGTGCTTACAAGAAATATTAACTATTGCACCTCACACCAAAGTCATCGTTATTACCGGTAATGATGATCGCACGAATGCCCTTAAGGCAATAGCCGCCGGTGCCTATGACTTTTATCAAAAACCGATAGAGCAAGAAGTGATAGAAGTGATCGTTTCTCGTGCAATGTCGTTAGCTAGTATTGAAACTGAAAACAGAAAAATGCGCTCGGTAGCAGGTAGTGACATCGGGATTATTGGCAACAGTGCAGCAATAGAGCGAATGCGAATGATGGTTAAACGTATCGCGCCAACCGCTATTACTGCGTTATTGCTAGGGGAAAGTGGTACGGGTAAAGAAGTCACAGCGAATGCCATTCATCTAGCCAGTGATCGTAAAGAAAAGCCGTTTATAGCGATCAACTGTGCATCTATTCCTGAAACTCTGTTGGAAAGTGAGCTATTTGGCTTTGAAAAAGGTGCTTTTACCGGCGCCCATAAAACGACCAAAGGTAAAATTGAGTGCGCTGAGGGCGGTACGCTATTTTTAGATGAAATTGGAGATATGCCATTTAATCTTCAGGCAAAACTGCTGCGTTTCCTACAAGAAAAGAAAATTGAGCGTTTAGGTGGTCGCCAAGAAATTGCCGTCGATGTGCGCGTAGTTTGCGCTACGAATCAAAACCTTCAAGAGATGGTTAAAGAAAAAACCTTCCGTGAAGATTTATTTTATCGCGTAAGCGAGATTACTTTGGATATTCCGCCGCTGCGTGATAGAGATGAAGACATAATAATCCTTGCCCAGTACTTCTTAAACCTTTATGCGCAAGAATACAATTCAAAGGCTAAAGGCTTTGCTGAGGACGCATTGAAAGCACTACGCAAATACAATTGGCCTGGTAATATTCGAGAGTTGCAAAACAAGGTGAAAAGCTCGGTTATTATGAGTACTGGCATTCAAGTTACCGCCTTAGATCTCGGCTTTTTTGACGAAGTTGATGAAGATTACACGCTTGATTTGAATTTGCGCTCAGTACGTGAGTCGGCCGAAACAATCGCTATCCAAAAAGCCTACGCGTTAGCAGAGGGTAACATGTCAAAGACAGCTGATTTGTTGGGCATAACTCGTCCAACACTATATAGCTTAATTGAAAAGTATGAGCTAAATATTAATAGTTAAACTACGAGCTGTTTAATGATAAAAAGTCGCATTCAGCGACTTTTTATTTGCCGTGAATCGTATTATATTCATCGTGTTTAATGCCAAAAAAGCCAGCTATAGTACCGATAGACGATGCAATTCTAAATAAGCCATTAACGAACGTTGTTTTATTGAAAGTCACAGCGCCTAAAAGCAAATAACCGAGACCACGGATAAATCGAACAGCCGAGAGTGCAGATGAGCGCGCTATCGCCTTTAATACCGGTTCTTCAAACAGATGGCTTCGAGTGTAGCCGATACCAGAGCGAAACCCGCGTTTTATAAACCACTTTACATTAGCTCGACTAGCAGGAAACTCTTCTATCACTGGTGCATCCGTATATACTGCTTTAACACCTTGCTTTAGCGCTTTAAGGGCGAAATGGTAGTCACTTGCGCCGGTCATAGCAAAACGTTGGTCAAATAGCGGGTTAAACTTTTCGATAACCTTACGGGTAAGTAACAAATTACCTGTGTAAAATGTTGGAACCGACACCCCTTCCGAATATGGGTTTTTACCGTAGATTAAATCAATCGCCCACGCAGGAGTACCTGCTTCACCTACAGAGATAACATGACTAGTTACAACATCGGCTTGATATTTTACTTGTGCCGAAAGCATGTTGTTAGCCCAGTGTTCGTCACTAGGCCATTCATCATCATCAATAAAAAATAGAAACTGTTTATCAGTTGTCAAAAAATATGAGACGCACTTATTGCGCGCTGCAACAATACCGGGGGTTGATTCCGTTTGATAAGTGATGGGAAAAGGAGATAGCTCATTAACACTATCGACAACCTGTTTGGCTTCATCTTGGCAGGCGTTATCAACCACTAAAATATCAAGTGTTATCGAAGCATCGACAACTTGCTTTGTTAGTGCTGTTAGCAAACGCTCTAACCATTCAGGTCGACGACAAGTAATAATGGCGATAGTGGCTGATTTTACCGAGTTTGTCATGATACGTTAACTCGCTATTGTGAATCGTTATTAGATTGTAGTTTGGCTAATTCATCTGACTTTTGCTTGAGTAGCTTATCAACATATCTTGCCATTTTTACTTTTTGCTTAATAGAATTATCTAGATATTCATCAAGATCTTTTAGTGTTGATAACATATGTTCAACGTTGGTATGAGTAGCAGCTTGCCCTTCGAGTTGCTTACTCGGCTCGGTACTTGGCAGGTTTTTCCCTGTCAGAGAACCTGTAAGCTCAATTTCCATTTCCTCAGCAACTTGGGTGACGGCCTCCACGTCAATGATGTCAAGCTCTTCAAGAAAGCCAAAAAGTAGAATACGATCAACAAAAATATTTATTTTACGCGGTACACCGAGTGTTTTTTGATGAATGACTTGGTAGACACCATCGGTAAAAACATGTGATTTTTGACAATCAGCTTGGCTTAAGCGATGGTCTATATAGTCTTTTACTTCTTCTTCGGAAAGTGGCTTTAGGTGGGCTGAAGCAATAATCCGCTGGCGGAATTGTTCCATATCAGGTGCTTGAATAATATCTTTCAACTCTTCTTGGCCGAGCAGAAAGCTCTGAATAAGCGGCTTATTATCTAATTGGAAGTTAGATAACATTCGCAACTCTTCTACTGTTTCTGAGGGTAAATTCTGTGCCTCATCTACAATTAATAGCGCTCTTTTCCCCTGACGGTGTAAGTCAATTAAAAAGGACTCAATAGCCTGTAATAATTCAGCTTTTGTTGAACCCGGCTCATGAATTTTGAACTCAGATGCTACTAATGCTAGTAACTCCTGTGGATTTAATTTAGTTGTTACTAATTGAACGGCGACAATGTTATTGTCGTCGATGTTACTGAGCAAGTTACGAGCGATTGTTGTTTTCCCTGTGCCGATAGGGCCTGTAATAACGATAAAACCCTCGCCTTGGTCTAAACCATATTGCAAATATGAAAGGGCACGTTGGTGATGATTTGAGGCAAAGAAAAAACGTGGATCTGGGCTTAATTGGAATGGTCTTTCTTTAAAACCATAGTAACTCTCATACATGTTGTTAGAAGTCCTTAACTACACTAATGTAGATGCGGCTTTCTTCATAATTAAAGCTATCTTCACTAGATTGACGGTTTATATGTGTGAGGCCTAATTTGGCATTGAGGGTTCTGTTTAACTTGCGATTGTAACTGGCAGTGTACCTGCGGTAGCGATCGAGCCTTTCAGTGTCAGTATCAATATTATAATTGTCTTCGGTATATTCAACGTTTAAATCAAGTGTTGAATAACCACTTATTTTTCGACTCATCAGCAATCCTGCTGTGGCGTATCTGTCTGACACCCTTGTTTCGAGGTTCTCTTTATCGCGATGATTCAGCGTCATCGTAAACGTTGTTCTAGCTAATGCTAACGTGGAATTCCAGCTAGCAACCTTATTTAAGGTAAAGCTGTTGTCCTCGATAATTTCATAATCGTTGAGCGTTATTAACCTGTAATCATCAAAGTTAAAATCATCACCGGCTTGGACATAACACTCGGTAATATCGACAAATTCTAATGGGCACCAATAAGCGCCTTGTGGCAACAACTCATAATTATTTCGAGTAAAGCTCTCAATCTCTTCACTGTATTTTATGTCATTGGTTAGGCGTTTGTTTCTGTGCTTAATATTGAGACTATAGCTTTTACCAAAGAAGCGTTCACCATAGCTTGCGACTAGTTGTGTTCTTGATGTTGGTTGCCAGTTTACTTCAGCGTTTACATATTCTTTTTGTTCGTTACCATCGATATCAAATTGATCATCTTCAGGTTTGTTATAACTTACATCAACAAAAAGCCTTGGTTGCGCTAACCAACGAAAACCGACGCCATAGGCGTTAGATTCATATGTGTTATTGCCGGCAATATTGCCTGAATTGTCTTCGTAATAGTAGCGAATAAATGGATTGAATTTGTATGGGGTAATCCAGCCTAGCCGAAGTTCTATCTTTTCTTGGGTGGCATCTTGGTCGTTATTTTTTATATCGCTGTAACCAATATTGGTATGCCAAAAGACATTGCGCGCTGCCTTACCGTTGTAACTTAATAGTTGTGCACTATAACCATCACGTTCACCAATACCGTCTTCTGTTGCTCGCAAATTATAATTTGTATTAAAGTCGACTAAAAAATCGCTGTTATCAACCCTGTACTCCACGCCAGCACTGTAATTTTCAACTTGTACCGTGTCACCCGAAACTAAATCAGCAAGTGCATTTCTTGCTCTATTTCGCGATTGGTTCTCAACCGTTGCACTTGCAGTTAGGGCGATGCCGTTGGGCCATAATAAAAAGCGACCAGAGGTATCTAGGGTTAAAAAGTCGTCATTTAGGTCACTATCGTGACTATACATCGCGTATATATTTGAGGATTTGAAGTTAAATTCACTGTTTTGTGATAGGTAATTAACGTCAAAATTTAGACCGAACTGACTTACTAGACTCGACTCTTCTTGGTTCGAGACTAAACTCACATTATCGGTAAAGTTTTCTTCAATAAAAACTTGCGGTGTTACCTGCCAGTCACCTGCAAATACGCTCGAAGAGGTTACTAACAACCCCCAACACAGTGCTTTTTTATTTACCGTACCCATAGCCATAATAGCCATACATATCCTTGTGTGATCTTATTGCTTTATTCACAACTAAACCTAGCGCAAGGTTTTCATTTAGGTTTTCGGTTGCTTTTTGAATGTCAGCTAATTTAGTTTTATTTTCTTCGACAACAACAACTGCTTGCCCCATTAAATTGGCTAGTACTAAAGTTTCGGTTACGCCAATCAGTGGTGGGCAATCAAAAATTACAATTCGGTCAGGGTAGCGGTCAGCAAGCTCTTGGGCAAGCGATGCCATTTTATCACTGGCTAATAATTCATTCGATAGATGATGAGGGGCGCCCGCTGGAATAAGCTTCAGTTTATCAATATTTGTACTATAAATGATTTCATTGATACTTTGCTTTTCACCCAGTAAGTATTCCATTAAGCCTGGCTGTGTTGAGAGGCCAAGCTCACGATTTACACTGGGTCTTAAAACATCGGCATCGACTAATAAAACAGTTTTGTCTTGCTCGAGCGCTATACTCAATGCCAAGTTAATCGAGACAAAGGTTTTGCCTTCATTGGGTGTTGAGCTCGATACCATCACGAGGTTACTGTTGTTCAAAGTCTTTGATGCACTGCCAAAAGCGTTGTTGAGTAGTTTTCGCTTAATTTGACGGAACTCATCTTTGATGCTCTTTCGCTCACCACTATCGATTAGGTAACCGCGCTCATCCATGCTTTGTTTATCGATATCCAGCTTTAAGTCTTTGCTGGTGATAGGGCCTTGAGCGGCTGTCGTTTGCGCTGCGCTTTGCGTTGGACTTTGCTCGACAACTTCTGCTTGTTCAGTGGTGTTATCGCGCTGGTTTTTCTGCAAGCTTGCTTTTTGCTTTGCTAAAGCTTTTTCTATCGTACTCATAATTTAAAAAAGCCTTTTAATTGGAGCCTGAATGACTTCTGGAAATAGAGAATAAGCGACAAAGAAGCATAGCAGGGTGATCAACAAGGTATTAGATAAGATGAAAATCCAAGTTTTCTTCTTATGCCATTGCTGTAAGCCTAAGTTTTCTGTTGCTGAAACAATACCAAACACCGGAATACCTGTCGCTTTAGATACTTGTGTACTTGACGTTACTACCGGGTTGAGTTGGCTAAATAACAACGATAAGCCAATGCCAACACCAAAGCCAAAAACGGTTACCACCAAGTATAGCAATAAACGCTTCGGGCCAACTGGCTCTGAGCCTGTGCGAGGAGGATCAATGACGCGAAATTGAATCTTGTTAGTGGTTTCATCGGCTTGTTTCGCTAACGAGGCTGTTTCTTTGCGAATCAAAAGTTCTTCATATTTTTTCTTGGTGATTTCATAACCGCGATTTAATGCCGTAAGCTCTGCTTCAATTTCTGGCAGGGTGTGAATTTTGTTTTCTAACTCTGCAACTTGATTTCGATAGCTTTCAGCTCGAACCTCTAAAGAAGCTACTTTGGTTTCAAGGGTGTTTACTTGGATTTGCACTTCTTGAATTACTGGGTTTTGACTAAACACTGACGTTGATTGCGTCGAGTCTTTTTGCGCAGATAAAAACTCGTTTATCTCTTTGGCTCTTTGTTGCTTTAAATGCTCAAGACGACGACTGACTTCGATCACTTCAGGGTGCTTGTCGGTATACTTCAAATTTAGCAAGTCTAAACTTGCTTCAAGCTCAGCTATGCGGCCATCAAAAGTTGTTTCAATGGCTGAGCTTTTAACTGAATTGTCTGGATTCACTTCATTTTGAGGGGTTATTACCAACTGCTGTCTTGCAGAGCTAAGCTGTGTTTTAGCCTCTAGGAGTTCTAGTTCAATATTACGCAGTTGCTCTTTCGTTGAACTAAGCTTTTGGTAGTAACCCCCGTTTGGTCTGGTAATACATTACTGTATTTTTGTTTGAAGTCGGTAAGGCGCTCTTCTGCGGCTAGTAAGCGAGATTCATATTCTTTGATTTGGACATCGAGGAATTTTTGTGCAGCGTCAGAATCACTGCGATTTTCACCGAGTGTATTTTCAATAAACACCGTTAGTGCTGATTGAACAACATTTCTCGCCATTTCCGGGTCTTTGTTGCGATAAGAAATGGTAAAAATATTTTCTCTACGGCCACCGGTTTTTTTGATGTAAATGTCTTTTTTTAAATCATCAATTAGCTCTTCGTACTCTTTTGGAGTATTTGCTTGTACGTCGAGATCAGTCATGCGAGAAATGCGCTCTAAGTTTGGACGACTTAGTAGTGTTTTCACCATTAATTGAATTTGCTCATCTGGGTTGGTTTCCACTGTCATACCTTTTAACAATGGTCGCAGTATCGACTGAGTATCCGCATATACTCGAGCCTCAGACTCGTAAACATCATCTAAAATTGCCGTTATCGACCAACCAATTGGACATATAATCCAAGTGGCAACCATGATGTAACGTCGCTTTATCCATATCCCTTTGAGATAATCAATAACCTGCTCAAACAGCTCTTGCATTCCTGACCTCTAACTACTCGCTACTAGGAAAAATTAAAACCATGTTTCAGGGATAACGATAATATCGCCAGGTAGCACATCAACATTGGCTGAAATATCCCCATTTTTAATTAAGTCTTCGATTGCGATGTCGTATTGCTTTTGAACACCGTTTTCAATGCGTACTAAGACCGCATCGTTACCATCAGCAAACTCTGTTAAGCCACCCACTTTGATCATGACATCGAGTAGGGTCATGTTTTGGGTGTAGCTAATTGACTGAGGCTCGGTTGCTTCACCGATAACCCGAATTTGCTCGCTAAATGGCCCAACAAAGTTATTTACCGTCACGGTGACAATCGGGTCGCGTAAATAAGTTGATAAGGTTTGTTCGATTGAACGGGCTAATTCTGACGGTGTTTTGCCCGATACTTTGATATCTTCAACAAGTGAAGTTGTTATCATGCCATCAGGGCGGACAACAAATGTGCCTGATACTTCTGGGTTTCGCCAAACAAAAATGTTTAGCACGTCACCAGGACCAATGAGATATTTATAGTCGGTCACATTGTTGGTGGCTGAAGGGTGTAAAGTGGCGCTTGGTAATGTTGAGTTACTGCTGCAGCCTGCAAACAGAACTGTAACCATTAGCATTACAAGTGCATTGAGGGTTTTAGTTATACGTTTTTCCATGGTAACGACCTGTTTCAACATTATTATTACGATTTTTTCAATAACGTAACAGATTGTATTTTATTTTTATATACGTTGCACTTAATTAATCATGTTAATCGTTTGTTATTAAATTTTCGAGTAAAATGCGCTGTTACCTTTACATTTTGTATGCAATCAATTCTAATATTCAGCTAGGAAATGTAAGTATCACGCATAGGAAGACAGTTCTCAGATGGCTAGCCCCAAGTTTAGAGATGTATCTACAGGTAGTAAGTCTTTAGTTTTATTAGAATTACTCATTTTTGCCGGTGCACTAGTTAGCTCTATTTATATAAATGACAAGCTAAATTTTGTTACACACAAAGATGTGCCGACTAACGTAATTATTATATATGCGCTCGTTTTTTCGCTCATTGTGCAATTATCTTCTCTAGCGCTGGGTTTGTATAACTCTAAACTTAGAGAAAGTTTTCGTGGGGTTTTGCGACGAGTCTTAGTGTCGGTCGCCATTGGTTTCTTTATCGTCACTATTATCAACCCATTTTATGGAGATAACTCACTGCCTGTCGAAGTGCTAGCAATAGCGTCTTTTGTTAGCTTTATCGCTGTGGGAATTTTGCGCGCTTTTACCTTTAAAGTTGACTTTTTTGGCTTTAATAAGCGAAAAGTACTGGTACTTGGCTCAGGTGAGCGAGCGTCAATTATCGAAAAGCGTATGCGCCGCGATGTTGACCGACAAGGCTTTAATATCCACGGCTTTATTATTATGAATGGCGATATTGAAGATGGTATTCGTCATGAGACCAAAATTCTCTTAGAAGACTCTTTGGTGTCTTATGCTCTTGAACATGAAATTGACGAAATTGTCGTGGCCAATGATGAACGTCGAAACAATCTGCCGGTTGATGAACTCTTTGCCTGTAAAATACGCGGCGTGGAAATTACCGAAATTTTAGATTTTATTGAACGTGAAACAGGCCAAATAGCGGTTAATTTAATCTATCCTAGTTGGGTCATATACTCCAATGGCTTTGCTTCAACGAATTACTTGCGCAATACGCTCGATTGGATTTTTAACGCAAGTATGGCTTTTTTCTTATTCATCTTTGTCTGGCCGATCATGCTAATCACGGCCATTTTAATCAAGTTAGACGAAGGCATGAAGGCGCCGATTTTTTACCTCCAAGAACGTGTGGGGTTAGATGGACAGGCGTTTAACATTATAAAGTTTAGAAGTATGCGGGTTGATGCGGAAAAACACGGCGCGCAAATGGCCAGTGAAAATGACGATCGGACAACTAAAATTGGTAAATTCATTCGCAAATATCGGATTGATGAGTTACCGCAAATTTATAATGTAATGCGTGGCGATATGGGGTTTGTTGGCCCTCGCCCAGAGCGACCAGAATTCGTGCAAGGCTTAATTAAGAATATCCCATATTACAATGAGCGTCACAATGTTAAGCCGGGGTTAACAGGTTGGGCACAACTCAAGTACCCGTATGGCTCTACAGAAGAAGATTCATTAGAAAAGTTAAAATACGATCTTTACTACATAAAGCACCGCAGTTTTTTACTCGATTTGCTGATTCTGATTCGCACAGTCGAAATTGTATTATTTGGTAAGGGACGATAATCCTCACTGGTTGTAATTAAGACAGGAAGTATCCATTGAAAGTTTGTATTGTAGGTGCTGGTCAAATCGCTGAAGCACATATTGAAGAAATTCAGAAAATCAAGGGCGCGGAAGTCGTCGCACTTTGTGATTTAAGAAGAACACCAACTTGGGCGTTGGCAGAGAAATATAACATCAAAAGCACTTATACAGCTTTGGAAGAAATGCTTGAGAACGAGGAGCTTGATGTTGTGCACATTACAACTCCGCCCGGTTCTCACTTTTTTATTGCTCAAAAGTCGCTTGAAGCTAATTGTCACGTATATATTGAAAAACCACTAACGTTAACGGCACAAGAAACCAAAGAGTTGTTGGTGCTTGCACAGCAGAAAGACTTAATGGTGTGCCCAGGAACACATCGATTGCGCTCTCATGAAACCTTATCTACTTTTGATATTGTCAATAATAAAGAGCACTTTGGTGAGATGGTTCATATCGATGCGGTCTTTGGATATAACCTCGAAGGGCCATTTGGTAAAATGGTCATTTCAAACCCAGATCATTGGATAGCTAAACTACCTGGACAAATTTTCCAAAATAATATTTCTCACCCGATTGCGATGATTGCCCCATATTTGAGTGATGATTTAGACATATCAGCGATTGCTTTTGATAAAAGTAATAATGGCATTATTAATGATGAATTAAGGGTGCAAATATTTGATAAGAAAAATAAGATTACCGCATCGGTTAACTTTATTTCAGGCGCACGTCCTGTGCAGTTTTTAGTGCGTTATTTTGGTAGCCAAAGCACGGTCAATCTGAATTTAACAGAGCACTTTTTACTCGAAGATAAAAGTCAATCATTGCCAGGTGGTTTGGGGCTGAGTTTAAATGTTCGCACAAAAGCAAAATCATTAGCCAAGCAGTTTAGAACAAATTTTATGGCGTTTTGGACGGGCAAAGAAACGTTCTTTTCCGATATGCGTCGACTAATTGATGATTTCTATCAAGCGATCGAAACCAAGGGTAAACCACCAGTACCTTATGACGAGCTGCAGCGCACTTCAGATATTATTGATGCAATTAACGCCCAAATTACCGCTCCGGGAGATAAATAATGAGTATTTTAGTCACTGGAGCAAATGGCTTTTTAGGTAGTGAAACAGTAAAGGCAATGCTTGGCCAAGGGCAAACAGGCATTCGTTGTTTAGTTCGTGAGGGTAGCTCAACCAATGGCCTAGAATCACTTGATGTTGAGATAATGCGCGGTAGTTTGAACGACCAAGGCGTTGTTGCTAATGCACTATCAGGCGTTGATACCGTTGTTCACATTGCAGCCTCTAAGTCGGGCAGCCCAATGGGCATGTTCAACGAAACTGTCGTTTCAACTGAAATTTTATTAGATGAAATGGAGCGATTAGGTACTAAACGCCTTGTTTTTATCAGTTCATTTTCACTATATGGAACCTCACTGTGTAGCAAGGGCTCTGTTGTTGATGAAAACACCCCTGTAGAGCCTCATCCAGAGTGGCGCGATCCATATTCTTGGGTCAAGTATTATCAAGAAATGCTGTGTGTGGAGCGCTGTAATGCGCTAGGTATTGAGCTTGTTATTCATCGCCCAGGTGTAATCTACAGTGATGAAAAAGATATGTTTTCTCCTCGGGTTGGTTTTGCATTACCGGGCATGCCATTTTTCCTAATTGTTGGTGGCAGCGCAAAAGTGCCTTTCGTACATGTCAAAAATTGTGCCTTGGCCGTCGCTTTATCTGTAGATAACCCTGATGCAACGGGTGAAGTTTTCAACCTAGTTGACGAAACGCCAAAGCAAACTGAAGCGATTAAACTTTACGAGCGTCATTTTCCTAAAATTAAGAACAAAATTAAAATACCGCTAAGCCTCTATTTATTTGGTGGCAGAATAGCGGAGTGGATCCACAAAAAATCAGGTGGAAATTTTCCAAACATTTTTAGCCCGTATCGAGCTAAAACAATGTATACGCCATTTGAATTTAGTAATGAAAAAATCAAGAACATACTAGGCTGGAAACCAGTCATAAGCTTAGAGCAGGTGCTGAGTTCTAAAGATTAAGGACGTATTTTGACAACGCTACTTGCCATAGTTTTTACCTTTTTAGTTTTTATCAGGCCGCAAGATTGGTATGAACCATTGATGACTGTGCCTGTTGTGATGATAGCAGGCCTGTTTGGTGGTTTTTTTGCATTGTTTCAACCAAATGTAATTAAAAACAAACATTTATTATTACTGTTTGTTTTTTGTTGTATCGGGTTTATTTCAGAGCTTTTAAATTTTTGGTTAAGTGGTGCCATAGCTGACTTTCTCAAATTACTAACGACAGTATTGCTCCCTTTCCTGATCATGTTTGGCCTAGCTCAGAAACTCAGTACTAAGGAAATGGTGTTCTATACGGTTATCGTGGCTGCCATGCTAGCTGTATTCAATGGCCAAGGGCAACTAGCGGATCCTAATGGATTAGGCTGGGCGAACAACCCTATTTTGAATCAGCATGGTGAGCTGAGAATTCGTTACGTTGGTATTTTTAATGATCCTAATGACACAGGTTTATTGCTAGTTATGGCAATACCCTTGTTGTTTTATTTTTATCAATGTGGCGGCGCAGCGAAAAAGTTTCTTGCGTTATGTGCTATTTGCTATTTGGTGTACGGTATCGGCCTGACAAATTCTCGGGGCGCTATATTGACACTTATCTCGATGATTGGTTTTTATATGTGGCGCAGATACGGAAAGATTGTTGCCTATATGGGAGTGGCTGCAATTGTCCCTGTGTTGTTATTACTTAACACAGGTGGTCGAGGATTCAGCGCCAGTGAGGAGTCAGCGTATTCGCGGTTAGATGCTTGGTATGCCGGCAGTGTGATGCTCAAAAGTAGTCCGATTTTTGGTGTTGGCTTAGGTAACTTTTTGGAGCATCATCACCTGACAGCCCATAGTACTTATGTATTGTGCTGGAGCGAGTTAGGGATAACGGGCTTTATTGTTTGGTTTACTTTTCTATTCTCTATTTTATTTATGCTCTATAAGGTTGGCTATAACGATAGCCTAGAGCTCCGTGAGGAATTCAAAGACGATAAGCAGATTGTCGAGCAGTTTACCCGTTATCAAATTATGTCTCGGACCATGCTTTATAGCTTATTAGGCTTTTCTGTAGCGGTGGTCTTTTTGAGTCGATTGACATTTGTCCCGCTGTATATCGTTTGTGCGATTTCTTTAGGGACAATTTTTTGGCTAAATCAACATAGCAATTATCAAATAGCGCTAGATAAAAAGATGTTTACCAACCTTGCGATCATGTCATTTTGTGTGTTGATAGGTATTAATATTGGTTTCAGGCTACTAATCTAGCGCACTCTAATCGTTAGCTAGCTCTCTTTAAATGTTTTGGTGGGAGCTAGCCTGACTGTTTTGTATTTAAGGTATCAAGGTTACACAAGTGACTTTTGAGTGTTACCTTGAGTACCTTTTAACACCCCATTGCACGTAATTACCTATCGCATTAGGCAGTTTCTTAGCTAATTGGTTAAGTAAGCTACAAACTGCATTGTCAAACCCCTTAGCAATAAATAATACATTTAGGTAGGTCGCTGCGAATATCAACCCGCCAAATATCGCGCCTAAAAAGCCATCTATTATCATATCTACGGCTAACATAGGAATCGCACTTAACAATGAAATAAAAACGATTTTAGCAGTGATCGATGCTTTGATCATTTTGTAGCCAGCTTTTTTAGCTAGCTGGGTATAGATGATAAATAAAAGCGAAATAATAGAAACATAGGTCGCAAGTGCGCCATAGAGGCCATATTGCGGTACAAGCGCTAAACTTAGGGCAAATGCTACAGCAAATAAGAAAATGTGGGTTTTGGCCATGCTCTGCTGTTTGTCACTGCTAATGAGTGTAAGGTTTGCCCCTTGAGCCATAGTGTGAATAACTTTCGCAAGCGCTAAAATTTGTAGTGGTAGCACCGCAGGTAAATACCTTTCGCCAAACAATAATAAAATGATTTCATCGGCATAGTTAACGACTGGTATCGCTATCAGTAATGATAGGATCAGCAGGTAACGTTCCGCTTGACCCACTTGGCTTTCTACTTTGCCGGCTTGAACCGCTTCGGTAATTTTGGGTAGGAGTATTTCTTGGTAAATTCCAGGTACAAGTGTTGTTGCTGCCGTTGCGAGAATGAAGGCGATATTAAAAAATCCGGCTTCTGATAGCAAATCATTGCGCTCTAACACGAACACTTGGCTTTGTTTAAAGATAAGCGCACCTAAAAACACAATAATAGTTGATGATATTAGTTGGGTGGCGAGACGTGATTTGTGCTCATCAATAAATACTTGATTGGCTAGCGGTTTTGGTAAGTGGTGATTAAAAATACGAGTACTTAAGCCATATATTAACGAAGTTAAACAAAAGACAATGACGAAGTTAATTAAACTAGGCGCAATATAAGCACATATTAAAACCGCGATAATGTTAAACGGATTAGCGATTAAGCTAGTTTTGGCAATAATATCAAAGCGCTTTAATCCTTTAAACGCGGATACGCGAAACATATAGTCCGCTTTGATGATAATACAAATAATTAAAACAGCACTGAGAAACAGTGGAATGGTGTCAGCGACTAAACCGAAAAAGACTAAGCCAAATAAGACTATGCTCACTATAGCAACGCGTTGGAGTTGAACGTTGCGAAAATACGCCATAACCGCTGGCAGTTTGGTAGCGTCTTTAAAATTAAATTCAGCAATAAATTTTGTAATATTGATAGTTACGCCAGCATTAATCGCTATGGTTCCTATCGCAGCCAGCCAAATAATCGTTGAATAAAGGCCGTAATCTTCTGTTGATAAACTACGAGCTATCGTCATCGAAATAATTAAGCTGAGAAAATACTCGCTGTATAAGTTAATCGCTGCCATTGCAGCTTGAAGTGATGTTCTCATCTATTTACTCTACTGGTACTGCTGGATGTATTTCGCAGCACATGAACTCATTGAAAAGCCATTTTGGTATAGTGTTAATGATTTTGATGCAAAGCGTTTATATTGCGATTGATCGGTCATTAAATTCTCGATTTGCTCAGCGAGTTTTTCACTATCTGAAAATGGATAAAGCAGACCATTTTCGCCATCGTGAACAAGCTCCGGATTACCACCCACATGTGAAGCTATAACCGGTGTCGAGCTAGCTAGCGCTTCGAGTATTGCCAGTGACAGTCCTTCGGTTTCTGACGTCACCACTAATGCATCGGTCGCTTGATAAATTACCTCTCTGTTGGTAACAAAACCGTGAAAGTGGCAGGGTATTCCAGGGATTAACTCATCAGCTAATTGTTGATTGTGGCTCATCAAATCGCCAGTGCCATAGAAGTTGATCGATACTTTATCTTGTAACGACTTAGGTAGTTTTGCTACTGCTTCTATCAGCACATGTTGGGCTTTTAATGGCACAAAACGGCCAACATGACTCAATCTAAATCTATTACTCTCGCTTTTTATATTCGACATAGGCAGCACGCCATTTAAAATAGTGCAAGTTTGCAACTCAAAGCTTGGATAGGTTTTTAAGTACTTATCTCTGGCATTATCAGAAACAAAAATCATTCTGTGCAGCATCTGCTTGGCAAGCGTGTATGTCATGCGCCATTTCAATGTGCTATGGACAAGCTCATTGTGGCGAGTGTAGATCAGTGTTTTGTTTAGGCCTATACACGCAATTAATGATCTTAATAAGGCGTGGGAGGTGTGAATGTGAATGATATCGAATTGCTTGAAGATTTGTCTCAGCGATTTTAAACCAACGGCATGGAAGAGCTCAAAACCAGATGATGAAACGGTTGAAACAAGCGGGTCAGCTTCATTTCCCATGGATAGAATGCCAATCTGACATTGATGTTCACTTTGTTGAGCCGTTGCTAAATCAATCACAAATCGCTCTGCGCCGCCGACTTGCAAACTACTCACTACGTGCAATATTTTCATTTAGTCCTACTTGTGAACAGGGGGTTATAGCTAAGTGTAATCAGCTTGTTAATATATCAAAATCAACTGACACTGTAAGCGAAAATCAAGATTTAATCTGTGCTATGTGTTCAAGGTGTTGGTGCAACAGTTGCCAGTTGATAAAAAACCATACTAGCTCGTAATCCTTTGTTATTTCGAGCCGTCTGACAGCCTGGCCATCAAACAACTTTGCCTCATGGTACACCGCTTCGACAAGTTCTTTTAAAGGTTCTTCAAGCCAGCGTATCATTGGTACTGGAAAGCCATATTTCTTTTGATAGATAGTCTCTCTTGGAAAATACTGGCAAGCGAGTTCTCTTAATACCGGTTTAACATGGCTTTCGCCAAAAAAATTAGTATCAGATAGCTCACTTGAAATCTTAATTACTTCAGTATCAAAAAACGGCGATATAACCGCTTTGTTAAATAGCGAGGCAATATACTCCATTTCTTCAAAGTGCTTTTGAACATCACTGGCAATGATCATTTTCTGTGCACTAAACCTCAAGTTGCTTGTAATAGCTTCCGGCTCTTTGAGTATGGCATGTACTTCAAGGTCATCGGTATTTAAATACTCAGCGATAATCTGCTTTGAGCTTGCCGAATATTGAATTTCGGTCAGCTGGCTAAAGATATCAAGGATACGCTTGCTTTTAATACTTTTTAATAACTTGGCTTTTTCAGGCTTAATGAGTCGAAGAAGACTTAATGCAAAATTGGGCATGTTTTTTAATCGACTATGCCATTTGCTATGAATGGTCAGTCGTTTCATGCCATTTGAGCCAAATAAGGTGTCAGCCGCCTCGCCATATACCACCGCTTGAGCATCGTTAGGTACTGCTCGCATCATCGCCATCAATGCCAATGAACTGTAATGGCGCAGTGGTTCGCGTTTTATTTCAATCAGCTGCTTGAGATCAGCTATTAAATCAGACTCTTTAATTGATACTAATATAGGCTCGATATTAAGTACTTGAGCAAAGTGCTTTGCTGTTGCTAGCTCGGGGTTTTCGCCAAACTCAAAGACAGGGGTAATCACATATATTTTCTTGAATGTTTTTTGCGATAAAGCAGCCAGAATGGAAGAATCTACCCCACCACTCAAAAATACCGCAACGCATGAATATTCTAAACTTGCTTTATCCAGTGAGCCTTGCAGTGCGGCTTGGGTTTTCTCGACGAGTAATTGGCGAGCATCATTGCGATAATTCGGTCTTGGCAATTCAAAATAAGCTTGCTGATTTATTGAGAGTTTATTTAAAGTCGCCACACTAGCATAGCGCAGCTTGTCAATGCTTTGGTGTAAGGTACGTTGTTGTGTAATCCAACGATACTTAAAACACTCGCGCTCACTTAGCGTATTAAAAGCTTTGTTGTCGATAGGTTGGAGCTGCTGTGCTGTTGAGATCAACAATGTGTTATCTTGGCGTTGCCAATACCAGGTTTTAGCGCCAAATCTATCATTGGCAAAATACACGTTTGACGATTCGATAAGGCAAAAACTGAAGTGGCCGTCTGTTTGGTGTAATGGCTTATAATTACCCGCTTTTAACGCTTGTGTGATATCACTATGCGATATACCTATCGGTTTGCCATCCCAGATGAGCAGTGCATCACCTTCGAGCTTTGTGTAATTAATGCAGAGCTTGTCTAGTGCTGTGATTATATCGCTGGTATTACCTTCAACATCTATTTGAGATTGTTTGGTTGTAACTGATATTAGCTGATTGTCTTGATTGAATGAAAGCGCAAAAGATGTCATCTAACCCTCAGTTTCTTGAATAAATTGCTCAATATTGCCTTACTTTGAGCGCTAGTCATATGCCACCATGGCGCAGGATCACGAAATGCAAAGTAAATAAAGTAGTGTGGCTTTAGCATGTTTTTTATATATGTTGTCAGTATTTGAACAATGCTTTGCCCATCTTTACGGCGAGAATAAATATCCTCAAACAGGCTAACAAACATAATGTTGTTGCGTTGTGGTTGCTCTTCAAAAGGAAGACCTGTTGCGACGCAGTAAGTGGCATAAACGTTATTTTTGCCACATCGGGTATCAAAATAATTGCACAGCCCTAATCTCGGGTTAACCTCAATGTAAAAATAGCGTTTTCTCGCGTTGCAATATTTGAATTCAAACATTGCTGGGCCACGGTAATTTAGTGCTTTACCCACTTTTTTAACTTGCGCGATAATGTCTGTATTTTCTTGGCTAACTGCATAGCTAGTTACCCCAAAATGTGGTGGCGCAAGTTGTAGCCGTTGAAAAGTGAAGCGATTAATCAAGTTTCCTTCCATGTCGAAAGTGCAATTACACACCCAAAGATTACTGTCTTCGCCCTCGATAATTTCCTGAGCAATACAATAATCGAGCACATCACTAAATTGCTGATAAAAGACTATTACTTGTTCTTGTGTGTAAAGCTGTAGATTTTTTCTACCTAGTTTATTTAACTCGTTTGATCTGGGTTTAATGATGATAGGCAAGGTAAGTTGTGTTAATAGCTCATTGGCGTGAGTAGGTAGTTGCGTCACTGATTTAGGTAAATTGGCGTAGTTTGCTATTAAATTAACTTCTTCGCGCTTGTCGATCAGCTTAGAAGAAAGGTCGTCAGCAGGTAAAACCACTTTAGCATGGTTTGGCAACATGTGCTGATGGCGAACTAGCACATCGACATACCAATCCGAGCAAGGAATAATGACAAAATCTTCCATTTGCCATTGAGCTATTAAATGAATCAGTTCTTGCTCGTGATCACTAGAACTTAAGCAAGTACTTCTGCGTATTAACCTTGAAGCTAATACGGGATCATGTTGACGATTTGCAATAACATCAACAACAACGCCTTCTAATGCAAGGCTGCGAATCGCACCTAAGCCATTAGGTCCTGTGGCTAAAACCAATGCAGACGGCTTATAGTCCAATGTCATAGCGTAGCTCTTTTACTGAAGACGTAGCAACGCTATAGCGATATAGCTTATATCGACAATGCGTAAACTGGTTAATCCCCGGCTCGTTACTGAAGCCAATTTTGTAGTTGCAATTCTTTACGATTTCGACTGAGGTATCATTAAAACAATAGTGCCGTCCGACAGGGTAAGCAATTGTCTCTATTGTGGTATTTAGCCTTTCTTCTATTAACGTTTTAGAGCGCTCGATTTCTTCTCTCTGGCCTGCTTCGTTGAGCTGCGCAAGAATGAAGTGATTCAATGTGTGTGAGCCAATGGTCATACCGTTATCGTGCATCTCTTTGGCCATTGTCCAATTTAAGAACAAGTTAGGATGCTGCTGGTTTAATAAATCATTAGCAGAGGGAAAGCGTTGTTTAATATCGGCCAACATTTCGGAAGTACTAAAGGCTTTGCTTTGCTTTATGTAAAACATTATTTGCCTAATAGTGCGATCTATATCGTGATTGGCTAGCTTAAATAGTTTGTCGGTACCTGGTACCTGATATTTTTTGCCGATAGCATGACGCAGAATAAAGGCAACCTGATCCCACCAGGGAATCGTGTTACTATCAACAAAATTAGTCGTGAGGAAGAAAGTTGCGTTAATTTGGTGCTTTTTGAGGATTGGAAATGCGTCAGTATAATTATCGATATAGCCATCGTCGAAGGTAATAAGTGCATAACGTTTATCGAAAGACTGATTCTTTTCGTATAACTCAGCCAACTCTTTAGTTGTTATAAGCGTAAAATTATTCTTTATATCAACTACTTGTTTTTCGAATGAGGCGGCATCGCAAGAGAAAATTGCTCGGTCAAATAATGTCTTTTGCGACTCACCAATTCTGTGGTAGTTGAAGATATAAACGCCGGGCTCAAGATTGCGCCAGCGTTTTTCAATTAACCCAAATACATCGGCTAGAACAAAGAATAGTTTTTTTGCTTTTGCCTTTAAGCTCATACTGACTCAGGTGTTAGTGGTTTAAAAGTGGGTTTTGCAAAGTAAAAATCTCGGTACTGATTTGGATTTCCCGATTTACCAGCTTCAGCAGCTTTAGCAATATTGTACATTTCACGAGCAGAAACATAATGTAAAACGTAGTTTGTACCGTCATTATATTTTTCTTCTAAATAGCTGTGCATGTCATGTCTAGGTTGCCCAAGCAAGGTATCCATATCTTCTTCTTGTGTACCGTGTGTATGTACTTTGATGAATATCCATTCTGGTCGGCCTTTGACGTGGATATGGCTTTTTACCCAGTGATCAATACGACTTTTAATTGGCGGTACTTTTTTGCGGACATCAGCATTTTCTATGTGAGGAATACCTTTAGCGTTACGCCATTTATAGTTAATACCAATTGGCCCTTGAATGAGCATTAGTTCGCCTTGTTGAGGCTTACCAACCTCAACTTCTACCCCTTTATCGTGCGACTTACATTGGCCATCTTTACCGGTTGCATAATAAATACTGTTAACTGTAGATGTTTGCGTGTCACTTGGTGATGACGGTAACGTCATGTCAACGTAGCAGCCAGTATCTGCTAACGCTTTTATTTCGTTGTCGATGCCACAATACATACCATCAGCACGAGAGTTATCAAGTGCCCAGTTGCCATGAATAAATGCATATTTGATTTCACCGGTATGCGGGTCAACAGGCAAAGCACCGTGTTTGTGATGTAAAGTGTGAGCAAAATCGGTTATCGTTTTGATAAAGTTTTCTTTGGTATCGTCGTGATGATGCAAGTGGATTTCGATTTCACCAAAGCCTTCATGACACATAGCTGATAACTTGGCTAAATGTTCATAGCGATATTCTTCTTCAGGGTAGAAAAAGGAATGTTGTGGCATAACACCGTCAGCATCTTGGTGTTGCTTCGCCATTTCTCGGTAATCTTTACACCAACGATCAACACGTGCACGCTCAACTTCAATATCATCGTTGCGCCACTGAGGCTCGTAGTGATCTACGAAACAAAATAAGACGTGTTTGGTTTCTTTTACATTAGGACGCTTTAAAATGCTAATTATGTATGGCAAGAGCCAGTTTTCCATGTGTTTGAGCTTTAGTACGCGATAAAAAGCAACACTGATAATTGCGACAACAATAATCGACACAAGCATTATGAGTTTTCTCCTGTTCGGGCTGTTCGTTTCCAGCCGCCTGATGAATTACCTTGACAAAATTTGATGAATCCTTGGCCTAATGCCACATTCATCGAGACAAAAAAGCTAATAATTTTAACTAACTTGTGTACTTCTTTATTTTTCTTCGCTTGCTTTTGCCCCCAAACGGCTAATACATAAAAAATGATTTGGCAATAAAACAGCGCTTGAAATATTGGTTGCTCTATCAAAGCAAGGTTGGTTAAAAACAAGATTAATAAAAGGTGAGGTCCAAACCAACGGATAACTTTATGTGACCAATAACACCAAGACAATGTGCCTTGAAGTGGTGAAAGTGCCCATAAATTTGCAAAGAATGCTTTGTAATTCCCCGTACCAATTCGAACGCGACGCCCATATTCTTCGCTTAACGAAGGTGCGACTTCTTCTCTAGCGATAGCTTGGTCATTATAGACGACATCAAAGCCTTGTTTTTTAACGTTCATTACAATGCAAAAATCGTCGACGATTGTATCGGCAGGTAGCTCTTGATAGAGCTCTCTTTTAATCGCGTATATTGCGCCATTGGCACCTAACAAGGAGCCAAGTGAAGACTCTGATTTCTTTAAGAATTGTTCATATTTCCAGTAAAAGCCATCTAAGTTCTGATTGCCATCATCAGTTTCCAAATGCAATTCTCCACAGACTGCACCAACATTTCCAGTGATGCTTTGGGCTAACACGGTTATGGCATTTGATTCAAAGTGGGTATTGGCATCGGTAAACACTAAAAGGTCGGCAGTTGCTTTACTTACTAAATCATTCAATACAGAAATTTTTCCGCGATTCACTTCAAAATTGTAAGCTTGTATTCTTGGATCATCAAAGCTCTCGATAATCTCGCCGGTTTTGTCTTGACTACCGTCTGATGCAACTAAAACCCTTAAACTTCCTTGATAATCTTGTGCAAGTAGGTTTTCTAACCTTTCTTTGATACAACTCTCTTCGTTATATGCGGCGACAATTACCTCTACGCTTGGCAATGGTGCTTTTGTTTCTAGGCTAAGTTTTTGCTCTTTTGCTATCAACTTTAAGATCAAAGGATAGATAAAATATGAATATACAAGCAATGAGAGGGTAACAATAAAAGCAATTACCATTTAACTATCCTTTTTAATAATTCTAGCGGGTATCCCGACGACAGTAACATTGTCTGGAACGTCTTTTACAACGACGGCGTTAGCACCAATATTGACATTGTTACCTACCTTAATTCCGCCAATGATTTTTGCTCCTGCACCAATGAATATATTATCACCTAGTGTTGGTGATTTACCTTTTTCATCACCGATGACAACGCTACTCTCTAGGGTAATATTTTTACCCCCAACAACTTTTGAATTAATAACAACACCAATTGGGTGCGCTAGCACAAAGCCATCATCAAACTTACTGTTAACACCGATTACGCAACCGTGTAGTAATTTATTGAGCCATTGACTTAAAAAAGCGAGTGGAAATAATATTTTAAATCTTGAGAAGAAGGATGCCAAACGATACAAAACGTTTGCTAAAGTGCCATCTGTAAGGAACACTTTTAACATCGAAGCATTAGCTCCGTCGTTATTATATATCTCCTGTTTTCGGCTTAAATCTTTAGTTATTTTCATTAGCGTATGGTTTATGTTAATACACGTTACAAAAGTTAATAGAGTATTGATGATAAAGTATTTAACTTAGATTGTTTAGCGTTATCTTGAACAAAAAAATTAACGTTAGATGTATTTCTCAAATGTCTCTTTTAGCGTTTGAATATTTCGCTGCCATGTAAAGGGCTTCGCGTACTTGATGATCGCTTGTTTATCCCAATGTTGATTGAGCGCTAAATCAAGTTTGTTGGCTAGGTCTTGATAGTTGTGAACATTACATAAATAGCCATTTTGCTCGTTGAATAGAATTTCTGGAATACCACCAACGGCTGTCGCTACCGATGGTACACCACAGCTCATTGCTTCTAACACGACATTAGGAACACCTTCGGCATGACTGGGAAGCGTCAGCACTTGACAGTTTTTTAGGACATCAGCGATTTCGTGATGACTTTTGTTGCCCAAAAACTCGACTTTACCGACTAGACCTTGTTCTTCGGTGTAGGATTTTAAAGTAACTAAGTCAGGGCCATCACCAATAAACAACAACTTGTGTTGTGGGTGTTTATCAATGATTTGTTTAAAGCCGTCTACGGCATCAAAAGCGCCTTTGCTTCGTTTGATATTACCAACAAAAAGAATCGTTTTTGTCGGTGGTGTATCAGAAGGGGTGAATAGTGCTTGGTCGACACCGTTGTATATCACGATGGGGATGTCTTGTCGCACCCCGATTTCTATTAATCTTTGGCGCAATGCATCACTGACACAAAATACGTGTTTTGCCTGATTCGCGACATATGTGATTTGCTTTCGCAAGCTCGGTTTTTGGGTCAATACATTGATGTCACTGCCATGTACTTTAAGGAAAAACGGAATTTTAAAAAGTTTGGCAAACCAACATCCCGCTAAACCATCTGGTAATGCCCAACAGGCTAAAAGAGCATCGGGCTTTTGTTTTCGCATCCACAACCAAGAATTAAGAAACAAAGAGAGAAAAAGCAATAAACCATTAATGGGCGCGCCTATTACAGGTAAGTGGATCTGCCAAGCGTATCTTACATTGCTTTCCTTGGGAATATCGTTCTTTAACCACTCACTTAAAAGAATAGGCACTAGAACAGAAACATTGAAGTGTTCTTGTAGCATTGCTGTTTGAATGCCGTTGTAGGTACCTCTTGTTTTTTGCCAAGGTACTGGGTGGATTTTAGTAATAACCAATAAATTTTTTTTGTTCATTGTACGTCTTTTACTTTGCTTGTTAGCGTGCTGTGTGTTCGTATGCACCTAAATCCAATAGGTTTGCACGTGGTATTAATTTTCTACTAGTCATTAATTGTTGTTGCTGATCTAAGTCTGTCGAGTGCTGTGCTCTAGGTGGAGCCTGGATATATTCATAAGCGCCCAAGTCGAATAGACTCTCTCGAGGCATTAATCGACTTTTTGTATTGAGTTGCTCGTTTAACAGGGTACCTTCTAATTCGAAAACAACGGGCAGGGCTTGCGCTTTGTAACGAGCGGGTGAGTCTGAGGTCAGCCTGAAATCGTTATACTGCTCATTCTCAAAGCCTATATAGGTGCCATAATGAAGCTTGCCTGTTTTTTCTACCGCACCCGCAAATACTTGGTTGTCTGCACCCTCGGTAATTGGGTGCTTAAGCCAATTTCCGCCAGCAATCTCTAATTGACCAAATTTAGACAGCCAACTTAAGGTTGTATCGCCTTTTGAGTAAATAATATTATTCGCAGCAAATACTTTTTCCTCATTGGTATCCATAATAAATAAAGCCGTGCGCCAACGAGATTTTCTTTGGTTATCACTTTGATTGATATCAAGGTAGAGCGTGTTATATAAAAAGAACAAGGTGCCTTTGCGATATATATTATAAACCGTAGTATCGCCACCATAGTGAATTAAGCGTGACGCAAAAGGCCTATCATCACTACGACTCTTACTGATAATGACATTACCAACAACATAAGTTTTGTCGAAATCCGGCTCATTGAGCATCAGGCTATAACTATCTTCAGGATCCACTAAATCGATAGCATAGGTGCCGGCATAAATTTTGTTGTTTTTGATGACGGTACCCGCTGAACGATCTTTTATCGCGGCACCTTGTGAGAGTTGTTTGAGTGGTTTGATTAAGTTGCCTTCAATTCTAACCCCAGATGCTTGGGTATAAATATTGTGTTGGAAATAACTATTTGCAACACCATTATCGCTAAAAGTATTGTTTTTTATTAGGATATTTCTAGATAAATCCGCTTCCGAATCTTTTGAAAGGACAAATATGGCATTGCCATTATTGACAAACAAGCAGTTTTGAATGGTTAAGTTTTCAATTAAGTTAGCCCAAATTGCCGAAGAACTCTTGCTGTATTCTCGTTTATTGCCAAATTGGTCGGTAAAAGAATTGCCGATTAATGCATCCCTAAATTCGATTCCTTCAATAATAATATTTTGAGGTTTTTCTCCCCACTTCATTTGACTGGAGCGCTTAATAAATATTAGTGCATTAGCTTCATCCCATTTAGCATTAAAAAAGCCGTTTAATGATTTTGGCGTTGTAGCATTTTGACCTGAGATCACAGGAAATTTACCGTTGCGACCACGCACACCTTTAATGGTTAGGGGTTGATCTTCGCTAGCCATAGTATGCAAGCCAATTTTGGTTCGATAAGGAATATCTCGACCAAAGATCAACACAGTATCTCCGCCTTTTAGGGATAACCAGTCGATTTCATCTAGCTCTTTAAACTGTTGATTTGGACCAACATTATAGGTTGTAGCATATAGAGGGTTGGCAAAAACAATATGACAAAAGACACATAAAGTTATGATGTTGAGAATTTTTGAAAACATGGTGAGCTCTTAGCTTTACGGGCAAGTGACTAACTTTATATATTGCATCTTAGTTTTGTTTACAAAAAAAAACCAGATGATTTACATCTGGTTTTTATTGCTAAAGTAGTAGGGATTACTTGATGCGTCTACGACGACCAGCAAAACCTGTAGCTACTAAACCTAAGCCGAATAATGCAATTGCTGCAGGCTCTGGAACAGTGCTTACTTTGAATTGAGCTAATAGTGTGTTGGTTTCTTGCTCTTTAGTAACAAAACCAAAACAGTCAGCTGAATCTTCACACTCATAGCCGTCAGGTAATGTTGATAAACCTGATAAGCGAGTTGTAACGTAGTACACTGTGTCACCCCAACCCGTTAAAGGAAGGCCTTGGTCATCTGTTAAGATGAATGGAACAGTGAATTGGATGAAGTCTGCACCAACAACAGGCTCAAATGGTAAATCAGATAAACCAGTGATCTCGAAGATGTCACCACAACCGTTGATATTGTCACCGCTGTAGTTAGCTTCGCCATTTGGACAGTTGCCATCTTGGTCTACTTGCTTGTTCGGTGTTTCATAGAAATTAATACCAAACTGTAATTGTGGTGCAAAGTATGGAGCAAATGCATCAGGGTCACCTGCATCACCAGGCTCAGCAATCCAAGCTGTTGGCGTAAGTGTTAAACCATCTAACAATGTTGCTTCTTTTAATGAGTCACCAGTGATAACCCAGTTTTCGTGCATTACAGACGTACCGTCTGCCCAGCTCCAGTCGTTAGTGCTGATTGAACCTGTAATAGGGCTATCAATATCTAAACTACTTTTAGGGTCACCGCTGTTAGCGCCAGCCGCTGGAATACCCCATGTAAGTGATGTGTTTAACGAATTGTCAGTGCCGTCAACAGCGAAGTCACCATTTGTGTCTAAGATGTTGTTAGCATTTACTGAAAGTAAATCATTAGCACCTGTAGACGAGTTACCTGAAGCTGTTACGTCATCAGCAGTAGTTGCTGTGTTTGTTGAACCGGTCCAAGTCGCAAAACCGGCTTGGTTGTCGTATGACCACTCGGTAACTATGCCAGCATTAGCAGATGTTGCTAAAACTGCAGTTAGTACACCAGCGCATACTTTTAATTTAGTTTTCATAATCTTTCCTTGGTCGACAGTATTTTTTAAGAATATCGCTTACAAGAAAGCATCAAGTGTGCCAATGTTTATTTTTTCTTTATAAACAGTGGTTTATGTTGTTGCTCGATTCTTGGCTTTGATGAGGTGTAAAAAAAACGGACATGAGGTATCAAGGCATACAACCTAGGCTTTTACACTGCGTTACTTGCCATTGCAACTTAGTTCCTGAACGGTTAACAAGCGCATTTTTTAGTCGCTCTAACTTTAACTTATGGATTGGCGTGGATTTATCGTGATGACTAGACACTTGTAGGTTTATTTTAGTTAAGTTTTTACCGTTATTAATATGGTATGTCTTGGTAGCACCTACTTGTTCTTCATGTATTACAGAATAACCAGTAGGTGTTAGTTCATTAGCAAAATAATCGACTTTGCTATCTAAATTGTTAGGTTTAAAGTAATAATCAATAGCGATGTAGTCATTTGTCGTCTGACATATTTTGTACGTATTTTCTAAGGTTGGTAAGGGTAATGTTGCCAGGGGCTCAGATTCTTCACAGGTGATGGCGTTATAGTACGACTGATAACTTACTTGCTTTAAATAATAAAAAGTTACTATTGCGATACAAAATATCGCGATATTAACTTTAGCTAGCGAAAGGCTGCTTTGGATTGGCGCGATTTTTTTTGGGGCACTCAATGAGCTAGTGATTTTGTGACCATAATAGAAAAGACCCATCATGTACGGTATGTATAAATACCAACCGAAATTGTTGTGGTCCTTCATTAACGGACTTTCCATATTGGTTTCGTGACCGATAATGATAAGGAGTGCGATCCTGATCCAATTGGTTAGCAGTGCACCTAATATAGCGAAAGCAAAAAACTTAATTGCTGATTGAGTATCTCGTAAATAGAGATAAATATAAAGACAAGAAATGGCTAATGAGACCAACAAGTACCGAAGACCAGAGCACCCGCCAGCAATTTCGAAAACGCCCGCAGGTATGGTAATAAAATTACCATCGACATAGACGGGGATGTTGGTAAACGACATTAATTTAGTCACCGCGACAACAGATAATTGCTGTAATGGTGTCACTAAAACTCCCCAAATAGGCAGTAAAAAAATTAGAAAAGCAGCTGGGAAAAGTGATTTTATTGATGGTTTAAAGAATAGGTTAATACTCGAGAGTAACAATATTAGTGTAGCGAGGCGTGCTATATTGGTTAACTGCGCTAGTGTTGCTATATGGGTAGCGTAAGCTGCTAATATGAATATCGCGATAGCTATCGTCGAGATTTCACTTCTTAACGTCAATGCACCTTCTTTGATATTTTCCCAATATAAGTATCCAGTGATCAAAACCACCAAATAAGCGTGAGAGTATGTACCATCATCGAAGCTGTGAAGCCATATGTTCTCTACCACATTTACATGTGATAGAAGAACACCCAAAAATACGAGTACTAGTGAAATCGTACTCGCTGAAAATGCTTTTAACATAACGCCTTAGTTTGCACTCATAAGTTTTAGGATTGACTCTCTATCTTTACTAGCGTATCCGTTTAGTAGCGAATCAAGCTTTACTTGGTTCTTGTTTAATTTATAGGCGCTAGCTAATCGAGCCGCTATCTCAATGTTGCCACTGTCAATACTATTGGCACGCTCTAATACTTCAATTGATTCTTTTAGTGAGTTTTTATTGAGATAAATCATTCCTAGTGTATCTAAAACTTGTGGGTTGTTTGGGGCCAAGTTTGCCGCTTGTTCGGCATAAGTTAATGCTTGATCAAGTTGGTTGGCATCAGCAAGTAACCAAGCTAGGTTGTTAAGACTGACGATATCTTTAGGATTCGCTTGGACTAATCTTTGATAGCTGCTAATTGCGTCATTTGGTTTGGTTGAGATCTGAAGTTGCGCTAAATACTGTAAATATGTCTTAGTATGTCGATTATTTGCTATTTCACTTTCAACAAATGATATCGCTTGTTCAGTACCTTCATTTTCTTGAATGGCAATAGCTAAGTTAATCCCAGTTGCGGCATGCTTTTTCTGTGCGTAAGACGCTGAGAGATATTTTTGTGCTTGCGCGAACTGCTTTTGAGCTAAATAAGCTTGTCCTTGAACTCGTTGAACAAAAGCGTTGTCACCATAACGTTGCGCTAGCGTATTGATTTTTTTGCTTGCAAGCTCTGTCGAGCCCGTTGCTAGCAGAAAATAAGCTTCGTAGGACAATAATTCAATATCATTTGCAAGGCTACCGACTGATAGCGCTGATTGAGTCACTTTAAGTGCTTCGTCAAATTGCTTCGTTGTTTCAAAAAAGTTGATTGACGATAGATAAGCGACTTTATTCGTAGGCTGGCTCGTTTGCCATTGAGTAAAGACATCAACCGTTTCTTTTGCTTTGCCTGCTTCAATTAATGTTGTGGTATAACTGATAAGGTAATCATTGGACAAAGATGCAAAATCATCAATCCCTTGGAAGATATTAATAGACTTGTCGATTAGCCCTTGTTTGGCATAACGACGAGCGAGTACGATTCTTGGCCATTGAGCCCCTTGATTTTGCTCAACTTGCTTAATTAGCTTCTGCTCTAATTGAGGCTCTTGTTGTGTTGATATGGCATTTTTTATCGCCAGTTGAAACGCAAATTTAGACTCGAGAGTAATAGCAAATATCTTATCGAGGTACTCGTTTGATTCATCGAAGTTTTGACTGCTAGATGTCATAACTGCTAGGTTAAATAGTGCCGTAGTATTATTGGGCTCTACCTCAACCGCTTTTAAAAAATATTGCTTGGCCAAGGCGTTATTGTTGGCATTCAAAGCAACGTTACCTCGAAGAATTAATGGCTCAGGGTTTGTTGGTTCCTGTTTTATCCAATTATCTGCGACCTTAGCTGCTGCCTCCGTATTGCCGTCAGCTAAATGCTTCATTGCAAGCGCGATATTGGCGCCTTTAAAGGTTGGATCAATGGCTATTGCTTGCTCTAGATCCGATATCCCACTGGCATCTTGGTTGTTAATTTTAATCATCCCAAGCTGAGCTTTTACCTTGGCATCTTCTGGCGATAAATCAGACGCTTTTAAGAACAGTTCTTGTGCCGCTTGATTGTTGCCTTGATAAAACTCTTCCATACCAACAGCGGTTAATAACTCAACGTCTTCTGCACTGAGGTTGTCGTTGCTCAATAGCTCTTGATCAAAGTCATCTACATAACCAAGCTTGACTTGTAATAATGCTAAAACGCGATGGATTTGATGGTTTGCAGGCAAGGCGTCAGCTATCGCGTTTAATTGATAATAGGCTTGCTCATAATTGTTTAAGTAGTAACTACTTAGCCCTGAAATCATTTGAGCAAGACCGTTATTAGTGTTATTGGCAACTCTATCTGAAAGCTCTTTAGCTCGTTGGTAATTCTGCTCGGCGAACTGGATTTGAGCGTCAATCAAATTGATCGTTGGATGGCGGTCATTGATTTTGTTTAATTCACTAATGTGAGATTTAGCGCGTTCGATATTGCCTGCTCTTACATGGTTATATGCTGCCAGTAATCTAACGGCAAAGTTTTGAGGTTTTAGTTTGAAGTATGCCTCATACGCACTGGCTGATAACGAAAACTCCCCTTGATGGTTATACAAATTACCTTGAAGTAACAATGCTTCGACAAACGTTGGGAACGTTATTAGTAATTCATTAACTTGACTTAAAGCCGTTGCGTGATCTTGTTGAGCAGCCGTGTAGAGGATTTGTCCAAGCTGACTTTCCTTAGCGGTGCCATCTATTTCAGAAGCAAGGTCAAAGTGCTTTTTGGCATCGGTGTTGTTGTCGAGTGCTAAAAATGATTTACCAAGTAAAAACTCTTTCTGTAACATTGCCGTTTGGTCGGAGAGTGCTACGTCGCTAAGCATATCTATAACATCTTCATTCTTATTTAATGCGTGAAATGTGCGTGCTAACAACATTCTCGTCGTTTGATCATTAGGCGCATATTCAATTGAACGAAGTAATTCTTTTTCTGCAGCTAAGTATTGCTCTTGATCAAAGTAAAGTTTACCTAATAAAAATCGAGCTTGAGCATTTTTGGGGTTTTCTTTAATAACATTTTTAATGTTGATAGAAGCTTCGGCTATTTTGCCTGCAGCAATATTTTGCTCAGCAAGCGCCAGTGTTTCCTCTTCAGATAACGGTTTAGAGCAAGCTGAAAGAATAGATAAAGTTAAAGCACTTAAGAGAACTTGTTTGCGAAAGTTCATGAATAAATTCCTTTTAACAACGCATTAGCGATTATTTAAAAGGAATATTACTTCGCCACCACTTTTTTCGCAATCATAAACATAATTCTTGGTAGTAAACCGGCGTTGCCGAAGGGGCGCCATGTTTTAACGAGCTTGTTTCTGTACGCGTCAAAATGCAGGCCATGGGGGGCGTGGAGAATTTCGCCACGGTTGAGTAAAATTTTCAAAGCGTAAGTTTCAGCAATGCCGGCACAAAGGTTGACTGCCATGCCCGTCGATGGCCCTCGCTTTTCATGGAAGCTTACCGCGCTTTCATCAACTAAATACGGTCGTTGTAACATAGCGGGTGATAAGCCAATTAAAAATTGGATAAGTTGGTCTTCTTCGTTTTTGCCTTCAAAGCGAAAATATTCTTCATAGCTCATTTTGCCTGGCATAAAGCACAAAAACGCACACCCCATTCCCAAAGGCGCTGCAGTGACAACCGGAATATTTTTCTCATAACATTTTTGAAAAACAACTTTGCGAGCTTCTAGGGCAAAAAAGTCTAGGCTATCAACATAAAGGTCAACGCCTTCGAGGAAATCATCGACGTTATGAGCAAAGATACCGTCAGGATAGGAACGAATATCGGCTTCTGGGTTTATATCTCTGGCCATCCTCTCCATTACAGCGACTTTATCTTCGCCAATCGTTGACATAAATGCGCCAAATTGGCGATTGAAGTTGTGTACTTCAAAGTCATCAAAATCAGAAATACAAAATTTGCCTATGCCTAAACGAGCAAGTGTCAGTAAGTGAGCGCCGCCAACGCCTCCGGCACCTGCTATAGCAACGCGTTTATTGCGTAATTGCGCTTGTTCTTCTTTAGTAACCCAGCCAATATTGCGGCTAAATGCTTTATCGTAATCGAACATAAAGCTCCTCTGAGTGATTTTTTGGGGTTAATTTTCGGTGGCAGTCGCGATCAGTTGCTTCGCTAGGTCATCATGAATCGCGTCGTACAGTGCTCTAAAACCTGGCGTTAAATTACTTAAAAAGATATCAGGGTTGATGTAATAAGGTCCGCGAGTACCGTGATACTCAACCGGCGTGCCTAAAGGCTCAAACTTAATACCAACAAATTTCATGCTGCGAGCAAGCCGAGGCTCCATCATTACGTAAACGTGTTTAATACCCGAGTCGATAGCCATTGATGCGGCAACCATGTACAGCCCTATGGCGATGAAGGGGAAGCAGCGGAGTTCTTTTTCAGAGTAGTTATGTTCGCTAATAACACCGGTTGCAGAGCCTTTAAATTGGTCAGTGCGACGACGACGAAACTCTGACCTAACAGCCAACCGAGATATTTCACAAATCTCATTTCTGTTGAAGTTTTTTGGATCTAACGCTGGGTTTTCAATCGCTGCGGCACAATATTTTTCTATTGGCAGTAATTCGCCTTCGTTGAGCGTTCTTACTATTCGTACACAACTGGCAAAGTTATCTGAAGGTTTGTGTTTGATCATGGCAAACAGTGATTGTTGGTCAAACTCGTCGGTTTCCATGCCGTCATGTCTGACGGGTTCAAAACCAAGTTCTTCACAATAAACGTTATGGCGGATTTTAAACACTTCATTTTTGAGTTCAGGCGAATCAGCAAAAACAGGTTGTAAAAACTGAGTGAAGTGCGAAGCAATATTCTGCGCATCACTATTCGCTTTCATCGAAGCAACTTTTTTTGTTACATCTCCAATGATGGGAGCGTTGAGTATCTTTTTACTCCAGTTCATCCTGATTTTGTCCCCTTAACTTCTATTGCAGGCCATTTGAAAGAGGAGGCTCGCAAACAACACGTAAATTTAGTATATCGTAGATTTTTGACCTAGCTAGCTTTTTTCTTGATTATTTGAGATTTATACCAATTGCTTTAAATATGTTCCACGCCTACTTTAACGGGTAACACATCACAGGCGGTTTGGTAACCGGTTTGATATAACTGCTCTTTCTTTTCGCTAGTCATAGTAAAATCTACCGCTGAGCTATTTCCCGTATTGACCACAACAGTATTGTGCCAAAAAGCATCATTGATATATTCACGTGAAATAGTTGTCATGAACGTACGGATCAATAACGTGATGTAGTTAAATATCGGAAACATTCCGTTGGTGCTGAGCTCGTCTGTTTCATGCTCGCCTCTAAGCCTAAAGCATAGCACAGGTGTACCATCTTGCGCCCAATCACGGTGTAAAGCGTCTTCCGAGAGTATACTGCCATCTACCATCAAGTGCTGACCAAAGGTTTTAAAGCTAAATACCAGTGGAATAGACATAGAGAACCTCACCGCGAGTGAAACTTTTAAATCAGGCGTGTGCTCTGCATCAAAAATTACTGGGCTACCCTTTTTCACATCAGTCGCGACAATATGAAGGTTTTTATCGAGCTCTTTGAACGTTTTTCCTCGCAGGAGGCGATCAATCCACCGCTCGAAGACGTCACCAGAGCTTAAGCCGCCGTTACGCAATAATTTGAATAGTGAAAACTCTCTAAATTGGTTGTAGTTGGTCTCTAGCGCGATATGCTTTATTTCTTCGCAGGTCAAACCGCTAGCATACAAGCTACTTACTATACTGCCTCCAGAAACACCAACGAGGTGGTCAAATTCAACTTGGTGCTCTTCAAGCGCTTTTAAAATACCAACATGAGCGGGTAAACGGGTGCCGCCACCTGCAAAAATAGGCACTACTTTTCTTTTCGATTGCATTTTACCCTTTGACTTACGAGATATTCCTTACATGATAGTAAGTATGGTCAAAACGAATATTTTTGCTCACAATAAACTAAAAAATTTACCCTAATAGTTAGAAATACAAGGAATTTTGATGAGAAGCCTGATTTTTTGCATTGTTTGTATGGCATTTATCTCGCCGACAATGAGTCAAGAGCTCGTTGCACGTATCAAGCAAATCAAGCCAGCGGTAGTGGCTATTGGCGTATATACACCCACTGGGCGACCACAAAATCAAGTTTTTGGCTCAGGCTTTGTTATTGGTGATGGTACGTACGTAGCAACGAATTATCACGTCTTGCCCGAAATGCTTGATCAATCGATTAATCAACAGCATGTGGTCTTTAGTGGCCAAGGTAAGCAAGTGAAAACGTTTCTAGCCTCAGTGGTAGGTTACTCAAAACAACACGACTTAGCGATATTAAAGTTAACACAAGGCCAACTGCCAACAGTCAAGTTGGCTGACCAACACTATATTGATGAAGGCCGTGAAATCGCTTTTACCGGTTTTCCTATTGCTAGTGTGCTCGGTTTATACCCGGTAACCCATCGCGGCATTATTGCCAGTGTGACGCCAACAATTTCACCTGTTGCTGATAGTAGACAAATCAATACCCATATGCTCAAACAGTTGAGAAACCCATATCTAGTGTATCAGCTCGATGCCACTGCATATCCGGGTAACAGTGGTTCTGCCCTATATCGCATAGATAGCGGTGAAGTGGTTGGCATTATCAACAAGGTCTTTGTTCAGCAAAGTAAAGAAGGGGTGATCAGTAACCCAAGTGGTATCACCTATGCCATTCCAGTAAAACATTTACACGAATTAATGAAAAAACATCAAATACAGTAACGAGCGAAGATTTTTACTGTTTAGTTGGGTTATTCGGCAGATGCGAGTTTAATCTGTGATGTTTCTGAATCAGAAAATAATGACGATACAGGTACTAACTCAATGTTGTGCTTGGTTAAAGTCGGTAGCAGTTGTTTGAGCGCAATAATCGTTTCAGGGTGAGGGTGTGCAATGCCGATGGCAAATTCATTGTGCTTTGCTTTTTCGACTAACTGTTCAAACTGCTGCTCGATGTAATCAGCGTCGGTGTGGTTATCGAGGAAAACGTGACGATGTAAGTGGGGTACGCCATACACGTGAGCTAATGCTCGCGTTTTAGATTTTGATGTCGTCATGCTATCAACAAAAAATAATTTGTGTCGTTTCAAAAACTTCATTGTGCTCGCCATGGGTTTTTGGAGCTTGGTCAGGTGGCTACCCATGTGGTTATTGATACCAACGGCAAACGGTATTTCATCTAGTGCTAACGAGAGTTGGTGATTGATGTGATCATCGTCCATATCACTGGTAATTGCCCCAGGGCCTAATAATTTACCACTACTGGCTTCCATTGGGATATGTAAGAGTACATCTTTTTTCGATTGATTCGCTTGTAAAGCGAGTTCTTTGGCAAATGGTGTGTGCGGTAAAAACGCGTAGGATATTTTGCCCGGTAAGGTGAGGGCGTGTTGATCGGTTTTTCGATAACCAATATCGTCGATAATGATCGCTACTTGGCCTGCGTTGAGGCATAAAAAAGGTTGCAACAATAAAATGGAAATTAAGACAAATCGCACGATGTTATTATTATTTTTAGATGATTTTTCTCTAGCTTATCAGCGCGTTTAATTTGAGTAAACCCATGGTCGTTATCATTTCAGAAGAACCAAGTAATAGCGAACATCATTCTAGTGTTGTCAGAGGCCAGAATCAGGATGACGAAAATAAAAGAGGTGTCATTCCGGTGTTGTCTTAGGCCGGAATCTCTAATCGAGCTAGCCTTGATTGTTAGGCTTGTAAGATCCTGAGCTCGCTTTGCTCCTCAAGATGACGAAAATATAAAGGGCGAAATAACCTGTCAGTATTATCGGCACCACAAGCGAGGATTAACAGCTTGGCCTTTGTGGCGAATCTCAAAATACAAGCCTGATTCCACTCGGCCACCACTTTGCCCTGCAAGCGAGATCGGTTCACCTGATTCAACGCGATCACCAACATTCTTAAGCAAGGTTTGGTTGTGGCCATATAAGCTCATGTAGCCATCACCATGGTCGACAACAATCACTAAGCCATAGCCTTTTAACCAGTCAGCGAATAACACGGTACCACTGTGGATGGTTGATACGGTTCGGCCAACAGGGGTTTCGATCATGATGCCTTTCCACTTGAGGTAACCTTGTTTTTTGCTGCCAAATCGATTGAGGTGCTTGCCGTTTACTGGCCACGTAAGTTTATGCTTTAATTGGCTCAAACCTTCTAATTCTGCTTCTGCGCGCGCGAGCTTCTCTATTTCAGCAAGTGCAGCAACTAAACTTTCTTCTTCGCGTTTTAATCGCTCGAGTTTATCACTACTCGATTCAATCGACTTATTGAGTTTTGCGACACTTTTTGCTCGCTGCGCTTTTTGCTCTTTGAGCTCCTGTTGTTGAGCTATTTGTGTCACTTTTAAAGCGTTGAGCTTTTCTGATTGGGCTTGATACTGGCTAGTGACTTCAACAAGTTGCTCAATGGTTTTTTGAAATGCTTCAATTTCAGCAATGCGAGCGTCATTAAGGTATTGGTAATATTTTAAGGTGCGTTGAATGTCGCTAGTTTTTTCTTGATTGAGCAACAATTTTAAGTAATCGTGTTGGCCACTCGAGTAGGCCGCTCTTAATTGTTGTGCGAGCAATGCTTCTTGCTTTTGCTTTTGTTGAGTGAGATTTTTTTGTTGTTTTTTTAATTCGACTAATTTTTGTGATGTTTCAGTTAGCGATTGCTCAGTCTTGTTGAGTGCTTTCGCCGCTTTTGCAATGGCTATGTCATCGCGTTTTAATGCGCGAAGTATTGTATCGCGTTGCTTGTTAGACGCATTCAATGCGGCCTGTTGTTTCGCAATCGCTTTTTTTACTTCATTGAGTTGCTCATTAGTTACTGACTTGTCGTCGGCAAGCACTGAAACAGGCATTAAGTAACTTGTGCTACCTAATGCCAACATGAGCAAAAACGCTTTTAACCGCAACATGTGTTATTTTAATTGCATTAAGTTTTTACCAGTCATTTCAGCTGGCTGCTCTAACCCCATTAAATGAAGAATGGTTGGAGCAATATCACTTAAAGTACCTGATTGCGCAGGCGTTGCATCGCGACCAATGTAAAGTAATGGTACCGGCTCGCAGGTATGTGCCGTGTGTGCTTGACCCGTTTCAGGGTTAACCATTTGTTCGGCATTACCGTGATCGGCAGTAATTAAACATTCGCCACCCGTTTTTTCAAGCGCTGCTAATACCCGACCAATCGAGGCATCTACTGCTTCACACGCTTTTACCGCAGCGTCAAATTTCCCTGTGTGGCCAACCATATCACCGTTAGGGTAGTTACACACGATAAAATCAAACTCACCACTTTCAATCGCGCCAACTAATTCATCGGTGAGTTTTTCTGAGTTCATTTGTGGTTGTAAGTCGTAGGTTGCCACTTGTGGCGAAGGCACTAAAATGCGCTTCTCACCAACGAATTCATCTTCACGACCGCCAGAGAAGAAGAAGGTAACATGGGCGTATTTCTCGGTTTCCGAGATGCGCAGTTGTGTTTTGTCGTTTTTCTCTAACCACTGACCTAACACATTATTCAATGACTCAGGTGGAAAAGCGCAACTGGTTTTGATGTCGGCTGCGTATTCGGTAAGCATAACGAAATCTGACAAAGTTGGCGTTGCCTTCTTTTTAAAACCATCAAAGCCTGGTTCGGTAAAGCAACGAGTAAACTGACGAGCGCGATCCGCGCGAAAGTTCATAAAGATAATACTGTCACCGTCGTTTACCTTAATAGTGTCTCCGTTGGCATTGGTAATTGCAGAAGCACTGACAAATTCGTCATTTTCATCGCGTTGGTAAGCTGCCTCTAACGCCTCAATTGCAGAGCCGTATTGATGATCTGCTTGGCCACAAACAATCACATCGTAGGCTTGCTCAACACGGTCCCAACGTTGATCTCGGTCCATGGCAAAGTAACGACCACTAATTGAGGCGACTTGGCCGCAATCTAGTTTTTCAAACAGTGCTTGCGCTTTTTCAAGTGAGGGTTTAGCGCTGCGCGGCGGTGTATCGCGACCGTCTAAAAATGCGTGTAAGTAGACTTTACTTGCGCCTTTGGCTTTAGCAAGCTCGATCATGGCAAAAATGTGCTCTTCATGGCTATGCACACCACCCGGTGACATTAAGCCACAAAGGTGAACTGCACCACCTTTGGCAATGGCTTTTTCAACCGCAGAAACCAACGCAGGATTATGATTAAATTCACCATCTTCAATGGCTTTGGTAATACGTGTGAAGTCTTGATAAACCACGCGGCCGGCGCCTAAGTTTACATGACCAACTTCAGAGTTACCCATTTGCCCGTCAGGTAATCCAACTGCCATTCCCGAAGTATTGATTAGCATGTAAGGGTATTTAGCGTTTAGCTCATCGAGCACAGGCGTATTGGCGTGATAAATCGCATTTGACTCTGTGTTTTCGCTGTAACCCCAACCGTCTAAAATTAATAATACCGTTGACTTCTTGTTTGGCATTGCTGCGTTCCTACCTAGGTGAAAAATATGGGTGAATAAAAAACAGGCTCTATTTTACACACTACGGTTTAAAATACACTGGCAAAATAGCAGATTTTATATCGTGAAAAGGAAATTATTATTCAGTTTAGTATTAGCGATTAAGCCTGTATACTGTAGCGAATTTTTAACTTCTTGGATTTTTTTATGGAAGCGTTTTTTACCTTTTTAGCCAATAACGCGGTATTAACAGGCGTTTGGTTAGTGTTATTTGGTTTAATTATTTTTACTAGCATTAAAATAAAGCTGTCACCGATCAAGCAACTATCAACGCAAGAACTTACTTTTTCAGTAAATAAAGAAAATGCGGTAGTAGTTGATATTCGAAGTGAAAATGACTTTAGAAAGCAGCATATTATCGATTCGCTCAATTGCACCAGTGAAAAAATTAACAAAGGCGAACTCGCTAGCCTTGAAAAATACAAAGACAGACCCATCATTGTGGTATGTGCGCAAGGAATTTCGGCAAGTAAAGCAGCTAATCAATTAGCTAAAGCCGGTTTCTCGCAAGTCAATTTATTAAAAGGTGGTATGAACGCGTGGGTATCTGCGGGTCTACCGACTGTTAAGAAGTAAAAAATCATGGCAACTGTAGAAATTTATACTAAAGCGTATTGTCCATTTTGTGTTCGTGCTAAAGCTTTACTCGAGCAAAAACAAGTGAGATACCAGGAGTACAAAATTGATCAAGAGCCGCAATTGCGCGACAAAATGATTGCCCGCAGTAATGGCGGATATACAGTGCCTCAAATCTTTATTAATGATCAGCATGTTGGTGGTTGTGATGACCTTTTTGCGTTACACGCGAGAAACCAACTTGATGAGCTATTAAATAGCTAATTTATATATTTAGCCCCAAAGTTAACGATAGGAAGTAAAACAATGGCTGACGAAATTCAATCAGGTGCAGAGCAAAACGAACAAGCAGCACCACAATTCCATGTACAACGCATTTACACAAAAGATATTTCTTTTGAAACGCCTAACTCTCCAGCCATTTTTCAAGCGGAATGGAAACCAGAAATCAAGTTAGACTTAGATACCCGTTCTAACCGTCTTGCTGATGATGCCTTTGAAGTTGTATTGGCGGTTACTGTTACGGCTGAAATCGACGGTAAAGTTGCGTTCTTAGCGGAAGTACAACAAGCAGGTATTTTCATGATCGCTAATATGCAAGAAGGCCAAATGGCGCATGCGATTGGTTCATTATGTCCTGCAACGTTATTCCCATATGCGCGTGAAACTGTTGCTAGCCTAGTTAACAAAGGTTCATTCCCGCAGTTAAACCTTGCGCCAGTAAACTTTGATGCATTGTTTGCTCAGTACGTTGAGCAACAACGCGCTGCAGCACAGTCTCAAAGCACTGAGACTCACTAATTACTATGCAAGCTTCGCATGATATCGTTGTTGTTGGTGCTGGCTCTTACGGGACTGCACTGGCAATTTGCTTAGCACGCAACGGCAATAAAACGCTGTTGTGGGCGCGCGATAGCGAACACGTTGCCGCGATGCAAACGCAACGCAGTAATGATAAATACCTGCCTGGCGTTGGCTTTCCTGAACAATTAACCGTGTCAGCGGATTTAGCTGAAGTGGTCGGTGCTAGCGACAATATTTTAGTTGTTGTACCTAGCCACGCGTTTAGCGATATCCTGAGTCAAATCAAACCTCATTTAAGGCCAAACGCTAAATTAGCGTGGGCAACGAAAGGGCTTGATCACAAAACAGGTCGTTTACTGCAAGATGTTGCTCAAGAAATCTTAGGGCACGACATTTCACTTGCTGTGTTATCTGGGCCTACTTTTGCCAAAGAAATGGCTGCCGGTTTACCGACCGCTATCTCGATGTCGTCAACCGATGAAGCGTTTGTTGAAGTACTTTCAGCAATGCTACATTGTGAAAAACGCTTTCGAGTGTATCGAAACAATGACTTTATCGGGATTCAGCTAGGTGGCGCAGTTAAAAATGTGATTGCTATTGCCGCCGGTATCGCCGATGGTATTGGTTTTGGTGCAAACGCACGAACGGCGTTGATCACCAGAGGTTTAGTCGAAATGACCCGTTTAGGTGAAAAGCTGGGTGCTCAGCCAACCACCTTCATGGGGATGGCAGGTTTAGGTGACTTGGTGCTAACTTGTACCGACAACCAATCGCGCAATCGCCGTTTTGGCTTAGCACTTGGCCAAGGCCAAGATGTTGATAGCGCACAAAAAGAAATCGGTCAAGTAGTTGAAGGTTATCGCAACACCAAGGAAGTAAATATGTTGGCGCAGCGCTTAGGCGTTGAAATGCCAATTGTTGAGCAGGTTTATCAAGTGCTTTATGAAAATAAGTCAGCACAAGAAGCTGCTCAAGAATTACTTGCCCGCACGCCAAAAGTGGAATAGCGCTAAAACAAGTCGTCATTCCCGATTGTTGTTATCGGGAATCTCCTGATGGTGGCGTAAGGCTTGAAAGTAGACAGCCATACAGCTTCGCCTAAACTGCGTTTGGAAAGCCCAGTTGGCGCCAGCTTTCAAAAATAATGACAGCCGTAGCATTTGATAAATTCATGCTACGGCTTTCTTTGAGCATAGGGATCCTGATTTTGTCTTGATCGGGAATTTGCTGTCTAACCGACTCAGGTAAACCTTTCGTTTCACTGCCAAATAGCAAATAATCACCTTGTTTAAATTCGACTTGATGATGGTAGTTAGTCGCTTTTGTGGTGATCGCATAGACGCGTTGAGGCTGCTCGTTTTTCACGAAATCCTCATAACTTTTGTGGCGTTTGAGATTAGCAAACTCGTGGTAGTCTAAACCGGCACGTTTTAAGCGCTTATCGTCAATATCAAAGCCCAGTGGTTCAATTAGATGGAGTCGATAGCCAGTGTTGGCACACAAACGAATAATATTACCGGTATTAGGTGGTATCTCTGGTTGAAATAGTACAACGTCAAGCATCTGTTTTAATCTCATTTCTTAAAGTGGCGAAAGTATATCATTTGTCTAGCACTAAGAAAAAATCCCTCGCTAGGATTGTTCATTTTGGTTATTCAAGCCTTCACATCTTATTTCAATTGGTATAAGGCATATCTTCTTTTATTTGCTTGCGCTATGCTAGATCTCATCTAGAAAGGGACCGTCGTATAAAGTCAAGATGAAACAAGCTATTACTCCCCAAGATTATGCTAAATATGTCCGTATAGCGGCAATTAGCGCATTAGTTGGTGCAATGTCGATGATCGCTATCAAATTGGTTGCATGGCTAGTGACTGATGCTAGTGCGATGCTTGCATCGGCGAGCGATTCAATGCTTGATCTATTTGCTTCTAGCATTAACTTGGTCATCTTGCGCTTTGCCTTGGCTCCCGCTGATGAGGTGCACCGCTTTGGCCACGGCAAAGCGGAAAGTTTAGCTGGCTTATTACAATCGGCATTTGTCATGGGCTCTGCCGGTATTTTAATCTTTGCTGGCATTGAGCGTATTCTCTCACCGGTAGAAATCAAACAATTAGCTGTCGGGATTGGCGTCACAATAGCATCGTTGGTGATCACTTTTGTCGTGGTTTTTATTCAGTCGTGGGTGATCAAAAAAACCGATAGTGTCGCAATAGGTGCAGATTCGCTGCATTATAAATCTGATGTGGTATTAAATATTGGGGTGTTACTTTCACTCGTGTTAACCCAGTACTTAGCGCCCGAAGTTGACGGAGTTTTTACCTTATTGGTAGGTCTGTATTTATTCCGCGGTGGTTTTACTATCATCTCAACGAGTATTCGAGCCCTGATGGATGAAGAAATCCCTGAGCAAGATAAGCAGTTACTAGATCAAATAATTAACAGCCACTCATCGGTACTGGGCTACCATGATTTGCGAACACGACGATCTGGTCCTACGGCGTTTATCCAGTTTCACTTAGAAGTTTCAGGAGCGTTGAGCTTGCATCAAGCTCATGAAATCGGCAATCAGGTTCAAGCAATGGTACAAGAAAGGTTTGCCAATGCCGATGTCATTATTCACCTCGATCCCAGGTAAGCCAATTCATCTGAGCTTGTAAATTTAGCTCCGGTTTAGCGATTGAGCTACTGAGCGTGTTGTTCAAACCAAGCAAGCGTTGCATCGATCGCAGGGTTGCGAATTTCGTCAACTTCAAAAAACAATTCGTGATAGGCGTTTTCAAATACTTGAGGTTCGCCATTAGGGCATGATTGTGGTTGCTGTTGGTGAAGCTGTTGGCAAAAACTGAATTGGTCTAAATTATCGACGACGCTATCGCCACCTGACTGCAATACGGTTATTGGTGTAGTGATTTGGTCAAGTGATGCGAAAATGTTTTGCCGAGCAATAAGTGACTGTTGCAACCATGCGTTGGTTACACCACCAAGCTGTAATTCAGCCGTTTGGTCATAGGTTTGTTTAAAGTAATCAAAGCGAACCTTTGAATGTGTTAATACGTTATCTTCAAATGGGTACTCGTCATAGTCTCCTTGACCAATAAAATAGCTACTTTCTTGGTTAAAGTGCTTATCCCACCATACACGGGTATTGATCAGTGCTTTGCCCAGCCACATTGGCAGACCCCCGGTATTAATGCCGATCATCGGTGAAGCCAAAACTGCCGCTTGAATACTATTGCTGTGCTTTGCTAGGTAAAGTGCCGAGATGTTGCCACCCATTGAGTGCGCCAACAAATACGGTTTGGTATTAGCTGAGCAATGAGGTTTTACGATATTTTCAACAAAGTTATCGAGATCATTGACATAATCGTCAAAGCTTGCAACATAACCCTTGTGAGGATTACTGAGCATACGCTGTGACACCCCTTGGCCGCGATGGTCTATGATAAACAAATTAAAACCTTGATTTACCAAATCATAAGCGAGCTCTTGGTACTTTAAATAGCCTTCAGTTCTGCCTGGCACAATGACTAAGCATTGGTGGTTTTTAGCTTGGCTAAATATCGCATAGTTAATCCGTATATCATCGACGCCTTGAAAACTTGAGAACTGGCCTTGCTGCCAAAATTGCTGAATACTCGGCAGTGTTTGTTTAAATGTTTGCTCTTGGGTATAGCGTTCAGCGTGACTTGTCATAGTGATCATCAATAGTAGAAAGGCAATTACAGGGGGTAGCGTTGTCGTTTTAGACATATAAAGTCCATTTAAATAGTTAATTAACCAAGGCTATTACTAATGCGCTAAACTAAATGAGAATATTTTTGACATTTGGCTTTCTACTGCTTTGCCATCTTTTTGTGCTGGCTTAAAACGCCATTCGCTTAACGCATGACGAATTGTTGTTCTAAAGTAGCTAACCTTGGGCTGGTAGTCAAAACTAATGTCTTTTACAAAACCTTGTTTGTCGATCGTGAAGTTTACTAACACTTCTATCTCTAATTTCTTACGCTTGGCGGCAATCGGATATTTAGGCTCTTGTGACTGAATTAATTGCGCGGGTAATTCACTAGGTTGCTGCGTTTTAGTGGCAATTTTCTTGACCGATTGATCGACTGGCTTGTTCACCTTGGGTGCGCTCTCAACTCTTGGTGTTGTTAACGCTTGAAGCTCTCGTGAATATTTGTTTTCTTCAAGTGTCTTGGGGCTCAGTTGGTTAATTTTAAACTCAACAGTTTGGTCAATCTTTTTAGTACTTGGTAAAGCTTTAGCACTTATAAGCGTGTTGCTTTTTATCGATGGCTGAGTCAACACTGAGTTTGATGAAGGTGCCGGAGGCGTGATAGGGGCGTTCTTTTGTTGCTCTGTTATTACGCCTTTTTCATTATCGTATTCTGAAGGAATTGCTGCCGGACGAGAATAACTATTGGGTGTTGATGCGTAATTATCTCCGTTCGATACGTTATCATCGCTCAATAATTGTTGGGCGATAGACAGCGGCGGCAGGGTTTTATCATCAAATAGCGCAGTGCTAGCTTCATATACGGTCAAACTTTGTGGTTTGGCGACGGCGTTGATTAACAAACTTGGTGAAGCGTTCAATACAATATTGTTTATTTTGGCAAATTGGCTAGCTGCAAATAAAATAATTGATGTAACGACCACTATAGATGCCAACCAACGACTGGTTTCATTATTTTGAGTGCAGTGATGTGGTTGCACCAAGCGTATAATTCTCGCTTTTAAATCACCACCTGAAGCTGCCATTGCCATCATTGGAATCGAGTGGTTTCTATGCTTGTGACATAAGCTAGCGGTATCAGCTAACGTGTGGGCATAGGCAATCGGATTACCGCACTGCTTAACTGCCATATCATCACTGCAAAACTCTCGTTCAACCCGCATTTGTTTTGAAATCCAATAAACTACAGGATGGAAAAATAGGATAATTTCCGCTAGTGATTGAATGAGATTCACAAAGTAGTCATGACGACGGATGTGTGCCAATTCGTGTAAAATTAGCATGTCAAGTTGAGTTGGGGTTAGACCTGTAATCATGGCTGCCGGTAAAATGACAACCGGTTTGATAAAACCAATCGCCATAGGTACATTGGCTTTCAACGAAATACGCAAGCGTGGCAATTTGTTTGTAAACCCCATGCGATTACACAACTCGGTAAAACGCTGCTCCAGACTTGCGCTAGCATCGACGCTTTGTTCAAACGGCAAACGCGTAACACTGCGAATTTCGACTAAAAACTTAATCGCAAGTAAAAAGACAACACTAAACCAGATAATGGTTAAATGCGGTAGTGTTTCGGCAAAGTTTTGTTGCCAGACGGGCTGCATCCCTTGGTTAGCTTGTAAATCAAACAGCGTCGTAATCGGTGCTAATAATGTCGATTGGTTGGCAATTTGCTCGGGCTGATATATGTAGAAAAAGGTTGCAATCGGCAGCACTAAACAACTAACTAACGCAATAGTGGCTGCAAGGTAGCGAGCTTGTGCGTTTGACTTTGGCAGTGTAATTAAAGCAATTTTTAGCGTGACAGCGATGGCAACACCTTGCCATAAAAAGTGGACAAGTGTTAAACCGATACTAGAAAGTAATATGCTCTCGTCTAAAAATATTTGCATGCCAAGTTAACTAACTTCCTGCTCGTATTTGTTTAAAATTGATTTGATGTCTTCTATTTCTTGTTTAGTCGTTGAATCGTCAAGTGCTCTCATGACCAAATTTGACGTAGAGCCACCAAATGCTTTTGCGATTAAATCTTTTAATAGTGACGATTGCGTATGAGTCTGGCTGTTGGCTGCTGCATACACGTGGGCACGCTTGCTTTCATCGCGGATCACAAGGTTTTTGTCATGCATAATTTGCAATATTTTAAGTACTGTAGTGTAGCCCGTTTTTTGTGTTTGGCTTATTTTTTCATGTACTTCTCTAACTGTAGCTGGTCCTAAGTCCCATAGGATATTCAATAATGAAAGCTCAGCTTCAGTTGGCTTGATTTCAGACTTATCTCGAGCCATTTTAAGGTTCCTTTACCCAAATTCTATGACGTATTACGACGTTAATCGTATACGTTGGTGAAAATATCGGCAAGTAAAAACTGATATTTTACTTAATTCTACTTACAAGATCTTCAATAATTTCTCGACTGCGCTCGGGAAAATCAGTAAAAATAGCATCAACGCCAAGTGCCATGCACCACTTAATATCTTGTTGATTGTTAACCGTATAGACCCAAACCTGCAAGCCGGCATTATGGGCGTGTTCGACAATCGCGTGATTAATGCAGTCGATTGCTAAATTAATCGTGGTTGCTTGTAATTTGGCAGCAAAATCAGCGTAATCGACCGGGCACGAGGCACTCAAGGCACCTGTATTCACTTTGGGTAACAATACTTTCGAAGTAGCAAGTACATGGTGATTAAACGACGAAATACTCAATTGCTGATAGCGATAAAGCCCTTCGGTGACAAGTTTATCAATAATGGTTTTAATCGCACTGATTGCTTGCTCGATGCGCCCTTGTCGATGTTGTTGACAGAACAAAGACGCTGATTTTACTTCAATGTTGACCTCACATCGACCGGCTATTAAGCGCAGAGCCGGTTCTAATAAAGTGAGTTTCGAACCATCGTGAAAGGTGATTGACTCGATTTGCTCGAGTGATAGGTTGCGCAATTGCTCAACCTGACCGTTATACATGACATAAGCATCGTGGCTGACAACTAATGCGCCACTTGGGTGAAATTGCACGTCGAGTTCAATTGCATCACAACCATCAGCAATCGCTTTGTCGAATGCTTCTAGGGTGTTTTCAACCCGAGTGCCACTGGCACCGCGATGCGCAATAATTTTCATTAGTCGATAAGATCTGCGTAGTGCTCGCCCATGCGAGTCACGGTTTTTGGCCCCGCTTGTTGATTAAATTCAACCATGTTTGGCGCGAAAGTGGTGATAACGGTTGAGCCCAATTTGAAACGGCCCATTTCATCGCCTTTTTTCAGCTTAATTGCGCCGTGGCCAGTGGTTGGATATTGCCATCTGAAAATATCTTTACCCGCTGGTGGCGTAATTGTACCTGCCCACACAGTTTCAATACTGGCGACAATTGTCGCGCCAACGAGCACCATCGCCATAGGGCCTTTTTCTGTGTCAAATACTGCGACAACGCGTTCGTTTCGGGCAAATAAATCAGGGACGTTATTCGCGGTAAGTGGGTTTACTGAAAATAACTCGCCCGGCACATAAATCATGTCGGTGAGCGTGGCATCCATTGGCATATGAATACGGTGATAATCCTTTGGTGCGAGATAAATACACGAGAACTTGCCGCCTTGAAATGGTGCAGACGTTGCTTCGTCACCACCTAATAAGCTGTTCAAACTGTAGTTGAATCCTTTTGCTTGAATAAGCTGCCCGTCAACAATATCACCTTGCTGACTTATTGCGCCATCAACAGGATAACAGATGGTATTTTCGTCAGCGAGAATAGGACGCGCGCCTTCTGCTAGTTCGCGGGTAAAAAAATCGTTAAAGGTTTTGAAGTCACTTGCATTTTTATACTTGGCTTCAGCCATATTGATATCGTAAGCCTTGATAAACCAAGCAATCGCTTTGGTCGTCAAACCGCCCATTTCCGCTGCTGCGAATTTGCCAACTAAGCGTGAAATTAGGTGCTTTGGCATTATGTATTGTAAAGTGATTTTTAATTTATCAATGAACACTTATCGATCCTTAAATCTTTATTGGTTAAATCGGGTGGTTTGTAAGTTTTCATGGATGCTTTCCATGATTCGCTGAAAACTGGCAAGTCGTTCTGGGTGAATTTTACCCGCCTCCATTGCTTCAACGAGTGCACAACCTGGGTCTGTTTTGTGCTTGCAGTCTCTAAATTTACAGGTGCCGATAAAATCAGCAAATTCGACAAATCCGTCGCAAACTTGCTCTGGTGTCATGTGCCATAAGCCAAACTCGCGAATGCCCGGTGAATCGATTAAATCGCCTCCCTCTGGGAAGTGATATAAACGCGCGACGGTTGTTGTGTGTTGGCCTAAGCCTGAATTTTCCGATACTTCTTTTGTTTCTAAAACTAATTCGGGCATTAAGCTGTTAGTAAGTGTTGACTTACCTACGCCTGATTGGCCGACAAAAATACTCGTTTTGTCTTTTAATTGGTTTTTAATATCATCTAAACCATCACTGGTTTCGCTACTCGCAAGAATAACTTGATAACCAATATCAAGGTAAATTTGCAGGCTTTCTTGAATCACTTGAAAAATTTCTTCATCGAGTAAGTCTATTTTGTTTAACACTATGATGGGGGTGATTTGGGTTTGTTCACAGGCGACGATATAGCGATCAATAATATCGGGGTTAAAAGCAGGCAGTACTGAAGAGACGATAAATATTTGATTAATATTGGCGGCAACAGGTTTAACACCGTCATAAACATCTGGTCGAGACAATACGCTGTCGCGCTCGTGAACTGCTTCAATCACACCTGAAATCGCATGTTGAGTCTCTTTGCCCTGGCGCCACATGACTTTATCACCACAAACTAGTGAGTCGATTGAGCGGCGAATGTTACAACGAAAGATCTCACCACTGGGTGCTTCTACGTCAGCGTGTTGACCAAAACGGCTGATCACTAAGCCTTGCAATGGCGCTGATAGCTCGTCGTCTTGCCATTGAATCTGGTCTTTTTTCGCGATCTTCTTCTCTTGATTCGCTTTGATACGACGAAGCTGACCTTTTGTTAATTTTTTAGATTTAGCCACAAATACTCATTAATGTTGATGATTTTAGTATTGTACTAGGGTACATCTGGCGTATTATACTGCTTATACTTAGTTGATAAAAGATTTGTACAATGGATTGCCGATTGTGCTCGCGTATCAGAGCGATTTATTGTCAATTCACTTTATGCTTGTCGACAGTTAGATAATACCGAGTTCATTAAATTTGCACTGAATAATTAATGATTTAATGAAATTGGTCTAAATAAAGTACGTAAGGAAAATTATGAGCCAAAGCAATGACAGCAATTTAATCTGGTTGGATCTGGAAATGACGGGGTTAGATCCGGCAACTGATGTTATTTTAGAAATTGCGTCTATTGTTACCGACAGTCAATTGAATATTCTCGCTGAAGGACCAGTATTTGCTATTCACCACAGTGATCAAGTACTCGACAACATGAGTGATTGGTGTATCGAACATCACGGCAAATCTGGCTTAACCCAGCGTTGTCGAGACAGTAAAACAGATTTAGCTAGTGCCACAAAAGAAACGCTCGCCTTTGTTTCTCAGTTTGTACCCGCTGGTAAGTCGCCTATGTGTGGTAATAGTATTGGTCAAGACCGTCGCTTTATTAATAAATATATGCCTGACTTTGAAGATTATTTTCATTATCGCAATCTTGATGTTTCAACGGTTAAAGAGCTCGCGCGCCGATGGAAGCCTGAAGTGTTAGATCAGGTACAGAAAAAAGGCGTGCACTTAGCTTTAGATGATATTCGCGAATCGATTGAGGAGTTAAAAATCTATCGCGAGCACTTTTTTAACGTGTAATTTAGTTAATGTTAATTGTGCTCCTCAGGCAATATTTGAGTTAACGAATTATTTGAAAGCTCCACTGTGGAGCTTTTTTTATCTGCGGTGTTTGCAGGTCAGACCAGTTTGAGGCAGAATGTCAAAAAACGTTAAAGGACATAGTTATGGCAAATAGATTTTCAACGGTGGTAAACCGTATTAACAAGGGCCCAGCAGCACTGCGTTCATACTTACTAACGAAAGTGTTTAACTCACAAGTCAAGTACGCTAAAACATCGAATATCAAGTTGATTTCAGTAACAAATAAAGCTGTTGAACTGAAAATCGCCAATAAAAAACGCGTGCAAAATCATATTGGTGGGGTACATGCTATTGCAGCTTCGTTATTAGCTGAATCCGCGACCGGTATTGTCTTTGGTATGAATGTGCCAGATACACACGTACCTTTGTTAAAATCGATGAAGGTAGATTTTCAACGGCGGATGGTCGGCGATCTAACCGCTCATGCCAATTTAACTGATGAGCAAATTCAGCAAATTGAAACACAAGACAAAGGCGATATGTTGGTTGCCGTTACCATTACTGATGAGTCAGGTCAGCAACCGATAGCATGTTTTATGGAGTGGGCTTGGGTTCCTAAACGCAGAGACTAGTTTGTTGACTAACCTGAACTCAGGTTAACTAATTACTACTGCAATTTTCTGAAAAACCTACATATAACAATAGTATTGTTTTATAGTAGGTTTTTTATGAGTTTTTCAGTTGATAAGGAAATTGGTTTGGCTGAGCGTCAATCAGGTGCACAATTATTACATACTAAAGCCTTAAGCATTGTCTTTTTTACCCTGTTAATCTTTGCAGGTTGCGCAGTTGCATTGTGGCAAAGTTATGATTATTACAACAAAATCAACCTGGATTACTTACCAGCAATTGAAAAGCAGCAAGTGCTGTTTACTGAAATTACAGCGTTGCAAAATCAACTATCTGATATCAGTCAGGGTAATCAACAAACATCCCTTGCCGATACTCATCAACAACTGCGCGATAGTTTAAATAATCTTAAGCGAGCTGGTAATTTCTCACGTTCGTTTTTTCCTTTGCTGAACAATGATGATATCGACAGTTTGGCTATACGTATTTCGAGTAATGAAGAGCGCAACCAGGCGCTAACTCAAGAAACATTAGTGCTCATTAATACCATCAACCATTCGATGATTGATTTACTCGCACTGATGAAAGATCGTCAAGCTAACTTATATAATCAGGTGCTTGCTGATAAAGTCAGTGATCGCGTCACTACCTCCAGAGCGATTGCTCATACTAATGTCAGCCATGACATTCAAGATTATCAAGAGGCTAATCGCCACCTCAATCAAGTTGCCATTACCCTAGAAGGATTGACTTTTCTATCACCAAGTAATGATATTGATATCTTAGAGCTCAATGCGGAAAAGTTTAATCAATGGCGCAGTGTCTACCAAGATCAACTCGCTGCTGAAAACGACGAGCTCGCCAAACAATTAACTCAATTGATGAATTTATTGTTTAATGACGCACGCTTAATCGCAAAGTGGCGTGGACATACCCGTTTGGCAACAGAATATCTCGAAGTGTTGGCACAACAAACAACTAAGTTACAATCCCTTGCTCAGCTCAATCAACAAACTATCGAGCAACCCAAATTTGCTTTCGAACAGATGTTAAGTTCGAAGGTGCTGGCTATTGAGCCGTCTGCTTTTTATCTTGTTGCTATGGGCCTGATGTCAGGGTTGGTCTTATTGATTTTCCTTGTCTTATATCGGATGTTGAGAAAAGTACAGGGTGTAGAGCAAACGACTAAGCAGCTTGTTGAACAGTTAATTCATGACAACAACGCCGAAGTCATCGAGGTAGCAACCCAAAGTCAGTACGAGATTGCTCAATTACTTAAACAAGTTGTCCAACCAGAACACGATGAACAGGCCTATCAAACATTAAATCAGCAATATCAATACTTGCTTGATGCTTTGCTCAATACTCAAGGGCTTGTATTCATCGAGGGTTCGCAGTTAATTGGCTATAACGTTTCGCCAACACCAACGCAACTTGAATGGTTTAACCGTATAACCAATGCTCAACATCAGCATCAAGATAGCTTGCCGTGGAGGGCTTTATTGGGCCCTGAGTTAACCCATGAATTAATAGCCAAGCTGCGCGAGATGGCGCAAAATTCGCAAGACGTTGCCAGTGTCACCTGGTTATTTGATGAGCAACAACTCACGTTTACCATACTCAAAACTGAAGATCATTTATCTGTCTTTGTTCGAAATAGTTCAACTACTTATCAGCAAGTTAACGAATTAACGCAGCAGGTTGAACAATTAGAAATACAGCAACAAAAGCAGTGGCAGGGTACCCAGTACATTTTCGCCCATATTCAGCGTAAGCTTGGCCATTTGTACCTGAGCCAGCAAAGTCGTCAGCGGCTTGATAAGGCTGCCCTTAGATATGCTCAACTTCTACACCAAGTATTGCAATGGAGCCAAGGCGGTCGCTTGTGGGCAGCGACCCATTTGACGAATAGAAATGTCGAATTTACTGATGTTAAACTATCACAAACACTTGCAGGCTTGGTAAGTACTGCGCAATTTGCTAGAAACCACTTCTCGAGCGAACATTCGGGGCGTTTAAGCTTTGAGCATTTTGAACATGAGCACTTACCGCTGGCTAATGCCAACGTATTCTTAGATAGTGCGAGTTATCAATTTGTTATTTCTTACTTACTTGATTTGCAGTTCGTTAGACAAGTTGGCGATTTGTCATTAAAAACTAAGGTCGTCAACCAAAACGCTTCGCAACTCATCGTGAGGTACCAATTTACCTATCGCCAAAGTGAAGTGTTAGAAGCTGTGCCACCTTCTATGTTGTTGGTCAGCCATCAAGTTGATAGTCAGCCTAAAACAGCGACTTTTGACCAAGGTTATTTTGCGCGGGCAATGCTCGAGTATTTACACGCCGATAAGATTGAACTGGTGCAAAATACTCATGGTTGGCAATTCTCTTTTGAATTACCACACTCTACTCAACAAACGGTTGAGAAAATCAAGTCTGCTTATCAGGCGCCTAATTTAGCAAGTAGAATAATATTGATCGTCAAAGATGAAGCTAATCGAAAATATCTCGATAGTCTATTACAGCCCCACACTACTGAGGTGATCGCGGTGAGTAGTATCGATCATGCCCACCGATTTTTAGAGGCGAGCCGATTAGAAAAACACAAAATTGGCTTAGTTATCTCTGCTAATGAGCCGGCCCATCACGACGAACATCAACTAACAACTTTGATCACGCAATTACCTGAGCGTCTGCAGCCTAAACTGTTCATTATTGATGAGTTATCTACCATGCCGCTCAGTCAATACAATAGTCATAGCTACTCGATTAACCTGAAGCTTGGTAGTGACTTATTGGCAACTTTATGGCGCTTTATCAAGTCAGACAATAAAGATAACTTGAGATATGATCACCAAGTATTGCAAGCCGTAACAACGGTTAAAACCAGTGTAACCGTGCTCTTAGCGATCGAGGATATCAGTGAACACTATGCGCTTGGCGCGCTATTGCAGTGGTTGGGCTTAAAGGTCACTGTTGTCACTCATCAAAAGCAAGCACTAGAGTCATGGCAAACAGGGCTTTATCGAATTTTAGTCACCGACTTTTCACTCAGTGCTATCGATAGTGTTGCGATCAAAAAACAACTTAAACGCTGCGTAATTTCACTCTCTGAACAGGCATATCAAGCCAGTGATGTACTTGAGTGTCACCAACTTGCCCATGATGCGTCTGCTCAAGAGTGGTTGGCAGTGTTACAATCTTGGCTAGTGATTAAAAGTGCTACATCCGCTGGCTCTAATAAGTCAGCCAAAGATATTGCAACTGAGTTTAACGTTCAAGCACCTGAAGGTCACACTCAGCAAATAACACCCAAAATAACAGTGACACCGCTTAGCTTTGATATCGTTGAGTATGCTAATAATGTCGGTGGGCCAGAACTAGCGGCGCTAATGGCTGATGAGTACTTTGCCAAGCTTGAGCAAAGCTTCGAACAACTCAAGTATTCACTGGCAGTCAAATCAGTCACTAATGCGCGCGAACAGGTAGAGCAGCTATTGTCTATTAGCCGCATTATTGCCTCGAAAGAATTACAAGCATGGGCTGAACAATTACTACATTGTATTGAACAACAGGCATTTAGTGATGCTATTCGTTTAATGCCAGAGGTTGAGCGCGATATTAAAGGCTTAAAACAATTTGCTGAGGCTATTTAATTCACTTGGTATAACGGTTTAAGCATCGCGCGGCAGACCTTTTTCAATGCTTCGAATGAGCCGCGCTTGCAGGCGCTCATTCGTTGGAATGATTTGTCGTTTTGCCTTTTCTGAGTGTTGATCAAGCGCCCAGTCGATATGCTCTTTTACCATCTGCGTGGCACTGTTACGCTTTTCGCGCAGCGCCTGAACAATCTCTATGTTATAAGGGGCATTACCCAAAGCGACGGCAATATTTCGTTGCCAACAGTCAAAACCAATGCGTCTAATGGGTGAGCCTTGAGTTTTGGTTAAAAAAGTTTGTTCACTCCACGAAAATAATTCAAGCAACGTAACTTCATCGAGGTTTTGCCTGGGTTGAAAGTCATCTTCTGTCGTTAATTGACCAAACTTATTCCAAGGACAAATTAACTGACAATCATCACAACCGTAAATTCGATTGCCCATTAGCGGCCGAAACTCAACTGGAATTGCATCGCGTAACTCTATCGTTAAATAGGAAATACAACGTCTTGCATCAACGACATAGGGTGCGACAATGGCTTGGGTTGGGCAAATCTTTATACAGGCAACACACGAGCCACAGTGCTCTTCGGCTTTCTGATCGATAGGTAATGGCAAATTAACCAATAGTTCGCCGAGAAAAAACCACGAGCCGGCTTGCTGGTTGATCAATAAACTGTGTTTGCCGACCCATCCTAAGCCGGCGTTTTCTGCCAATGGCCGCTCTAAAATAGGTGCAGAGTCAACAAAAGGCCGGAAATCAAACGCTAAGCAGTGTTGTTTAATTTTATCGCCGAGTTGCTTTAAACGCTTCCTGATCAACTTGTGATAATCTCGGCCCAAAGCGTAACGGCTAACAAAAGCGTGCTCTGGGCGTTTCAAGATTTTGGCAAACTTTGCCGACGTTGGCAGGTAATTCATTCGCGCACTGATAACGCGCAATGTACCAGGGTGGATCTGCTCTGGCTTGGCTCGATCTAAGCCATGCTTAGCCATGTAAGCCATTTGTCCGTGATAGTTATTGTCTAACCAAGTTTGCAACTTTTCTTCGTGGTTCGATAAATCAATATCGCAAATACCGACTTGGGCAAAGCCGAGTTCTTGCCCCCAAAGCTTGATTTTTTCTGCAAGTTCTTGATAGTTAATAGATGAGTTCACAAACGCGTTAACGATGATTTGATATGGTGAAGCAAAGTTTACCACAGCTTGCCTATTCAGGCACTGCTGTCCTTGAGCATGAGGCAAGTGTCGCCAATAGCCAGCATATTGCGATGTTCGATTTGATGAAAAGTGCTGGCCAAGCGGTATTTGATTATATTGAGCGTGCTTATGGTCAGCGATCTTTGCTGATTGTTGCAGGAAAGGGCAATAATGGCGGCGATGGTTTTATTGTTGGTCAATTAGCTTTGGCAAGCGGCATAGCTGTCCAATTGATATTACTAGGAGAGTTCAGTCAATTATCCGGTGATGCTAAGCAGGCCGCACAATTGTTTATTAATGCTGGTGGTAAAATTAATGAGTTTACCAATGATTCATTGTTGACTGATCTTGAAAACCCTGTGGTGGTTGATGCTATTTTTGGTATTGGCTTTAAAGGGCAATTGCCGACAGGTATCGCGCAAGTGATTGCTAGCATTCACGCCCTAGAATACCCCATTGTGAGTGTCGATACGCCATCAGGTGTCAATGCAACAACAGGAGAGGTTAGCCAAGGTGCCGTTCAAGCCAGTGCAACAGTAAGTTTTATCGCATTAAAGCAGGGGCTATTAACTGGTCAGGCACAAAATCATGTCGGGAATTTAGTGTTTGCCCCTTTATCGCTAGCCCAAGCATTTTGTCAGCAAGTTGATAGTCGCTGTTTTATTCAGCGAGCGTGTAATTTATCTAGTCTAGTACCTAGGTTGAGTCATCAGCATAAAGGTCATCTTGGTAAGTTGGTCACCGTTGGTGGTCAAAAAGGTATGCCCGGTGCTATTCGATTAGCGAGTGAAGCGGCGTTACGCAGTGGTGCGCCATTGGTCAGTGTCGTCACTGCACCTGAAAATCACAGTATTGTCATCGCCAATCGCTATGAGCTGATGCTTGGGGCAACAGATAAAACCTCACTCAAGCAAAGCCAGTTGTTGTTGAATGCTAAGTGCGTGGTGATTGGGCCAGGCTTAGGTCAAAGCCCTTGGGCGAATGAACTGTTTGACTATGTGATGACGACAAAGACTAACTTAATTATCGATGCCGATGCGCTATATTTGTTGGCAAAATATTTTCAACAACATAATCAGGTCGAGAATTACAATCCTTGGATCCTAACGCCACATCCTAAAGAAGCCGCCGCACTGCTCAATTGTACGGTTGAACAAGTCGAAAAAAATCGCTTTGATGCCGTCACGTCGATTGCCCAAAAATACCGTTGTGTCTGCGTACTCAAAGGAGCGGGGACTCTAACTAGCGATGGTGTCAATACATGGATTAATAGTACGGGCAATCACGCAATGGCAACAGGGGGAATGGGCGATGTATTATCTGGTGTTATCGGTGCACTAGCGATGCAAACTAATGAATTGATTGATGCGGCGCGATTAGCGGTTTATCTTCACGGTAAAGCAGGCGATAATATCGCAGCGAAGCAAGGCCATATCGGCTTGCTCGCAAGTGATTTACTTCTTCAATTTCCAGTATTATTACAAAGTATCTATGAACCAGTATCAAGCGACATTAATCGATGAACAAGCGACAATTGCTTTAGGAAGCCAGTTAGCGGATATCATTAAAAATGAACTAAAACATGGCGTTGTTGTCTATTTAAGCGGCGATTTAGGCGCTGGAAAAACCACGCTAACTCGCGGTTTTGTTCAGGGGATGGGCCATTGTGGCCATGTCAAAAGTCCAACGTATACACTTGTCGAGCCCTATGAACTACCTCCGTGGCAGGTATATCACTTTGACTTATACCGCCTTGCCGATCCTGAAGAGCTTGAATATATGGGCATACGCGATTATTTTAATGAAAATAGTTGTTCGTTTATTGAATGGCCTTCTCGTGGCGAAGGGATGATCCCAACACCTGATTTTCTCATCAACTTATCGTATAGTGGTGAGCAGCGAGAAGTAGAGATTGTTCCTAAGTCGTCACTGGGTGACCAATTAGTGGCAATGTTGCAGGGGTAATACCAATTATTCCAATTGGTGCAAGTTGTAGGAAAGGTATGAATTGGCAACGTCAAGTTAGCAAGGTAATGAGGTTTGTTTTTTGTAGCCTAGTGTTGATGTCATTTGGTGCAAATGCTGTCAATACCATTGACTCTGTTCGCGTGTGGCCGGCACCAGAAAATACACGGGTGGTTTTCGATTTATCTGAGCAGCCTGAATATACTTATTTTTCCCTGTCCGCACCGCATCGATTAGTCATTGATTTTAAAGACTCAAAACGCAACGTTAATTTGAGTAATATCGGTAAAAATGATCCGCGCATTAAAAAAATTAGAACCAGCAACTCGAAAGAAACCGGCACCACGCGCTTAGTACTGGAATTAAATGCCAGTTATAGAAAGAGTGTATTTCCGCTTGCGCCAGCGGGGCAATATGGTCACCGCTTAGTTATCGACTTATTCGACAAAGAGCAGAAAACACACATTGCGGTTAAGCCGCCAACACAACAGCAAGACATCGTTATTGGTATTGATGCAGGCCATGGTGGTGAGGATCCAGGTTCGGTTGGCCACAAAGGCACCTATGAAAAACACGTGACCTTAGCGATCGCCAAGCGATTGAAAACACTTATCGACCAAGAAAAAGGGTTAAAAGCTGAGCTGATCCGCTCGGGTGATTACTATATTCACGTTAATGATCGTTCGAGAATCGCTCGCAAAAAAAATGTTGATTTTTTAGTGTCAATCCACGCCGATGCTTTTCACACGCCGCAGCCTAGTGGTGGCTCGGTTTGGCTAGTAACAAACCGGCGGGTTGAGTCAGAGCTCGCGCGTTGGTTGGTTAACCGAGAAAAAAACTCAGAGCTACTCGGTGGTGGTGGCAGTGTGATTAAAAACACCGATGATGATAATTTGGCTATTACTATTGCTGATATGAGTAAAGAATATTCACTAGAGGTTAGCCATGGTGTCGCCTCTCATGTGATTAGCCGGATGCGTAAAATCACCAAGATGCACAAACGGACACCGCAAAATGGTAACTTTGCCGTGTTAAAAGCCTCAGATATTCCGTCTATTTTGGTTGAAACAGGATTTATTTCTAACCATCAAGAAGAGCGCAATTTAACTTCGCCAAGTCATCAACAGAAATTAGCACAATCAATTTTTGATGGTATTCGCAATTATTACCTTGATAACCCTCCCGCCGGCAGCTACTACGCAACTATTGCCATTAAAAAGCACACTGTAAGCCGAGGAGAGTCATTGTCGGTATTAGCGCAACGTTACAATGTCTCGGTCAGTAAATTGAAAAAAGCGAATAATCTCGATTCAAATGTGGTTAAAGTTGGCCAAACATTGAAAATTCCTCGAGCCGACTAAATAATTATTATGCCTATTCAAATATTACCCGCTCGCCTAGCCAACCAAATCGCAGCCGGCGAAGTGGTCGAGCGACCTGCTTCGGTTGTTAAAGAACTTGTTGAAAATAGCCTCGATGCTGGTGCAACTAAAATTCGCATCGATATCGAAAAAGGTGGCGCCAAACGCATTCGCATTGTTGATAACGGTAAGGGCATTGTAAAAGATGAGCTAACATTAGCGCTGAGCCGCCATGCTACGTCAAAAATTAAAGATCTAGATGATTTGGAAGCTATCGCCAGTTTAGGCTTTCGCGGTGAAGCGCTTGCCAGTATTAGTTCGGTGGCGCGCTTAACCTTGACATCAAAACCGCAGCAACAACCTCAAGCTTGGCAGGCACGTGCTGAGGGACGAGATATGGCTGTCGAAGTGTTGCCAGCGGCTCATCCAGACGGTACTACGGTAGACGTGGTTGATTTGTTTTTTAATACGCCTGCTCGGCGAAAATTTCTCCGCACTGAAAAAACTGAATTTACCCATATTGAAGAAGTGATCAAACGGATAGCGTTAGCGCGATTCGATGTCAGCTTTATCTTGACTCATAACGGCAAGCAGGTGAAACATTTTCGCCAATGCAACTCGCCAGAGACTTACGCCAAGCGGATTGGTCAAGTCTGTGGCCAACCGTTTTTAGCCAATGCTATTGAAGTGAAAACTGAACATTGCGATCTTACGCTATGGGGCTGGATTGGTTTGCCTAGCTTTGCTCGTAATCAAAACGATTTGTGTTATAGCTATGTCAACGGCCGTATGATGCGCGACAAGTTGATTAATCACGCGATAAAACAGGCTTACAGTGAATACCTTGGCAGCGAGCAATATCCGGCATTTGTGTTGTTTTTAGAGCTTGATCATCGAGAGGTTGATGTTAATGTTCACCCGGCAAAACACGAGGTTCGCTTTCATCAAGGACGTTATATTCACGATTTTATTTTCTCTGTCTGCCATCAAGCGATTGCCAACGCAAATGAACCTGCTTTAGCTGATGTTGAGTATGGCCATGAAGCACCTAGTGAAGCCAATTCGTCAATGGTATCTTCTGCCAATGTGTCAACGCGTGACTACGTGACGCCACTGACTTCAGCCAGTAATCAGCAAGCATATCAATCAAGTACTTCATTTGATGGCCGTCGTCAATATAGCTCGAACCAGGTATCATCGACAGCGAGTGCCAATTACCAACAATTGATGACACCTCATCCAAGCCATCAAGAAACTCAGCGGCAAACTGACAATGTCGTTTCTGCTGCTGAGCTGTTAGCAATAGTAGAAGGGAAATATGGTGTGTTTGTTGAGCAACAGCAATTACGCGTATTTGATGCGGCAAAGCTTGCTAAATCTAGCTATTTGATGCTGTTAAAAGAAAAATGGCAAACCGGTTTGGTCAGTCAACCGCTGCTGTTGCCGATCAAAGTGAATATCGATCAGAACCATCATTCATTGCTTGAAGAGTTTTCCGAGCTATTTAAGCGCTCAGGGATTGTTATTTCTTATTCGCAAGGCGTTGTTGTGCGTCAGTTTCCGGCATTGTTTCGGACATTAGACATCAATGACTTTATTCAACAAGCGATGAGCTTTTTAGCAAAATTAACCGATGTTCAGCGGCAACCTGAAACCATCAGTGATTATTGGCTTGATTTTTTAGCCGGTTATTTATTACCTCAGCCAATTGATCTTGCAGGTTATTTACCCGTTTGGCGACAAATTCAAAGTCAACAACAAGAATTTAATCAATACATTACCTTGAATTCAGCTATAGTTGACCTTACATCGAGTGTAAGCCAATTGAAGATGTAACTTATGTCCACTGAAAAAAAATTGCCACCGGTTATCTGTTTAATGGGGCCAACGGCATCAGGTAAAACAGCGTTAGCTATGGAGCTCTATGATGCGTTGCCCTGTGAAATTATCAGTGTTGACTCAGCCCTCGTATTTAAAGGGATGGATATAGGTACCGCGAAACCGACTGCGGAAGAGCAAAAAAAATATCCACATCGACTAATAGATTTGATTGATCCTGCCGATAGTTATTCTGCGGCAGAGTTTTGCAAAGATGCTTTAAAAGCCATTGATGAAATTCGCCAACGTGGTCGGATTCCTTTATTGGTTGGCGGCACTATGATGTACTTTAAAAGTTTAATTGACGGAATATCGCCTTTACCGGAAGCCTCACCAAAAGTTAGGCAGCAAATCGAGCAAGAGGCGAAAGAAAATGGCTGGGATGCATTACATCAAGAGCTAGCTGAGATAGATCCAGTCTCTGCACAGCGCATCCATCCTAATGATCCACAGCGATTGACCCGAGCACTCGAAGTGTTCCGTATAACTGGAAATACTTTGACACAATTAACTGAAATAAAAGGTCAACGTTTAACTGGGGATGTTTTACAATTTGCTATCGCGCCAAAAGAGCGAAAAACGTTGCACAAACGTATTGAGTTGCGTTTTAACCAAATGATCGAGCAAGGTTTTAAAGATGAAGTTGTAAAATTAATGGCGCGTGGCGACTTACATGAAAACCTGCCGTCGATTCGCTGTGTTGGCTATCGACAAATGTGGCAACACCTCAAAGGCGAGTACGATTTTGAAGAAATGATCTTTAAAGGTGTATGTGCTACTAGACAATTGGCGAAACGTCAATTAACTTGGTTGAGGGGATGGGATGAATTGACTTGGTTGGATATGGAAGATACCAACAATTTACAAGTAATTACATCACAGATAAGCAAATTATAAACAATTGTGTATAATGATTGTTAACAGCGAGTTAACCCGCTGAATTGAAAAATTTATTTTTACTAACAATAAGAAAAGGGGCCAATAATGGCGAAGGGGCAATCTTTACAAGACCCATTTTTGAATGCATTACGTCGTGACCGCATTCCAGTGGCAATTTACTTAGTTAACGGCATTAAGTTACAAGGTCAAGTCGAGTCTTTTGACCAGTTTGTTATTTTATTAAAGAACACGGTCAGTCAAATGGTGTATAAACACGCTATTTCGACGGTTGTACCGTCTCGTGCTGTAAACACTAATCCTGCTCCAACTGGCAACCAAGGTGGCTTTAACCAGCCAATGGACAATCAGGATTAATGCTTGTAGTACTAACAATTAGGAGTACTTCATTTGTTTGATCGTTATCAGGCAGGTGAGCAAGCGATACTAGTTCATGTAGATTTTCCTGATGAAAGTAGTCGAGAAGATCTACAAGAATTTGAAATGTTAGTGTCATCATCAGGTGTTACGGCACTTGATGTGATTACTGGCAAGCGAAACACCCCCCATAGTAAATACTTTGTTGGCTCGGGTAAGGTCGAAGAAATAGCGCAAGCTGTTAAACTACACAACGCCAATGTTGTCTTATTCAACCACAGCCTTAGTCCATCTCAAGAAAAAAATATCGAAGCGGTCTGCGAATGTCGGGTGGTCGACAGAACGACCTTGATCCTCGATATATTTGCCCAACGAGCCCGTACTCATGAAGGTAAGTTACAAGTCGAACTTGCTCAATTGAGACATATCAGCACCCGTTTGATCCGAGGTTGGACTCACCTTGAACGACAAAAAGGTGGTATTGGTATGCGCGGTCCAGGTGAAACACAACTAGAGACCGACCGTCGATTGTTACGCGAGCGGATGAACAGCATTCAAAAGCGTTTAGAGAAAGTAGAAAAGCAACGCCAACAAGGCAGGCGTTCGCGCACGCGCGCTGAATTGCCAACCGTTTCTTTAGTCGGCTATACCAATGCAGGAAAATCTACTTTATTTAACACCATCACGCGCGCTGATGTTTATGCCGCAGACCAATTATTCGCGACACTTGACCCCACTTTGCGAAAAATCGAAGTCGAAGATGTTGGCCGAGTAATTTTAGCCGACACCGTAGGTTTTATTCGTCATTTACCACACGATTTAGTCGCGGCCTTTAAGGCTACGTTAACTGAAACTCGCGAAGCGCAATTATTACTTCACGTTGTTGATATTTCTGACGAGCGTCGGCAAGAAAATATCGAGCAGGTTGAAGACGTCTTAACAGAAATTGACGCTGGCGATGTTCCGCAATTATTAATTTGTAACAAAATAGATAACCTAAATGATATTGCACCGCGTATAGATAGAGACGAAAATGGCTTGCCTATTCGGGTTTGGTTATCCGCTCGGGCAAATCAAGGCATCGAGTTACTCTACAAGGCATTGGCTGAGCGCTTAGGCGTGCAAATTGTCAGGCATACCTTGAAAATTCCGCCTTCTGCAGGCAGATTGCGCGGTGAGTTCTATCAGCTTAATTGTATAACTGATGAGACCTATGATGAGCAAGGAAACTGCATTCTAGCGGTCAAGCTACCTGAAAAAGAGTGGAATCGGATTGTTAAAACGGAAACAATTGAACACTTTATTGAGTATTAACAGCCTGATATATTGTTTTTTCACCTGTTTTTGTCGAAAATGACAATATCATCAAAATTAATTTTTTATAGAGACTATTCGGAGAGCATCATGGCTTGGAATGAACCGGGGAAAGACGATAAAGATCCCTGGAAAAACAAAGGCGGTAATAACCAAGGACCACCTGACTTAGACGATTTATTTAAAGATTTAGGCAGCAAGTTTGGCTTTGGTGGCTCTGGAGGCTCGTCAAGCAGCGCCAATAATAGTTTCCCAAATGCCCTTATTATCGTGGCAGTTTTGGTAGCCGTCGTGATATACGCATACTCGTGTATTTACACCATTAAAGAAGCTGAGCGCGGTGTAAAACTGCGCTTTGGTGAATACGTAGAGCTCGTTGAACCAGGTTTGAGTTGGAAATGGACGTTTATTGAGAACATCATTCCAGTTGACGTACAAACAACGCGAGATTTGCCTGCAGCTGGCTTTATGTTAACGCAGGACGAAAATGTCGTGCGCGTTGAAATGCAAGTGCAATATCGTGTGGTTAATGCTCGTGATTATATCTTCAGTGTAACCAACGCCGATGAAAGCTTAAGCGATGCGCTCGACAGTGCACTGCGCTATGTTGTTGGTCAGGCTAAGATGGATGATGTGCTGACTAGCGGTCGTGAAGTGGTTCGCCAAAAAGTATGGGCGGAGTTAGACGATATTATTGAAACATACAACTTGGGCCTTTCAGTGGTAGACGTTAACTTTAAAGATGCGCGTCCACCTGAAGAAGTTAAAGAAGCGTTCGATGATGCGATTGCTGCTCAAGCAGACGAAGAACGTTATATTCAAGAAGCCGAAGCGTATGCATTGAGTATTGAGCCTCGTGCCCGTGGTCGTGTTAAGCGTCTTGAACAAGAAGCACTAGCCTATAAACAGCAGACAGTATTGGACGCAGAAGGTGCTGTCGCGCGTTTTGAAAAGTTATTGCCTGAGTATCAAGCAGCGCCAGAAGTTACGCGTCAACGTTTATATATGGCGACCATGGAAAAGGTTTATAGCAATACATCAAAAGTGATGGTTGATGTCGAAGGTGGTAACAATATGATGTACTTGCCATTGGATAAGATTATCAATCAACAACAAAGTGTCCCACGTACAATGCAGCAGCCGGTGCAATCGGTACCACAATCGGTACCAAGCTCAACCAACAGCTCAACTGGCCGTACCGATCGTTTTAACAGTGGGAGAAACTAACCGATGAAAAATTTCTTAGTTGCATTAGGTGCAGTAATTTTTGTAATTGCAGTTTCTTGTGTTTTTGTGGTTGCAGAAGGTGAGCGCGGTATTGTCTTCCAGTTCAAAAAAATCAAGCGTGATAGCGCTGGTGAAATGGTGGTCTATCAACCAGGCTTGCATTTTAAAGTGCCATTTATTGAAACGGTTAAAAAGTTAGATGCGCGTATTCAAACACTTGATGAAGCGCCAGACCGTTTTGTAACCGCAGAGAAAAAAGACTTAATGGTCGACTCATACGTGAAATGGCGTATCGTAGATTTCTCGCGTTTTTACCTGCGTACATCGGGTAGTTTTGATAACGCTTCGGCGCTATTAAAGCAAAAAGTTAACAACGGATTACGCACAGAATTTGGTACCCGCACGATTCAAGAAATTGTTTCCGGTGAGCGCGATGACCTCATGGCAAAAGCCCTAGAAAGTACAGCGAGTAGCCGTGACGAATTAGGTATTGAAGTGGTTGATGTTCGCGTGAAGGCGATCAATCTTCCAAATGAAGTCAGTAATTCAATTTTTGAGCGTATGCGTGCTGAGCGAAATGCCGTTGCTAAAGAGCACCGCTCTAAAGGTCAAGAGCAATCAGAGATCATTCGCGCAACAGTCGATGCAAAAGTTACCGTTATGTTGGCTGATGCGCAAAAGAAAGCGTTTGAAATTCGTGGTGAAGGTGACGCCTTGGCAGCGAAAGTCTATGCCGATGCATATAACAAAGACGCGGAGTTCTACAGCTTTTATCGCAGCTTAGAGGCTTATGAAAATAGCTTTAATAGCAAAAGCGATATTATGGTCGTGAAACCAGATAGTGATTTCTTTCACTATTTGAAAGACAATAAAAAAGCAAAATAGTTAAATTTAAGCCATGACAACGTCATGGCTTTTTTATATTAATCTTTTAATTAATCAAGTTGTTATCATCATCTTATGACACTCGAGTTACTTTTAACTGCGCTCGGTTTAGCTTTGATCATTGAGGGTCTTGTACCGGCGTTATTCCCTAACAAATGGAAAGCCTATGTTGCAAAACTAGGCCAAGAGCCGAGCAGTTCTATTCGCAACATCGGCCTGTCAATTATGACTATTGGTGCCGTGCTTTTGTGGATGTTAAATTAGTAACGATCATTGCTATCAATAAACTGATTATTAAAGTAAGCGTTAAAACAAAGGCTTGTGAAATAAATTGTAATTTGGTTAAAAAGTGCTCGATTAGCACTTTTACTACTACGTGATATTTGTTAGAATCCCCGCCTAATTTTCTTACCAACATGTGCAAATGGGTAAAAACGTCGTAGTTCTAGGCACCCAATGGGGTGACGAAGGTAAAGGTAAAGTTGTTGACTTATTAACGGACAAAGCAAAGTTTGTTGTGCGTTATCAAGGTGGTCACAACGCAGGTCATACATTAATCGTTAACGGTGAAAAAACCGTACTTCATCTAATTCCGTCAGGTATTTTACGCGATAACGTAAAGTGTTTGATTGGTAACGGTGTAGTGCTGTGTCCTAAAGCGTTAATGACAGAAATCAAAATGTTAGAAGAACGCGGCGTACCAGTACGTGATCGTTTGCTTATTTCTGACGCATGTCCATTGATTCTTCCATATCACAATGCATTAGATGCTGCGCGTGAAAAAGCGCGCGGTAGTAAAGCTATCGGAACCACCGGCCGTGGTATTGGTCCGGCATACGAAGATAAAGTTGCTCGTCGCGGTTTACGTGTGGGTGATTTGTTTTGCCCAGAGTCATTTGCTGCTAAGTTAAAAGAAATTATGGAATACCATAACTTTGTTTTAACTTCATACTATAAAGCAGAGCCGGTTAGCTATGATGAAGTACTTGCTGATGTAATGGCTGTTGCCGACATTATCAAGGACATGGTCGCTGATATCGCTGAGACATTAGATCAAGCGCGTTTAGCCGGCGATTCAATCATGTTCGAAGGTGCCCAAGGTACTTTACTAGACATTGATCACGGTACATACCCTTATGTAACTTCATCAAATACCACTGTTGGTGGTGTTGCAACAGGTTGTGGCTTTGGTCCTCGTCATATCGATTACGTTTTAGGTATTACTAAAGCTTATACGACGCGTGTTGGTTCAGGTCCATTCCCGACTGAGTTAAAAGACGAAATCGGCAATCACTTAGGTACCGTTGGCCATGAGTTTGGCGCTACAACAGGTCGTGAGCGTCGTTGTGGTTGGTTTGACGCTGTCGCGATGCACCGCGCAGTTCAAGTAAACTCAATTAGCGGTTTCTGTTTAACCAAGTTAGATGTATTAGATGGCTTAAAAGAGTTAAAAATCTGTACTGGCTACCAAACAGAACATGGTGACATTATCACTGTGCCACCGACAGCTGCTGAAGGCTACGAAAAAATTAGCCCAGTATACGAAACATTGCCAGGTTGGAGTGAGTCTACTGTTGGCGCAACAACGGTTGAACAATTACCTGAAAATGCTCGTGCCTACATTAAGCGCCTAGAAGAAGTAACAGGCGTACCAATTGACATTATCTCAACTGGTCCAGATCGCGTCGAAACGATGATCTTGGTTAACCCGTTTGAATAATAAACGTCAACGGATCAATGAAAGCCAACCTTAGGTTGGCTTTTTTTATGGCTGATAACAAAAAAATATAATGTACTTTATTAGATAATTATTTATCTAAAATCATGCTTGGCAATCACCTCATTGCCAAAACCTGCACGCTATTTACCGCAATTAAGATCACGAAATACACGGTAACAATCGCGAAAATTCTCGAACTGTCGCTACTGGTCGTTATTTTAAAATACTAACAAACTTTCATATTGGCTGATGCTATAGCGAATATTTAACAAAATTATGTGAATTTTGGTTAGAGCTGTTGCACTATTTTTATTGAAGAGGTAACTGGTAAGCTTTGTCAGCTCTTGAATTGCCGGAAAGTAATCACTTACCATAGGCGCGCCTGAAAGTTTAAAGAAAACTTTCATCTTCATTTTTATCTACTGTTAGCATTTTAGGAATAGCCATGACAGATTTACGTCAGCAAGCTTTGGATTACCACCAATACCCAACCGCAGGAAAAATTAGTGTAGAAATTACTACCCCAGCTGAAACTTCTAAGGATCTTGCTCTCGCCTACAGTCCGGGTGTTGCTGAGCCAGTACGTGAAATTGCAGCTAATCCTGACGATGTTTATAAGTACACGGGCAAAGGCAATACTGTTGCTGTTATCTCAAATGGTACGGCGATTTTGGGGTTAGGTAATTTGGGACCTATGGCGTCAAAGCCAGTCATGGAAGGTAAAGCGCTATTGTTTAAACGCTTTGCCGGTATCAATTCGTTCGACATTGAAGTTACCCATAATACAGTTGAAGAGTTTATTTCAACGGTAGCAAATATTGCTGATAGTTTTGGTGGTATTAACCTAGAAGATATTAAAGCGCCAGAGTGTTTTCAAATTGAAAAAGCCTTAATCAGTCGTTGTAAAGTACCGGTTTTCCACGATGATCAACATGGTACCGCTATTGTCACCGCCGCGGGCATGTTGAATGCCTTAGAGATTCAAGGTAAGAGTATCAAACATGCAAATATCGTTTGTATGGGGGCTGGTGCAGCAGCGATTGCCTGTATGGAGCTGTTAATCAAATGCGGTGCTCAGCGTGAAAAAATCTACATGCTAGATACCAAAGGCGTGGTTCATACTCGTCGTGATGACTTAAATGAGTATAAAAAGCTATTTGCTAACAACACAGATAAGCGCACACTTGAAGAGGCGATTGATGGTGCTGACGTATTTGTCGGTGTATCAGGACCTAACTTACTCTCTGCTGAGCAGCTTGCGTTGATGGCGCCAAATCCTGTGGTTTTCGCCTGTTCAAACCCTGATCCTGAGATTAAACCCGAACTCGCCAAGGCGACCCGTGATGATGTCATCATAGCAACTGGCCGCTCTGATTATCCAAACCAAGTGAATAACGTACTGTGTTTCCCGTTTATTTTCCGTGGTGCCTTAGATGTTCGAGCAACTAAAATTAATGATGCAATGAAAGTTGCAGCGGTTGATGCGATTCGCGAACTGGCAAAAGAGCCGGTGCCTGAGGATGTGCTAGTCGCTAGCGGTGATCAATCTCTTGAATTTGGTAAAGAGTATATTATTCCAAAACCAATGGACTCACGTTTATGCGCACGAGTTGCCAGAGCGGTGGCTTTAGCTGCAGTAGAGTCAGGCGTTGCCCAAATTGACATGCCCGAGAATTACTTCGTCTAATGAGTTATGATCTCGCGACTATATTGGATATTTTTAATCAAGGGGCTATTACTTTAACTTATGGTTAGTTAAATAGTATAAATACTTTCGAGTTTAGGACCTTTTCAGATTATATTGTCGGGGTGCCGACAGCACTAAAGAGGGAAAAAGCGCCTGTTTCCCTCTTTAATCTCCCTCGGCGCCCACGCAATAGACAACATTAATTTTTCACTTGTGTTTATCATACCAAGTTCATTAAATAGTTGGTCATTCAGCGAGAATTAAATGGCTTATAGGCAAGGCTTTGATTGCCGGTAATGGTTATTCCCTTAGCAAAATCAGTAACGAAGCATATAAGCCATTTAAACTCGCCCTTGGGAGCTCGTCAGAAAAGTGATAACTTTACAAATTGCCTTGATATGGAATAACCATACCTGCACCAATTTGCTTTGTTCTAACTTCCCTGACGTAGCTCTGAATGATTAACTATTTAACGAAATTGGTATTAGCTGTTCCTGAAGAAGATACGTCCTGTATGACATCAGTGCTCGGCGTCCTGCCTCGCCCAGCAATAAACATGGAAGTGAAAAATTAATCTATTGCGAATGGGAGTGGTGTGTAATTCGAGGCTCACTGTTTTATCCACTGATAAATATGAAAGCTCTATCATGGTTAGTACCTAACGCTGCTTTGGTTTAAAAGCAAAAAAGGGTCAGTGTGTTAAGCGCTGACCCTTTCTAACATCATTAGAAATAATCGAGAGTATTACTCTTCGTCGTCTTCAAAAATTGAAAAATCGGTGATGCCGTTTTCAACGAGTACTTTTCTTACGCTCGCCGGAATTTTTTCTGGATTGTCTTTAGCTAGGTCGGCGTCATCTGGTAATGGTTGGCCAGTGAATGCATGCAAAAATGCTTCGCAAAGCAATTCACTATTCGTTGCGTGACGGAGGTTATTGACTTGGCGGCGAGTACGCTCATCCGTTAATACTTTTAGTACACGTAAAGGAATGGACACTGTTATTTTTTTAACTTGTTCGCTTTTTTTACCATGTTCGGCATATGGGTTTATATATTCACCATTCCACTGCGCCATGAAAATACCTCTAAAAGTTTTTAAACCATAGGAATTGTACTGGTTGTATGAAAACAGTCAACTATGAATGTGTAGAAGTTTAGACGGCTAAAAACAGCTTGACCACTATAGCGAATACGTTTAGAGTTATAGACGTCTAAACGCCTATAAAATTTTGGATAGTGATCATGAGTAAACAACACATAGAAACACAAGCTGCCCGCGGTGGTATTAATATCGATCAACACCATGGTGCTGTTGTTGCTCCGCTACATTTATCGAGTACCTATTCATTAAAAGGGTTTAATGAAAAACGTGATTACGATTATTCCCGCACCGGCAATCCAACGCGTGCTACGTTCGGACAAACGGTTGCTGAGCTTGAAGAGGGCACGACAGGGATCGTAACTAGTACAGGAATGTCTGCGGTCCACTTGTTGCTGCAATTAGTGAGTGTTGGCGACAAAGTTGTCATCCCACATGATTGTTACGGTGGTAGCTATCGCCTGTTTACTTTTTTAGCAAAAAAAGGCAATTTTGAATTAATCGTTGTTGATCAGCGTGATGAGCAGGCTTTAGCTCAGGCGTTAGCGACTAAACCCAAACTTGTACTTATTGAAACGCCAAGCAACCCTTTATTGCGTATTGTTGACATTCAAGCCATTTCAGCCAAAGCTAAGGCGGTTGGAGCACTTGTCGCCGTCGACAATACCTTTTTATCGCCAGTGATTCAAAAGCCGCTATTACTCGGCGCTGATATTGTTTTCCACTCAACAACTAAATACTTAAATGGCCACAGTGATATTGTCGGTGGTGTTTTAGTGACTAAAGATCAAACGTTAGGCGAAGAGCTAGCGTGGTGGGCCAATTGTATTGGCATTACCGGCTCAGCCTTTGATAGCTATTTGGCATTGCGCGGTTTAAAAACCTTGCCGTTGCGCATGGCAAGGCATCAAGAAAATGCCATTAATGTCGCGGAATTTCTCGCTAGCCATCCAGCGATAGAACAAGTTTATTTTCCAGGTCTTACCAATCACCCACAACATGAGTTGGCTCAGCAACAGCAAAATGGCTTTGGTGCGATGTTGAGTTTCGAGCTTAAAGGTGGCGTAGCCGCGGTCAAAGCATTATTTGCTAATCTGTCTTTGTTCACACTTGCTCAATCGTTAGGCGGTGTGGAGAGTTTGATTAGCCATCCATCGACGATGACGCATGCCGGTATGGATCTCGACGCGCAAATAGCTGCAGGAATCAGCCAATCTTTAGTAAGAATATCCGTCGGCATTGAGCATATTGATGATATTATTGCTGACTTATCACAAGCGCTAGAATACAGCCAACAAGCCTAACTACAGCCTTTATCGAAATGAGTTGATGTAACTGATGACTATAGAAAACCTTATCAAGCACCCTGATTCTGCGACTGGCAAACTCGCGATCAATATTCACAAATTCGGTGGTAGTAGTTTAGCCAGTAGTGAGTGTATTGAGCGCGTCATCGATATTATTTGTCGTCATTGTCAAATCAACGACATTGTTGTGGTCTCGGCTAATGGTGGTGTAACTGATCAGTTATTTAATTTGTGCCAATTGGCAAAAGATAACGAGAACTATCAAGATGCGCTAGAGAATCTACATTTTCAATTAAAAGGCTTGATTGCACAGCTACTTAATGAACAAAACAGTACGTATTTAACCAAGCAATTAGCTGATGATTTCGCCTTGCTTGATTCATGGCTTGCTAAGGCGTTAGAAAAGCATCGCAATGATATTTTAGCATTTGGTGAAATTTGGTCGGCGCGTTTACTGTCAGCCGTTTTGAATGAGCGAATTTGCCCAAGCCATGCTGTTGATGCTCGTGATTTTATCGAAGTAGTATCTGAGCAAAATACCCAAGTCAACTATGATGTAAGCCGAGCTAAATTTAACCAAATAAAACAAGATCATCAACTTACCATCGCGACCGGGTACATTGCTCGGGATGTTGATGGTCGCTCGTGTACATTAGGACGCAATGGCTCTGATTATTCCGCAACTATTATGGCTGCCTTAACTGGCGCTGCCAATGTCACTTTATGGACTGATGTCGATGGTATTTATAGTGCCGATCCGAGAATAGTGCCAGCGGCGCGTAAACTGCATCGCTTGCCCAATGGTGTTGCTCGAGAATTAGGTCGATTGGGTAATCCCGTTTTACATGTCAATACGCTAAAACCATTGGAAGAGCATGCTACGCATTTGCATGTGGCCAGTTCATTTGATAGTGAAACGAGCGGCACTGAAATTGGTAAATTTGGCTTTTTAGCCAAGCAAGAGTTATCGGTAACCTATTCAAATGATGTGTTAATCGTTTCAAGTGAATTGCTATCTTCGCTGTCACATGCTGATGCTATCAAGCGTTTTGATCCTATTTGTTTTGATGAAAGCAAGGCCTTAATGGTCATCAAACAAGAACAACAAAAAACAGTGAGCCAATGGTGTGCTAGTAAAGTCGGCGAAGTGACTTTCAAACCAGCAGCTATTATTGCTGTGGTTGGCCATAAAGTGGCATCTCGTGGCGATGTTAAAGCGCGCTTCAAAAGAGCATTAGAGAATACTAAAACACTCGATATACTTTCATCTACTTCTGAGCACAGTATTATTTGTGTACTACCGGATTTTTGTAGTCCAGAGCTGACCAACTTAGTGCACCACGAAATGACCAAAGATGCTAAACACATTGGTGTTATCGTCGCGGGACTTGGCAATATTGGTAAGCGCTTTTTAGAGATTTTACCAGGACAAATTAAGCGCCAATCGGTGCTCGAAAACATTCATTTAGTTGGTTTGTTGAGCTCAAAGAAAGCCTTGATTAACACCGATGGTATTAGTCCGAAACAGGCGCTTATCCAGTTTGATAAACAAGCTAAAGATTACGATGAAGCATTATTGCTATCTTGGCTTAAGCATCATCCCTATGATGAACTTATCGTGGTTGATATTACACCGAGTGAAACCTTTAGCTTGCTCTATCGTGAATTTTTTAAAGAAGGTATTCACGTGATTGGCGCAAATAAATGGGCGGCGTCAAGCTCTACTGAATATTACAATGGTTTAACGGCATTAGCCGAGCAAAATGGTAGTATTTGGCTCGGTAATACGACCGTTGGAGCCGGTTTGCCGATAAACTTTGCGATCAACGATTTACGCCGGAGTGGCGATGAAATTCATGCAATTTCAGGCATATTCTCAGGTACGTTGTCATGGTTATTCGAGCAATATGATGGGAGCCAACCGTTTTCTAATTTGCTTAAAAGCGCGTTAGAGCGCGGGTTGACTGAGCCTGATCCACGCGAAGATTTATCCGGCAGAGACGTTCAGCGTAAACTGCTCATTTTGGCGCGCTTAGCAGGCTTTACCCTGTCGCTTGAGGAAATCGCTTGCCAATCTTTAGTACCTGATGAATTAGCGCAGTTGACCACTCAGGAGTTTTTAGCTCAAGCCGATGCCCTTGATGCTTCGTTTGCTGAACAGTTGAGTAAGGCTAAAGCACAGGGGAAATGTTTGCGCTATGTAGCTGAGTTTTCAGCCAAAGATAATCAGATAACAGCACAGGTTGGTTTAGTATTTATCGATTGTGACGATGCTTTTGCTAACTTAAATCCATGTGACAATATCTTTAAAGTTGAAAGCCAGTGGTATCAATCGAATCCACTTATTATTCAAGGCCCAGGCGCGGGCCGAGATGTCACTGCCGGTGGCATACACTCGGATTTGGTGGCAATTTGTGAACAACTTTCAACTAAACAGCATCAGGTTAAAATTAAAGGGATTAATGAATAATCCCCATGTCTTTGGCATTACTTATCTAAGTGTAACAAGGTGCAATAATTCACTCGATTTTCTTGTACTTAAGGCATTTATTAACTAGCATTTCGTATGAATTACACTATTTGCGCTAGTTGAAGTTATTTAATGGTAAAGCAGGCTCTCCAAGATTTAATTATCACAACCCAGATCAAGCGGCTACTAAACAAAATTTATGGTTTAGGGCCTGCTGATGATTCTATTTTGAAGCGTGCGATTGAGTTTTATGAAAACCAACCGGCGAGAGAAAGTCGCATACTAGCGCTAGAAGAAGAGATCAGCGAGCAAAAACTTAAGCTGCAGGCTGCGGTGACCAGCAAAGTCAAGATGAGGCAAAATGCGCTCGAGCATGCCCAGCTTCAGTTAGAAGAATTTAAACAAGAGTGTGATGCTGAGCGATTTGACCGCCATCGCCACTTCCTCGAGATCGCCAGAGAAGTGATTAGTTTAACTGAAGGTGAGAGTTTTGAAGAAACTGTCCGAAAATCTTCGCTACTACTTGGTACGATTCAGCTGCTAAGCCCTAACGAGGGCAGTAAAATAGCTGAAAAAAACGAAAAGCATAAACCGTTATACAAAGCCGTACTGAGCTTGCGCTTACTCGATGAGTTGTTGGCTGAAGAAGATCTTAATGATGAGTTTATTAGTCGCTATCTAGGGGATATCCCTGCTGATCGCTATCACGAATTTCAAAGTGTTAATCCAGAAGCATATCAATACTTTTGTGAGCAGGTAAAAATTAGTGTTGTTACTGCAGCAATAGTGCAAGACATTGGTAATTTTCACCCTGAAGCTCGCGCTATTTTATGCGGTGATAGCGGTAAAGAAAGTCCGTATCGAATGCTCGAAATTGAGCAACGCAAAGAGCTGTTGCAGGTTTCATTTAGAGAAATGATGAAATATGTCAATGAAGGATTGGGTACTTTAAACTATATAGGGAATTCAAAAGAAGATCGCGATCGCTTTATCAAAGATGAGAAAGCCAAACAGGTGTTTATTAAAAAGTTGCTCAAGCGCGCGGTTAATCCTCAACAAAGCATTGGTAACTTACTTAAAGTACCGCAGATATATGCATCTATCGTACTGTCGACGAAAGATAACTATAACTACAAGGTGTTGCCCAAGGTGTTTAGTGTGTTAAATACCAATGCTGAGCGCGGTGCTTGCCATCAAAGAGTTGTCGATAGCTTTTATAAAGTTGTTGGTATGTTTCCGCAAGGATACGGCGTGACCTATATTCCAAAAGCGTCTGATGGTAATTATATGGACAGTTATGAATATGCCATCGTGTGTTCTTTATATCCGAATAATCCAGAAGAACCGATTTGTCGGCCAGCAACTCGAGGACTCACTTTTATTAGTCATGGCCAAGATACAACAATAGAAAAAGCCAGCAACCTCCACTTTACTCAAACGGCAAAACGATTAGCGAGGGTGAGTAAAAAGCGATTACTTGAGATCCTTGAAGTTATTGCGTCAAATTATGAAGAGCGAAAAGAGCTCGACGTATTGCCACGTTGTTGGTACCCCAATGATTATTTCTCAATTAAAAATCATCAAAAGCTTTGGAATCGGTCAGTTTATTAATTGGGCTGAATTCGATGTTATCTTCAAAGCGTTATTTTAAGTTTTTATTCAAAAAATTTTCTCATCTTACTAACTCGTCATTATAACGAGCCATCAATCCCCCCTGTTCATCTGCAGAAACCGCCATGAAAAGCGTTGTCAGCTAATCGTTGATTAACGATGAGTAAAATTACATGTAAATAATTATGCTAAATTATTGCATTTATATTTTTATGCTGTTATCTTCTCTCCTAATTGTTACATAGCCCAATATTAGGTATTTAAAATGCATTCACCTGTTTTACGACGAAGATAGTTAATTTCCCCGTCTTTTTGAAGTTTTAGGAAAACTTCAGTTGTTATTAATAGTGAATAAAATTGCATTTTAGAGGTTGCCGTGAAGAAAGTTGCAATTATTGGTGCCAGTGGTTATGTCGGTGCTGAGTTGGCAGGATTGTTAGCTCAACACTCACAAGTTTCGATAGAACACCTAGTGATATCGGAAAACAGTACTTCCTATGGAAAACATTTTGCGGACTTACATGCTCGCTGGCAGGGGGTTATAGATGTACCTCTGTTTACTTTTTCCGCACAATGGTTTGAGCAATATGGAAGTCAATTAGACGCGGTGTTTTTTGCCACACCCCATGAATTTAGTGCCCAATGGGCGGCTAAATTCGTCGAAGCAGGCGTGAAAGTATTTGATCTTTCTGGTGGCTTTCGCCTTAAATCATGCGATCAATATCCGCAGTATTACGGCTTTGAACATCAATTTCCTGAGTATGTTAAGCAAGCGGTTTACGGTTTGGCTGAGTTTAATGAGCAAACGATTAGTCAAGCCTCGTTAATTGCCGTTCCCGGCTGTTACCCAACAGCTAGTTTATTAGCGATCAAGCCTTTAGCCGATAGTCAGCTAATTGATGAAAGCCAGCTTATCGTGGTTAACGGTATCAGTGGTGTTAGTGGTGCTGGCAGAAACGCTAATTTGGCAACAAGCTTTAACGAAGTGAGCTTAAAACCCTACAATATTCTGCAGCACAGGCATCAACCAGAAATTTCTCAAGAAGCTGGTTGTCAGGTTATTTTCAATCCACATCTTGCGCCGTTTAAGCGCGGTTTATTATCGACAGTTACTTTGTCAGTTCAATCGGGTGTTAGTAGTCAAGATGTGCAACAAGCTTATCTAACGGCCTATCAAGATAAACCGTTGATTCGACTCAAGCAATCGTGGCCGCAAATAGATCACGTAGCGCACACGCCGTTTGCCGATATTTATTGCCAAGTCGATGAGCAAAAGCAAGTCGCTGTGGTTAGTTGCGCGATTGACAACTTGTTGAAAGGTGCAGCTGCCCAAGCCGTTCAATGCTTTAATTTAAGCTATGGTTGGGCAAGTCACCTTCACTTACTCCCTAAAACTATTAGCTTAGGAGCTGCTTAATGAAACAGCCATTAGTGATTAAAGTCGGTGGCGCAATATTGACCAATGAACAAGCGCTAGCAGCGCTTTTTCAAGTGATCAAACAAGCCAAAGATCAGCAAATTGTCTTAGTACATGGCGGCGGTTATGTCGTTGATAACATGCTGTGCCAAGCCGGTTATAGTACGAAAAAAATTGATGGTCTAAGGGTAACACCGAAAAAGCAAATTCCGACCATTACCGGCGCATTAGCAGGCTATGTTAACAAAACACTGGTCGCTAAAGCCTCACAGCAAGCGCTAGTCGCGGTGGGTTTATCACTTGCTGATGGTCAAATGACCCGTTGCCAACTTGCTAATCCGAAACTTGAAGCGGTTGGACAAGTCAGTGCTCATTCATCTCAGTTATTAGATACTTTATTAAAATCGGGTTGTTTACCGATCATTTCATCCATTGGTGCGCTCGATGACGGTCAGCTAGTTAATGTTAATGCAGATGATGCGGCAGTGGTCATTTGTCAATTGCTCAATGCTCAGCTGTTGTTATTAACCGACGTTAATGGTGTGAAAGGCGCTGATGGTCAATATCTATCAGCGTTAACTCAAGGACAAGCCAATCAACTTATTGAACAAGGCATTATTGCTGGCGGTATGACTGCCAAGGTTCATGCGGCATTTGCAGCAGCAAATCATTTACGACGAAGCATCGCGGTTGCTAGCTGGCAATCGCCCGAGCAAATTTTATCGCTCGTTGCAGGACAAGCAGTCGGCACACAAATTCAGCCCAACTGTTAGTTACTTAGTTTTCAATTTTCGTTGTAAAAGTTTTATTTAAGGAAGCACAATGTCGTTTTCACATTTTTTGGCGGATGATCAACAAACTCAACCGCAAGTTAGCCAATTAATCACCTTGGCAAAACAGATCAAAGCAAATCCTGAACAATACACTAATGCGTTAGCGGGCAAATCAATCGTTATGCTGTTTGAGAAGCCGTCACTGCGCACTCACATCAGCTTTGATATCGGTATCCAAAAGCTAGGTGGCCATGCGTTGTATATCGGCCAACAAAACGGGCAATTAGGCGAGCGTGAACGCGTGGTTGACGTTGCCAAAAATTTAGCCTGTTGGTCTGATGCGATAGTCGCTCGGGTATTTGAGCATCAAGTACTTGAAGAGTTGGCCGAGCATGCCGGCATTCCCGTGATTAATGCCCTGTGTAACCTTTATCATCCTTGCCAAGCTCTTGCTGATTATTTAACCGTTGCCGAGCATTTTGATGATTTGAGCCAAGTGAATTTTGCCTATGTCGGCGATGGCAATAACGTGTCAAATTCACTGATGTTAAGTGCAGCAGTATTGGGTATTAACTTCACATTAGCCAGCCCGATGGGCTACTCAGGTGAGGCACATATTCTCGCCCAAGCACAAAAAATCGCCGAGCAAAGCGGTGCGAACATTACCTTAGTGAACGACATTAATGATCTTGGTCAGCAAGATGTCATCTACACTGATACTTGGGTGTCGATGGGCGATGAGGCAAAAGGCGCGAAAGTGTTGGAAAAATTTGCGCCCTTTCAAGTCAATCACGATCTCATGCAAGCGTGCCAGGCTAAATTTGTTATGCATTGTCAGCCGGCGCATTTAGGTCATGAAATCACACAAGAATTATTCGATAGTGACTACTCACTTGCTCAGCAACAAGCTGAAAACAGAATGTGGGCACAAAATGCTGTATTAGTTAGCTTATTTGGCAACTAATACCGAAGTAACAGATTAAGTAAAGAATTTAGGTAAAAGAAAATGGCTTTAGCAAAAAATAAACAAGTAAAAAAAGTAGTTCTGGCATATTCAGGTGGTTTAGATACTTCGGCAATTATTCCGTGGTTAAAAGAGAATTACGATGGCTGTGAAGTCATCGCATTTTGCGCTGATGTTGGGCAAGGTGAAGAAGAGTTAGCCGGTATTGAAGCAAAAGCGATTGCTTCTGGCGCGAGTGAATGTCACGTAGTTGATTTAAAAGAAGCGTTCGTTAACGACTATATATATCCTATCGTTAAAACAGGTGCTGTTTACGAAGGCCAATATCTCCTTGGTACATCGATGGCGCGTCCTGTTATCGCTAAAGCTCACGTTGAAGTAGCGCGCAAAGTTGGCGCAGATGCCCTTTGTCACGGTTGTACTGGTAAAGGTAATGATCAGGTGCGCTTTGAGGCGTGCTTCGCCGCACTTGCACCTGAATTGACCGTAATCGCACCTTGGCGTGAGTGGGATATGGTATCACGTGAAGATTTACTCGATTATTTGGCTGAGCGCGATATTCCATGCTCTGCATCACTTACTAAAATTTATTCTCGCGATGCCAACGCGTGGCACATCTCTCATGAAGGTGGTGAATTAGAAGATCCTTGGTGCCAGCCGTCAAAAGAAGTTTGGACAATGACCGTAGATCCGCTTGATGCACCAAACACACCAGACTACGTCACCTTAAGTTTTGAGCAAGGTGTACTGACCCAAGTTGATGGCAAAGCACTATCGCCATTTCAGGCCTTGATGTACCTCAATGATAAAGCTGGCGCTCATGGTGTTGGCCGTATCGATATTGTTGAAAATCGCTTGGTTGGTATGAAATCAAGAGGCTGTTACGAAACGCCAGGTGGTACAGTGCTAATGGCTGCCTATAAAGGGTTAGAGAGCCTAATTTTAGATAAAGAATCGTTAAAGTTTAGAGAGTCTATTGGCCTGGAGTTTTCACATGTCATTTACGATGGTCGTTGGTTTACGCCACTAGCTAAGGCGCAATTAGCGGCAGCTCAATCACTCGCTGAAAATGTCACTGGTGATGTCGTTGTTCAATTATACAAGGGCCAAGCCACGGTTACTCAGCGTCAATCGCCAAACAGCCTATACTCTGAAGCGTTTGCCACCTTTGGTGAAGACGATGTTTACGATCAAAAACACGCCGAAGGTTTCATTCGTTTATATAGCTTATCAAGCCGAATTGCGGCATTGTCTAAGCAGGCGAAAGTGGAGAAATAGTTATGGCATTGTGGGGCGGTCGCTTTAAAGAGCAGGCAAGTGCGCAGTTTAAGAAGTTTAATGATTCATTGCCGGTTGATTATCGACTCGCGGTTCAAGACATTGTTGGCTCGATTGCGTGGGCTGGTGCGTTAAATCAAGTCGGTGTCTTGAGCGACCAAGAGGTCGCGACGCTTGAATCAGCATTACTTGAATTAAAGACATCCGTTGAGCAAAACCCGAAACAGATTTTGGTATCCGACGCTGAAGATATTCACAGTTGGGTTGAGCTCCAACTTATCGAAAAAACCGGTGATCTCGGCAAAAAACTGCACACAGGGCGTAGCCGTAATGATCAGGTAGCGACCGACTTAAAGCTTTGGTGTAAAGAAACGGGTGGTGAGTTGTTATTTGCCTTAGTGAATTTACAACAAGCATTAATGAACTTGGCAGAGCGCGAGAGCAATACCGTATTGCCTGGCTATACTCATTTACAACGCGCTCAACCGGTAACTTTTGGTCATTGGTGTTTAGCTTATGTTGAGATGTTTAACCGCGATATCGGCCGGTTAAAAGATGCTTTATATCGCGCCGATACGTCGCCGCTTGGCTCTGGTGCGCTAGCCGGTACCGCTTACCCGATTGATCGCAATTTGTTGGCGCAAAACTTAGGTTTTAGAACGGCGACAATTAACAGTCTTGACGCGGTTTCTGACAGAGATCATGTGATCGAATTACTCGCAACCGCGAGCGTCAGTATGATGCATTTATCGCGCTTTGCCGAAGATTTGATTTTTTACAACTCTGGCGAAGCTGGCTTTGTAGAAATGAGTGATCTAGTCAGCTCAGGCTCCTCGTTAATGCCGCAAAAGAAAAATCCTGATGCCTGTGAATTAATTCGCGGTAAAGCAGGGCGTGTCTTTGGCTCATTAACCGGCATGTTGACTACGATGAAGGCTTTAGCACTTGCCTATAACAAAGATATGCAAGAAGACAAAGAAGGCTTATTCGACGCGCTTGATACTTGGCAAGAATGTATGGAAATGGCGGTTTTGGTTGCACAAGGTTTAAAGGTTAATAGCGCGAGAACGTTAGCGGCAGCACAGCAAGGTTACGCCAACGCGACTGAGCTTGCCGATTATTTAGTGAGTAAAGACGTGCCGTTTCGCGAAGCCCATCACATTGTTGGTGAAGTGGTATTAACGGCGATTGAACAAGGCGTGCCGCTTGAAGATTTAACGCTCACGCAGCTCCAACAATTTAGCGATAAGATTGAGCAAGATGTCTATCAGCACTTAACCATTGAGTCGACGCTCGATAAACGCGAAGCGCTCGGCGGTACTTCACGTGCCCAAGTGAAAAAAGCGATTGCCGATATTCAAAGTGATCACCAACAAATACTCAACACCCAAGTCGTCGGTGCGCCGGGTAAAAAACAAATTGAGTTTGCTTTAAGACAAGTACAACAACGCTTGAACGCTCAGCGGGCGGCGGCGATGTCGGTGCGGCGAGCAAAAATGTCAGACGTCGATAAGATTGAAGAGCTCGTTAGTTATTGGGCGCAAAAAGGTGAGATATTACCGAGAACTCGTGACAACATTATTCACGATATTCAAAACTTTGTTGTTGCCGAGCTCGACGGTGTAGTGGTCGGTTGTGCTTCGCTTTATATTTATCAAACCGATCTTGCTGAGATTCGCTCAGTGGTGATTGATAAAGCGTTTCACAAGCAAGGTCAAGGGCAAGCACTCGTGCAATATTTACTCGAATTTGCTCATCAAATGGAGTTAGGCAAAATCATCGTTTTGACCTACATTCCAGAATATTTTAAGCAGTTAGGCTTTGATTTGATCGATAAAAACTCATTACCAGAAAATATCATTGAAGACAGTGAGCCGAGCCCGTTTAAAAATGAAGATGACGAAGTTGCCATGCAATATTTAGTCGGTGCGTAAGAGAGCTTTAATGAACACACCCAATATTGATCAGCCTAGTTATGTAAAGTGGTTTCGCCACGCAGCGCCTTATATCAATGCTCATCGCGGTAAAACCGTGGTGATGATGTTTGGCGGCGAGGCGGTGTTAGATCAAAATTTTTCAAATATTATTCACGATATTGCGCTGTTGCGAAGTTTGGGCGTGAAGCTAGTTTTGGTTCATGGCGCGAGACCGCAAATCGACCAACGGATGCAACTACTTGGCGCAGAACAAACGTTTGAAAATAATTTGCGCATTACCGATAGTGATAGCTTAATGGCAGTAAAAGATGCTACCGGTGCACTGCGCCTTCACATTGAGGCGCTGCTGACCATGGGGCTAGCCAATTCGCCAATGCACGGCAGTGAAATTCGAGTAAGTTCAGGTAATTTTGTGATCGCAAAGCCAATTGGTGTTAAGCAAGGTGTTGATTATAAACACACCGGACTAGTTCGCCGTATCGACACCAAGGGGATTGAGAATCAGCTGGAGCTAGGCTCGATTGTCTTGCTTTCACCCGTTGGTTATTCACCGACAGGTGAGGTTTTTAATTTGGCGTTGGAAGATGTCGCGACGCAAGCGGCTATTGCATTACAAGCTGATAAGCTCATTGCTTTTACCAAAGGGCAAGGCTTACTCGATGAAACTGGTCAGTTAATTCGAAGCTGCAGTGTTGGTACGGTAAAAAGCTTGTTAGATAACAGCAGTGATTACAATCAGCAATTACTGTTGCAGGCGATTATCCAAAGTGGTGAAAACGGCGTTGAACGCTGTCACTGTGTGAGCTATCAAAGCGATACTGCACTATTACAAGAATTGTTTACTCGTGATGGCGCAGGCACGTTAATCGCCAAAGATCACAAAGAGCAAATTTCAACGGCGACGATTGATGATGTCGGTGGCATTTTGGAGTTGATCGAGCCGCTTGAAGCCGAAGGCGTGTTAGTAAAGCGCTCCCGCGAATTACTCGAGCTCGAAATCGATCGCTTTTTAGTATTGAAAAAAGAAGACGTCATTATTGCCTGTGCCGCATTATATCCCTACCCTGAAGTTGGTTGTGGCGAACTAGCCTGTGTTGCCATCCATCCCGATTACCGCAAGGGTAATCGAGGCGAACACTTACTCAGTGCGGTAGAGGCCTTTGCTAAGCGACAAAAACTCAATGAGCTCTTTGTGTTAACAACTGTTAGTGCTCATTGGTTTTTAGAAAAAGGTTTTGTTGAGAGCTCAGTTGATTACTTACCTGAAGGTAAAAAGCAAATTTACAACTTACAACGCAAATCAAAAGTCTTTGTTAAACGCATCGTTTAATCTATTTAACCTGAACTCGGGATAAGAAGTTAGCTAACCTATTAAAAGTAAAAACTTATAATCACTGTCAACTGTTCTAGCGAGGGATTTTTTCTTAGTACTAGACAAATTTGTTTGGAATAGCCCGCTATTGCACACAAATTTAACAACGTAATAAGGAAAAATAACCGCTAGAAAGCAATTTGTTATCCCGAGTTCAGGTTATTTAATTGAGCTTACTCGCTGACTGAGTTAGTTAGCCATACAGTTTGGTATGGCGCTAACTCGAGATGCTCGCTAAAGTCATTAATTGCTTGCTCACTAATTAAGTCATACCAGTTTTCTGTGATGATCAAATTCAACTCACTCACCGGTACTACTTGTTGTTGATTGGTGATATTAGAAATACAAAAAATACTTTGTTTTCGATCGAGCGACTGACGCCAAAAGCCAAACAGCGATAAACCGACATTTAAGGTAAATTGTGTCGCATTAGGATGAAACGCAGGTTGTGCTTTTCTTAGGTCAATCAGTTTAAGCAACGTCGATAATATTTTCGCGTGCTGGCTATCTTCATTATTGAGGTGTTCATCGAGTAAGTCTTGGTACCAACGACGGCGATTAATCGCACGGTTGTGATGGGTGTGATTGAGTTTCTCATAGTCATTGGTTGTGCCCAGTAAACTGTGAATATAGATACCCGGTATCCCTTCAAGGGCGAGCATAATAGCATGAGCGCAAATAAAGCGTTCAAAACCCAACTCGTCGGCTCCCTCAACCGTACCTTTTAAGGCATCAACTAAAGCAATATTCATTTCATAGGCTTTTTGCTGACCATCTGGCGTTGAGCGCCAAGAGATAACACCGCCAAAACTTTGCATCGTTGATATCAAACTATCGACTTCTTCTTCCGATAAAATACCCTCAACTGGGCGCAAGCCAACGCCATCGTGTGAGGCGATAAAATTAAAATACGTGGTGCCGTTTTGCGCTGGCGGCATACTCATTAACCAGCGTTTTAAGTGTAAACAATTGCCGGTAATCAAGGTGTTAATTAACAAGGGTGGCAGTGAAAAGTTATAAATACAGTGAGCTTCGTTAGCGTTACCGAAATAGGTTAAGTTTTGGGTGTTGGGAATATTGGTTTCGGTAATGATCACCGCATTAGGCTCGGCGTGTTCGATTAAACTTCGCAACAATCGGATAATTTCATGGGTTTGAGCCAAGTTAATGCAGGTCGTGCCCAGTTTTTTCCAGAGAAAGGCAACGGCGTCTAGGCGAAAAATTGTCACGCCGGCGTCGAGGTACTGACGGAATATTTTAACAAACTGCGCCAGTACGGCGGGGTTGCTGAAATCAAAATCTACTTGGTCGTGGCTAAAGGTACACCAAACGTGCTTTTCACCATTGGCTGTCATGGTTGGCCTGAGCAGTGGCGAGGTTCTTGGTCGAACAACCTCACTGGTATCAGCACTGGGATCGCAAGTAAAAAAGTAATCGTGGCCTGGACCTTCGCCTTTAATGAAGTTTTCAAACCACATACTTCTGCTAGAGCAGTGATTGATGACAACGTCAGCCATTAACCGCCGCTCGTTTGCGATAGCTCTAATATCGAACCAGCTACCATGTGCTTCATTAACGCTTGAATAATCAATCACTGAAAAGCCGTCATCTGAACTATAGGGGAAAAAGGGCAAAATATGCACGCCGTTGATAGAAGCGCCAAGATATTGGTTCATAAAGCTACGCAACGTTACTAACGGCAATTCATTTTCACTGATCACGCTATCGGCATAGGTGATCATAATGATATCTTGCTCAGACCAATGGTTTTGGTAGGGCTCTGGGCTTTGCACCGAAACTGAGATTTGCATTAAATCAATGAGTTCTTGAGCAAAGGCCAAATAATCTAACTCGATATCGACATCTTGGTAGATGATCGCTAATTGGCCACTAATTTTTAGGGCTAAATTATCTAAAACCGCCGTCATATTCGCTCCTAGTCGCTTTAGCTAAATTCTATGTGATCTTGCTCTACCGCATCTTTTAATTCTTCAAGAATGTCAGGTACTGCGCTTTGTACTCTGTTCCACGTAGGCATAAATGGCGTTTCCATCGGTCGGTCGAGGAACATTTGGCCGGCGGCAACGATATTTTTAGCAAACATTTCTATGGCTTTTTCTTCGTTGTGAACGTCGAGGGTTAAGCCATTCATCAAGGCATCGTGACGATAGGCTTCCACGTAATCCAGTGCAATGCGAAAGTAAGTCGCTTTAATTGAACGGAAGGTTTCGGTGCTGAAGGTTTGCCCTTGGGTTGCCAGTTTTCGGAAAAAGGCTTTGGTAATATCAATCGACATTTTTGATAAGCCGGCATTTTGGTTATCAAGTGATAAATCTTGGTGTTTGTGATCGTAAACATCAGCGATATCAACCTGACAAATTCTATTGTGGGCATAGTTGCGTTGCATTTCGCTTAACACACCAATTTCAAGCCCCCAGTCGCTTGGAATGCGTAAATCCGACAAGACATCGCGGCGGAATGAAAACTCGCCAGCTAGCGGATATCTAAAGCTATCCATATAATCTAAATATTCGTTGCAACCGACAGTGCGTTTTAACGCTTTGATCAAAGGCGTAACCAATAAACGCGAAACGCGGCCATTGATTTTGCCGTCAGCGATACGGGCATAAAAGCCTTTGCTAAATTCATAGTTAAACTGAGGATGAGCAACAGGATAGAGCAGGCGAGCCAGTAACGATTTTTCATAGGTGACGATATCGCAATCGTGCAGCGCCACGGATTCTGCTTTATTGGTTGCGAGAATATAGCCCATGCAATACCAAACATTACGGCCTTTACCAAGCTCTTTGGGGGCGAGGCCGAGTTTTTCTAATTTGGCATCGATTGCTTGCAGCCTAGGACCATCGTTCCACAAAATTCGATGATGTTGCGGTAGTTTATTAAAAAACTTCAAAGCGTGTTGATATTGCTGTTGGTCTGCTCTATCTAAACCGATCACGATTTGGTTTAAGTAGGGCACCGTTGTTAGTTCATCGACAATAGCCGGCAGCGCTTCCCCCTCAAGTTCGGAGAATAGCGAAGGCAGAATTAAACCTAGCGGACGTTGCTTGGTGAATTTTAGCAAGTCTTTTTCGAGAGATTCGTGACTGCGCTTTGACAGGTTGTGTAAGGTTGTCACCACACCATTTTGATAAAAATCAGCCATATTTTCTCTCCTTTGTCGTGCTACAGTTGTTGTTTGTTGACCAAATACTGGGTATTAAAAATGCTAGCGCTTCTGACCAGCCTGCCGGGCCATAAGCTTGGCTTTGGTAGGTAAACTGGCTTGTTGATAATTTCGGAAAGCCATGAGCTGGTGAGCGAATTTGAATGGCAATACTTGCTGCCTCTAGCATGGCGTTGTCGTTTTCACCGTCACCCAGTGCTAGCGTAGTTATTGGCGCACTATTTGATTTTTGATAAAGCGCCGTTAACCATTGCAGTGCTTTGCCCTTGTCGGTGAAATCGCCAATGTGAATAAAGCGTCCACCTCTAAGTACATTGGCACCGCGGTTTTTCATATGATTGATAAAGGCTTGAGCTTTTTGTGCCGTGTCATGCCATAACACTGGCTCGTTAAATAGTCGCTGATTCGCTTTTTCAGCTTGCGATAATGATAAGCCGGTTAAGTTGGCGATGGTTTTCGTTGATAATTCTGAAAATCCTTGAAATTGGTCTTGATATTCCTGTGCTTCATTTTTAAGTAGTGTTAGCCAATAGGCCCTTGGTTGGCTAAAGCTTTTAAGCCAGTAATTTTGGAAGTCAACACAGCCGGTAGGGCAGGCCTTAAACTGCGACTTTGGTAGGAAAATCGCAGCGCCGTTTTCAACAATAAAGGGCGCCTCTATATCGAGCGAGCCCTGAATATCGACAACTTCAGCAAACGTTTTACTGGTGTTAATAATAATCGGAATATTAGCTGCTTGTAACTTCACCATCATAGGCATTGCCGCTTCATGGCTATAGCTAAAGTGATCGAGCAAGGTGCCGTCTAAATCGGTAAAAACTAAACAAGGGGGATTAAATGGCATGCATACTCCTTAGTGCGTTGATTGCGCGGTCACTTGCTAATTCAAAAACGTAATCACACTCAACAGGTAATCTTGCGATAGCGTGGCTGGTTAAGCGTTCAAAATGCTGAATAAAGCGAGCAATTTGCTGCTCGTTCATCACTTTGCTGTTGTTTGGCTTTGCGACTTTTTGACGCAATTTTTGCTCTTGTTGCCAGCGCCACTGCGCGACGCAGTCGAAATTGGGGGCCTTAAGCATTAACCAGCAGTGCATTTGCTTGTAAAAAGGCAGGAAATTGGTTAATTGTTGATTAACGTAATTGCGCCACTTGCCATCAATATCTTCATTTTCCTCAAGCGCATTGATTGGCGAGGCTAATTGAAGCTGGCTTTGTGGTTTGACTCCCCAACACCAACCTTCAAATATAACTATTTCTGGCTGTGTTATTTCTGGCCATTGGCTTTGTGGTAGCGGATCGTCTGTAGCTTTATCAAAACGCGGTAATTTCGTGGTTTGTCTGTTTGATAAAGTATCAAAGACCTTTTTCATTAAGGTTACATTGTGTGTGCCCGGTACGCCGCGTGTTGCAAGTAAGGGGTGGATAGTGTCAGCGAGTTCGGCTCGCTTAGCTGATGGCAGATAGAAGTCATCTAAAGACAGTACCGCAACGCTTAAGTTTAATCGCTGCTTAAAATAAGTTGATAGAAAATCCGCTAAGGTTGACTTACCTGAGCCTTGACAGCCGTTAATACCAATAAAAAATGGTGACTGCTCAGGCCGTTGTGAACTGAGCTGCTTGGCAACAGGGATAAACCATTGCTCAGCTGTTCGTGCAAAGCCTTCTGGTAATTGGTGTTGTTGAATGAACTGTTCAAGCATTTCAGTCGCCTCTCTTGACCTACCAATAGTTAAGTCATTGGTGTAAGTATGAGAAGAATCAACTAATATGCCACTAATTAAATAGTGTTATAAATCAGTTTGTTAGCCATTATTTGTTGTTTTGGTTAGCTTAATTTGACTGATTTTTGTACCTGGCTTGCACCGAGTTGGTGCAAGCCTTGGGCTTAGAAAATATCGTCAGCTGGCGTGGTTTCAAATATTTCACTACTGGTATCTTTGCGGACAAACTCTGTTGGCTCACTGCCGAGTTTAAAATATTCAAACATTGTTGTTTTATCCGTTTTCTTGGTTAGCTTACCCGTTGCTTTATCGATTCTAACCGTGACGATATCGACCGGCTGACTAAATGGTTCATAGGGGTAATTGTTCAACGCTTGTTCCATAAAAGTAATCCAAGCTGGTTGTGCTGATTTTGCGCCAAACTCTTTGCCCGTGATCTGATCTTTACCTAAATTGCGATTGTAGACGGTTTGACCTAAATCGCGCGCTGGATCGTCAAAACCTATCCAACTGGTTGCCACGATTCTACGGCTGAAGCCAGAAAACCAAGCATCTTTGGCTGAGTTCGTCGTCCCTGTTTTACCAGCAATATCGCGACGTTTTAACGAACGAGCTCTAAAACCAGTACCTTGCCAACCCGGTTTTATTGACCAATCAGCGCCCCAAATGGCACTGTTGAGCGCTTCTGTCATCAAATAAGCGTTTTGTGCACTAATCACTCGCTCTGCTTGAACAATTGGTTGAGTTGGTTGTACCTCGGTTGAATTTGATATGTCACTTAGCTGTGTCACCATCGCGGCTGGCGTTTTAATTTGCTCAACAGATGCGACTGATGTCGATAGTTCAGATTGCTCACTTAGTTGCGCTTGGCTTTCTTCTACCAAACATGGATCACAGGCTTGTGCAGGATTAGCTTGGAAAATTACGTCGCCAAATGAGTCTTCTATGCGTTCAATCAAATACGGTTTAACTAAAAAACCGCCATTGGCGAAGGTTGCAAACCCCGTTGCGACTTCTAATGGTGTTAATGAAGCTGAGCCTAGGGCTAGCGATTCATTTCGCGGTAAATCGTCTGGTGAAAAACCAAAGAGTGATAAATAGTCGATAGTGTTACTGATACCGACTTCGCGCAATAAGCGGACTGCGATAACGTTTTTCGACTCAGCAAGCGCCTGACGAATGCGAATAGGGCCAGCGTATACTGGCGGTGAGTTTTTCGGGCGCCACGCAACACCTGATGTTCTATCCCATTTATTGATCGGCGCATCGTTAACCAATGACGCCAAGGTCATGCCTTTTTCAAGCGCAGCTGAATAGATAAAAGGTTTAATATTTGAACCGACTTGGCGCTTGGCCTGGGTAACGCGGTTAAACTCACTTTGTTTAAAACTAAAACCACCAACGGTTGCTAAAATGGCACCGTTATCAGGGTTTAACGCGACTAAAGCACTTGAAACTTGTGGTAGCTGACTCAGTGCAAATTGCTGCTCGTTGATTGATTTGACAAAAACCACGTCACCGCGCTTGATGATATCGTCAGGCGTTTGAGGCGGAGGTCCTTGCTTGTAGTCACTAATAAATTCACGTGCCCAACTCATGCCTTGCCACGGAATTTCACCGGTTGATAAATCCTCAAAAGTCACCATCGCCATGTGTTCATCGACATAGGTCACTACCGCCGGTATAAGTGATTGGAAGCCAGTCATCTCACTTAAGGTTTCAACTATTTCTTCTTCGGTAACTGGCGTATCAGGGGTTATTTCAAGCGTTTGACCGACTTCAAGTGAATCAGGTAACGGGCGTAACTCTTTTATTGGTCCGCGGTAGCCGTGACGTAAATCGTAATCAAACAGGTTTTTAACAACAGCGTGTTGAGCGGCGAGTTGGAGATCAGATGGTACGGTTAAGTACACTTTGTAACCGCCGGTGTAAGCTTCTTCGCGACCGTAACGCGTTAACATTTCTTGGTGGGCCATTTCCGCAACATAAGGCGCATTCACTTCAATTTCAGCACCGTGGCGTTTACCGGTAATTGGCGCATTTTTGGCTTCTTCGTATTGTGCTTGGCTAATTTTTTCAGTGACTAACATGCGCTCTAGAACAACAGCTCGGCGATCTCTGGCGCGCTCCGGCGAGCGAATTGGATTCATGGTCGATGGCGCTTTTGGCAGGCCAGCAAGTACTGCAATTTGGGCAAGCGTTAACTCTTTAACGTCCTTACCGTAATATACTTGCGCGGCGGCACCAAAACCAAATGAGCGATGCCCGAGGGCAATTTTGTTCATGTACAATTCTAGAATTTCATCTTTTGTCAGTATGCTTTCTATGTGCAGAGAAATAAAAATTTCACGAATTTTACGGGTGTAAGTTTGTTCTCGTGATAAGAAAAAGTTACGTGCAACTTGCATGGTAATGGTTGAACCACCACCTTTGTTCTGGCCGATAATTTGACCGACAACAGCACGGGCCAAACCAATTGGGTCGATACCAAAGTGATAATAGAAGCGCTCGTCTTCGGTGGCGAGAATAGCGTCGATGAGTTGTTGCGGCATTTCATCTAAAGAAAGAGGTATGCGTTTTTTCTCACCGAATTGTGAGATCAGCTTGCCATCGGCAGTAAAAATTTGCATCGGCGTTTGCCAATTCACTTCTTTAAGTGACTCAACACTTGGCAATTCATCGCGCATACTGATATAAATTATTATCAATGCGATAACGCCAGCGAAAAATCCTATTAACGCTAATTTAAATAAGTTTTTTAACGAAAACACAAATTAAGCCTAAAAATTTGTTAAAAAAAGTTGATATATCGCTAGTATATCGTGTTAAACCATGTAATAAATGTATTTATACATATAAAATGTCATAAATAATTATAAAAAAGCTAGTAGGACGTTATGCTAAGCAGCCTATGGAAAAAGAAAGCACCTATGATGGTTGGCATTGATATTGGCTCTCACAGTATCAAAGCCGTATTACTAGGGCAAGATGCTAGCGGCTATACCCTTGAGGCGATAGCCGTTGAAGCAATGCCCAGAGGCGCAGTTATCGACAGAGAAATTCAAGATATTGAAGCTGTTGGTAAGATTCTATCGAAAGTGCGAAAAAAAATAGCCAGTAAAATTAACCAAGCAGCGGCGGCTGTCTCAGGGCAAACCGTAATCACGAAAGTGATCTACATGGATGTTAATTTGACTGAAGAAGAATTAGCAAACCAAATCGAAATTGAAGCTGACAGCTTAATTCCATACCCCCTCGATGAAGTGAGTCTAGATTTTGAAACACTAGACGTAAATGAGTCAGATCCTAGTAAAGTCAATGTTTTGTTAAGTGCAGCTCGTACCGAGTCAGTCGAGGCGCGGGTTTCGGCACTTGAAGCCGGCGGTTTCCAAACTAAAGTCATCGATATTGAGTCTTATGCGGTGAGCCGCTCATACGACTTATCGCTGCCGTTATTACCAAGCGATGCTAATGAGAAAGTCGTTGCTTTGGTCGATATTGGTGCAACCATGATGCTGTTTTCGGCGACTGATAAAGGTCAGCATATTTATAGTCGTGACCAAATGTTTGGTGGCGAGCAATACACGCGATCGATTGTTTCTTACTACAATAAATCATTTGAAGAAGCTGAATTAGCAAAAATATCTAAAGAGTTACCGCCTAATTACACGTTTGAAGTGTTGGCACCGTTCCACACGACCTTGGTTCAACAAGTGCGCAGAGCTATTCAAATGTTTTTAACTTCTAGTGGTAAAAGTAAAGTCGATTACTTGGTAGTGTCTGGTGGTACGGCGATGGTCGAAGGGCTGCAAAACCTATTATCAGAAGAGTTGGGTATTCATACGGTAATAGCCCAACCATTTAAAGAGATGGTGATCGCCGATACGGTTGATAAAGAATTATTGGCCAATGTTGAGCCACAATTAATGGTGGCTGCTGGTTTAGCGATGAGGAGTTTTAGCCCATGGCATATATAAACCTGCTACCTTGGCGTGAAGAAGCCCAAAAAGCGAAACAGCGCGAATATTTTACTGTCTTAGCCGCGGTGGTTTTTGGTGCGTTAATTATTGTGTGGTTGATTGGCGAATTCTATCAACTTCGTATCGACGGGCAAGCAAAACGCAACCAATATTTGCAAGCTGAAATTCAAAAGCTCGACGCACGGATTGGTCAAATTCAAACGTTGAAAGAGAAAAAATCTGAGCTTGAAAAGCGGATAGCAGTTATCGAACAGTTGCAGTTGAGCCGTAATGTAGGTACTCAGGTACTTGATGAGTTGGCAAAAATCGTTCCCAATGGGATTTATTTGACCAGCCTTGAGAAAAAAGCAAACATGCTTGAAGTTATAGGCAAGAGTGAATCGAATAACCACTTGGCAAACATGATGCGCGCGATTGAGCGCTCGGATTTACTTACCGATGCAAATTTGGAGTCGATTGTTAATGACGACAAGAAGAGTAAATTGCTAAGTAACTTCAAGATGAAAATCCGTATTAAAGGCATTACGGAAAACCAACCTCAGCCTCAAGGAGATAAAGTGTGAATATAGATCTGTCACAATTTGATAACCTTGAACTCGACAATATTGGTCAGTGGCCCAAAGCTGCGAAAATCCTACTAGCCGTCTTTTTGAGTGTTTTAACGTTAGCGCTAGGCTTTTTTCTCGTGGTTAGTGACAAAATCGGCAACTTAGAGTCGATTACGAATCAAGAGCAAACCTTAAAGCAAGAGTTTCAAGCAAAGTATCACGTTGCTGCTAATTTAGAAGCGTTTCAACAGCAGATGATTGATGCTGAGGCGATGTTCGCAACCCAGTTGAAAAGTTTACCAGAAAGCCATGAAACGCCGGGATTACTCGACGATATCACTTTTGTTGGCACAACCAGTGGGCTTAATTTTAAACATATCAACTGGCAGCCAGAAATCGTCCAAGAAATTTATATTGAATTACCTATTGATATTGAAGTTGTTGGTGACTATCACGACTTCGGTAGCTTTGTCTCTAAGATAGCGGGCTTGCCGCGTATTGTAACTATTCAAGACTTTAAAATGACGATTAACAATGAGTCGAAAAACTTACTGACGCTGAAGTTACAAGCAAAAACCTACCGCTATAGGGAGAGTCAATCATGAAAAAACTGATGGCACTTGCGGTAGCGCTGACACTCAGTGGTTGTTTCTCTGATACAAGCGACTTGCAGGCCTATACTGAGCAGGTAAAAGAAAACACCACAAATTACGTTGCGCCAATGCCGGAAATTTTGCCGTTTAACCATTTCGAATATTCGGCACAGCAACTGCGCAGCCCGTTTGTTGAACCTCAACCCGAAGCGATTCAAGAAAAAATGCAACAAATGGCTGGCTGTCTAAGCCCTGATCCTCGCCGCCGTAAACAACCGCTAGAAAAGTATGCGCTAAGTAGCTTGACCATGCGTGGCACATTAGGTGAATTAGGGGTTACTTGGGCACTAGTTGAAGCGTCCGATGCAACATTGCATCGCGTGACAATTGATAGTTATTTAGGTTTATACCACGGTCGCATTATCGATGTGACTGATGATTATGTTAAAGTGATTGAACTAATACCTGATGGCACAGGTTGTTGGTCTGAACGAGAGACTACCATCGCAATGAGCGATGGAGCGTCACAAGGGCAAGGGAAGTAAACTTGTTAGAAAATATTATGAATAAGAATAATTTAAACTACAAAATTCAAGGCTTACGCGCGCTGTTAGTGGCGACGTTGTTATTACCGTTTTCTCTGGTAGCAGCCCAATTAACAGGTCTTTCCTACAATACGTTGCAAAACGATGAAATAGAGTTGCGCTTCAGTTTATCTGACGTAATTACTGTGCAACCGAGTGTCAAAACGTCGATGTCTCCTGCGCAAATTAGTATTACTTTTGAGGCTGACAGCTATGATCCTCAGTTAGCTAAAACTGTCGTTGAACACGCGGGTGTCGATCACGTATCCGTCGAAAAGTTAGCAGGTAAAGTTGTCGCGACGATTCATTTAGATTCTCTGAGCATATTTGATGTCAAGCAATCACAAAATCAATTTTCACTCTTGTTGAACAAAGCCGTTGAGAATTCGCCGGTCACTAAAATAAGCCCAGTGGGTAGTAACTTTATCAACCGAGTCGATAATATTGATTTTCGCAAAGGTCGTAATGACGAAGCTCAAGTATTAGTGTTTTTAGAAGACTCAATGGTAGCCGTTGATGTCAGCGATAAGCTTGGCAAGTTGTTTATCGAGTTTCACAACACACAAATTGCCGAAGATCTGTTATACAAGCTCGACGTTACAGATTTTGGTACTGTGGTTTCGGGTATTGAAACCTTCAAAGATGGTCGTAACGCGCGTTTAGTCGTAGATATTGATGGTGCATTTACCTTTAAGCATCAGCAAGTGGGTAACGTTTTTTCACTTGCTGTCGTTAAGAAAGTTGAAGTACCTGGTTATTTAGGTGACAGCGATGACTTCACGGGACGTGCAATTTCACTTAACTTCCAAGATATTTCAGTACGTACTGTTTTACAGATCATTGCCGATTATAACGGCTTTAACTTAGTTACCAGTGATACAGTCAATGGCAATATAACATTGCGACTCGATGGTGTACCTTGGGATCAGGCGCTTGATATTATTTTGAAAGTAAAAGGTCTTGATAAGCGCATGGAAGGCAACATTTTAATGGTTGCACCAAGTGATGAATTGGCCGCTCGAGAAGCGCGCGATTTACAAGCTAAACAGCAAGTTGCTGAGCTAGCACCACTGTACTCTGAATATGTGCAGGTTAATTACGCCAAGGCAGCCGACATTGCTAATCTTGTTAAAACTGAAGAAAACAGTATTTTATCATCGCGCGGCAGTGTCAGTGTTGATGAGCGAACTAATACCTTATTAATCCGCGATACAGCAAAGAGTATTGAAGATATTAAGCGCATGGTGACAGTGCTTGATATTCCAATTCGCCAAGTGGTTATTGAGTCGCGTATGGTCACGGTTAAGGATAACATCAATGAAGAGTTAGGGATCCGCTGGGGTGTAACAAGCACAAATGGTGAAAATAGCTCTTCTGGTAGTTTAACTGGGGCTGATTCAGCAGGTGCTGGCGCAGTGCCGAGCATCAACGATCGCATGAATGTTAATTTACCGGTGGCAAATCCAGCCGGTAGCATTGCATTTCAGGTTGCTCGTTTAGCTGATGGCACGATTCTCGACCTGGAGCTAAGTGCACTAGAGCGTGAAAACAAAGGCGAAATTATTGCTAGTCCGCGCATTACTACATCAAATCAAAAGCAAGCGTATATTGAACAAGGTGTCGAGATTCCATACCAAGAAGCGGCGTCAAGTGGTGCCACTTCAACCCAATTCAAAAAAGCGGTACTAAGCTTAACGGTAACACCACATATCACACCTGATGATAGAATCATTCTCGATTTAGTGGTTACCCAAGATACGGTCTCTGAAGTACAAAATGGCAGTGCACCGGCGATTGATACGCAGCGAATTGGCACACAGGTGCTAGTGAATAACGGTGAGACGATTGTTTTAGGTGGTATCTATCAGCAATCGATCATCAATTCAGTATCTAAAGTACCAGTACTTGGTGACATTCCATACTTTGGCTGGGCATTTAGAAACACTAATAATTTTAGCGAGAAAAAAGAACTGCTTATTTTCGTAACACCGCGCATTGTTACAGAGCGTTTCTAAGCAAACTTCAATTGAGTGGTCGCTTGAACAAGCCACATGCCTCGTTCAAACGACCGCTAGCTAAATCTTCTAGGCTAATTCGTTATTTTAAATAATACCAATTTCATTCTCGCTGAATGACCAAATATTTAGTGAACTTGATATAACATATTGATAAATAATTGAATTGTTGTGCTTGTAAGTACAAGGCTGGCTTGAGTTAACAGGTAAGTAAGTACTTTTATTAACACCTACTTGCATTTTACCCTCAACAATTGCGATAATTGCGCCCTTGAAAAAATCGCGAGGGAGTTCCCTCTTACCCTAAATCAAATTATTTAAGAGTTGTAAGTAAGTCGAAAATGGCAGAGAAGCGTAATATTTTCCTTGTTGGCCCAATGGGCGCCGGCAAAAGTACCATTGGTAGAGAATTAGCAGATAAGTTGCATTTAGAATTTTTTGATTCTGACCAAGAAATCGAACGCCGTACCGGTGCTGATATTTCTTGGGTATTTGATCTTGAAGGTGAAGAAGGATTTCGCAAAAGAGAAGAATCGGTAATTGATGACTTAACTGGTAAGCAAGGTATTGTTCTAGCAACCGGTGGCGGCTCAGTAATTAGCAGCCTTGTGCGCAACCGTTTATCGGCTCGCGGCATTGTTGTATATCTTGAAACAACTATCGACAAGCAAGTGGCTCGTACACAGCGCGATCGTCGTCGTCCTCTTTTACAAACGAAAGAAGACCCACGCACTGTTTTAGAGAACTTAGCAAAAGATCGCAATCCACTTTATGAAGAAGTTGCTGATGTTGTCGTTCAAACGGATGACCAAAGCGCTAAAGTTGTTGCGAACAAAATTGTTGAGCGATTAGACTTTTAATAAATGGCTAATTTAGTTGTTGATCTGGACGATCGCAGTTACCCCATTTATATCGATTCAGGGCTATTATCTGACAATAGCCCAATAACCTCACACATCAAATCAAAGCGAGTTTGCATAGTCACCAATGACGTTGTAGCGCCTTTGTATTTAGCCAAATTAAAAACACAACTAGCTGACTTTAGTGTTGATGAGGTGGTTTTACCTGACGGTGAAGCTGAAAAAACACTGGCTAATTTTGAAAAAATCTTATCTCACATGCTTGCTGGTGCACATGGTCGCGATACGACTATGATAGCCCTTGGTGGCGGCGTGATTGGCGATATTACAGGTTTCGCCGCTGCTTGTTACCAACGCGGCGTGCCGTTTATTCAAGTGCCAACAACATTGCTTTCACAAGTTGACTCTTCAGTTGGCGGAAAAACCGCGGTTAATCACCCATTGGGTAAAAACATGATAGGCGCGTTTTACCAACCACAGGCAGTGATTATCGATACCGATAGCTTAGCGACATTACCCGTTAGAGAATTTAACGCTGGCATGGCGGAAGTTATTAAGTACGGCATTTTAGGCGATGGTGAGTTCTTTACTTGGTTAGAGCAAAACAAAACACACATAAAGGCGGGTGACAAAGCGGTTTTAGCGACAATGATCGAACGTTGTTGTCAATGTAAGGCCGATATTGTGGCAAGCGACGAAACTGAGGCCGGTGTACGAGCACTGCTGAATTTGGGTCATACCTTTGGCCATGCGATTGAAGCCGAAATGGGATATGGCGTTTGGCTTCATGGTGAAGCTGTTGCTACTGGCATGGTACTTGCCTCTACCTTAGCTGAAACGTTAAATTTGTTGAGCCCGTCAGATTGTCGACGCATCGAAGCATTAATTGCTTATTTTGATTTACCGATACACGCGCCAGAAACCATGGATTTTGAAGCGTTTATCAAACACATGCGCCGTGATAAAAAGAATCTTGCTGGCAAAGTACGCCTCATTGTACCAACGGCGATTGGTCATTCTGAAATTCGAGACGATATAAGTGAGGATGTGCTAAAACAAATTTTATCTTAATAGAAGGTTTGTTATGTCAGCACTGAAAAACTTTACACATATTGCTCAAGCTACCGCGCCAAACTCTGGCCAGGGCAATCAACCTGTTACAAATATTAGTGTCCACGCACGTGTTGATTATACGTTGAGATTTTCAACACCTGCGGTTTATGTTTTGGGTGAAAACCCTCAGGCATACAGCCACGTTGCATCACATTACATCGAATCTTTAGACAGCGATCGCAATATTGCCTTTATTGCCTGTGCTAGTCAGTTAAATAATATTCAAATGCGCTGCCGGATAATTGAACAATTATTTGGTGAGCAACTCTTTGATCCCGAAGAGCCGTTGTCTGTCAGCATTATCAATTTAATGAAAAAGCAGTCGCAGCCGTTGTCGATTGTTTTAGAACACAGCCAGTTTCTTTCATTGCAAGTAACCCATGAGGTTTGTCAATTAGCGCAAATTGCCAAAAAGCGTGAACTCGATATCCAAGTGTTATTAGTTGGCAATCCCGAAACCGGCTACTTAATGGCAGATAACGCACTGCTATTTAAAGATAAGGTTGCGATTGTTCAAGCGAACAACGCGCAACTGATCAACTTGCAATCTAAAGTATTAAAACGGCCATCTACTTTTTTCTCTATACCAAAAGGCGTTAAGGTCTTTGCTTTGTTTACACTCCTTTCAGGCATATTGCTAGCAGGCGTTTATAGCTTATGGCAAATGGATGTTGTCAACTTTTCGTCACTTCCAAGTAAGCCGGTAACACAAATCGCAGACACCTCTGAGAAAATGGTCACTAGTCAAGCGAAAGAAGCACAAGTAAATGAGCCGAGTAACCAAAAATTAATGACGTTAGCGACAGCGTCTGATGTCCTAAATGCGTTACATGGTAATACAGAGCAAGTAGCGTCTGTGGAAATAGAGCAGGCAACGCCAAATGATGTGCTCATGGCTATTACTACTGAGCTGCAAACACCTCAAGTAACACCAGTGCAAAACACCGAACTGACGGTTAGGGAAGTTGTAGAGCCAACTGTTAACGAATCACCAAAATGGCCTGAACACCAAATTTTTAAAGGCACTGAAAGTGGCTTTGTTATTCAATTTGGTGGCTTTACTAAAGAGGCAGTGAAAGCGAACTTTTTAGCGCGATACCGAATCACCGATTATTTGACTTATCAGCGCGTATTAGCACAAGGCGTGATGCAGGTGATTACATCACCAGTGTTTGAAACCCGAGAGCAAGCACAGGATGCTTTGGATAAACTGCCAACAGATCTGAAGGAAAGAGGTATCTGGGTCAAAAACATCAGTGCAATAAAAGTTGAAATCTCTGCTTTTGAAAGCTCGCATTTATAGATACAATCTACGCTTTGTGGTTAACGGTAGGCAGTTAAGGCTGTAATGAAGAAAAAACAGCGGGCATTTCTGAAGTGGGCTGGTGGTAAATACAGCTTAAGTGATGTGATCAACAAAATGCTGCCTCGTGGTGAGCGCTTAATCGAGCCATTCGTTGGTGCCGGTTCTATTTTTCTTAATAGCGACTACGATAACTATTTGCTCAACGATATTAACCAAGATCTTATCAACCTCTATCAAATCCTCAAAGAAAGCCCTGATAGCTTTATCGACGACGCTCGAAAGTTTTTCACGCCAGAAAACAATGACTCACAAGTGTATTATCAACTGCGAAAAGCATTTAACGACAGCGATGATAAATACTTTCGTTCGTTAATGTTTCTCTATATGAACCGCCATGGTTATAACGGCTTATGTCGATACAATAAATCTGGCGGTTTTAATGTGCCCTTTGGTAAATACAAGAAGCCTTATTTTCCCGAGCAAGAATTGAACTTTTTTGCTGAAAAAGCGCAAAAAGCCACGTTTGTTTGTGAAGGCTATCGTCAAACCTTTACTCGCGTAGAAAACGGTGATGTGGTTTATTGCGATCCACCTTATGTGCCATTGAGTAAAACGGCAAGCTTTACCAGTTATGCGGGTAATGGCTTTGGATTGGACGAGCAGGCAGACCTTGCCAATGTTGCAGAAGAAGTGACTAATGCTTTGTCTAGCGCCTCAGTGCTCATCAGTAACCACGATACGATTTGGACGCGAAAAATCTACGAACATGCCACTAAAATTAAAAAGCTAAAAGTGGCAAGAACGATCAGCCAAAAAGGTAGTAACCGCAAAAAAGTTGGTGAACTTTTAGCACTTTACCGCTCGGCTAAGTAGATCAGTTGAGCACTAGGTTGACAATTAAAACCAGTGACAAGATAAAAACAACTACGGCTATTAGCCCTACCACAATAAAAGTCACGGGGTTACCATGGTTAAAATCCTGCGCGCGGTTGTTTTCACTTTGTACACCAAGTAATGCCCATAATACACTTTGAATTGTTTTTATTAATCGCAGGTTGTTTTTCATATCCACCCATCAGTGCCGTTCATTATAATTGTGCAAGTGCATAGCTAAATTTTGTCTGTTTTTAAGCCTAGTTATATGAAATAAGGAAAAAATGTGCAAATTTTCCCCATTAGCTATTGTTAAAATGTTGTAAAAATGAGATAAAACGCACCATTGAAGTTGTACCAGATCAACAAATAACAATAATTTAGGCTGGAGAGCATAAATGAAAAAGTTCGTCTTAGCGATAGTCGCGTGTTTGAGTATGTCTGCTAATGCAGGGTTAATTGCTGAATCAAATTACGTTATCGATACTGACCAAGGTTTAGATTGGTTAAGGTGGGATGAAACTAACAACCGTTCATATAATGATGTTGTCAGCAACTTGTCAGCAGGTGGTGATTATGATGGCTGGCAATATGCCACTGCTGAGCAGGCGGAAACTTTTTTAGCTAGCTTTGGCTTAGTTGGCTATTCATCTGTTACTAAACAAACGACCGATAGTGCTTTTAAAGATTTAACGTCCTTGATGGGGGTTGAATCAACATCATCGCAAGCCTGGATCTATGGGATGGTTGAAAGTGAGGGGACTAAAGCCAGAACTTATAGTCACTATGACTATTCTTGGAGAGTATCGCCAGAGTTTAAAATATTTAATTTAAGCAAGACATCAGTAGCTGGGTATTTAGGTAGCTTCCTTGTCCGAGATACTAGCTATGTTGCACCGAGCGCCAAGCAAGACCAATTACCTATTTCTAGTGGCCCACTTAACGCTATTGTTCAGGTAAGTGAGCCGTCGACAATTATATTAATGACACTTACCTTAGGTGGCCTATTAATGATGAGAAGACGCCAGCAATAAACTAATATTCTTTAATGAAATAGAGAATATCGATTAAAAAAGTAGCTTCGGCTACTTTTTTGCTTTTTGGCTCACTAGATATGGTATGGTGGCACTTTATTTACCTTGATATTTTGTCATGTATAAGTTTGTTATCTGCATCACTTTACTCACAATATTTTTTTCGCCAGTTAATCGTGCTGGCACTTTTATCAAACAAAATTCCTTTAACATTGCACCGTTTACAACAAACCATAGCGAACAGCTGTGTCAGGTTGCGCGCAGTGTATTAAAGTATCAAGCCGTAGAGGCGGCCGATTATGCTTGGTCGACAAAGCCCGCACTGCCCGTTGAAGTGAGCGAACAAAGAGTAAAGGCAACTTTGAGCTATCTCTGTCAATTGGTGGAGCAAGGACAGGGCGAGCGATTAACTGATCCTCAATTCTTAGAAAAAAACTTTGATCTTTACCAGTGGCAGCCTGATCTAAAGACTGCTCATAGCCTAGCTAAAGCAAGCAATAACCAGCGAAAATCTGACATGCTGATGGCGATACCCAGCGATAAAATTTTCCTCACGAAATACTATACCAAGCGTTTGAAAGGGAGCGAGCGACAAACTAACGAGTATTCGGTAGCACTGTATCAGTTGCCAGAAGATGAGCAAGGTTTGAGTAAGGCACAGGCACTTAAGCAAAAATCTGCCTTGACGCGATTTAAATATACTCGCCAACAAATTATTGCTGGTGCGCTAGATAAGCAACAATTAGCCAAGCCACTAATTTGGCTTTCTGAGGATAGTTTACACGATGTCTTGTTACAAGGGACCGGGGTGTTAGAGGTTGACGGTAAACTGCGCTACTTTAATGTTCATCGCAACAATGGTATTGCCTATGACTACACCCTAGGTAAGCGTGAACAAGCGCGTTATTGGTACTTTAAAGAGGTTAATGGCATAAAAGGCTATGGTCACTCGATAGAGAGCAAGATCGATTTGCAGCCGCGTGTCAGCTTTGCCGGCAATATAAAGCAAATTGGTTTAGGGAAGTTGTTTTTAATTAGTTTTGAACAAGTGAGTTTCAGGCAGTCACACCTTGGTATCTTAGCTGATGAAGGTGGTGCTTTTGACGATAACTTATTTCAATTAGATTGGCTGGTAGAAAGCTATTTTGGTTGGCAAGATTATTACCAAGCGAATAAGCAGTACCCCGACTACGCCAGTGCTTGGTTGTTACTTAAAAAACAATGAGATAGGTATACTAATAAGATAAAAGCCGCATTGTCCTCTTTTAACATGCGGCTTTACATGTTGCATGTTAATTAACGTTGCTGAAAAGCTATAACGTTTGATGAAAAGCTAGACACTGCTTTCAGTTTGGCTTCGGTTTCTTCAAGTCGTTTTTCCTCCGACTCTTTGAACGCCTGAAGGTCACTAGCTTTTGTTTCACTTTGAGCGGTTTTCTCGCTGTCTTTGGGTTGATAACCTAAAGGCGCATCCATCAACAGCTGTTTAATTTTACTAATGTCCTCTTCTTCCATGGCTTCGGTTAAGCGTAAAAGAATACGAGAAACTTCCATCCAGCTAATTGATTGCTCATTAGCTGTTAAGATCCGTTGGTGGTAGGTTTCTTGAGCATTGTCGTCAATCAATAACTCTTCATAAAGCTTTTCACCAGGACGCAGGCCAGAGAATTTTATCTCGATTTCACCTTCTGGATTGTCTTTGTCCTTAATCGTTAAGCCCATCAAATGGGTCATTTTGTAGGCCAAATCAACAATTTTTACTGGTTCACCCATATCGAGCAGAAATACATCACCACCTTTACCCATAGCGCCAGCTTGGATGACTAATTGTGCAGCTTCTGGAATGGTCATGAAGTATCGAATAATGTCTGGGTGGGTAACTGTGATAGGCCCACCAGCGCGTATTTGTTTCTTAAACAGTGGTACCACTGAACCGGAGGAACCAAGCACGTTGCCAAAACGCACCATAACAAATCGGGTATTGTGATCGCGTTTTGCCAAACCTTGCAAGACTAATTCGGCCATACGTTTGGTTGCACCCATAACATTCGTTGGCCTAACGGCTTTGTCCGTAGAAATTAAAACAAACGTTTCCACCTCGCAAAAAACAGCAGCTTGGGCTATTTCATAAGTGCCCAAAATATTATTAGTGATACCAGCGATAACGTTGTTTTCAACCATAGGTACGTGCTTATAGGCGGCTGCGTGATATATCGTTTGTACCTGATGATGGTTAAAGATACGCGTCATCAACATACCATTTTGGACATTACCAATAAGTGGCACGAGTGGTATATTGATTGATTGCTCTACGAGATACTCGGTAAGCTCTTGGTTTATTTCATATAAAAATGCTTCACTAACATCAAGCAAGATGAGTTTAGCAGGTTTTTGGCCAATAATTTGTCGACAAAGCTCTTTACCAATTGAGCCGCCAGCTCCTGATACCATGACCACTTTTTGGTAAATGTTTTCAGCTAACAACTCTGGGATTGGCGTGACCGTTTCTCGGCCAAGTAACTCATCGACACTAACCTCGCGTAATTCATCAATTTTGCGCTTGCCAGAAACGATCTCTTGCATGCTTGGAATAGTTAATAACTCTAAAGCGTATGGCTCAAGTGTCGCAATAATGTCGTGAACCCGAGAAGGTTCGACATTACTCAATGCAAGTAAAACTTTAAACTGGCCATGCTTTTTGATTAGTTTATTAAGTTTATCTGGTGAATAGGTTTTTAAGCCATTAAGAGAGCGACCGTGAAAGCGACTTTTTTGATCGATAAAAGCAAGCGGCTGATATTTTTTCCCCTGAATTAATGTTTCAGCCAGTTGGCGACCGGTTGAAGTTGCGCCATAAATAACAACACCTTCGCGTTCTTCTAACCATTTTTTTTCCGCAGCTAAACCAACTAAAGCACGAGCGCCAGCAATCAGTAGGAAAGATAACACGAAGAATGTTATCGGTACTGAACGCGGTACAAAGGCATCAAAAATGAAACCGGTTGAAAAGAAAACAACGGTTGTGAACAATAGTAAAAAAAGTAACTGTACTGTGTTTTTTGCGTTGAAATAGCGCACGACGGCGCTATATATGCCGGTAAAATAAAACAGGCCTATAGCGGTTAATGCGGTAACCGAGAAGGTCAGTATCTCGGCACTGGTAAATGTTACTTCGGCAATCCCTAGCCTAATTATATAAGCTGAAAAAAATGCTAACGTTAGCGCAAATAAGTCGTAGCTAATCGCCAACGTTAATTTTATTGAGCTTGGAATTAAATCAATTGGTCTTGCCATTACATCCAGCCTCTTATTTTTATTTAATTATCGATAAGGCTACTACCTAAAAGCATTGTGACAATGTTTTGTTACAAAGTCATTAACTGATTCGTTTTATCTTATAATTTTGTTAATTCGGCGCAAATTTTACCGATCGCGTTACAAGTTTTGTCTATTTCTTGCTGTGTTAATGTTGGGTGAACTAAAAACATTAAACTCGTTTCGCCAAGTTTGACAGCATTCGGCAATGGTTGCGCTGGGCGGTAGTTTGTATTGTCGAACGCTTTTTCTTTGTAAACTTCTGAGCAACTGCCGCTATAACAAGGAATACCGGCTTGGTTTAACTTATCGATAATCTGGTCTCGACAAATTCCTTGCGGTAATCGCTCAGGTTTTACTTGGACATAACACTTGTAAAAAGCATGCTCAACATCGTTTGGGACTTCAGGCACATCGATAAAATCAAACGAACGACAACTCGCAAAAATTTGTTGTGCATAACGGTTTCTTGTTTCGAACCATTGAGGCATGCGCTTGGTTTGAATGCGGCCAATAGCCGATTGCATTTCAGTTAAGCGCCAATTGGTACCAAAAGATTCGTGTAACCAACGGTAGCCCGGTGGGTGCTCTTTTTCATAGACGGCGGCGTACGATTTTCCGTGATCTTTGTACGCCCATGCTTTGCGCCATAACTTTTCGTTGTTTGTCGTTAGCATACCGCCTTCGCCGCCGGTGGTCATAATTTTGTCTTGGCAAAACGACCAAGCGCCGACATCACCGATTGAGCCAACAGAGCGACCTTTGTATTTGGCACCATGTGCTTGCGCACAATCTTCAACAACAAAAATATTATGTTGCTTGGCAAGTTCAATAATAGGATCCATATCACACGGCCAACCGGCGAGATGAACACAAACTATAGCTTTTGTTTTTGGCGTAAGCACCTCACTAATCGTACGGGCACTAATATTTTGGCTATCAAGCTCAACATCAGCAAAAACTGGCGTTGCACCGGCATTGATAATTGAACTGACAGAGGCAATAAAAGTTCGCGAGGTTACTATCACTTCATCGCCCTCGCCAAGTGCTAATGCAGCAAATGCCAGATCCAGAGCTAACGTACCATTGGCCACGGCAACGGCGTATTTACTGTCGGTATATTCGGCAAATTCTTTTTCGAATTGACGACCTTCTTGGCCAGTCCAGTAGTTGACCTTATTTGAAGCAAGTACAGCGCTAACCGCATCGATTTCTTCTTGGCTAAAGCTTGGCCATGGAGAGAAAGGAGTATTTAACATAATGGATAACTCTTAGAACATCATTTATTGAGGTTGTGAACCGGTAAATTTTGGCATGGTCACTTCGCCCTGAGCGCTGATCCCTTCTTTAATAAAGACCTTTTTAACGGTTAAAAACAGTATTTTTATATCAAGCCATAACGACATATTTTCTACATACCAAACGTCGTATTCGAACTTTTCTTCCCAAGTTAAGGTGTTGCGGCCATTGACTTGCGCCCAACCGGTAATGCCTGGCTTGACATCGTGACGCTTAGCTTGGCGTTCGTTGTAAAGTGGCAGGTACTCAACTAATAACGGACGGGGGCCGACTAAGCTCATATTACCTTTAAGTACATTCCACAGACCAGGTAATTCATCGGCGCTTGAATTGCGCAATTTATGGCTAAATGGGGTCATACGCTGTTCATCAGGTAATGGATTGCCCTGTGCATCGGTTGCATTTTTCATACTGCGAAACTTGTACATATTAAAGACTTTTCCATTAAGCCCTGGTCTAGGTTGAGTAAAAATTACGGGGCTGCCTAGGTTGCGCTTCACTTTTATATAAACAATGAGGAAAACTGGAGAAAGTAAGGTTAATGCACTAGCTGAAATGATGATATCAAGCAGGCGCTTAAACAATGGATACATGATTTACTCTTTTTATTGTTATATCGATTTTCATCGGTTGTTCGCTTGTTTTACATCGTTTTTACTTTATTTTCCAGCATAACCAGAGTAAATTGGCTAAACAATAATAAAAAGCTTCTCGATTCAACATGCATGCTGTAGTTCGTTGGTATTACCTTTCTCGTCGCCTTTATTTAAAGGGCGTTCCATTATTACCAGTCATTATTTGGAAACTTATCCGCATTATTTTTGCCTGTGATGTTAAATACACCGCCAAGATAGGTGAAAACGTTGGCTTTTTTCACAATGGTTTAGGCGTGGTAATTCACAAAAATGCAGAAATCGGTGACGGTAGTGTTATTTATCAAAATGTCACTATTGGCGGTAATGGTAAATCTGGTGATGAAAATGGCGCGCCCATCATTGGCAGAAATGTCTTTATCGGCGCAGGTGCAGTTATTCTTGGCCCTATAAAGGTTGGCGATGGTGCAAAAATAGGTGCTAACTCAGTGGTCTTACAGGATGTACCCGCAGGTACTACGGTGGTTGGTATACCAGCCAAAGTGGTAAAAAAGCATGACGAATAATCAACCAACAAAGCCAAAGCGCGTCCTTCATATCCTCGTTACGTTGAATTTGGGAGGAGCAGAGAGTCGCGTGATGGACTTGTTTCGAAATCAAGACCCCGCACTATTGATTCATGATTTTGCTATCATGACGCCTGAAAAATGTTACTACAGCGATGAAGTGGCAAAAGCGAATGGTGTAGTACATGTAGTTCGCAACCCAAGAGAGAGCTTGTTTGGCCATATAATAGATTTATATCGAGTTTTTACGACGCAGCCTCAGTACAATGCGGTGCATGCTCATACATCATTTCACGCGGGATTATGTTTGCTGTTGGCTAAAATAGCAGGGATAAAAGCGCGTATCAGCCATGCCCGAAATACCAGTACTAGCACGCCTTCTATATTTGTTAAAGCTATGCTTCTACTTGGGCGAAGTTTGATCAGATATAGCTCGACTCATCGATATGCGATATCCAATGATGCTGGCAATTATCTCTATGGCAAGACTAACTTTGAAGTTATTCCCAATGCATTCAATTATCAGTTGATAAAGCATAAATCTGAAACAACAGATAGCGAAAAAGCAGCGCTAGGCATTCCACAAGCCCTTAATATTGTTGCTGTAGCTCGTTTTTATCCTGTGAAAAATCACGCGTTTATGCTGAAAGTTGTTGATGAATTAAAAAAAGTAAGAAGTGATGTGGTTCTTCATTTGATCGGCGACGGGGAGTTAAAGGAAGAAATTAGTAGAGCAGCGAATAAGCTTGGTCTGTCTCAAAATGTTGTTTTTTGGGGGAGGCGTAATGATGTTTATCAATTACTTCCTTATTTTGATGTGATGTTGATGCCAAGTATTACCGAGGGATTAGGGGTTGCGGCTCTTGAAGCGCAAAAAGCAGGCGTTCCTTGTTTAGTCTCAGATGCTTTACCTGTGGAGGCAGACATTAATGCAGGGCTTTTTTATAAATTATCGATAAATGAACCGCCTAAACTATGGGCTGAACGCTGTTTGTCGCTAATAGAGGTAGCTGTGCCTTCAAAAGAAGGTCTTGACACATTATTTGAGCAAAAAGGTTACTCCTTAAAATATAGTGAAGAAAAATTTTACAAGGCATATTGTTACGATGGCTAAAGCGATTCGAGTGCTCCAAGTGATTCCTCAGTTAGGTCCAGGTGGTATTTCATCAGTTGTAATGAATTGGCTGAGAGAGTCTAATGAAGAGAGAGTAAAGTTCGACTTTATTTGTTTTAATGATGGCCCACTAAGAGCAGAGCTCGAAAAGTCAGGTTCTCAGGTTTTTTGTATTCCAACCTTTAGACAATCACCTAAACAACATATCACTCAAGTACAGGCTATTTTTAAGGCTAAGCAAGGTGGTTATGATGTTATTCATGTGCATAATAGTTTTAAAAACTTTGTGATGCTCGGCTTAGCTAAGCGCCACGGTATACCCGTTAGAGTTTGTCATTCTCATACTTCTGGCCTTGAAAGTACTTGGTTAGCGCCAGTATTTAGTGTGATTAAGCAACTTACTAAAAAATTTAGCAATCAATTTGTTGCCTGTGGTGATAAGGCTGGCAAGTTCTTGTTTGGTGATGACGATTTTCTGATCCTTAATAACGCGATTAAAGTAGAAAAGTTTTTACCTTCAAAGGAGAGGCAAGCTGAGATATCTTCTGTTTTAACCAAGTATCATTTGCCTTCTGACAAGCAGTTGATTATTCACGTTGGCCGGTTTAGTGAGGTGAAAAATCATCAGTTTTTATTAACCTTGGCCAGTCATGTTAATTTAAATAAAAACATCCACTTTGTTTGTGTAGGCGATGGTCCTTTAAAGCAAGCACTTGCTAACGACATTATTGAAATGCGGCAAACAGAACGCTTTTCGTTATTACCAGCTAATAATGATATTGCGAGCTTATTAAACGCAGCTTCGGCATTTATCATGCCTTCATTATTTGAGGGCATATCTGTTGCATTACTCGAGGCTCAAGCGGCAAAGCTGCCTTGTTATATTTCAGATACAATTTCGCTAGAAGCGGATATTGGCCTAGCGTTAGTCGAGTTTTTACCTTTAGATACGCCTGACGACTGGGTGGAACAACTCAATCACCTGCAACCGTCTTTGCTAGACAACGATACAGTGAAACAAGCCTTTAATTATAGAAAGTACAGTATAGATACGGTAGTTGAGCAACTGCTGTCTATGTATGAGCAAGGATTGAAGGCAAAGTAAGTGATGATCAGGCGTTTACTGCATTGCCCTGAGTTGATCGTGTGTGGGCTGTTGATCTTGCTATTTGGTATGACTCAAGCTCACGTTTTATTACTTTTAGTTGTACTATTAGGTGTACTTGTCAGTTTTGCCTTACCATTTTACCGGTCTGTTCAATTGGCATTTTTTCTCATCCCATGTTTAAACGTGTTTGTAGGCTCGCCATATATCTCTATTTCATTGGCCACACTAATATATTTGGCGATATTTGCCCGATATATTATGACCCAACTATTTTACACTCAGTATTACATTCCTGGGGTGATTGCGACGATTGTTGTTGTTGGCTTTGAACTCTCCCATTTGATCAATAACCCTGTGATGTATTCAACACAAACTGTGCGTTGGATGATTCTGTTTGTTTTTGTCGCATTACTGTTATTTGATAAGCGTAAATATATTAACTTCGAGCAACTGCGCTTCGTGTTACTGTTGGGGTTTATTACCTCAACGGGCTATGGTTTGTTGAAAGATATTTTTCATCCCGCTGAATTTTTTCACGCTGATGCTATTGCGCGATTTGCAGGTGGTGCTGGCGATCCCAATAACTTCGGCTTATTGTGTTTGTTGTTAATTTTCTTTTATTTGCCCAGTGTCCCGAAACAGCCGATTAAAGCAAGCCAGTTGGTCATTGTCGCGGGTTTATTAGGGGCTGGCGCATTGACGGTTTCAAGAAGCTTTTTTTTGGTGTCGTTTTTTAGCTTGTTTCTCTATTTTTTATTGTATTTTAGAGCTGCATTAGGCGAAATCTTTTTTAGAGCACTATTCGGCTTATCGCTTGCGATTTTAGCAGGCATATTTGTTTTGCTCTCAGGAGCAATGGAGCATGTCAATTTAGATATAATGTCGCGCTTTGACACTGATAATTTGTCAGACCTAACAGGTGCGCGCAGTGATATTGCGAAAGAATATTTTAAAATGTATTTGGCACAAGAGCCTGATTTCATGTTACTTGGAGCCGGAATCAACGGTTATCTTGGTTATTACAATTATTATTTTGGTGTCGATAAAATATTTGAAGAAGTTGTCGGGCCTCACAATACCTTTTTAGAAATGTTGGTAAGCGTCGGTATAATCGGGAGTTTTTTGTTTACCTATTTTGTTTATGCTGGCTTTAAAGCCGAGAAAATTCGCACGCAAAATTTTACTTTTTACCGATTATCCTACTTACCTATTATTGTTTTTCTTTTGTATTGTTTAAGTCTTCAAAATTTAGGTAAATACAGTAGTTACTTTATCGTCATGATGATCATTTACAACACCTACCGGAAAGCGTGACATGGAAGCCCAACAACAGCGAAAACTTGGCGTCTTACTTGGCTATTTCTCGATAGCTATCCGCAATATCCTAGGCCTACTGCTTATTCCCTTTATTATCCACCATGTTGGCGTCGAGCAATACGGTGTTTATAGCTTAGTTTCATCGATCATTTTATATCTGATTATCTTAGAGATGGGCTTAGCTAATACTGCGATTCGCTTTCTATCAAAATATCAGGCAACAGGAGACTTTACAGGTCAAGCGCGGTTTATCGGCTTGATGTTAATTATTTACTCTGTTGTAACCCTAGTCGCGATGCTAGTAGGTGGTTTGTTGTATCAGCAATTACCTGCGATATTTTCGCACTCGATGTCGGTTGAAGAGATTAGCCTGTTACAGCAAACTTTTTTAATTTTGATGGTTAATATCGCCATCACATTGATGAGTAATACGTTTACCGGAGTGATTACCGCTAAAGAAAAGTTTGTTTTCGAAACGGGTAGCCAGATTGTCTTATTTTTGCTTCGCTGCACCGTTGTTGTATTGGTACTTTATCGCGGCGGCGATATTGTTGATATCGTGATTATTGATACGCTGATTAATCTGACTCAGTTGATTGTGCGACTGTTTTTCGTTTTCGGTCGTTTAAAAATTCAGGTGTCGTTCGAAGGTATCAACAAAGATTTGATCAAAGAAGTTTTTGGCTACACCCTGTTTATTGGTCTCAATGTGATTGTTAATCAAATTAATTGGCGGGTAGATAACTTTATTATTGGCGTGATGGTCAGTAGTGCTGCAGTTGCGGTATACAATATTGGCAATCAGCTGATCCTGAGTTTTATTGCTTTTGCCAGCGCAATCTCAAATGTTTTTGTTCCTAAAATTGTCAAAATGGTGACCCTAGATGAGTCACTTAGCCGAGTGACTGATGAGCTGATACGCATTGCTCGTATGCAAATGATGGTACTAGGCTTTGTTTTGTCAGCTTTTGTTGTTTTTGGACCACTGTTTATCGAGTTGTTTGTTGGTCAAGACTTTAAGCAAGCTTATTATGTCGCTTTACTGCCAATGCTGCCGTTTATTTTTGTCCTTGCACAAAGTTCTACCAATGCCGTGTTACAGGCGATGAATAAACACAAAGTTCGCAGTTTGATTTTGCTTGCAACCGCATTAATGAACATTGTTTTATCAATTATTTTAGTTGACCTTTATGGTCTGCTAGGCGCAGCACTAGGTACCATGATTACTTTACTGCTTGGCGAGTTGATCGGCGTTGGTATTTATCTATCTCGGGTTATTGGTTTAGAAATGAAGCGTTTTTACCGCCAAGGTTTTGGTTTTATCATACCAACACTACTTGTGGTAATTGGCTTTGGCTCCTTTGTTGAGAGTTACTTTACCCGTACTTGGTTTGGCTTGATCTCTGGGGTGTTTAGCTTATTGGTGGTTTATTTGGCTTTGGTTTTATTAGTCGCAGTAAACTCAACTGAGCGCCGAATTATATTCTCTATTTTTCAGCGAGTTAAGTGATGAAAGTTGTTGTTATTGGCGCATATCCTAATTCTATTGTCAGCTTTCGCGGCGCTATGATCAAAGCCATGGTGGATGCAGGCCATCAAGTGTTAGTAATGTCGGCCCCAGCTTCTGAGCAAGTGATTCAAGCGGTTGAATCACTTGGCGCAAGCTTTCAAAGTTATCAGGTTGAGCGCAATGGCTTGAATCCCTTTGCCGACCTTAGAACTTTTTGGCAATTGCGAAAAATGCTCAAAAGCTTCAAGCCAGATAAAGTACTCGCCTACACGATTAAACCGGTCATTTGGGGTGGTTTGGCTTGTCGACTCACCAAAGGTGTTGAGTTTTACGGCTTAATTACCGGTCTTGGCTATGCGTTTGAAACCGGTTCATTATTGCGCAATACGGTTAATGCTTTGGTTAAGCAGCTTTATCGCATCAGCTTGCGGCCAGCTAAACAGGTTATTTTCCAAAATAATGACAACTTAGCGTTGTTTGTCAGGTTAAAGCTGTGCACGCAATCACAAGCTCGGCGAGTACATGGCTCAGGGGTGAGTTTACGTCACTACCCGCAGACGCCTTTACCTGAGGAAACGCCAACGTTTTTGTTAATTGCTCGGCTACTTGGCGATAAAGGCATACGTGAGTATGTTTATGCCGCCCAGCAAGTAAAACAATTACATCCTGATTGCCGGTTTTTATTAGTAGGCCCAGAGGATAGCTCTCCAGACAAAATCGACATGAGCCAAATAGAACAATGGCATCAGCGTGGAACGATTGAATATTTAGGGGAAACCAACAATGTCGTACCCTTTATTCAAGCGTGCCATATTTATACCTTGCCGTCTTATCACGAGGGACTGCCACGCACTGTATTAGAGGCGATGTCTGTTGGGCGGCCGATTTTAACTACTGATGCCGTAGGCTGTAGGGATACGGTTATCGATAATAAAAATGGTCGTTTGGTTAAGGTAAAAGACGCCAATGCTTTAGCTCAAGCGATGCTGTGGTTTATCGCAAATCAAGCGCAATGGCCTGCAATGGCTCAAGCGAGCCGAGAGTTTGCAACCGAGTTGTTTGATGTTGATAAGGTTAATCGGGATATTTTGCAGATCATGGCGCTCGATTAATCAGATAATTTCAAGGAATAGCAATTGAAACAAAAATTTCACGTGATGCTTAAAGGCGCACAGCAATCTACCCCGTTGATTGTTGCGGCGATGCCTTTTGGTGTTATCTACGGTGCCTTGGGGCAATCGGCTGGTTTGTCAGACTGGGCGATTATTGCTATGTCTATTTTTGTTTTTGCAGGCAGTTCCCAGTTTATTGCTATTGGTCTACTTGCTGCCGGCGCTAGTGTCCCTGTGATCATAGTGACAACGTTTTTTGTTAATATTCGTCATATGCTATACGCGGCTAATCTTTTGCCTTTTGTTAGGGAATATAGTCAGAAAATACGATTGCCAATGGCATTTTTACTGACCGATGAAACCTTTGCTGTCTCTTCAGATTACTTGAGAAAGCACCCTCAAGCGCCATTTTTTAGTTGGTATTACTTTGGCTCAGCACTCTTTATGTATAGCAATTGGATTGTCTGTACACTGATTGGTTTGTACTTGTCACAAACCATGCCGAATATGGCTGATTGGGGGTTAGATGTTGCGATGGCCGTCGCCTTTATCGGTATCGTTGTGCCGAGCATATACAACAAACCTACCTTGATGTGTGCTTTGGTTGCTGCGGTGTTGTCGGTATTAACTTATCACTGGCCAAATAAAGTTGGTTTATTGTTTTCGTCTGTATGTGCCATTGGCGTTGCTTTATATCTTGAAAAGCAAACCACTAAACAGCAACCACAGGAGCAAATATCGTGAATGAATGGTTGTTGATTATTGGTATGATGGCGGTGACGTTTTCGAGTCGTTATATTTTATTTGCACTTGCGAATAAAATTGCTTTACCACATGGCTTACAGCGCGCCTTGAACTATGTACCTATTGCTGTACTGTCAGCAATCATTGCGCCGGCAGTTTTAATGCCTAAGTCGGCAATTTTTATTTCGTATGACAACCCCTATTTAATTGCCGCGATCGTTGCCATTATAGTGAGTTGGTACAAGCGCAATATGCTATTAACGGTCGTTTTTGGCCTATTGGCTTTTGCCTTAGCAAAATATCTTATAAGCTAAGCGTTAATATATTATCTGGAGAGTGAGACATGAGACTATTAGTCGTAGCAGCGGTTGCTTTGTTATTACAGGCTTGTCAGTCAACGGGTGATGATTTAACCCCTGCGCAAGAGCGCGCCGAGATTCGCCTAATGCGACATAACGTACTTAATGAGCTCACTAAAGTATCACCGCAAGCCAAGCAAGAAATAGAGCGCAGTGCTGGCTACGCTGTGTTTAGTAACGCGCAAATTAATATTATTTTATTTGCTGCTGGTACGGGTTACGGTGTCGTTAAAAATAACCTGACAGGCAAAGAAACCTTTATGGAAATGGGCGAAGCTGGAGTAGGTCTTGGGCTTGGTGCGAAAGATTTCAGAGCTGTGTTCGTGTTCCATACTGAAAAAGCCTTAAACCAATTTGTTGAGCAGGGTTGGGCGTTTGGTGCTGAAGCTGACGCGGCGGCCAAATCTAATGAAAAAGGCGGGCAAAAAAGTTACGGTGTTACCCTGGGCAATATTACCGTTTACCAACTCACTGAAAATGGTTTAGCACTGCAAGCCACGGTAAAAGGCACGAAGTATTGGCAATCATCTCGCCTTAATTAATCTTTTTTGGTGTTGTGCTGAAACGATAGCATGTAAATCAAAGTACAACACCGCAATCACTCCGTGTTAGAATTAACCTAGTACCTCGTTATTTTGGAGATATCAATGAAAAGGAATGCATTGATCTGCCTAACTGTAATCGTTGGGCTTTCATTTGCCATTAAGCCGGCACTTAGCCAACAAACTGCACCTGAGTCTAAAACACTTACCGAACAAGAGTATCAGGATTGGCTAAGAGATAAATTTGCCAATCAACACGAGCAACTTATTCCTGTAGTTGCCGTTGCTGATATGTTTTTCGCCTGTAATAAAGCAAAGAAAATGGAACCTGTTCCTTATCGGGTCAAAGATTTAATCACGGTCATGGATCGTGATCAGCTCGCCGAGAAGCTGATTGAATGCCTAGGTGATAACGATATCCAGTCAGACACTGCGATCAATTTTGGCTTAGAGGGGTGCTTTTATGAGCAACTTGCCGACAAACCGCAAGATGAACGAGATGAAAAAATGAAGTTGGTTAAGCGGGCTATTGCATCACTGTCGCGCGAGGAGAGGCAAAAAAGTTTAACGCAATGTGTGACGGATCAAGCGATAGATTACTTAAAGTAAGTTTTATAGGTTGGCTTGATGAAAACGTTGATATTAGTGCTATTGATAACCGCGGCACTTTACCTCTCACATTGAATATTTTCCGCAAAAGCCGCTATCGTATTTAACGCCAAGTTATCGAGATGGCCTATATCAGCTTGAAGAAGCGCTTATAACCCATTGTATGGTAAATAAGAGCTTCTAACTCACTGATGGTTTGTCCAATTTAACTAATTGTAAACTGCCTCATAAATGATAATATGGTTTAAAAAAATGGATTTTCTTCGTGAAGACAGTTACTTTCAAAACCCTATTACTCCTTGTATTCTTTTATATTCCTACTTTTTTGGTTGCCGCTGATATACCAGACGTAAAATTCGCAAAAACAGAGAGCTGGATTAGTGACACTAAACCCCATGATGTACCACAATCAGTTAATGATGCGAGTGTTAATTATTTACTCTTCGATAACCAAGTAGATATCAGAACCTCAATTAAAAAGCAGTTTTTTAGATATTCTTCTCAACCAATAAGTGAGCAAGGTCTTCAGCATGTCTCGCAAATTGAAGTTATATTCGCCCCTCAATATGAAACGTTAACGTTTCACACTATCGATATTGTAAGAAATGGGAAGTTAATTAACAAAATAGATAAATCTAAGTTAAAGGTATTTCAACAAGAAGAACAATTAAAAGAAAATATTTATAGTGAAAATTGGGTAGCCTTATTTATTTTGGAAGACGTTCGAGTCGGTGACATTATTAACTATAGTTACACAATTACAGGATCAAATCCTGTTTTGGGTAAGAAGAGTTTTGGCTATAGTCCCTTAAACTGGGGGGTGCCCGTTGCATTAACCCAATTTAGATTGGTCACCAATGCCAATGAATTAACTGAGGTTAATGTCCATAATAGTAGTAAAAAAATAGTGGAGAAGAGAGCAGGCGATTTTAGCGAATACTCTTTAATTCAACGCAACGTTGCTGCGGTAACGGAAGATGATTATATGCCGGCTTGGTATACCCCCTATGCATATGTCACTTATTCACAATATCGAGGGTGGGAAGATGTTAATGATTGGGCAATGGAGTTGTATGATACATCGCTAACGCTACCTAAAGAGTTAATTCGCCTCATTGAAAGCAGTAAAACCTCAAACACCTTGCAGACAGCAACATTAATGACCCAATGGGTTCAAGATAACATTAGATACTTTGGCATAGAGATGGGAGTAAACTCCCATTTACCAAGCTCGCCATCAGAAACGTTTAACCGAAGGTTTGGTGATTGTAAGGATAAGGCCGTACTGCTTATTGCCGTTTTAAAGCAATTAAACATCGACGCTTACCCTGTACTTGTATCCACAACAACTTCCAAAAATTTGCCAAATGAGACCCCGTCGCCTGGAGCATTTAACCACGTCATAGTGACTTTTGAGATAGATGAAAAAAGCTACTGGGTTGATGCTACAGTTTCCAACCAAAGAGGAAGTTTAGAGCAGATGTCGTTTCCTGATTATTATTGGGGGCTTGTAGTTAAGGATAACACCAGTCGCTTAACCTCAATTGAGCCCCACGATAACAATCAACTTAGGAGTAGTATAAATGTTACGAAAAAATTAATACTCGATGATGACTCTGGTAGAAATCAACTTATTGTTGAAACTGAGTATTCAGGTTGGCAAGCAGAACTAGTGCGTAATTATATTGATGGTGTGGGAATTAACATTTTAACTAAAGATCAGCTCAACTATTTTTCAAAATATTTCCCAAAGATAGAAACAGCAAAGCCGATAGTAGTAAAAGAGCACGAAAGTCTTAATAAACTAACTACGACTGAGAGCTATTATATTTTGAAGTTGGCTAATCAGTCTTCGCAAAACCAAAACATCTTTGTATACGCTCATCAGATTTTAGATAACATTTGGTTGCCCAATACCCGTAACAGAAGTGCGCCATTTATATTACCGTACTATCTAGACATTAATATGGATATTCAAATTATAGTGCCAGCAGCTAAAAACATTCTCTGGTACGAGGATGTAGAAATAACAAATAATGATAATAAATGGTTTACGTACGAGCGTCGGATTGAGAAGCGAGAAAATAGTATTTTCGTTAACTATGGATACCGATCACTTTTGCCTGAAGTGTCTGCAAGTGAATTTCATGAGTATGCCAGTTTACTTGAAGGTATTGAAAGTTCGTTAACTTATCCACTATTACTCAGGCAAAATTTGTCTGAATCAGATAAGACGACTAGAGCTAAAAATTTAGTAAAAATGCTAATGAAAAATCAATAAAAGGAATTTCTATGTTATCCCCTAGGTATTTTATCTTTGTTATTTACTTTATTTTGTCAGGATGCGCATCGACTTCAAGTGATAGTAAACAAGAAAATTTCGACAAAAATAAAAACTTTTACCAGTTGTTAAATCAGTTTAAATCGTCACCAGATTCAGTTTCCTATGATGAACTTTGGTTTGCGTATTTAAAGTCAGATCAAATAGAAAACTCGGGTATTAAGCAAGATGAGTATCATCAAGTGACTCAAAAGCTATTTAGTGGAGAGGCTAAATGTGAAGATATCAACTGGGAAGAAATCACACAGCTAAATTTTTGGTCTATTAAGCCTCATATTTCGGCTCAAACTTGTTATGAATCTATGGGCGTTTCAGATAAAGCTGATTTTCATGCGGCTAGTATAGATTTTTTATTAACGGGTATTCTTTCGAACGGTGATGGACGAAACTATTATTCTGCATATGAAATTGCTACCTGGGGTGATGCTTCAGATATCGTTGAGCTAGCTGGTTATGAAATTGTTGATAGCTACTATGAATTAAAACATTTTGGTCAAGCTTTGTACTTCATCTATATTGTTAATGACCCCGAAACAGGTTTTCAAAAAGAAATATATTTTGAAAACAATAAGTTCCTTCATGAAATACTTGATATTCAATATCCGTTTGCTTCTCTCAATAATTTACTACAAACAGAAGTTATAGACTTTTTCTCTCAAACAGACACAAACGCCAAAATTGCTAAGGCTAAAATATTAGTGTTAGAGGAGAAATATGATGATGCGGTGGTTTTATACTTAGATGCGATTCAAGATGGAAGCATTGTCGCAAATTATCTCCTTGGTATGTTATGTCACAGTGATAAACAAACGATACTTTTGCGATCTGAGTGTACAAGCTTTTTCTTTCAGGCTGCAGAAATGGGGTATGTCGATGCTAGTATCGCATTAGCATTTATCTATATGGAAGGCCTTGAAGTTGAAAAAAGTAAACAACTCGGCCTGCAGCTCATGTCTTCAATTGAAGGCAAACTCGAACCTGGTCAGGCATGGCATAAACTGGCATATTTTTACAATGATGTTTTGGGAATTCAAGATAAAGAAAAATATCGATATTACCTAAATCAAGCTGCAGCGCATGGTGATCAAGAAGCTCAAGCAACAACTGTTTTGTTAGATATACAGACAGTCGATGAAAATGATTTAGGAAAAATAGAAGCAATTATTCAACGCTTGAAAGGGATCGCAGAAAATGGCTTAGACACTGCTCAAGTAAGTTATGCAAATTTTCTTTTAACAACAAGCCAGAAGGGGAGCGAGAATTGGAATGAGGCAAAACTTTGGCTTGAGAAATCAGCAAATCAAGGCAATCCATTGGCCAACCATTTACTCGGGAATGCCTATCAATATGGCTACTTTGGCGAGAAAAATTTATTAAAAGCCTACTTTGCATATAACGATGCTGCGTTAAATTATTACCCTGATTCACAACTTCAAATCGGGTATTTTAATGACATCGGTAGAGTTGTCGAAGAAGACAAGCAGCTCGCAATCTCATGGTACTTTTTGTGTGCAAAAGCTTCTAATTTGAATTGTCTAAGAAATCTAGCTGTCTTTTTTCAAAATGGTATTGCTGTTGAGCAAAATTATGAAGCAGCGCTTCACTATTACACGATGGCAGCAAATTTAGGCCATGCACAGAGCATTACTGATTTAGCATTAATGTATCTCTTTGGAAATGGTACAGAACAAGATGTTGAGAAATCTAATGAGCTGTTTAAAAAAAGTTGTGATCTGAAGGATGGAAAAGCTTGCATGAACTTAGGTAACAACTACGTCAATGGTGAAGGTTTTAGCAAAAACATTGATAAAGCCAACGAACTCTTTGATAAAGCATGCCAGTATGGATTTACGGGTGGCTGTAATAACTTGGCTAATTCCTATGAACAAGGCAGGGGGGTTAGTAAAGATTATGGCCAAGCCGCTAAGCTTTATAAGCAAGCTTGCGATGCCGGTAATTCGATGAGCTGTTCTAATTTGGGTTATATGTATAGACATGGTAATGGTATGCCGCAAAACATTTCTAAAGCAAAAGAGCTATATTTGAAAGCTTGTAGTGGCGGTTACGATATCGGCTGTTCAAATTATCGAGGGTTACTTCAGTAACAGAGTGGTTAAAGCTGTTTGTTACATAGAGGAGGTAGTACCGATTAAATGTTTCATATTAAGATGATTTTTATCTTAATATCGATGCCCTTATTCGCTAAAGTTTATATTTTGTAACAATTTGCCGGAGTCAAATCCGGCTTTGTTGTTTCTGCAATTCATGTTTTTCACTTATAGTGTGAAGTAATAATAAACAACTTAATGGATAAGTTATGGGTCAAGAAACGCCAAAAATACTCGTTGTTGACGACGATATGCGCCTCAGAGCTTTACTAGAGCGCTACTTAGTGGAGCAGGGCTTTGTGGTACGAAGTGCGGCAAATGCTGAACAAATGGATCGCTTGCTAGAGCGCGAAAATTTCCACTTACTTGTACTTGATTTAATGCTACCGGGTGAAGATGGTTTGTCTATCTGTCGTCGTTTACGCCAACACAATAATGATATTCCTATCGTCATGTTAACGGCAAAAGGTGATGAGGTTGACCGTATCATAGGCTTAGAGTTAGGTGCCGATGATTATATGCCAAAGCCGTTTAATCCGCGTGAGTTACTCGCCCGTGTAAAAGCGGTATTAAGACGCCGAGTTCAAGAAGCACCAGGCGCGCCTTCACTTGAAGAAAATATCGTCACCTTTGGTGACTACCAACTCAATCTGGCAACGCGTGAAATGCGAAATGGCGATACCAATATGCCATTAACTAGCGGTGAATTTGCCGTTTTAAAAGCACTTGTTCAACATCCGCGTGAACCTTTATCTCGTGATAAGTTAATGAACCTTGCACGCGGCCGTGATTATTCTGCCCTAGAACGCAGTATCGACGTTCAAGTGTCGCGTTTGCGAAGAATGTTAGAAGACGATCCTGCCAAACCACGCTACATACAAACGGTTTGGGGTTTGGGTTATGTGTTTGTTCCTGACGGGCAAAAAGTGGCATAGTTGAGCCAGTATTTTAATAAGGTATCCTGATGAAGTTAATGCCGCGCAGTGCATTTGGCCAAACTGTATCGTTAATCGGTGTGTTGTTGTTGGTCAATCAAATTGTCGCTTATGCCTCGATGGCTATTTACATCATTCAACCGAGCTCACAGCAAATTAACCAGTTACTGGCAAAACAAATTCGCGTCGTTTTTATTGATATTAAAGACGTGGTGATGAGCCCGCAAATGGCGCAGGCATTTCATCGAGAAACGGGTATTGGTGTTTATCGCGAACACGAAGCTATGCAGTTGGGGTTAGCCAATGCTGACTATTACCCTTATCGCTCGATGGAAATGAGTAAACTACTCAATGGCCCTGCCGAAGTGCGGATTTCTCAAGGCGAAGAATACCTGTTTTGGATCAGACCGCCACAAGCGCCATCACTCTGGGTAAAAATACCATTATCTGGGCTAGAAGAAGCAAACCTGTTGCCATTGATTGTGGTCTTGATGGTGATCGGTGGTATGAGTGTGGTCGGTGGTTGGCTGTTTGTTCGGCAACTCAATAGGCCTTTGCGGGCACTTCAGCGGGCGGCAAATCAAGTGGGTAGAGGTGAATTTCCCGAGCCTCTAGAAGCACAGGGAACGAGTGAAGTTGTTGCCGTGACGCATGCGTTTAATCATATGTCTAAGGGCATTAAACGCTTGGAAGAAGATCGCAACTTATTAATGGCGGGGATTTCTCATGATTTGCGAACGCCGCTCACGAGAATTCGTCTTGCAACAGAAATGATGTCCGATCAAGAGTCCTTCTTAAAGGAAGGTATCGAAAGCGATATCGAGGATATGAATAATATTATCGATCAGTTTATTGATTATATCCGCCACGATACACTAGACAAACGCGAGCTTGCCAATGTTAATGAACTCGTCGATGAAGTGGTGCTAGCTGAGCGTATTTCAGGTCGTGAGTTTGTTGTAAATCTGGCGCAAACCCCGTTGGTGCCAATCAAGTACATCGCTATCAAACGCGCTTTAGTCAACTTAGTACAAAATGCACTGCGTTATACTCAAGGTACCATCTATATCTCTACCCGTTATGATAAAGTAGCCAAAATGGTCGCGATCGATGTCGAAGATGAAGGCGAGGGCATGAACCCAGAGGATATTGAGCTGTTATTTAAACCGTTTACCCAAGGTGACAAAGCGCGCGGTACAGAAGGTTCAGGTTTGGGTTTGGCAATTATCAAACGTATTGTTGATTCTCACGGTGGCCAAATTACGCTAGCCAATCGCCAACAAGGTGGCTTACAAGCGACAATAAAACTGCCGATAAAATAGTTAGTAGACAGAGTCGCGAGTTTAACTAGAAACAAAAAAGCCGCATAATGCGGCTTTTTGTCTTTAACAGGTGTGTCTTATAACTGAGGGCCAGCAGACACTAATGATTGACCGTGCTGCGTATCAGTAAACTTCTCAAAGTTATTAACGAAACGCCCTGCTAAGTCTTTAGCTTTGCTTTCCCAATCTGCCGCGTTGTCATAAGTGTTACGCGGATCAAGAATGTTGCTATCACAGTCGTGTAATGCTGTAGGTACGCTTAAGTTAAACATTGGCAGTTCAACCATTTCGGCATGCTCGATTGAACCGTCTAAAATGGCATCGATAATAGCGCGGGTATCTTTAATTGAGATACGTTTGCCTGAGCCATTCCAACCAGTATTTACTAAGTATGCTTCTGCACCAGCCGCTTCCATACGCTTGCGTAGAACGTCAGCGTATTGTGTTGGATGTAAGCTTAAGAACGCCGCACCGAAACAGCTAGAAAATGTTGGTGTCGGTTCAGTAATACCGCGCTCAGTACCGGCTAATTTAGCCGTGAAGCCAGATAAGAAATAGTACTCAGTTTGCTCAGGTGTTAGCTTGGCAACTGGCGGTAACACACCGAAGGCATCGGCTGTTAAGAAGATTACTTTCTTGGCATGGCCGGCGCGAGATACTGGCTTAACAATGTTTTCAATGTGGTGAATTGGGTAAGAAACACGGGTGTTTTCTGTTTTTGAGTTGTCGTCAAAATCAATTTTGCCGTTTTCATCTACTGTCACGTTTTCTAGTAACGCATCGCGACGAATAGCGTTGTAAATGTCTGGCTCGTTTTCTTTTGAAAGATTGATTGTTTTTGCGTAACAACCACCTTCAAAATTGAATACGCCATTGTCGTCCCAACCGTGCTCATCATCACCAATTAATTCGCGCTTAGGATCGGTAGAAAGTGTCGTTTTACCCGTACCTGATAAACCGAAGAATACGGCTACATCGCCATCTTTACCTACGTTTGCACTACAGTGCATTGAGGCAATACCTTTCAGTGGTAACAAGTAGTTCATCATTGAGAACATACCTTTTTTCATCTCACCACCGTACCACGTACCACCGATTAACTGCATTTTTTCAGTTAAGTTAAACGCAACAAAGTTTTCTGAGTTTAAGCCTTGTTCTTGCCAGTTAGGGTTCGTTGTTTTGGCACCATTCATAACAACGAAGTCTGGCTCGTAGTTTTCTAACTCTGCGTCAGTTGGGCGAATGAACATATTTTTTACGAAGTGAGCTTGCCAAGCAACCTCAGTGATAAAGCGAACTTTTAAACGCGTATCTTCGTTTGCGCCACAGAAAGTATCAACAACGAATAAACGCTTGCCAGATAATTGAGTAACCACTAAATCTTTTAAACTAGCCCAAGTTTCAGGTGTCATTGGCTTGTTATCGTTTTTGCCTTGATCTGCCCACCATACTGTGTCGCGTGTTACGTCATCGCGAACAATGTATTTATCTTTTGGTGAGCGACCAGTAAAAATACCGGTGTCAACTGAAACAGCGCCGAGCTCTGTAACATAACCTTTGTCATAACCTTCGAGGCTAGATTTCGTTTCTTCTTCAAACAATAAATCGTAAGACGGATTGTAAACAACCTCAGATACGTTGGTGATGCCGTATTGAGTTAAATCAATCGTTTTTGCCACAGTTGACATAGTTCATACTCTCCAATGGGTATAAATAAAAGTAATGGTTATGTTCCAGAGATTTCTAATCTCTCTGAGGGCGCCAATTCTAGGGGATTATTTGTTAAAAAAAAAGCAATAATTTTTTGTGACTGAAAGTTTTCATCTTTTACAACAAAGTTTGCTTGATTTGCATATTTTTGTATGTAAAAAAACTACAAACTGAATAATTTTACTTGAAATTCTAATTTCAGAAAGTGCTCAAATGACAAGGCTTGAGAAATAAAAAAGGACGCAAAAAGCGCCCTTTATGCAAAATGAGTGAATAACTAATGTTTTTTGTCACTAAAGTATTGAGCAAAGTGGCTTTGATCAAAACGATAAGTTGTTAAACAAAAGTCACAGTTTGTCGTGATTTCGCCTTGTTCAGCTAAGATATCTGCGATCTCTTCTTGACCGAGTTGACTGATCGCCGTTAAGACCTTTTCTTCAGAACAAGAGCAGCGGAACTTAACCGTTTGTGGTTCAAAGATTCGCACTTCTTCTTGATGATATAAGCGATAAAGTAACTCGTGCGCCTCTAGTGAGAAAATTTCATCTTGCTTAATGGTTTGAGTTAACTGACACAAGTGGTTGTAATCAGCTAACTGTTGTTCTTTATCTTCGCTATCGGGTAATAGCTGCACTAATGCGCCCGCAGCTTTGCCCTGCTCAATATCGGTAAATAACCACACAGACGTAGGAATTTGATCTGAGGTTTCAAAATAATTCGCTAAGCAATCGGCTAAGGTATCTTTTTCTAATGCGACAATCCCCTGATATGGCTCACCCGCTTTCGGGCGAATGGTGATCACCATAGTGCCTTTGCCTATCAGCGCCTTTAAGCCTGTGGCTTGAGTTGTTTGTGCTAGCTTGGCAACACCGCGCATATTTTGTTGGTCATCGCCATTGATCGCTAAATAACTTACTGGCCCATCACCTTGTAACTGCACAGTAATTTCACCTTCAAATTTTAAGGTTGCGGTGAGTAAACAGGTTGCCGATAACATTTCACCTAACAAGGCTTTTACACCCGCAGGATAGTTGTGGTCTGCAATAATGTCTTGATAGGTCTTTTCTAATTGCACTAGCTCGCCACGAGCGTGCATGTTGTCGAATAAATAACGGTGTAAAACGTCTTGCGTTGACATAACGGCTATATCCTGTCTTTCAATTGTCGAATTTGTCGACGTTGCTTTTTATCGGGTTTGGTTTCACTTGCGGGGCTAAATAATATCCCCTGTTTGCGAGCAAGTGCGTTATCTTCTCGCGTTTTTATACTTGCGTCAGTTTCTTGGTATAAGGTTTGGGCAAATGTTGCATTACTTCGCTTATCGGCGAGTGCAACGATGATCACTTCTCTTTCATCATAGCCTTGGCGTATTCTTACTTTGTCGCCAATCGCTACGTTTTTGCCTGATTTAGTGCGTTGGCCATTATAAAACACTTTACCGCCATCGATCATTTGTTTGGCAATCGCACGGGTTTTATAAAACCGCGCTGCCCACAACCATTTATCGAGGCGAGTCGGTGTATTTTCAATGGCGTTATTGGGATTATTTTTAGCCATAAATCCTCATGTCGAAATTTGTTAATATTGCTGTCACTTTGTTTTGATACACTCGAAATAATCGTTAATAGGTGCTTGTTGATACGTAAAACGTCAAGTATTATCAAAGCGGCATAAAGACAATAAATATGAACTATTATAAGAAATGTCACTCCAACAAACCATTAAACCTTTATTATCTGCATTTGAAAAAGTGCCACAGAAAACACTTGCTAATGTCATTAGTGGTGCCTTGTTGGTCTACATTGCTTTTGTCTTTGCCAAAATGACTTGGCAGTTGGTGCCAAATGACACTACCACTAATCAATTGCCCGTAGCCAAATCATATAGCACTGCACAGTCGTCTGATGCTGCTGTCGATGTTGGTAGTATTAAAGCGCTAAACTTGTTTGGTCAATTTAATCGCCAAGATGAAAAGCCGAAAGTGGTTGAAGTACAAGATGCACCGCAAACTCGCCTCAATTTAACCCTTACAGGCGTGGTTGCCAGTAGTGATGAGCGTTATGCCTCAGCAATAATTGAAAGCGGTGGTAGTCAATATACTTATGGCATCGGCGATAAAATTGAAAAAACAAGGGCAACTTTAGAGCAAGTATACAGTGATCGAGTTTTGATTAAACAGTCGGGCACACTGGAAACACTGATGCTCGATGGTGTTAAATACAACAAAACGCCGGCGTCAGCAACACGCCCATCAGCGCCAGTTCGCAAACCATCAAGGCAAGCAGGCCAAGTCATTGATCAACGTGAGAATCAAGCACTCGCCGAACAAGCAACGGTGTTAAAGCAAGACTTAACAAAAGATCCTGCAAAAATTGTCGACTATTTGACCATTGCACCACAGCGCCAAGGTGGCCAATTACTTGGCTATCGTTTGAATCCAGGGAAAAACCCTGAATTTTTTAAATCATCAGGCCTGCGCCCAGGTGATATTGCCGTACAGATGAACGGCTTAGACTTAACCTCGCCACAAGAAGCGAGTGATGCTTTAAAAGCATTGAGAACAGAATCAGAAATCACCTTGCTCGTCGACCGAGGCGGTGAATTAACTGAAATTCTATTTAGTATTAATTGATTTCAAGAAAAGGATTAGATCAATGCGCACAGCTAATCGCGCAAGTTTGTTAAAAGCTATGGCCTGTTCGGCACTGACTGCAATTTCAGTAAGTGCGGTATCATTGAGTTTGCCGTTACAAGCAGCAGAGCCGACCACGTTTTCGCCAAACTTTAGAAATACCAAAATAACTGAATTTATTAATACCGTTGGCAAAAACTTGCAAAAAACCATGATCGTCGACCCACAAGTTAAAGGGACGGTCAATGTTCGCAGTTATGATTTACTGACCGAAGAGCAATATTACCAGTTTTTCCTTAATGTCCTTGAAGTCCACGGTTTCTCTGCTGTCGAAATGGACAACAATATCGTTAAAATCATTCGCCAAAAAGATGCCAAAAGTTCATCAATACCGGTTGTTGATGAAGTTAATGCCGGCATGGGTGATGAAATGATCACGCGTGTGGTTGAAGTGAAAAATGTTACCGTGCGTGAACTAGTGCCATTGCTGCGTCAGTTAAATGACCAAGCCAGTGGTGGTAACGTGACCAACTACGACCCAGCTAATGTCATTATGATCACAGGCACAGCTGCTGTGGTTAATCGCATCGTTAAAATCATTGAAAAAGTTGACAAAGCCGGTGACCAAGACGTCCAGATTATTCGCTTACAGCATGCCTCTGCTGGCGATATGGTACGCATTATTGAATCGATGAATAAGGTTACTGCAAGTAAAGCGGCTTCAACGCCGACTTTCCTGATCCCAAAAATTGTCGCGGACGACAGAACAAATAGCGTCATTATTTCTGGTGAAGTGAAAGCGCGTGATCGCGTGGTTAAATTGGTTCAGCGTTTAGACGCTGAACTTGAAACTAACGGCAACACCCGCGTCTATTATTTAAAGTATGCCAAAGCTGAAGATATAGTGCCCGTTTTAAAAGGCGTTAGTGAGTCAATTGAGGCTGATGAAAATGCCAGTAAGTCAACCACTAGTCGTTCGGGTAAAAAGCGCAATATTTCAATCGAAGCACATGCTGATACCAATACTGTCGTCATTACTGCCCAGCAAGACATGTTGCGTTCACTAGAAGCGGTTATTCGTCAATTAGACGTTAGACGTGCTCAGGTATTAGTTGAAGCGATTATCGTCGAAGTCTTCGAAGCAGATGGCATCAACTTAGGTGTTCAGTGGTATACCGAAGAGGGTGGCTTTACTCAGTTTAATAATGGTCCTGCAACCATCTCACAAGTTGCCGCAGGTGTTGAGGCTGCTCAGTCTACCCCAGGTAAATACACGCCACCCGTTTTACACCCAGATACCGGTAATATTATTTCTCCAGGTGTCCAAGAGCCTGATATTAAAGGTGATTACTCATTGTTAGCCCAAGCGTTAGGCTCTGTTAGTGGTATGATGTTTGGTATTATGAAAGACGATTGGGGCGCTATAATTCAAGCGGTCAGCACTGACACCAATTCAAACATCTTAGCAACACCAAGTATTACAACGTTAGATAACGAAGAAGCCTACTTTATTGTCGGTCAAGAAGTACCAATCATTACTGGCTCAACAACGGGGAATAATAACGACAACCCGTTTCAAACCGTTGATCGACAAGAAGTTGGTATTAAGCTCAAAGTAACCCCGCAAGTCAATGAAGGCTCTGGTGTTCAACTAACCATTGAGCAAGAGGTTTCATCGGTTAGCGGTGCCACGGGAGTTGATATTGCAATCAACAAACGCGAAATAAAAACAACCGTTATGGCTGATCACGGCGATACTGTAATTTTAGGTGGTTTAATTGACGAAGACGTTCAAGAAAGTCAGCAAAAAGTGCCGTTATTAGGTGATATTCCACTTATTGGTCATCTGTTTAAATCGACCGGTAACACTGTCCGCAAACGCAATTTAATGGTGTTCTTACGTCCAACAATTCTTCGTGATGGCGACAGCATGAATGAAGTGACTAAGAACAAATACAACTTCATGCGAGCGCAGGAAATTTTGCAGCGTGAAAAAGGGCTGTCTTTAATGGATGACGAAAAGCTACCATTACTCCAAAAGTGGGAAGAGCAAGATAAACTGACCTTGCCACCGTCGTTTGACGAATATATGGAAGACAAAGCGCAAGAAAAAGCCGCAGATAAGAAAAAGCAATAGGTGTTGAGATATGAGTGATACATCACAGCCAACACCTGATGAAGAGTTAGCAGCGATTGAGCAAAGTGTTGAGGCCTTTAGCGATGATGGCGAATTTTCTGAGTCAGTCGAGCTAGCAGATGCTCATCAGATTACCTATCGTTTGCCGTTTGGTTTTGCCAAACGAAATAGTGTTTTGGTTAAACAGCAAGCAACAGGGTTTGAAGTCTACTGTTTGGCGCAAACAAAAGTCAACGTGCTCAATGAAGTGCGTCGCGTGTTAAAGCAGCCTTTTGTTATCCACTATTTGTCAGCTGATGAGTTTGAGGCAATGTTGACACAGGCTTACCAACGAGACTCTTCTGAAGCACAGCAAATGATGGAAGATATTGGCAATGAAGTCGATTTGTATTCATTAGCCGACGAAGTAGGCGAAACGCAAGACTTATTGGAAAATGAGGATGATGCCCCGATCATCAAAATGATCAATGCTATGCTCTCAGAAGCGATAAAAGAGAACGCCTCTGATATTCATATTGAAACCTTTGAATCGAGCTTGCAAATTCGTTTCCGCGTAGATGGTGTCTTACGTGAAGTCCTTAAACCGAATCGCAAATTGGCGTCTTTATTGGTCTCGCGTATCAAGGTTATGGCCAAGCTCGATATTGCCGAAAAGCGCATTCCACAAGATGGTCGTATTTCGTTGCGAATTGCTGGTCGCGCGGTAGATGTTCGTGTATCAACTATGCCTACAGGGCACGGTGAGCGTGTAGTGCTGCGTTTGTTAGACAAAAATGCTGCGCGCCTAGATTTACAAGATTTAGGTATGACGGATAAAAACCGCGCCTTATTCTCAGAACTCATCGACAAGCCTCACGGTATTATTTTGGTAACCGGCCCAACGGGCTCGGGTAAATCAACCACCTTGTATGCTGGCTTGAGCCAAATTGATTCGCGCGAGCGCAATGTTTTAACCGTTGAAGATCCCATTGAATTTGCCATTGAAGGCATTGGTCAAACGCAAGTAAACACGAAAGTAGATATGACTTTTGCGCGTGGCTTACGCGCGATACTACGTCAAGATCCCGATGTTGTTATGGTCGGTGAAATTCGTGACTTAGAAACGGCGCAAATAGGTGTGCAGGCCAGTTTAACGGGGCACTTAGTGTTATCAACGCTACATACCAATACCGCCGCCGGTGCGATTACTCGCATGGAAGATATGGGCGTTGAGCCATTCTTACTCTCCTCGAGTTTACTCGGTGTGTTAGCGCAACGTCTTGTTCGTACCTTGTGCCCTGAGTGTCGAGAAAGCCATCAGCCTGATAGTGAAGAGCGCAAACTTCTGCAGTTAGCAGATAATGATCAACGACCCATCTATCGTGCCACAGGTTGCAGTGAGTGCAACTTTAAAGGGTTTAAAGGTCGAACCGGTATCCATGAATTACTGGTTGTCGACGATAGAGCGAGAGAGCTGATTCACAATGGGCAAGGTGAGCAAGCGATAGAAAAACACATTCGCAAAACCACGCCAAGTATTCGTCAAGACGGCTTTGAAAAAGTGATGGCGGGTATAACCACCATCGAAGAAGTTTTGCGCGTCACTCGAGAAGATTAACCGTACGTTATGGCAGCATTCGATTACCAAGCGGTTGATAGTCGCGGGAAAAATAAAAAAGGCGTATTGGAAGGCGATAGCGCGAAACAAGTGCGCGGCTTATTGCGAGAGCAGGGGTTAATCCCGCTTGAAGTAACTCCAGTACTTGATAAAGCCAAAACCAGTGATACCAAAACACGCTTTAGCCGTGGCAAAATATCGGCTAGTGACTTAGCCTTGATCACCCGTCAATTATCAACGTTAGTTGAATCGGGCTTACCCATTGAAGAATCCTTGGTTGCTGTTGCGCAGCAGTGCGACAAAAATAGAATAAAAAGTATGATCATGGCGGTCCGAACTAAGGTCACCGAAGGTTATAGTTTGGCGGAAAGTATGGCGGAATATCCGCAAATTTTTAATCGTTTGTTCCGCGCCATGGTAGCCGCCGGTGAAAAGTCAGGTCATCTCGATAAAGTGCTCAGTCGCTTAGCGGATTACACCGAGCAGCGTCAGCAAATGCGTTCTGCGTTAATCCAAGCGCTAGTCTATCCGATTATTATGACGGTGATCGCCATTTCAGTTATTGCCATATTACTCACCTATGTGGTGCCAGATATCGTTGGCCAGTTTGAGCATATGGGGCAGAATCTGCCGAGTACGACTCAGTTTTTGATCGCATCAAGTGACTTCTTACGCGATTATGGCTTAGTCATAATACTGCTGATCTTCGCGAGTATTTTCGTCTTTGGGCAACTCATGAAAAAGCCAACAATTCGATTAAAAGTACACGAAAAACTGCTTACCTTGCCGTTTGTTGGTCGAGTTGCTAAAGGGATCAACACTGCCCGATTTGCGCGGACACTGAGTATTTTAACGGCCTCGGCAGTGCCGCTATTAGAGAGTATGCGTATTGCGGGTGAAGTGTTAGACAATTTATATATTAAACAAAAAATCAAAGAAGCAGGCGATAAGGTCCGCGAAGGTACGAGTTTGCGCGTTTCTTTAGAGCAAACGAAATTATTTCCGCCCATGATGTTACATATGATAGCTAGTGGTGAAAAAAGCGGACAGCTCGAGCATATGCTTGGTCGTGCTGCCGATAACCAAGATCGAGACTTTGAAGCCTTGGTCAATATTTCGTTAAAGGCGTTTGAGCCAGCATTGATGGTCACGATGGCCGGTATCGTACTATTTATTGTACTGGCGATTTTACAACCAATCTTACAATTAAATACTATGATCGGCGGCTAATAACTTGCTAATTTAGTTAAGCCTTATAAATCAGACATAGTGATTAAAGATTTACTAGCATAGAGGATGTTATGAAAGTTAAAAACTCTCCGAAAAAAGTCCAAGGTTTTACCTTGTTAGAAGTGATGGTCGTTATCGTTATCTTAGGTATTTTAGCTAGCTTAGTCGTACCTAATTTAATGGGTAGCCAAGAGCGTGCAAATATTCAAAAAGCAGTGTCTGATATCACTGCCTTAGAAACCTCGCTGAGCATGTACAAAATGGATAATTACAACTACCCAACGACTGAGCAAGGTTTAGAAGCATTGGTGTCTCAAACCGATGTTGATCCTGTGCCTCGCCGTTTTCCTGAAGGTGGTTATGTCAAGCGTTTACCGAAAGATCCATGGGGTAATGATTACCAATTACTAAATCCAGGTGAGCGCGGTACAATTGACGTATTTTCTGTCGGCCCAGACGGCGAAGCAGGCACTGACGACGATATCGGCAACTGGAATTTAGGTGATTACCAGTAATGCGCAAGAGACAATCACAATCTAAATCAACGGGGTTTACTCTGATTGAAGTCATGCTTGTGATTGTCTTAATTGGCATTTTTGTTACCACTGTCCAATTTAACTTCTTATCTAATAAGCCTGAAAAGCAACTCGAGCAGCAGGCGCAAAAGTTCTACGCCTTGTTCACACTCGCTGCTGAATACGCTTTGCTGAACAATATCGAATTGGGCATTCTCTTTACCAAAAATAGTTATCAATTCGTCGGTTTTGACGGCAGCGACTGGGTTGCTATCCCCGAGCAAGAGCAACTGCGCTTGATTGAGCTACCAGAAGAAATGCAGTTAACACTCAAGCTCGATGATTTGCCGCTTGACGATGGTCCATTGTTATTTGATCCCAAAGCCTTAATGCCAGAAGAAGATGATTTTCGAGCACAGGAAAAACCACCAACACCTCAGGTTTTTATCTTATCTGGTGGCGATATTAGCCCTTTTGCACTGACCTTTGCTTTTGATCCGACTGCCGATATTGATTTTGAGCCATACTACCGTGTAACAGGCTTATACAGTTTACCTATTACGCTTGAGGGGCCATTGACCAATGATGGCTAAATCCTCAGGCTTTACCCTAATCGAAGTGTTATTAGCGATGGCGCTGTTTGCTATTGCCGGCGTTGCCTTGCTAGGTACTGCAGGTAACAGTAGTGGAAATTTGCTGTATCTACAGCAGAAAACCTATGCTAATTGGGTCGCATCAAACCAATTGACGGAAGCTGTACTCAGTGAGCAATGGCCACCACAAAATAATAAGAAGGGTAAGCTAGAATTAGCCAAGCGCGATTGGTTTTGGCAACAAAAAGTCTTAAAGACCACGGATAATAATTTACGCGCGATTATTATCGAAGTTCGTTTAAAAGAAAACGACGAACTACCCAGTGCTAGCATGATGACCTACGTAGCGAAGCCAAGCAAATGAAGCTAGCGTATTATCAATCCACAGGTCAAGCACAACGCAGAGGCCAACGAGGTTTTACTTTACTTGAATTGTTGCTAGCGATGGCAATTTTCGCCTTGGTGAGTTTAGCCGGCTTGTCGGTGTTCGATACCGTGCGCAATTCTGATGAACTCACCAAGCGATCATTAAAAGAGTTAAATCAGCTGCAAACACTGTTCTTGTTAATGGAGCGGGATTTTACCCAAATAGCGCGCCGCCACGTGCGATTAGATGGCAACGAGTCGAGCGAAAACTTTATTCACACCCAATCGCTGAACTTCGCAAGCCAAACCGATGCGATTGCGTTTGTCCGTCATGGCTGGACTAACCCAAACCTTGTGATTGCCCGCAGTTCACTGCAGTCGGTCGCTTACCGCGTTGAAAATAGCACGCTTGAGCGTTTGTACTTTAACCATGTCGATGCAGTACCGGGTGAAGTGCCTAAAGTTCGTCAGTTACTCAGTGATGTTTCCGACCTGCGGTTTAAGTTTTACTATCAAAACAAATGGCAAGAAAGTGCACCTAAAGGCAGTTTACCTAAAGCTATTGAGGTCGAGATTGTTAGTGAACAACTAGGCACTATTAGCCGAAAATTTTTAGTCGCTGGCGATGAGAGCAGCACGAGTAGCGGGGAGGATAACTAATGTCAGCCCCTGCCTTTAAGCGCCAACAAGGTGTCGTGTTAATTTCTGTGTTGTTGATTATCGCGCTGGCGACCATTGTCGCTAGTCAAATGAGCAATCGCATTATGGGGCAACTTCAAAGGGCATCGAATATCGAGGTTAACCAGCAGGCCTATTGGTATGCGATGGGCGCAGAAGCATTTGCTAAACGAGTTATTGAAACCGTGGTTGATCAAGATCCTGATTTTATCAACTTGTCGCAAATTTGGGCGCAAGGAGAGACCACTTATCCGGTAGACAATGGTCAAATTGTCGGTGAAATTAGTGATCTACAGGCATGCTTTAACTTAAACGCCTTGCGTCCTTTAGCTGATGATAGTGATAATAATGAAAAGTCAGTCCAGCGTTTGGGGTTTGAGCGCCTATTAGTGAATTTAGCCATGGAAGATGTCGATCAATTTACTGCCGAATATATGGTCGATGCACTGATTGATTGGCTAGATGAAAACTCGAGTATTGTGAGCGCTGGCGGCGCAGAAGATAATGACTATGCTGGTCGTGAATTTCCATATTTAGCAGCCAATCATTATTTAGCCGATATTTCTGAGTTACGCGTTATTGAGCACTTTACGATGTCGGCTATCAATCAATTAAAAGATTATGTCTGCGTATTGCCCAATACTAATTTACACAAGCTCAATGTGAATACGATTAGCGAAGAACACGCTGTGCTGCTGCAATCATTCTTGGATATTTCATTAGAAGATGCCCAAGAGATCATTAGCGAGCGCGGTGAATCAGGTTTTGAAAAAATTGATGATGTGTTAGCGTTGCAGGTACTAACTAACGCAAAGTTAACAAGCCAAGAGAAAGAGCAACTCACGGTCGATAGTGATTACTTTCAATTATCTAGTCGTGCCAGTTTTAATAATAGCTTCTTTACGTTAGTGTCTACCTTAAAAGTTGAAAACAATAAACGGGTCGATGTGATACGAAGAAGTGTAGGGAAAAATTAATAGTGGAAACCTTATATATCAGATTGGGGAGTCAGGTACAGGACTCGATATCTTGGTTGGTTTACTCAACCCGTGAACAAGCCATTATTGCCAGTGGCGAACTGCCAGATGCCAATGCTTTGCATGAACTATCACCTAAAGCAGCCGAGCGCAAAGTGGTGGTTTTTGTCAACGCAAGTGATGTCAGTTTGCACGCGCTTAAAGTACCAGCAAAATCACAAAGAGCTATGCACCAAGCTGCGCCATATATGGTTGAAGAGTTATTAGCACAAGACGTTGAAACCATGTTTTTTGCTTATGGTCAGTTGCCTGACGATGCAGCGGGACACAATTGTTATCTCGCCGGTGTTGCTCGCAGCCAAATGGCGCTTTGGCAAACTTGGTTATCTGCGGCAGAAATCACTACTGATACTATGATACCCGACGCCCTTGCCTTACCTTTTGAGCAAGACAAGTGGAGCTTGATCAGCATTGGCGAACAAGTGTTAATTAAACAAAGCGCTTGGCAGGCAATGACACTAGATCAGCAAACTTTTGATCACGCTTTAAGCCTATGGCAGCAAGATGAGAGTTTAACGCTAGCAACTTATTCACCGTTTGCTTTTACCGAGCAAGCAACAGCGTGTGCAATTGAGCCTCAGCAAGAGGAGTTACCGTTAGCATTACTAGCTCAACATGCTAACCATGCCGCTGTAAACTTATTACAAGGCGAATATCAAGTTAAATTGAAAAAGTCGAATAGCAAGCAGCACTGGTTGATTGCTGCGAGCTTAGCTGGTGTCGCGCTTATCGCTCACCTTTCGTATACCGCGATCACGTTATACCAAGTACAGCAAGAGCAACAAGCAACTGAGCAAACGATTATTGCGACCTACAAAAAAGCGTTTCCAGAAGCCAAACGAGTTAGCGTGGCAACCGTTCGTTCACAAATGAATCGCAAATTGGCAGAGCTCGGTGAAGGTGGTCAGGATGCGAGCTTTTTAAGGTTACTCGATAAAATTGAACCGGCGTTCGCCCGAGTACCTCAAATCAAGCCTGAATCTGTTAAATACGACGGCAAGCGCAACGAGTTGCGATTAACCGCTGTGGCACAAAATTATCAAGCCTTCGATCAGTTTAAGGCGGCTTTGGAAGCACTTAACTTGGAGGTTGACATTGGTTCTCAAAACAACCAAGGTCAGCAAGTCGTTGGCTCAATGAGTATTAAGGGATAACGATGAAAGAAAAATGGCAGGCACTACAGCCTCGGGAGCAACAATTAGTTGCCTTAATGACGATCGTTATGGCGATATTTTTATTTGTCACATTAATTTGGCAACCATTGCACAACAATTTAGCACAGAGCCAACAGAAGTTATCTCGTCAACAAGAGTTACTGGTGTGGCTACAAGATAAAACGGCACTTTATCAGCAAAGTATTGGACAAAGTAGCAATCGCCCTTCAACCGGCAGTTTATCGAGTATTACAAACCGCAGCGCGGCAAAGTTTCAAATTACCATAACGCGAATCCAACCAACAGGTGATGATTTACAAGTATGGATAGATGAAGTGAGCTTTGACAGTTTAATGGATTGGTTAGCTACGTTGTCGGCTTCTGAAGGTATCCGTGTCAAAGGCATAGACCTTGCCAATAGTGATACCAGTGGTGTTGTTAAAGTGCGCAGATTACAATTAGGGAAGCGTTAACAGAGATGAAAAAGTGGTTGGGATTTAGTCTTATTTTTATTGTTTGTTATCTTGCTTTCCTGTTAGCTACAGCACCGGCGAGTTTGATTTTAAATCAGGTGAAGTTACCCAGTAATGTGGTTATTCAAGGGGTCTCTGGCTCGATTTGGCACGCGAAAGCGAAAACGGTTTACGCGCAAAATGTGGTGATTCATCAAGTGAGTGCCAAACTTGATTGGCTTTCACTATTGAGTTTTAATCCGCGTCTTAATGTCAGTTTTGGCGACGACTTATTACCCGGCCCCGAAGGCTACTTAACGATGACTATGCAAGGTGGTTTGCTTCATATCGATAATGCCAACGCGATGTTATCGGCAGATATTATCGCACAGCAACTGCCTTTGCCGATTCCGATGACGGCTCAAGGTATCGTTGAATTAGATATCGTTAATTATCAGCAGGGTGCACCATTGTGCCAAGCACTCACGGGCCAAGTGACTTGGCGTCAAGCAAAAATCAATGCCTTAGATGAAAACGTTACCTTAGGTCGCATCAATGGTGACTTGAGATGTGATCAAGGTGCAATCGCGTTAGAGATCAAGCCAGATAATCAACTGGGGCTGTCATATAACGCTTTTGTTGGTGCAAACTTAAAAGTATCGGGCAATGGTTATTTGCAACCGGGTGATAACTTTCCAGCACAATTGCGCGGTGTTTTACCTTTCTTAGGTTCGCCAGATCGCCAAGGTCGCTATCGTTTAAGGCTGTAGCTTAAGATACGGGATTAGCGTTCACCTGATCTAATAATACTGAAAAATCATCAATAGCCGGAAACTGACTAATCTTCCGGCTATTTTTTTTGCTATCAGGATTGGCAACCGCGAGTAAATGCTTAATACCAAAGGTTTTGGCAGAGCGAAGGATCTCGAGGTTGTCATCGACAAATAAAGTACTCTCGCAATCAAATGGTTGCTTTGCTTGCAATCTTTGCCACAAGACTTGTTGCTCTTTGGTCGCGCCAAAATCGTGAGTTGAATAAAGCTTATCAAAATAGCGATCAAGCGACGTGCGTTCAATTTTTAACGACAGGCTTTGGGGATGAGCATTGGTCACTAAAATGACTTCGCGACCAGTATTTCGCAAGCTAGTAAGAAAGTCGTGAGCATCGTCACGCAATTGAATTAAGTGCTGTACTTCGCGTTTGAGTTCGGTAATCGGCAATTGCGTTTGTTCAGCCCAGTAGTCTAAGCAATACCAAGCGATAGTCCCCGATACTTGCTCATAGTGAGCGGTTAATTCAGTTTGGGCTTGTTCAAAGGAAATCTGCTTTTGCTCGGCATAGCGTTTGGGTAAATGTTCTAGCCAAAAATGATTGTCATAATGCAAATCGAGTATTGTGCCATCCATATCGAGTAACACAGTTTTGATTTCTGACCATTCAAGCATAGATTTATTCCTAAAAAACAATTTATGATAGACATTATATCGAACATGTTCATTGAGTGTGGCATATTCTTATAAGAACAGATCATTAGCTGGATGTTATGACGAAAAATAAAACACTGCCAACCATTACCGATACCGAACAACTTGTGCAAACACGGTTTTTCGCTGTTGAGCAACTCGCTCTGACTTTTTCTAATGGCGAGAAACGCCTTTATGAGCGAATGAAAGGGGGTGGCCGAGGTGCAGTTATGGTTGTGCCTTTTAAAGATCCTGAAACCGTTTATCTCGTTAGAGAGTATTGTGCAGGTACCCATAGCTATGAGCTAGGTTTTCCAAAAGGATTGATCGATCCGGGCGAGCTCGCTGAAGAATCGGCAAACCGAGAACTCAAAGAAGAAATTGGTTATGGTGCTAAAGCATTTGAACATATCCAGCAGGTCATGTTAGCGCCGGCATTTTTTAACGCTAAAATGGATATATTTATTGCCAATCAGCTTTATCCGGAGCAGTTAGTTGGCGATGAACCAGAGCCTTTAGAGTTAGTCGAGTGGCCGATTGCTGATTACCACGCTTTATTGGCACAACCCGATTTTAACGAAGCCAGAAGTATAGCCGCACTAATGCTCGTCGTTGATCGGCTAAGGGGGGCTAATGAGTAACGAAAAATACCTAACGATAGCCATTGAAACCGCGAAAAAAGCCGGCAAGGAAATCTTAGGCTACTACAACAAAGGCGACTTTACTGCAGAAATCAAAGATGACAATAGCCCGGTAACAAGTGCTGATATTGCGGCAAACAACACCATTATCGATTGTTTGAAGACATTAACGCCTGATATTCCTATTGTCTCGGAAGAAACCTCTGCTGCCGACATAGCTAAACGCAAGCATTGGACTAAATATTGGTTACTTGACCCGATTGATGGCACAGGCGAATTTATTTTGGGTAGTGGCGACTTTGCGGTAAATATTGCTTTAGTGGAAAATAATTGGCCAACCATTGGCGTGATCCACGCACCCGATCACCAATTAACTTATTTTAGTCAAAAAGGAGCTGGCGCCTATAAAGAAAACACGGAATCGGCAAAGCAAATTTTTGTTAATCCCTATCAAGTGGATAAACCAATCAAGGTGGCGATTAGCCGCCGCCAAGAGCTGAGCTTGATGGGCCAATATTTAAATAAAGCCTACAATTATGAATATGTCGCCTTAGGTAGTTGCTCACTAAAAAACTGCCTGATTGCAGAAGGTGGTGCCGATTGCTACTTGCGCATAGGCCCTACGGGTGAATGGGATACCGGTGCTAGCCAAAGTATTTTAGAAGAAGCCGGTGGTACCATTGTTAGTAGTAACTTTGAGTCGCTTAGCTATAATCAGCGTGACACCCTAATGAATCCCGATTTTATTGGTTTAGGCGATCAACAATTTCCATGGCGTGACATCGTAATCCCACATGTTGCTAGCCGAAAATTATAAGGACATATGATGCGTTTAAAATTTGTTATGACGAAGTTAATAACGACAAGCTTGTTTATTTCCCACTTATTTTTTGCCAATACGGCTTTGGCTAACTGGCAGGTAGATCAAGATAAATCTGATTTGCACTTTGTTTCGGTAAAGAAAAATACCATAGGTGAAGTGCACCATTTTGACCAGTTTTCAGGTATGGTTTCAACTCAAGGCGATGTTAAATTTGACGTTGCACTGGCAAGTGTTAATACCGGCATTGCTATTCGCGATGAGCGTATGCAGGTGTTTTTATTCGAAACAGATAAGTTTAGCCAAGCGAGCTTTAGCGGTAAGGTTGATGCTAAAGCATTAGCTAATCTGACTGCAGGTGGTGCAGGCAAGCTAGCACTGAGTGGTGAGTTGTCGCTACACGGTCAGTCACAAGCGTTTAATCTGATGGTCAACGTAGTTAAGTTAAATAACGGTGATCTGATGGTCAGCAATATAGCGCCTATGGTGATCCAAGCAGAGCAGTTCGCGCTCACCAATGGCATCCTCAAATTGCAGGAGCTAGCCGGTCTGCCAAGCATAAGTACTGTGGTACCCGTTAACTTTAGTTTTTACCTGAGTAACCTGAACTAGTCACTTATTTTATTACTGCGCTTGCGCTTGAATTTGCTGGTATTTATCAGCTGGCACTATATTAACGGTTTCGTGCAGTTGCGAATAAACTAGAATCGCCGTTTTGTCCTTGAGTTGTCGCTTTACCGCGGCAACTTTCTCTTCGAGGCTAACATCGTATAAGCCATAGTCGGTGCCTTCTTGTAATACGTGAGCTTCAACGATGTTATTGAGGATATCTTCTGATAACGTCTCTAATGGAATGATCATAAATGTTCCGATAAAAAGGCTGGAATGCGTTGCTCTAACCAAAAAATAGGTTTTAAAGGATTATTACCACTAATAAAACCGACATGCCCGCCTTTTTTACTGACTTCAAAGCGAATGTTTTTCGGCAGGTTTTCAGGGATATCAACAATATCGCGATGGCTTAAAAACGGGTCGTCTTGCGCGTGGATGATTAAACAAGGCTTGGTGATTTTGGCCAAAAATTGCTTGCCACTTGATTGTTGATAGTAATCTATTGCGTTTTTAAAGCCGTTAATCGGGCCGGTGACATAATCGTCAAATTGCCAAATCGAACGCAGTGATTTTATTTTATCGACACAAAGTTCGGGTAATTTTTTTGCTTGCACTTTCGCTATAGTGCTGTTTTTAAGCATGTTGAGTAGATAGTTCTCGTAGACTTTGGAAAAACCACTACTGATACGCTTGCTGCAACTTGCTAAATCAAGTGGTGCACAAATAACACTTGCTGCCTTATATGGCGAGCAATTGGTTTCTCCCAAGTATTTTACCGTGACATTACCGCCGAGCGAAAAGCCAATAAGTGCTTTTGGGTTCAATGGGTAAGTTTGTCCAAGCCACTGACTAAAGCTATGAATGTCTTTAGTATCGCCACTGTGGTACGAAGCGCCGAAACGATTTTGCTGCTCGCCACAGCCGCGAAAATGCATCAGGACACCGTGCCAACCTTTGGCAGCAATGGCTTGCAGCATCCCTTTGGCGTAATGGCTGTCTTTTGACCCTTCAAGGCCATGTAAAATAACAATAATCGGCGTGTTGGACTGAACTGCAGGTTTACTAGTCCAGGCGAGCTCGACAAAGTCGCCATCTGGCGTGGGAAACTGTTCGCTGATCAATGAAATTTGCTGATGGCGTTTGAAATACTTCGCTAACATAGTTTGGCTATGGGCGTTGGGTAGCCACCATGCGGGCTTAAATTGACTAGCTGAAATCACAATCGGTAATGTTGGAATAATGTTGATCAGTGTTGTCGATATTATCTAGTAATTTGGCGGGCTTAAACAAGTAAAATTACTCATCTAGACCAATTGATTAATAAATAATCCCTTGCGTGCTTCCTCTTCTTTTTTGGTGGTAATCGTTGTTTGCAGTAACGTATCGAGCTTAGCTTGCTCACTAACTGCTTGTGCGATATCAGTATCTAAAATTCTCGAACGCGAATCTGAAAGATTTACGACAGATGTTTGATAAGTAGACACTTGGCTAGCCAAAGCATTGCTTGCTGCGCCGGTTTCACTTGCCGAGGTTGACACTGTTGATAGCGCCGATTCAATGGCCGCTTGGCTCGCGGCAGGATCGCTGGCATCTAAGCCAGTTAAAAAGTCGTCTTGGCCGAGCGCTTCACTGGCAAGGGCATTTACCTCGTTTGCTATTTGGCTAAACTCGTCCTGTATCGCACCTTGATCGGCGAGGGGATTGCCTGCTTGAACGGCGAGCACACTGGCGCGTTGCAAGCTATCGGTAATCGAAGAAAACTGAGCGCTTTGGACATTGTTGAGGTTGATTTGATCTTGTGCGTTAACACTTAACTGGGTGTTACCATTAATCTGGCTTGTTAAGCGATTGGTAATTTGCAGGCCGGCAGGGTCGTCGGCAGCGTCGTTAATTCGCTTACCTGAGGCGAGTTGCTCTTGCTTTTCATCTTTCTTCTCAGTTAAGCGATTAAGCGTGTTAATGCTTGAAGAAGAGGTGTTGATTGTTAATGGCATCATTAGCTCCTGCGACAACAAATGTTTAGTCGTGCTATTGAGTATAGCAAAAGTGTTGTCGCACGTAGCTGATGAGTAGGTTGCTTAACCTAAGTTACTAATAACTAAAACAGTTGTATGTTTATTAATTGTTTTCTTCAATGTTTTTCATGAAGAAATAAACGTAGTAAGCACAAATTAACAAGACAATTGCTAAACCGCCGAAAGAAAATAAAACGACAGGATCATTTAATAGCATTTGAAAAAAGTTCATGAGAAAGCTCCTTATTTACTAACTACAAACATTGTAAATAAGGAGCAAATTAAGAAGTGTGATACAGATCAAATAGTCGTGAATAAGGTGCTAAATATTCTATAGTGCGCGCTGGGCTTTTAGCTCTTGTTGGTGCTTGATCTGGCGGCGCTTACGCTCAACATCTTCACGTACTTGCTTGATTTGGCTTTCATTGAGCTGGCGTTGATCCATTTCGGCACTGGTTATTGCATCTTTATAGCCACTATGTGCGGCCATTAAATTCCAGAAATAAGACATTTTTACATCGCGTGGTACGCCTTTGCCCTCGTAGTACATCAAGGCTAAATTAAATTGAGCTAACACGTAGTTTTCATTGGCTGCTTGCTCATACCACCAAACCGCTTTAGCTTCGTTTTTACGCACGCCTTCACCGTTGGCGTACATCACACCTAAATTAAATTTAGCAGCGACTAAGCCTTTGTTGGCGGCGCGCTCCATTAATTTAAATGCGGTGGTTAGATCTTTTTGGGTCATTTTCCCTTCAGAGTACATCAATGACAGCTGAAACAATGAATCAGGGTAGTTTTGTTCTGCAGCTAAGGTGAATAACTCAAAGGCCTTACCCGCATCTTTTGGTACTCCCCAGCCATTGAGGTATATTTCCCCCATCTGATGCTGTGCAGGCGCATAGCCTTCAGCAACCAAGGGCTCAAATTCAGCAATTGCTTGGTGAAATTGACCTTTGTTGAGTTTTGATACGCCGGCCTCATAATCGGCAGCGTGCAGTGGGCTTGTTACCATAGCGAGTAACAGCAATGATTTTATAAGTGTTTTCATAATCAGCCTCGACAGCTAGTTTCTTGTTGTTAGTTTAGCAAGTGTTTGCTAAATACACCGAATTTGTTTGTAAATCCTTATGTCCCAGACATGATGTCTTCAATTTGCTCGGCGAGTTCTAGCCACAGCATTTCGTGCTCTTCTATATCGGCTTTTAAACTTGCTTGTTGTTTTAGTAGTTTACTGAGTTTTTCTTTATTTTCAGCATTATAGAGAGAAGTGTCGCTTAGTGATAGCTCTATTTCGGCTAATTCATTTTGCCACTTTTGGGTCTCTTTCTCGAGCTTGTCGGCCTGCTTTTTCAGCGGTGCTGCTTGTTGTCTTAACTGGGCTTGAGCTTGGCGCTGGGCTTTTTTATCAACACTAACTGACGTTTCTTTTTTATTGCTTTGTAGCGCCGTTTTTTTATCGTCGTTCAACCATTGTTGATAATCATCAATATCGCCTGAAAAAGGCGCTGCTTGACCATTGGCGACAATATAGAACTCGTCGACACACGATTCTAATAAATAGCGATCATGCGCTATCAGGATAATCGCACCATTAAATTCTTGTAGGGCTAAAACCAATGCTTGACGCATCTCTAAATCTAAATGGTTGGTTGGCTCATCGAGCAACAAAAGTTGCGGTTTTTCAAGCACAATTAGCGCTAATACCAAGCGGGCTTTTTCACCGCCAGACATGGTGGCGACATCGCTAAGTGCTTGCTCGCCTTGAAAACCAAAACTGCCTAAATGGGTTCTCGCTTGTAATTCCGTCATATCTTTGTGAACGCGCAAAATATGCTCAACACCATTGGAACCGTGATGAAGTTGCTCAAGTTGATGCTGAGAAAAGTAACCAATTTTGAGCTCTTGTGCCTGATGACGAGTACCACAAAGGATTGGAATATCACCGGCAAGTGACTTAATTAGTGTTGACTTACCTGCGCCGTTTCGGCCGAGTAAACCAATTCGGCTGCCTGGAACTAAGGTTAACTTAGCCTTCTCGATGATCACAGTATCGCTACCATAGCCGCAGTCAGCTTCGTCAATCGACAATAACGGATAGGGCATGTGGTCAGGTTGTTTGAAATGAAAAGTAAACTGACTATCGACATGTGCCGGTGCCAAGTCAGGCAGTTTTTGTAAACGTTTTAAGCGACTTTGCGCCTGTTTGGCTTTACTGGCTTTAGCGCGAAAACGATCAACAAATGCTGTGAGGTGAGCAACTTCTTTTTGTTGTTTTTGATATTGCGCTTCTTGCTGCGCTAATTGCTCAGCACGTTGGCGCTCAAAACTCGTGTAATTACCTGCGTATAATTTGGCTTTTTGATGCTCGAAGTGAAGAATTTGGCCAACAACATCGTCGAGAAAATCACGATCGTGGGAAATTAACACCAAAGTACCATCAAAGCGTTTTAGCCAGCGTTGTAGCCAAATAACGGCATCTAAATCCAAGTGGTTTGTCGGCTCGTCGAGTAGCAAAAGATCAGCACGTGAAATGAGTGCTTGGGCTAAGTTTAGCCGCATCCGCCAACCACCTGAAAAGTCTTTAACCGGTGTCGCAAGTTGATGCTGTTCAAACCCTAAACCATGGAGTAATTCGCCAGCTCTTGCTGGCAAGCTATAACCGTTAATCGTATCGATTTGATTGATGATTAACGCTTCTTTACTGCCGTTGTTGAGTTCACGCGCTTGGGCTAATTCGTTTTCAAGTTGACGAAATTCAACATCGCCGTCGATAACATAATCGAGTGCTGATTGCTCTAGCGCTGGGGTTTCTTGTTTAACTGTTGCTATTTTCCACTGGCTTGGCAGCGTAAGATCGCCAGCTTCTGGTTGTAGTTGACCCAAAAGTGCAGCAAAAAATGAGGATTTACCACAGCCATTAGCGCCAACTAAGCCAACCTTGTGTTTTGGGTGGATAGTGAAGCTTGCATCGGTGATCAGATTTTTGGTACCGCGATCAAGCGTGAGTTGGCTAGCATTAATCAATGGATTTCCTTAAAAAAGCTATTTCAATTGGTATTAATACTATTGTCGCTTTTACCCGTAGGGTTATTCAAGGTAAAATCGACACTCTGGCAAATTAATTACCAGTTTCAAAAGACGAAAGAGACAATTGTGAAAAAACGATTTATTGCAGGCGCCATCTGCCCAAAATGTAAAGCGATGGACACCATGGCTTTAACCAAAGAAAACAATATTGAAAAAGTAACGTGTGTCAGTTGCGGAGAGCAAATGGTGCAGCCTGAAGCACACGTAGAAAAAGCAACCCGTGAAAATGAGCAAATGATCGGTATTTTTACGCCAGAGTAGCGAAAAAATCGCCACTGCCGAACGGTGGTATCGGGGATCTCCCAAAGGCGACTCAGGCTTAAATAACTCGTCATTCCCGAATGTTGTTATCGGGAATCTGCTGAAAGTGGCGAAAGGCTATTGATTAGAAAGAAAATCGAGGCTAATCTCATCCAGCTTTCCAGCTTTCCAGCTTTCCAGCTTTCCAGCTTTCCAACCTTCCAACCTTCCAACTTTCAAACATACCAAGATTAATAATGTGGCGGTGGTGGCTCGTCTTCTGGGCGCGCCATAATACTACTGTTGCTATTCGACTTAATCCGCTGAGCAATGAGTTTCATATGCTCTTTTAACTCTGCAATATCTTTCTGATGTACGGCAAGCTCATGATTTAATTGCTCTATTACATCATCTTGAAACGCGTTACGCGCTTCTAAAGCATCAATTCGCGCTTCGAGCTGCGCTATGTGGTCTAAGTGGTTGGTCATTAGGTGTATGTTCGTCTGTGAGTGGCAGCGCTTAGGGTTCAAATAACCAGCGTTCTGCATAGCCTGCCGAGCTTTCGGTAATAATCACATTATTATCGCTAAAAGCGGCGGCGTAAACAACAGCGCCAGCTGGGCGAATGTCTTTTCTCGGCGTTACTCGCCATGAGCTCAATCGCTTACCACTAGCGATATCCCAAACACTTACCTTGCGCGAAGGCGCACCAGTAAGTAACTGCTTACCATCAGGGGAGAAGCTAATAGTACTAAAGATCTCTTGGCGGTTAGTATATTTCAATGAGCTGATTTTCTCGCCGGTTTTTAAGTCCCAAATATGGGCATCTTTTTTACTATCTGCGCTAAAAGCAAAGCGACCTTTTGGATCTAGTGCCACTTTCGTCACGCGTGAAGGATGATTGAAACGATAAATAACTTGGCCTGATAGTGTGTCCCAGACATAAGCAACAAAGTCATTTGAGCCCGACATAGCGACACGACCATTAGGTAGCATGTCTACCGAGTTGATTTTTTCTTGATGGCCTAAAAACTCTAGGCGACGACCGCTTGCAAGCGTAATGTGGACAACTTTATTGTTCGATTGGCCAACCAATAGATAGTTACCATTGTTGGCAATGGCAACGTCGCGAATATTAGATTCACTAATCTGCCAAAAGCCTTCAGATTGCCCGGTGGCTAAGTTCCAAAGCGAAAAGTTCTCCCGGCTTGCGGTGATTGCATGTGAATTATTGTCGGCAATATCAATGGCTAACACGAGGTTGTCACTAGAGTTTTGCTGTTGTGACCAAGTGTACTTTAACGCGTTGTTTTTAAGATCCCAGACACTAATGCCATGATGGATTGATGAGACAACAGACAGCGAAGCATCGTTTGAGATGTCTGCGTCATAAGCGCCTTCAACAGCGTGTTGCCATTGAGTGAGTGGCTGCTTGTTAACATCTTGGCAGGCGAGTAAAAGTGATGAAATAATCACCAGTTTTAATGTTCTGAAACACTTATTGCGAAAGCACAACATATTAATACTTTTTTATCCTTTTGTTTCTCGTTAGTATAAGGTGTTTTTCACTATATAGATCAAGATATTTATCGTGATACTTGAGGAATTTCTTCAAGCAAGCGGTTTAAACGGAGAATTCGATGAAATTATTAAAACCTACCCTAGTTGCGGTAGCTCTTGTATCAGTTTTAGGCTGTCAGCAGGAAGCAAAGCAAGAAGCACCTGCTAAAGTTGTGCTAGAAACTGAAATTCAAAAACAAGCTTACGGCTTAGGTGCGTCAATCGGTATGTACATGGAGCGTAACTTAGAAGAGCACCAACGTTTAGGCTTAGCGCTTGATAAGCAGTTGATCATCGATGGTTTTGTTGAAAGCATCAATGGCGAGTCACAAATCGCAAAAGAAGATATTCAAGGTTTGTTAATGGCTTTAGACCAAGAAATGAAAGCCAAGCAAACAGAAATGGCACAAGTTGAAGCGGAAAAGAGCTTAGCAGAAGGCCAAAAATACTTAGATGAAAATGCTAAGCGCGAGGGCGTTCAAGTAACTGATTCTGGTATTCAGTACGAAGTGTTAGTCGCAGCAGAAGGTGATAAGCCGCTAGCAGAAGATACCGTTGTAGTGCACTACAAAGGTACTTTCTTAAACGGTGAAACGTTTGATAGCTCATACGAGCGAGGCCAACCAGCGGTATTCCCATTAAATCGCGTCATTCCAGGTTGGACTGAAGGTGTGCAATTAATGTCAGTTGGTTCTAAGTACAAGTTTACAATTCCTTCAGACTTAGCATACGGCCCACAAGGTAACCCACCGCGTATCCCGGGTAACTCAGTATTAGAGTTTGAAATTGAATTATTAGAAATCCAAAAAGCACAAGCGCCTGTTGAAGTAGGTGCAGGCGAATAATTATTTATTCTTAAGCTAGAGTTAAAAGCCAGTCATCGACTGGCTTTTTTGTCTCTGCAGGATAGTCTAGAGGCTTTGCGCTAAGATATTGGCCAAGCGCTGAGCTGCTTTTTGTACTTGCTGTTCAGCAATCGCTACGTGTTTATCTTGATAAGTCTTATCAATAACTACCGATTTGTCATTGGTTTGGCATTCACCATTGTTGGTATGGCAGTAATTAAACGATTCACTTCTCACTAGTGCAAAACTTTCATCAGCCCATTGCCAAACAAATTCAGCCCGCCACGGTGAGGCTAAGTCATAGTTTAAGTTGTCGCTAAGTTGTTGCGCATACGCTGATATTGAAAGTTTCTTGCTCATGATCAGGCACTCGTCCCAATACCAATGTAGATTTTTACACCTGCCTGCCGGTAGCGAGCTATCGTATTTTACTCGCGTTTTGTTACCACCTAGATCACTGGCGAAACTAACGTGCAAAGGTTGGTGTAAATCTGCTAGCCAGTGACTTAAAAATAGCGCGGCTTGCGCTCTTTCTAAACTCGTTTGACTCGTCATTAATTTCTTTTGGTGATGGATAATACCTTTGGCAACACAGTTTTGTTGGCAGTCGTCAGCCGTGATTTTCTGATCGTCGCGGCTGGTATTTAAATAATGCCAAGGTTTGTATTTATCATATTTCTTAAAACGTTTAATTTTGTCTGGCCAATTACAGGCTTGGGCAAAAGTAACGGGTTTATGACCGCGAACAAGTAATTGCTTTTCGTGCTGTGGCAATGCTTGTACTAAATCATTTAATTGCAGTTGTTGGGTTTTGGGCAAAGCATCAAAGGCCATCTGGCAAACCAGTTCATGGCCATAGCCACCAAAAGCTATCGCTTTGTTGGCTAACATTAAAGATATAACAATGAGTATTATTTTTTCATAGCTGACTCTTATGGGCAAGGGTATGGGCGTGTTGCTCCCAATTTTGACCGTCAAACTTAACTATGGTCATTTTTTTAGGCTGTGAATCTAAACAACGAACGTTAACATCGACACCATCAGGGTTTGAGCGAGGAATATAAAATGGCTTAATACCACAGTGTTTACAAAAGGTGTGCTTGGCTACGCCAGTATTAAACGTATATGTGGTGATGTCATCTTGACCGGTTAACAACGTGAAGTGTTGCTTTGGTACAATAAGGTGCAAAAAGCCGACTTTATTACACATCGAGCAATTGCAATCTTCCACTTCAATTTCTTCTGGCGCTTCAACTTCAAAGGTCACGGCTTTACAGTGACAGCTTCCTTGGTATTTCATGATAGTGACTTGTCTTGGGGATCCCAAAGTGATTATTTGAAAGATATCGGCAAAAAGCAATGGCTAAAATTGCTTCAAGCTTAATGATGAGGAAAAAGGAGGAAAAGATAGGGAAATAAAAAGGCCTTACAAAAGTAAGGCCCGAAATGCTCGCTGTGTGGTCTAGTTATAATCTAGCTTCTTGTTTGTTGTTCTTTACTAGCGCAGATATTTTATAACAAAGCGTTTTCTGCATAGCAACAAGTTTATTAGAGCATTTATACCACGACTGTTTTCGTACGAAAGTCAATGGCGCTCTAGGCTAGCGCACGGTTACTGGTTAACCACTAGGGCGGTAAAAAATTAATTTACCTAGCTTTTGACCTGCCTCATAGCACTTAGATTTAGACAATGATAGAATGCGCCCCATAAAATTTTAGAGAGCTAGATCTTAATGACTGAATTAAAAAACGATACGTATTTGCGCGCGTTGTTGCGTGAACCTGTTGATTACACGCCAGTTTGGATGATGCGCCAAGCAGGTCGCTATTTACCAGAATACAAAGCAACCCGTGCGCAAGCAGGTGATTTTATGTCACTATGTCGCAATACCGAGTTGGCAACTGAAGTGACTATTCAGCCATTAAGACGTTTCGATTTAGACGCAGCGATTTTATTTAGCGATATTTTAACTATTCCTGATGCTATGGGCTTAGGCTTGTACTTTGAAACGGGTGAAGGGCCAAAATTTGAACGTCCAATTACCTGCAAAGCTGACGTTGATAAAATTGGCTTGCCAGATCCAGAAGGTGAGCTTAAATACGTAATGGACGCAGTGCGCTCAATTCGCAAAGCCTTAGATGGCAAAGTACCGTTAATTGGTTTCTCTGGTAGCCCATGGACACTAGCGACCTATATGGTTGAAGGTGGCAGTTCAAAAGCCTTCACTAAAATTAAAAAGATGATGTTTGCCGAGCCGCAAACGTTACATTTGTTATTAGACAAGTTAGCTGATTCAGTCATTGAGTACTTAAACGCGCAAATTGCTGCTGGTGCTCAATCAGTCATGGTGTTTGATACTTGGGGTGGCGTGTTATCTCCACGTGATTACAACGACTTTTCACTGCAATACATGGCGAAAATTGTCGACGGCTTAAAGCGTGAAAACGAGGGCCGTAAAGTGCCAGTGACGTTATTCACTAAAAACGGCGGCATGTGGTTAGAGAAAATTGCTGCCACTGGCTGTGATGGTGTTGGTCTAGATTGGACAATCGATATTGAAAATGCAGTCGCGCGTGTAGGTGATAAAGTGGCATTACAGGGCAATATGGATCCGTCAATGCTTTACGCACCGAAAGAGCGTATAGAACAAGAAGTGGCGAAAATATTAGCCGGCTTTGGTGACAAAGGTACTGGCCATGTCTTTAACTTAGGTCATGGTATTCACCCTGATGTGAATCCAGAACACGCCGGTCATTTCATTGAAGCGGTACATCGTTTAAGTAAGCCGTATCACAAGTAAGTTTTACGGCTAAGTCAGTTAACTTACTGAGATAAATGTAAATGGGGTCAACGCGATAAACGCTGACCCCATTTTTTGTTGCTTGCTAACCACTTGTAGTAAAGGGGAGGGTTAGCGAGCGACAACTTACCGTTATGCTACGTTCGATTCCATAGTCATCAACGAAGCGTTACCACCAGCTGCTGTTGTATCAACCGTAATAGTTTTTTCCGTCACTAATCGATGCACTAAACCTTGGTTCGTATAGGCGGTGATTAATGGCAAAATAGCGCCTGCACGAGCAGCTATTGCTTCGCCAGCAAACGGTTTTAATTGTGAGCCGTTATCAACTACTGCACCGGCCAATTCAGGTGCTGCTAATACGTTGGCAACTTGGTTTAATTCAACAAAATCAAACGCGCCATGGGTAATGCCAATTTGTTTTAATAACTTGGCAATCGTCTGTGTTTCTTGGCTAAACATTGGGTCAACCACCGCAATTACACAGTTACCTGTTGCTAACGCACTAACCAGTGAAGTTAACCAGAAGCTAAATGGCGTGTCTTTGCAACGTAAACAAGCGAGCGTGCCGCGGGCTTCAAGGTGCAAGGTGTTTGATTCACCCGTTGGTCCTGGCAACTGTGTTGGCTTGGCTAAGGTTTTTTCAATAAACGCTAATTGTTGATGGCTTGCGCTTAACGCTTGCTCAATTTCTTGGTCTTGCGCCAAAATCACTTTGTTTGAAGCAAGTTGTGCAAGTAATTGGCGTAAAATCGACGTTCGGCTGTTTAATGAGCTAAATTGCCAAGCAAGTTCAGCGTATTTCGCCTGATTAACCATTGCCCATGTTTTGCTTGCGCTAGTTTGGTCGATTTGGAATAACTCCGTTAATTGTGCTTTATCAGCATCGCTGATTTCAACGCTAACTGACGGTAAGTTATCTTTCACTAAGCGCGTTAAGTACATTGGGCCACCTGCTTTCGGGCCAGTACCCGATAACCCGCGTCCACCAAATGGTTGTACGCCAACAACGGCACCAATCATGTTGCGGTTAACGTAAACATTACCCGCACGTGAGCGAGCTGCTAAGTATTCACTTTTCGCTTCGATACGCGTGTGAATACCCATGGTTAAGCCAAAACCTGTACCATTAATTTGATCGATTACTTGCTCCAGTTCGTGGGCTTTGTAGCGAATCACGTGAACACAAGGGCCAAACACTTCTTTGTGTAAAACCGATAGATTATCGATTTCATAGAGGCGCGGTACAAAGAAGTTGTGGTCGACATCGTCGCCAAGTTTTGGCGCGTCACAGGCGTAGTGTAAGGTTCCGCGAGTTTCTAAATACTCAACGTGTTCATTCAGTGCACTTAAGGCTTTTTTATCGATTACTGGGCCAACATCGGTTGAGAAAAATGCTGGGTCGCCAACCGTCAACTCTGCCATCGCGCCTTTGATCATCTCGATAATTTTATCAGCAACGTCATCTTGTAAAAATAAAACGCGCAATGCCGAACAGCGTTGACCAGCACTTTGGAAACCTGAGGCGACTACGTCATCAACCACTTGTTCAGGTAAAGCCGTTGAATCAACAACCATACAGTTTTGACCGCCTGTTTCAGCGATTAATGGCACCGGGTCGCCGTGGCGCTCAGCAAGTTTACGTGAAATCCAGCTACCTGTTTCAGTTGAACCGGTAAACATGACCGCTTGAATGCGCTCGTCTGGCACAATGTTCTCACCAACGACACGACCACGGGCAATCACTGGCTCTACAACACTTGCTGGCAATCCACATTCATGCATTAATTCAATGGTGCGCAGGGCAACTAAACTCGTTTGCTCAGCAGGTTTCGCGACCACTGTGTTACCAACGACAATTGCGGCAGCAACTTGACCTAAGAAAATCGCTAGTGGGAAGTTCCACGGGCTAATACACAGTACTACACCGCGGGCGACAAACTTTTCATCTTGCATCAGCTCTTGTGCTTTAGCCGCGTAGTAGCGACAAAAATCTACCGCTTCACGTACTTCAGCGACACCATCAGGAATGGTTTTTCCGGCTTCTTTGGTACAAAGTGCGATAAGCTCGTCAATGTGCTCTTCAAGTTTATCTGCTGTTTTATTTAAAATCTCAGCGCGATCTGCTACCGAGGTTTTCGACCAACTCGCAAAGGCGTTGTCAGCGCGTTCAACTAATGCCTTCATTTCTTGTTCATTGGCGTGCTTAATGTAACCAATAATTTCACCATTATTGGCTGGGTTAGTCACTGGCTCGGCACCGTCAACTGCTTCAGTAGCTTTTAATTGCTCAACCGTTGCGTTCATCTTGTCGCGCATTTTAGTCACGGCATCAACGTCGGTTAAATCAATACCTTTTGAGTTAGCGCGCTCGCTACCGTATAACTCAACTGATTGAGGGATTTGTGGGTTGTACTTATTAATCCAGCCTTTAACGGTATCAACCGGATCAGCCAGTAAAGATTCAACTGGAATAGTTTCATCAACGATATTGTTAACGAAAGAGCTGTTGGCACCGTTTTCTAATAGACGACGAACGAGGTAAGCGAGGAGATCTGAATGTTCACCAACTGGCGCGTATACGCGACAAGGAACATTTTTACCTGTGACAACTTGGTCAAATAAAGATTCACCCATACCGTGTAAGCGTTGGAATTCAAAGCCTTCAAGATCTTTTGCCATCTCTAAAATAGTGGCAACGGTATAGGCGTTATGGGTCGCAAATTGCGGGTAGATGGTGTCGCGGTAGCTCAAGAGCTTTTTCGCACAAGCTTGGTATGACACGTCAGTTGACGGTTTGCGAGAAAATACTGGGAAATCGTTGTAACCTTCTACTTGGCTATCTTTAATCTCGCTATCCCAGTACGCGCCTTTTACTAGGCGCACCATCATTTGACGGCCAACTTTTTGGGTTAATTCTCGAACCCACTCAATGACAAATAAGCCGCGTTTTTGATAGGCCTGTACGGCGATACCAAAACCGTCCCAGCCATCTAAATCACTGTCGGTAAATACGGCTTCAATGATATCGAGGGAAATATCTAAGCGGTTTGCTTCTTCAGCATCAACGGTAAAGCCAATGTTGTATGCTTTGGCAGCTAGGGCGAGTTTTTTCAAACGAGGAATTAATTCATTGATCACGCGTTCGCGATGCGAGAATTCATACTTAGGGTGGATCGCCGATAGTTTAATTGAAATCCCTGGGCTTTTTTGCGGGCCTTTGTTTTGTGCCGCTCTACCGATGGCATCAATTGCCGTCATGTAGCTGTCGAAGTAGCGGTCGGCATCTTTCATAGTGCGCGCGCCTTCACCTAGCATATCGTAAGAATAGGTGTAACCTTTTGCTTCAGTTTCACGGGCGCGTTCTATTGCACCATCAATGGTGTGACCCATAACAAATTGAGTACCCATGATTTTCATTGCAAAACGCACAGCCTTGCGAATGACTGGCTCACCTAAGCGGCCAACGGTGCGTTTTAACAGGTTAAATTGCAGCTTTTTCTTCTCATCTGAATAGTTAACTAGTTTGCCAGTAAACAACAGACCCCATGATGAAGCGTTTACAAACAACGAGTCACTATTGCCAATATGTGAGCTCCAGTCGCCATTGGCGAGCTTATCACGAATTAGGCTGTCAGCTGTTGATTTATCGGGTACACGCAATAAGGCTTCGGCTAAACACATCAACACGACACCTTCTTCAGTAGAAAGTGAGAACTCGTTTAATAAGGCATCAACACCACCTTTACCTACTTGGTCGATTCGGATGTTTTCAACCAAAATACGGGCGTAATCCCATGCTCTTGATTTTGCGTCTACTGAAATTTCAGCAATAGGCAGTAAATTTTCAAGTACTTTGTTTTCGTCGGCGCGATAGTGATCGCGAATGGTTTGACGAATTTGGCTAGTCGCCGTTAGTGAACCTTCAAATAACATAAATTTACCTGTTTTTGTGCAATAAAACGTAAAAAAATTGATACCGCATTTTAATGAAATAGATACAGAATGTGTTGGTTTATTCTCGATTTTTACGGTATTTTGTACGGTATAAATAAAATAACACCGTAGAAAGTACTGAATATATGAGTGATAAATCACGGCCACTTGATCGTATCGATCTAACAATTTTAGACACTTTGCAAAAAGATGGTCGAATTTCGAACGTAGAATTAGCGAAAAAAGTCAACTTAAGTGCTAGTCCCTGCTTAGAGCGAGTGAAGCGATTAGAAAATGAAGGTTATATTGAGCGTTACGGCGCGTTTTTGTCGGCTGCGATGCTCAAATATGGCATGACGGCATTTATTCAAGTGACCTTAGATAGAACGACAGCTGATGTCTTTAATCATTTTCGCGATGAGGTTGTTAAAATTAAAGAAGTCGCTGAATGTCATATGGTAGCCGGTGGTTTTGATTACTTACTCAAACTGCGCTTTGAAAATATGGCCGCCTATCGCGAGGTGCTCGGCATTATTGTTGAGCTACCTGCAGTTTCACAAACGCACACCTATGTTGTGATGGAAGAAGTGAAGAAAGATGCCGGGATCCCGATTACCCTCAGAACTCAGCAAAAGCCTAGTAAAGCTAGCGTTTTGTCTCGAGCACCTATATAGTGCCTATGATCAATTAAGGATTTAAAAACAATGCACAAAAGAACAATTTTCGCTGCAACATTGGCAGCACTTTTTTCTCTTACTGCTTGCACTGAAAAGTCTTCACAACCACAGCAAGTAGAAGTTAACCCTGAAAATATTAAAGCACATATTACTTTTCTTGCTGACGACACGTTAAAAGGTCGTGATACCGGTAGTGAAGGATATCAAATTGCCGCAAATTACGTGAAATCACACTTTAAGCAAATGGGCTTAAAACCTCGTGGTGAATTTGACAGTTATGAGCAGCAAGTGACGTTCCGCAAAGCATTTTTAGAGCCGGAATCAGCGAAGATGATCGTTGAAAATGCTGGTCAAACGACTGAAATCACTATGCCTGACCAGTTTTTCATCTCAGGTTCAGCGCTCCACACTGACTCAATGGTAACAGCAGAAACGGTATTTGTTGGCTACGGCGTGGTATCTGAAGAATTTGGTTATAACGATTACCAAGATTTAGACGTTGAAGGAAAAATTGTTGTTGCGTTAACTGGTCGCCCTGCTGATTTACCATCAGAAGAAGGTGCCCACATTGGTTCAGGTAGCGAGAAAGTTCGTCATGCTGCGGAGCGCGGTGCAGTAGGTTATATCACGTTACATACACCGAAACGCGATAAAGTGCGCGCGTATGCCACTTCGGCAAAATACGCTAATGGTCCGCGTTACAGCTGGTTAGATAACAATGGCAAGCCATATGGCAAATTTGACGAGATCAAAGGCGGTGGTTACTTGCACTTTGATCACGCCGACGCGCTATTTGAGGGTGCCTCTATGACAGCCGAGCAAGTCTTTAGCGCAGATTCAGCCGATGAAAAAATCAGTGGTTTTGCATTGAATGCCAAAGTTACCCTAGCAGCCAAAACTCGCCATGAAGAGATTACGAGCCCGAATCTGATTGGAGTACTAGAAGGTAGTGATCCAACATTAAAAGATGAATTTGTCGTCTTTAGTGCCCACTTAGATCACATTGGTATGTCTAGCCACGGCGATCACGAAGATAACATTAACAATGGTGCGTTAGACAATGCTTCAGGTGTTTCAATTTTATTAGAAACGGCACGTATGCTGTCGATGCAAGCAGAAAAACCAAAGCGCTCAGTATTGTTTGTTGTTGTAACAGGTGAAGAGAAAGGCTTATTGGGCTCTAGTTACTTTGCGCAAAACCCTACGGTACCTGTGATGAACATGGTGGCTAACGTGAACTTAGATATGCCGTTAATCTTATACCCATTTGCCGACGTTATCGCTTTTGGTTCAACGCACTCAACTTTAGGGCCTATTGTTGAACGCGCGGCGGCTAAAATTGATATTAGTTTAAGTGAAGACCCAATGCCTGAACAGGCGTTGTTTACTCGCAGTGACCACTATAGTTTCGTAAAAGCTGGTATTCCGTCAGTTTTCTTAATGACCGGCTTTCAATCAAAAGATCCAAACGTCAATGGTGGTGAAATCTTTAAAGACTTCTTGAAAAACCACTACCACCAACACAGTGATCAAACTGATCTGCCGATCCGTTACGATGTCGCGGCCGAATTTGCCAAGGTGAATATGATGATTGGTTTAGAGATTGCGAATCAACAAGATAGACCTAAATGGAATGACGGTGACTTCTTCGGAAAAACCTTTGCCCAGTAGTGTGTTTTAATTACAAGCAAAGTTGATTTATTAAGAAGCGTTTAGTGCAAACTAAGCGCTTTTTTTATGTTATATCGAGCTAGGTAAATATTTAATTTTCTTGGTATAACGCCTTTGAATAGATTTGAGTTCAAGATACACTGAGAAAAATTTTGCCAGAGATAATAATAATGAATGCGCAGCAGTATGCCGAACAAGCCAATGGCTCTTTTGCTCTCCCCGACGCCTGCTTTAAAGTGAAAGCCTTAATGGAAGATGAATCGTCAGTTATTGAAGATTTTGCCAATGTTATTAGCGTTGATCCCTCAATGACTTCGCGGTTATTAAAAATAGCGAATAGTGCGGTTTATAGTTTTAGTGGTGAAATTAGTACGATTTCACGCGCCATCACCATTATTGGTACGCAAGCTATCTACAATATGATGTTAGTTGATGTCGCGGCGAGTGCCTTTAAGCACTTTGAAAACCAAGCGATAGATCTCAAGCGCTTTTGGCGCAGTTCAGTGTATTGTGCCTTGGTGTCAAAAAATTTAGCAGTTAAAGCGGGTATTCGCGATATCGAGCGTTTATTCGTTGCCGGTTTATTGCAAAACTTTGGTGAGTTAATTGTTGCCAAGGAAACCCCTGAAATTGCTCAAAAAGCGGAAAAGTATACGCAGAAGGCGCTTCCATGGGCAATCCAGCGACACTATCTCGGTTTTACTTATACGGATATAACCGCAGAGTTATTATCAATGTGGCAAATTCCAGAAAAAATTATTCTGCCGATTCGCCATTTCAATCAAGCAAAGGATATTCAAATTAATAAGGATGTAAAGGTACTGTACCTTGCGTCACGCCTAGCTTTAGTTGATAGTCACCCGGAAATCTACCCCTATGATGAAACGGTTGACGAGCAAATGTGTAAAGCCTTAGGGGTGACTAATGACGATCTTGATCAAGCTGCCCAATATGCAGCAAATGAAGCACAAGAGATCTTAAATATTATGAATGCTAAATTCTTTTAACGATTTTCACCCATGAATGAAGTGGTAATAAAGCAATTTATTATCACTTTTTTGTTAAGCAAATATTTCTTTTTTGAGTAAAAACTTCTTTAATTTCAAGGTGGTTATCCCGGTTACTCGTGTAGTTGCACCGAATTCTATACAGTTTGGCTAGAAACTATACAGCTCGGGGGCAGACAGCGCTTTAAATCCTTGCTAGCATCATTGACCTCAAAACGATAAATGAGCGTGTCGAACCTTACAAAAACAATAATCTTGAAAGCTCAACATGCCAGACTCAAAAATAATTATTACAATGAAGGAAATCTATGAGCGCAAACAGAGAACATTTTAGCTCGCGTATAGGCTTTATTTTAGCTGCTGCGGGCTCAGCAGTTGGTATCGGTAATCTGGTTGGTTTTCCCGTCAACGCGGCAAAAAATGGCGGCGGCGCATTCTTGCTAATCTACGCGATTTTTGTCTTCTTAATCTGCTTACCCGTGATGATGGCTGAAATGGCGATGGGCCGTAAGTCGCAAAAAGAGCCCGTTGGTGCCTTTAAATCACTAGGAGGCGAGAGCAAGCTTTGGACCTTTGCCGGTTTGCTAGGTGTGATCACGCCGTTTATGATCGGGGTGTTTTACATGGTGATAACCGTGTGGCTATTTGGTTACTTGGTCATGATCATCGGCGGCGATCTAGAATATCTGGCTAATCCAGCCTCATTTGGTGCATTTATTAATAGTGGCTGGGTCTTTTTAGCCTTAGCTGTTGTCGCTGGTATTGTAAACTTTATTTTATTAGCTGGGGTAAAAGACGGTATTGAGAAGGCCGCAAAAATACTGATGCCTTCTTTATTTATGATGTTGGTAGCCTTGGTTATTTTTGTTTTATTTCAAGATAACGCCATGGCTGGTGTTGAATTCTTTATTGTCCCTGAGTTTGATAAGATCACACCGTCAGTTGTTAATGGTGCCTTGTCACAAGCTTTTTTCTCGTTATCACTTGGCATGGGTATCTTAATTACCTATGGCTCATACATTGATAGACGTACCGATATTGTTGGCTCGGCAAAACTTGTCGCGATTACTGATACAGCAGTTGCTTTTACTGCGGGTTTAATGATCCTACCAGCTGTATTCTCATTTAATCCAGACGTAAATCCTGCAGAATTGAGTGATAGTTCAGTAAGTTTAATCTTTACTTTCTTACCGAAAATTTTCTTAGCGTTACAAGTTTCTATCGGTTATGTCGGGGCTAGTATTGTTGCTGGCGCGTTTTTCTTACTGGTATTTTTCGCTGCGATCACATCACTCGTGTCGATTATCGAAGTACCTGTGTCTTACATGGTAACAGAGAAGAATTTTAGCCGTAAAAAATCGCTAGTTGTTTTACTTGCAACGGCTGGTTTGTTAACGCTATGTGCAACCGTATCATTTGGTATGGTAGCGTTCTTTACTGAATTTACGACATACGCTAATGGCCCTAAATCACTCTTTGATGTGATTTACGACATCTTCTACGACACAATTTTACCACTTAACGGTTTACTCGTGTGTTTGTTTGTAAGTTACCGCTGGAAGAAAGCGAAGTTGAGTGAAGAATTAGCCGAAGGGTGCCAAGATTACCGTGGCTCATTAGGTGAAAAATACATTAATTTTGCTTTGAGTACGTTTATTCCAGTTATTTTACTTGGTATTTTCCTCAACACAGTCGCTGTTAAGTTCTTTGGCACTAGCTTATTTGGCTTCTAGTCGCTTGATTGATATAAGTTCTAACTGAATTTAAAGCCGTGCAATGTTATGATTGCGCGGCTTTTTTCTTGGTGTACGTATTATAATGATTGAATTTATCCGCTGGCACGACTTATCGCAAACGCAACGCCTGTTTCACGGTCGAGGGCATGCTTATCAAGGCTACGAACATGTTAATGTTGATTGGTTCGCCCCCGTTGCCTTGATTACCTTGTACAAGGAAGAAGATGCTAGCTTCTTGATGCCGATAGCTCACTATCTGATGACCAACCTCAGTGGCTGCCAGTCGGTTCAGGTTCAATATCGCTGTCGTCCTATGGCACCACGCAAGGTGTTGCTAGGTGAAGATATAACTGAAACTGTTGTGCAAGAGCACACTCGAAAATATCAAGTTCGCTTTGGCCGTTCGCAAAACCATGGTCTGTTTTTGGATATGGTTAATGGTCGCGATTGGCTCGCGCAACACGCTCGACATAAAAAAGTACTGAACTTGTTTTCTTATACCTGTGCGTTTTCTGTTGCGGCTATTCAAGGTGGTGCAAGCGAGGTGGTAAACGTCGATTTAAGTAAGGCGTCACTGGCTGTTGGCCGCGAGAATCACAAGCTCAATCAGCAAGATTTAACTAAGGTTAAGTTCCAAGGTATTGATATTTTTAAATCCTTTGGTCGGTTAAAAAAGCTCGGGCCGTTTGATATTTTGGTGTGTGATCCGCCGTCGTTTCAAAAGGGCAGTGTTAATATTCAACGCGACTACGGTAAAATTATTCGTCGATTACCTGATTTTATGGCGTCAGGTGCAGATTTATTGCTGTGTTTAAACTCTCCCGATCTCGACGAAGCGTTTTTAAAAGCACAAGTTGCGGAGCATTGCTCGGATTGTCAATTTATCGAACAGCTAGATAACCCTGAGGTGTTTAAAGAAGCACATCAGGGCAAAGGCTTGAAAGTTTTACACTATAAATTTAAACCGAGTTCAGTGTAGTTACTGAAGTACCACGCGAGCCGCTAGAGTGATCAGCACAGCACCGGTGACTTTATCGACAATATGGCTGTTGTTTTTTAACGTGGTAATGATGTTGCCACGGGTAAGGGCGAATGTAACTAAACAATACCAAGTCGCGTCGATTAGCCCTACGGTACTCGTCATGATAATTTTTTGCTCAATACTGGCGTTAGCATCGATAAACTGGCTAAATAAGGCGATAAAAAATATCGCTAGCTTGGGGTTTAAAAAGGCGATTAAAAAACCATCTCGCCAACCGTTCACCTCAAGGTTTTGATCAATTGCCTCGTCTTTTACTACCCGTTTACTGGCAAGTAGCGCCTTAACACCTAAATAAACGAGAAACGCTGCACCGCCATATTGCAAGATTGAAAATAGTACTGGCAAATTGACGATTAACAAGCCTAAGCCGGCGATACAAGCCGCAGCATAAATAGCAACACCTAAACCGTGGCTAATCGCTGTTGCGTAACCTTGTTTGGCACCACCAGCAATGGTGTTTTTGATGACCAATGCCAAGCTTGGCCCAGGCGATAACGCACCTAACAAACAGACAACAACTAATGATAGCCACAAGTGAAATTCCATTATTTTTCGCTCTCAATTACTTTTATAAAACTGGCAAATCTTGGCATATCTCGTGACGTTTTACCAAAGTATTTGTAAATAATCTGGCTACCGATGGGCGGTGGTGAGCGGCGCTCGTCATTGGAAAAACCGCTGCCGATTTTAAATATTTTACCGCTTGCGTCTTGGACTTTTAAAGCGCCTAGCATGCCTTGGAATTTGCCATTGCCCGGCAGATGTTCAACAACCATCGCAGTTTCGGTATCGAAAGGCTTTAATTTGAGTAAGTGATCGACCCGCTTAGCTTGGTATTTCGCTGATTCAAGGTGGAGCATTAGCCCTTCACCCTGTTGTTCAATAACTTGATTAAAAGCGCTAATCAATGCCTGTTGATTGGCTACCTTAAATTGTTTCACACACCGGATGGTGGTGTGCTGTAGCTGCCGACAAAGCTGACGCATAGCGTTAACCCGCTCGCTAAACTCACCGCCGTGCTCAGGTAAATCAAATAAGTAAAAACGGATGTTTTGCCAGCATGGCTTGATAGCGGAACTTCGAATACAGCCACTGGTGAAATCAAACTGATTGCGTCCGAGCCAAAGCTCGCCATCTAGAGCGATTGGCGGCCAACCTTGAGTGTAGTTTTTAGGTGTTTGTATTTGATGTCCTTGACGAGTTTGCAGGCTGTAGCCATTCCAATAGCCTCGGACACCGTCGAGTTTTTCACTGACATAATAGCGACTGATATCTTGTGGTGGCGTGGTTAAGGCACTGGCATGTTGAAGCGCTGGTAGCTGATTGGCGTGGCTGAGGGTTGTGATCAGCAATAATAGGGCAATTACCCATAGATTTATTTGTTTTTTCATTTGAACATTCCTTGTTCTTCATCTAAGCCTATAACATAGCACTACTTACTGTAGTGGCAAAATTACAAAATTGCGAATATCGAAAACTTCAAGGAAGAAGGTGAGAACATGGAAAAGCATTGGATAAGTGCGGTTGTGGTTATTGTAGGTTTTACCTTTACAAGCTATTCACTCGAAGCCAAAACACATTGCCAACAGGCAAAAGCTAAGCATCAAGCGATCCAATATAAATTGCGTCAAGGTGGTAAGGGGCAGTCAGTTGAAAAGCTCCGCGCTAGAGAGCGAAGTGCTTGGCAAAAGTGGTGGCAATGCCAACAAAGTGGCGCAAAGCCTGCAAGCAAAAAAGCCACTAAAAAGCGAAAATCAGCGGCTAATAACCATCAGCAGCGTAAAGTCAGCAAGTCAAAGCGCGCTGCTAAATCTCAAATAACTCCACCACCGGTATTTCATCGCAACCAAAGCTTGAAATTACGCGGTGCTTTTAGTGGTGCCAAGCAACAAGCGTGGTTAGATCATTACCAAAAACCGAAAAAATGTATTCAGCCAACATCCATGCAGGTGTTTGCCTACTGTATTGAGCACGCGAGAGAGCAGCAAGCAATCTTTAGCCAACAATATGATGAAAATCACTAATAATCGGTGGTTTTATCAATGTATAACAGTTGGTCTTTATACAAGTAATTGAAAAATAGCCTTTTTTGTTATGGCGCAAAGGTTGCAACTTTGGCTGATTATTAACACCATCTTAGCTAAGGATTATATAATGAAAAAAATGGCTGTTACGTTAATTGGTAGTACACTAACCTTAATCGGTGCGATATTTATTTTGCTACCGGGGCCTGCTTTTCTCTTTTTACCTGTCGGATTAGCTTTGCTTAGCTTGGAGTACCCATGGGCGAAAATATGGCTCAAAAAAACACAGCGTTTAATGAGAGCGTCAGCTGTGAAGTTGGATGCTTGGATTGGGCAATTAAGAAGGCGTTGAGACAGCGGGCGTCTACATCGCCTCGATTATTACATTGATGAAAAAGCGTTACTAATGATGCCGTATTTTTGTTGCTACGGCATCTTTGATTTAGCGCTTCTAGTTACTTTTGGTAGGCTTGTTTGATGGTTTTATATTCGTCAACAACGGCGCCAATCGTGTCATCACAGTATGGGCGCAAGCCACTTAACATCATGTATTTTTTACCGTGGCCAATGACTTTGCCGTTAGCCGTTAAATCAAAGGCCAGACAGGCGCTACCGCGCTTGCCATCAATTGTCAGTGTATTCTGATCTGTTACCAACTCAATGTTGTCGCCTTCGAAACTATCTAGCGCTAATGTCATGCGTTCATACATAACCATAGGGCGCGATGGGTTGATCATCACTTGGTGTTGTTGCATTAACTTGACCAAGATATGTGGGAAAGTGTGACCAGAAAATTCAACATAGGCTTTCGTTAACTGATCGATAAACGCTTGGTCAGTTGTTTTATCACCATCAGCTTTTATCTGCAGGTATTCTTTATCTTTATCGTCTGTAACACACGCTGCTTGGTTGATTTCTTTCGGGAAATTAAGCGCGATATTATCTGTTACCATACCGCTAAAGGTAAATTCCATTTGTTGATACAGTCCCGCTTTTGCAAGCGTGATGGCAAATAGTAGGTCACCAGGTACACAAAAGCGCTTAGCGTCGGTGTTGTGAATTGGGTTAAAATCGTCGGCTACTTCTTTGGCGAAACGGCTAGCTTGCTCGCGAGAAAAAACGACTTGATCATTTACTTGTGTGTAAAACTGGCTAATTAACATGAAACTTTGGTTATACAACTAAAACGGCGGAAAATTTTATCAGTAATCTTTTCTATAGCGAATAGAAAACAAAGCCGACCAGTAATATTAATCTTATTTTATCAGGGCTTCTTTGGCCTGTTTGGTAAGTTGTTTAATCGCATACTCACGTTTTGCTGCACTAGATTTATCGGGGTGGCTTTCACTAAAAACGAGTTTTACCGGGCGTCGTGCACGGGTGTATTTTGCGCCTTTTTTATTATCGCCATTGTGCTCTTTTAATCGCCGAGTTAAATCAGTAGTAATACCGCCGTATAGGGAGTTGTCGGCGCATCGAACAAAATAAACGAACCAAGTTGGTTGTGAAATTTTCATAGCAGTGAATGTGTTTACAGGCTAGCTTAGCAGATGAATATTTCCTAAAATACCACATAATCAAAGACTAACTAAACATACAATATGATAGGACCAGGCCCAATCGCAAAAATGACTTCCCACCTTGATAACCAAGGAGGTGTGCAGTATCAATTGCCTATCGGTGATCAGTTGCTCTCTTTAAATGAGCTTATTGGCAAGCCTTTAACGCTTACTTTTCACAACAAAATAACCTGTAATCACTGTGGTAAGGCTACACGTAAAAGTTACTCACAGGGTTTCTGCTTTCCCTGTATGCAAAAACTGGCAAAGTGTGACATGTGTATTATGAAGCCAGAAACGTGTCATTTTGATCAGGGAACTTGTCGTGAGCCACAGTGGGGTGAGGCCAACTGCATGATAAAACATTATGTTTATTTAGCGAATACCTCAGGTTTAAAAGTTGGCATTACTCGACATACGCAAATTCCGACGCGCTGGATTGATCAGGGCGCGACTCAGGCGCTGCCGTTATTCGCGGTACATACTCGCCTGCAATCGGGATTGGTCGAAGTTGAGCTAGCCAAGCATATCGCTGACAAAACTAATTGGCGTGCTATGCTCAAAGGTGACGGTGAGGAAGTTGATTTAAAAGCCAAAGCAAAAGAGTTATTACCACTGATTAACGAGGCTATCGAAGCTTTACGCCGCAGATTTGGAGCGGATGCGATTGAATTACTCGATGAACAACCGATCAGTTTATCTTTTCCTGTCGAGCAGTATTTAAACAAAATTAACTCATTCAATTTTGATAAAACCCCAACGGTTAAAGGGATTTTGCAGGGTATTAAAGGACAATACCTGATTTTTGATACGGGCGTTATTAATATGCGGAAGTTTACTTCTTATCACGTAAGTGCAGAAGTGATTGAAGACTGATTGATAATAGCTATACTTAAAACTGTTGATTAACCAAGTTATTGATTTGGTTTCTATCTAAATGATTAAACACGTAGACTTTTAGGGGTATGTTTAATGGATGCAAAGGCATATGCGGAACAAGCAAGCGAAATCTTTGTATTGTCTGATTCCTTTATCAGAATTAAAGATCTGATAGATGATGAGTCGTCGACAATCGATGATATTGCTGATGTCATACTCCTTGACCCTGCATTATCGGCAACTGTGTTAAAGCTTGCCAACAGTTCATTTTTTAATTATCCAGGTAAAATCGATACCATATCTAAAGCTGTTTTAGTGCTAGGTATCACAGAAGTGTACAACTTAGTGATCGCTCACTTTACGGCTAAAGCGTTTGAAAAAATTGATGCAGATGCTGAATATCTGACCCAGTTTTGGGAAAAAAGTGTCGACTGCGCTTTAATCATTAAACAATTAGCATTACAGCTTAATGTTCCTCGAGGCGAGCGTTTATTCATATTGGGGTTACTACACAACTTAGGTGAGTTGGTGGTTAAGCAAATATCCCCTGAAAAGATTGTTGATATTTATGAAGATTTGCAAATATACCCTTGGCTACGAGAGCAAGAAACACTTAACTTTACGTTTGGTGAGTGCACCGCTCATCTACTACAGTGTTGGCAGTTGCCAATCAGTTTAATAGAGCCTATTAAGAAGCAAGATCAGCACAAAGACGATTACAGTATTAATGATGTTAACTTGTTGTATGTTGCTAAGCGCGTGATGGCCAAAAACACATATTTCCCCAACATGTTTTACCAAGAAGTCGTCAACGAAGAGTTATACGAAGCGATGGGGTTAGATAAATCGGCGTTTGATGAAGCGCTGAAAGTATGTGATTTGGAGCGTTTTGATGTATTAGCGATACTCAACCCGGGTGCAGCAATGATTTACTAATAAACCCCGGTTCGGGTTACCCCAATTGAAATAAATTTTTTTCTAGTTAAGGCAGCATGTAGCTGCCTTTTTTATGCCTAAAGTTTGTGCAACCAGGCTTTTTGATAGCACCAACATGGTGCGTAGTCAGTGGTTTTATATTGTTTTGTTTGTTTAACTTATTGTTTTTAAATGTTTTTAATATCTGGCACAGGGTTTGTAACAGGATATAAAAAAACACTTGTAGGGGAAATAACATGAAACTTGTCAGTGCGATCATAAAGCCATTTAAGCTTGATGATGTAAGAGAAGCCATTTCAGAGGTTGGCGTAGAAGGTTTAACGGTTAGCGAAGTTAAAGGTTTCGGACGTCAAAAAGGTCATACCGAACTATATCGTGGTGCCGAGTACCAAGTTGACTTTTTACCAAAAGTTAAACTTGAAGTAGCGGTGAATGAAGATGTGGTAGAGCGCTTAGTTGAAGCAATCAGTAAAGCTGCTTACACAGGTAAAATTGGCGATGGTAAAATTTTCGTCTACGACCTTCAACAAGCAGTACGAATTCGCACCGGCGAATTAGATACACAAGCTATATAACAATAAGGGGATTAATGATGGAAGAGTTAGCAACAGTATCAACCACGGTGACGGAGCTTCGTTTCGCCCTAGATACGTTTTACTTTTTAATTTCGGGTGCACTTGTTATGTGGATGGCAGCAGGTTTTGCCATGTTAGAAGCAGGCTTAGTGCGCTCTAAGAACACCACAGAAATATTAACTAAAAATATTTGTTTATACTCAATTGCTTGTGTCATGTTCTTACTTGTTGGTTACAACATCATGTACGTAGATAACGCAGAAGGCGGTATTATTCCTAGCCTTGGTGCGTTAATCGGCACGCAGGCAGCAGATGCAGATCACTCACTAGAATCAGATTTCTTCTTCCAAGTAGTATTCGTTGCAACTGCTATGTCAATTGTTTCTGGCGCCGTAGCTGAGCGCATGAAGTTATGGGCATTCTTAGTATTTACTGTCGTATTAACTGGTTTTATTTACCCGTTAGAAGGCTACTGGACTTGGGGTGGCGGTTTCCTTTCAGAAGCTGGTTTTAGTGACTTTGCCGGTTCTGGTATTGTGCACATGGCGGGTGCCGCTGCAGCACTAGCTGGTGTATTGCTACTAGGTGCTCGTAAAGGTAAATACGGTGCAAACGGTCAAGTGTTCCCAATTCCTGGATCAAATATGCCATTGGCAACTTTAGGTACATTCATTTTATGGATGGGTTGGTTCGGCTTTAACGGTGGCTCTCAGTTAATGGTGTCTGACGCTGAAAACGCTACTGCTGTTGGTAAAATTTTCTTAAACACAAATGCAGCGGCAGCAGCAGGTGCAGTAGCAGCATTATTACTAAACAAAGCGGTTTGGGGTAAAGCTGACTTAACCATGATCTTAAACGGTGCTTTAGCGGGCTTGGTTGCGATTACTGCAGACCCACTTTCACCATCACCATTATTTGCCTCATTAATTGGCGCATTAGCTGGTGTATTAGTTGTATTCTCTATTGTTGGCTTTGACAAAGTGAAGATTGACGATCCAGTAGGTGCTATTTCTGTTCACGGTGTTGTAGGTTTCTTCGGTGTGATGATCGTACCATTTAGCAATGCAGACGCTAGTTTTGGTAGCCAATTATACGGCGCATTAGTTATCTTCGGTTGGGTATTTGTCGCAAGCTTAGTCGTTTGGACTATCTTGAAGAAAACTATGGGGATTCGCGTTAGCGATGAAGATGAATACAACGGTGTTGATAAGTCAGACTGTGGTATTGAAGCTTACCCAGAGTTCGTATCGGTTAACAGTTAATTACCAACTCTTTAATAAAAAGCGACTTAGGTCGCTTTTTTTGTTACTACTCGAGGAAAAAATCAACACCGCTAGTGTCAAGAAACTAAATATGTGTAAAATAACTCGTTATTGGATTGTCTTAATTTAGGTTTAGAGCATGGCAAGAGAGCAATTTGGAATTTGTGCGGAGCCAAGTTTACATGGCTATTATTTACTATTTAATGTTGTCGACGATGATAACGCCTACTTGAGACAAGCGCTTAGCCGGATGCCTGAGTTATTCGACAATTATGCCGACCGTTTTTCCGAGGCTAATTTAACTGGCGTAATCGCTATTGGTTCTGGTTATTGGGATGAATTACACCCAGAGGCGAGGCCAAATCAATTGACTAGCTTTCCTAGTATGGACAACGAAGATCGCATTGCGCCGTCAACCAGTTTTGACTTATATATTGAGATTCGCAGTGATCGCGCCGATGTCAATCATATTGTCAGTAGTAAAGTGTGCGAACTCCTTGGTTCAAGTGTTGAGTTGATTGAACAAGTTCGTGGCTTTAGATTTCTCGATGGTCGTGATTTAACTGGCTTTGTTGACGGCACTGAAAACCCTAAAGGCTTCCATCGTCGCGAGGTTGCTCTGGTGAGTAATGAGCAAGATGAAACATTTGCCGGCGGCAGCTATCTGCATATTCAGCGCTATCGTCATAATATGAAACTATGGCAAACCATTGAGACGAAAGAGCAAGAAGATGTCATTGGTCGAACCAAAATGGATAACATTGAACACACGGCAGATGAAATTCATCCTTGTGCCCATATCAAACGCGTCAACCTTAAAGATGACGAGGGCAAAAGCATGGAAATATTGCGTCAAAGCATGCCTTATGGTGATATGAAGGTCCAAGGCTTGTTCTTTGTTTCTTATTGCAATAACCCAAACCACTTTAAACTGATGTTAGAAAAAATGGTTCACTGTGATGGGGAAGGGCACTTCGATCACTTATTGCAATTTACGCAAGCAGAAACTGGCTGTGCTTTTTTTGCGCCTAGTTTGAACTTTTTAAAATCACTGGCTTAAAATCTGTCTGTATCTCTTAAAGAATAACCTGACTTAACGACTGAAATTGGGTCGTTAAGTCAGATGATTTTTATCTAAGATAAGTTTTTAGAGAATAACTCTTCTAATTTAGTGATGGTATTTGAAATCTCACTGACATCGGTAGGTGCGATAAAAATCGTATCATCACCGGCTATAGTACCTAGTACACCATCACGTTTACTCAAGCTGTCTAATAATCTTGCAATTAATTGTGCTGCGCCAGGGCTTGTGCGAATAATGATCATAACGTTGTTGTGTTCAATATCGAGCACTAATTGTTTTAGCGGGCTTTTTGCCGTAGGTACACCGAGTTCAGCAGGTAAACAATAAACCATTTCTTGGCGTGCGTTACGTGTGCGCACCGCACCAAACTTACTTAACATCCTAGACACTTTTGATTGGCTGATATTATCAAAGCCCTGTGACTTTAACGCATCGACAATATCGCTTTGAGAGCCAAACTGCTCCTGCTTTAATAACTCTTTAAATGCTTGCACTAAGGCTTCTTGTTTTTGTTGAACTGTCATGATTTTTTTCTGTGTTTTGTCATACCAAAGTCTTATGGGGTATTTAGCCATATTACGGTATCTTTTGCCAGTAAAAGCCATGTTGTAAACAAACAAACGACTTTCATAAAGCGCATTATTGATTGTTTTTTCGTGGTATATACTATATCTTTTGTGCACGAAAATTTTACGTAAATACTCAAATTTTGGAGAGTCCCAATGAAAGTAGCTGTTTTAGGCGCAGCTGGCGGTATCGGCCAAGCGTTATCTTTACTATTAAAAACTCAATTACCAGCTGGCTCAGACTTAGCGTTATATGACGTTGCTCCTGTAGTTCCTGGTGTAGCAGTAGATTTAAGCCACATCCCAACGGCGGTTAACGTGAAAGGTTACGGTGCTGACGATTTAGCGCCTGCACTAGACGGCGCTGACATTGTAATTATCCCTGCTGGTATGCCGCGTAAGCCTGGTATGGATCGCGCTGACTTATTCAATGTTAACGCTGGTATCATTAAAACATTAGCTGAAGGCATTGTAGCTAACTGTCCTAAAGCGTTAGTTGGTGTTATCACTAACCCAGTAAACGGCACTGTACCAATCGTGGCTGAAGTATTCAAAAAAGCAGGTACATACGAAGCGAACCGCGTATTTGGTGTAACAACACTTGACGTTATCCGCTCTGAAGCTTTCATTGCTGAATTAAAAGGTGTTGACGTAGCATCAGTTAAAGTTCCTGTTATTGGTGGTCACTCAGGTACTACGATTTTACCTCTTCTTTCACAAGTTGAAGGTGTTGAGTTTACAGAAGAAGAAGTTGCTGCATTAACCCCGCGTATCCAAAATGCGGGTACTGAAGTTGTAAATGCAAAAGCTGGTGGCGGTTCTGCTACTTTATCAATGGGTGCTGCTGCTGCACGTTTCACTATGTCTTTAATCAAAGGCTTACAAGGTGAAGACGTTGTTGATTACGCATACGTAGCTGTTGAAAATGGCGATGCTGAGTACTTCGCTCACCCAGTGCGTTTAGGTAAAAACGGCGTTGAAGAAATCTTATCTTACGGTGAGTTAAGCGCGTTTGAGCAAAAAGCGAAAGAAGACATGCTTGCTACATTAAACAAAGACATCCAAGAAGGCGTTGATTTTATCAACGGCTAATCTTGCCAAGTCGATGAAAAAGCCGCAATAGCGGCTTTTTTTATGCCTGATTGTCAGCCTTAGACTGCTTGTCAATTAAGTGCTAATCTAGCCAGAGGTGTGAAACATTAAGGGACTAAGATGGCAAAGTACATAAACTTTATTTTGGCGGCGATTGTGGTATTGCTTGGCTATAGCAATTATCAGCAAGGCAACAAGATTGCCGAGCTCTATGAAAAAAATGCATCGCTCAATGCGCAACTCAATCAACAAGTGACCAACGAAGGTCCAGGGCAAACATCTGGCCACAATTTGGCAACGGCGTTAACTCAGCAAAATACTCATGCAACTCATGACAATTCATCATCAACAGTTGAACCTGATAGTGCGACAGGGTTAACGGATTCATCAGAGTACCAAGACGCCGATAATAGCTCGGTAGCCGAACTTGCGGCGTCTGATGAAGTAAAAGAGGTGATGCAATCAGACTACATGAAGCAACAAATTAAGTATCAATTGAAAAACCAGTTACCGCCGCTTTATGACGAATTATTTGAGCAGTTACAATTAGATGATGAGCAGCGTAAATTACTACTCGATCTACTCGTTGAAGACAAATTTGAAGCGACTCAATTTGCGATGGCATTCGCATATAACCGTGGAGAAGCTCTTGAGAACATTGAAGAGTATCAATCAAGTGATGAATATAAGCAAAACGTCGAAGCGTTAATCGGCACCGATGGCATGAGTGTGTTAACTCAATATGAAGAAACGTTACCCGTTAGACAAGAAATGATGATGCTTAACGCACAGATGCCGGCTGACCAGTCGCTTTCCAAAGCGCAAATCTCAATGATGATTGATTCGGTCAGCCAAGTAAGAAAGTCTGACACCTTTCAAGATAACAAAACCATGATGGCACTCGTCAAAGAAGGTAATATCGAAGAGGCTCGGATGATGCTTCTAGAAAAGCAACAGGCGACACTTGAGCAATCTGCCAATATTTTATCGGCGCACCAACAGGCGAGCTATCAAAGCTACCTTGATCAACAGCTTGAAATGCAACTTGTTAGCTTGAAAATGATGGTTAAGATGTAGAGGTTAACAGCTGAAATAGACTCATAAGGGGCATCAAATCAATGCCCCTTGTTTATTAATCTCTATTTAAGCTGAGCGGTTTGCTGCGATATGCGCTAACGCGATTAAGGCTTGTTTGTGCTCAGAGTCAGGCAAAATATCAAGGGCTTTAATCGCTCTATCAGCTTCTATTTCTGCTTGCTTTTGGGTATAGGCTAATGAACCTGTTTCAGCCATGGCAGCTAAAATTTCATCTAAATGGTCCATGCCTGTGCAATGTTCGATGGCATCGGCAATGAGTTGCTTTTGTTGTGCATTACCATTTGCCATGGCGTATAACAGGGGTAATGTCGGTTTGCCTTCGGCTAAATCATCACCAACATTTTTACCCATTTCTTTGGCGTCTGCGGTGTAATCCATAATGTCGTCAACTAATTGAAAAGCGGTGCCTAAATGTTTACCGTAATCAGCCATAGCATTTTCGACAGCTTCGCTTTGATTCGAAACAACCGCTGCTAATCGGGTGGCAGCTTCAAATAACTTGGCCGTTTTGCAATAAATCACTTCCATGTAACTGGCTTCAGTAGTAGAAGGATCGTTACAGTTCATTAATTGTAATACTTCACCTTCTGCAACGATATTAGTGGCATCTGAAAGGATCTTCATGATCTTCATGTTATCAAGGCCAACCATCATCTGAAATGAACGGGTATAAAGGAAGTCGCCAACCAGTACACTGGCGCTATTGCCAAATAAGGCATTAGCGGTTTCTTTACCTCGGCGCATCATAGATTCATCAACCACGTCATCGTGTAACAAGGTGGCGGTGTGAATAAATTCAATGATCGCGGCGATCGAAATATGATCCTTTCCTTGGTATTCGAGTGCACGTGCAGCCAAAACAGACAACATTGGACGCATACGCTTGCCACCTGAATTAACAATATAAATTCCCAATTGGTTAATTAAGGCAACATCAGATTGAAGTTGTTGGTAAATGAGATCGTTAACACTTGACATGTCATCTTGGGCAAGTGCTTGTATTTGTTTAATTTCCATTCCAGGTGATCGCGCTTTAAAACAGCAAAGTTGAGCAGATTATATCGGCCAAGTTTACACGAAAAATCAACTAAAAGAACCGTTCAAATCACCTGATAAAAAAAATACAGAAAACATGAGATTTATACTTGCGATCATTGAATCCTTCGCGTAGAATTCGCGCCCTATATTTTTAAATTTAAAGCGTCTTATTTGTACAAGAAAGACGCAGTACGGAGTAGCTATGTACGCGGTATTCCAAAGTGGTGGTAAACAGCACCGTGTGACTGAAGGCCAAGTTGTTCGCTTAGAAAAGTTAGAACTTGAAGTTGGTTCATCAGTAGATTTCGATAACGTTTTAATGATCGCTGACGGCGAGAACATCAATGTAGGCGCGCCTTACATTGCTGGCGGTAAAGTAACAGCTGAAGTTGTTGCTCAAGGTCGTGCAGACAAAGTTAAAATCGTTAAATTCAAACGTCGTAAGCATTCACGCAAACAAGCGGGCCATCGCCAATGGTTCACTGAAGTGAAGATTACTGGTATTAACGGCTAATTTTAGGAGCATTTAAAGATGGCACATAAGAAGGCAGCAGGTAGTACCAAAAACGGTCGTGATTCAGAAAGTAAGCGCTTAGGTGTTAAGCGTTTTGGTGGTGAGTCTGTATTAGCAGGTAACATCATCGTTCGTCAACGTGGTACTAAATTCCACGCTGGTACTAACATGGGTATCGGTAAAGACCACACATTATTTGCTTTAGCTGACGGTAAAGTTCAGTTTGAAGTAAAAGGTCCTAAGAACCGTAAATTCGTTAGTATCGTAGCTGAATAAGTTTCGACACTAATTGAAAAACCCCGCGGTTGAGCGGGGTTTTTTTTTACCTACAAAAAGTAAAGTCGATATCAATTGTCTTAATTCTACCGACATTAGAATCAATACAATTGATATCAAAACAAATGCCTACAAAGATCTTTTTAACGAAATCATTAAGATCATTTATAATAGGTAGATGCGTTAAGTTTGGAGTGTCTTAAAAGACCATGAAGTTTGTTGATGAAGTTGAAATCAGAGTAGAAGCTGGTGATGGCGGTAACGGTATCGTAAGTTTTCGTCGTGAAAAATATATCGAGTTTGGTGGTCCAAACGGCGGTGACGGCGGCGATGGTGGTGACGTTTACTTAATTGCTGATGAAGGCTTGAATACCCTTATCGATTATCGATTTGAACGCTTTCATCGTGCAAAACGCGGTGAGAATGGCGGTAGCCGAGATATGACAGGTAAAAGCGCTAGCGCACTTTACTTAAAAGTGCCTGTTGGTACACGTGCAATTGACGTTGATACTGGCGAACAAATTGGCGATTTAACTAAACACAAACAAACGCTTATGGTCGCCAAAGGTGGTTGGCACGGCTTGGGTAATACCCGTTTTAAAAGCTCAACTAACCGAGCGCCTCGTCAATGTACAAAAGGCACACCCGGTGAAATTCGCAACTTGCGCTTAGAGTTATTATTACTTGCCGATGTTGGCTTGTTAGGTTTACCTAATGCCGGTAAATCCACCTTAATTCGCAGCGTATCTGCTGCTAAACCGAAAGTTGCTGACTACCCGTTCACTACCTTAGTGCCTAACTTAGGTGTTGTCCGTTTAGACTCTCAGCGCAGCTTTGTTATTGCGGATATTCCAGGTTTAATTGAAGGTGCCGCTGACGGTGCAGGTTTAGGGACTAAGTTCTTGCGTCACTTAGAGCGCTGCCGAATTTTACTACACGTGATTGACGTGATGCCCATTGACGGTAGTGATCCGGTCGAGAATGCTAAAACCATTATCAATGAGTTAGAAGAGCACTCTCCAAAACTTGCGGCAAAACCGCGTTGGTTAGTACTTAACAAGCTTGATTTAATGCTCGAAGATGAAGCACAAGAGGTCAAGGAGCGCATTGTTAATGAACTTAATTGGGATGGTGAAGTACACTGTATTTCAGCGTTTAGCAAAATTGGCACGGATGAATTAGTTTCTGACTTGATGAACTTTATAGAGACGCTACCTAACGAGCTCGAAGAAGAGCAAGAAGAGGAGTCTGTTGAGTTTAAGTGGGATACTTATCACGAAGAAACAATCGCAGATTATGACGACGACCTCGACGACGAGGATTGGGATGAAGACGACTACGATGTCGAAGTAGAGTATCGTAAATAGCCCAAGAAAAGTTTAATTCCGAGGCGCAATGACTTAGGTTATTGCGCCTTTTTGATTTATAGTGCTTCTGTTACTATGCCTAACAATTTCAAATAAAGAGCTTTAAAGATGACGACATTATCAATGATTGTTGCCCATGCTGATAATCGCATTATTGGTAAAGATAACGATATGCCTTGGCATTTGCCGGCCGATTTAGCCTACTTTAAGAAAACGACACTGGGCAAACCCGTGATCATGGGCAGAAAAACCTATGATTCCATTGGGCGCGCACTACCTGGGCGGCAAAACATTGTTATTTCCCGTGATCCTACGCTAACCATAAACGGTGTGGATGTTGTACAAAGTGTAGATCAAGCGCTCGCGTTGGCTAGTGGTGTTGAAGAAATTATGGTGATCGGTGGTGGCGCAATTTATCAGCACTGCATGCCTAAAGCAGACAAATTATACATCACTCATATTGACGCCAACATTGATGGTGATACCCAGTTTCCCGAGTACGATTTAGTCAACGATTGGCAGCTACTAAGCTCTGAAACACGACAGCCAGATGAAAAGAACGCGTATATGCTTCGATTTAATGTTTATCAGCGTCGCTGAGCTCGTCAGAAAAGTGATAATTTCACAAATTTACTTGATGTACGACTGCATGGATGCAGGAGGTAGAGCGACTCAGGAGACAAAGCCGAGAATGACTACACCTGCATAAATTTCTTTTATTCTAACTTCCCTGACGTAGCTCAGTGTCGGTCAAATATTTATTTCAATTGGTAAAAGAGTGGCATAACTTAAGGTTATGCCATTTTCTTTTTAAAGCGCCATTCATGGCCTTGTTCAGGACTATGTGGGATCATGGTTGATAAGATCAGTGAGCAGGCGGCAAAGCCAGCACCAACATAAAATACTAACGAGCTGTCAACTATCCAAACAGCACCTAAAATAGCAGGGATCACAACGGCAGCAATATGGTTGATTGAAAAGCTCACGCCAGCGGTTGCCGCAATATCTTCCGGTCGGGCAATTTTTTGGAAATAGGTTTTAATCGCAATCGCTAATGCGAAAAATAGGTGATCAACGACATACAGCACGGCTGCGGCCATCCCGCTATCTACTAAACCATAAGCGATAAATAAAATCATCAGGCCAACGTATTCAAAAATGAGGACATTGCGCTCGCCAACTTTGCCTATAACCTTGCCTATTCGTGCGGCAAACAGCCAGTTAAACACGTAGTTGATTAAAAACAGTGCACTAATTTCAGCGACACTATAATTGAATTTCTCAACCATTAAAAAGCCGGCAAACACGACGAATATTTGTCGACGCGCCCCACTGAAAAACGTTAAGGCATAGAACAACCAGTAATCTTTTCGCAGAATTAGCTTTTTGTCTTGGCTATGTGGCTGTTCAAATTGATCGAAGGCAAAGTACATCAGCAGTGCCATAATCAACGCAAAAAAACCAAATAAAGCATAAGTTGCTTGATAATCCCAGCCAGCATACTCCATCAATAACCAAACACTGCCATAGGCAAGTAATGAGCCGACAGATTTTGCTGATAATAATCGCCCCATAAAATGAGCAGTTTTATCTTTATCAATCCACTGTAAGGTAAGTGATTGGTTGACGGTTTCAAAATAGTGAAAGCCAGTCGACATCAGTAGTGTGGTTAAATAGAGCCCATAAGTTGTTGGAAAATAGCCTGTTAGCGCAACGCCTAGCGCTGTAACTGCAAGTGACAAAATAGCGAGCTTTTGCTCTTTGATAAACAAAAGTAGATAAACAGCAGTAAATGCCAAGAAGCCAGGAATCTCTCGAATACTCTGTAATATACCGATTTCTTTACCCGTAAAGCTTGCACGCTCAATAACAAAGTTATTGAGTAACACCATCCAAACCGAAAAGACTAAAGGCATAGTAAAGGCCATAGCCATTAGTAGTACTTCTGGTTGGTTATACTTGTTCGCTAATTTCATTATCAAATACCTAAAAATAAAAAAGGCTGGATTCCCCAACCTTTTTTGTAATCTATGCGCTTTAACGCTTTAACGCTTTAACGCTTTAACGCCTTCTAGTCATACAGCCCTAGCGCCTTATCGCTTTCTAGCATTACAGCCATAAAGCATTATCGCCTTCTAGCCTTACAACTTAAATTCTTGTACCGACTGTTGTAACTCCTCAGCTAAGCGGGCAACTTCTGAACTTGAGGCAGCGGTTTGCTGAGAGCCTGCCGTGGTTTGTTCGGCAATAGCTACAATCGATTCAAGGTTCTCGCTAATCTCGTGAGCAACAACGCTTTGTTCTTCTGCCGCTGTCGCAATTTGACTTGAGCGGTCGTAGGCTTCGTGAACGGCATGAGTAATCGTTTCAAGCGCTTTGTCAGCCATTTCTGATTGCTCAACACAGTTAACTGCTTGGGCTTTACCTGTTTCCATCACAGATACTGCTTTTTCGGCACCGGTTTGTAGCGCTTCAATCATGTTTTGAATTTCTTGAGTCGACTCTTGGGTACGGCTTGCGAGCGTGCGCACTTCGTCTGCTACAACCGCGAATCCGCGACCCTGTTCACCTGCACGAGCTGCTTCGATCGCCGCGTTAAGTGCAAGTAAGTTAGTTTGCTCAGCAATACCGCGAATAACATCTAAGATACCGCCAATTGACGCGCTGTCTTGTTGTAATTTGTTGATAACTTGAGATGCAGATTCAACTTCAGCGGCAAGTGCTTCAATCGTTTCACGGTTTTTATCAGAAATACCTTTAACGCGCTCAGCTTCATCATCAGCTTGCTTAATTTCACCTAGGGCATCGTTAGCACTTGATAATACGCTTTGAGAGGTTGAGCTCATTTCCGTTGTTGCTGAAGCGGCTTGTTCAACTTGATTGCGCTGCTCTTCAATCGCGGTTGTGCTTTGTGCCGTTACCGCTGACGTTTGCTCTGCCGCGGCGGCTAATTGTGTCGAACGACTCACAATACCTTGAATGAGTGTGCGTAGGCTATCTATGAGCAAGTTACAGTTGCGGGCTAAAGTCGCAAACTCATCCTTGCCGCTATCATCGAGCTTACGTGATAAGTCACCTGAGGCAACCACTTGTAAGATATCGTTTACTTGACGTAGTGGACGAGTAATACTGATCAAGGTAAAGAATGAAATGACCACGGCTAAAGCGAGCGATACCAGCATAATACCAATTGACTGCATAGAGCCAGAGCTAACGGCTTTTTCAACGCGTTTGGCTGCGTTTGATGCGGTTTTGTTAGCGAGTTCGACTTGGGCCTCGAGAATCTCGTTGGCTTTAGCGATTAGTACTTCAGATTCTTTCAACTGTGCTACGGCATCGGCTTGCGTCGCCAATTGACCATTTTTTACCGCACTAATAGCGTCTGATTGACCGATTAACTCAGCGATTTCATTAACCAAATCATTGAGCTCCTCGGCAATATCGTCAACACCTGCTGCTATTAAGTTATCACTAATATAACGTGTTTGGTCTAGTACCTCATTACGAGAACTCGTGAACTCACGGTCTAGAAACTCAACCGTTTGTGCTGACTTGGTATCGCGATATTCGTAAGCAGAGGCAACAATCGCATTTAGCCTTGACTCTAATGCCTCACCAGCCGCAATCGATGGTGCTAAGGCGGTGTCAGCTAATTCGTGATCGGCTAAATCTAATAAGATTGTTGCCGCATCGTCTGCTCTTTCTTCAAGAATGTCAACTTGGTCGGTTAGTTGGGCGGTTAATCTGATATTTTCCGAGCGCGAGTTAAATACTTTGTCACTAGTTGTTTGTATTGCTTTAAATGCCTCTTCGGCAGCTTTTACGCTGGTCACGAGTTTAGGCTCTTTAGCAACTGTTGCCTTTAAGCTTTTGAGAGTCTGGGTGAATTCTACTTCAATTTCATCAAACTCTGCTTTATTCGCGTTTAATGCTTCAAGTTCACTTTGGTAAAACGCTTTAAGCGTCACATTACCCATTTGGGCAATTGCCGTTGCTAATTGATTACTTCCTTTCAATGTTGGCGTGGCAAGCTCGTTTTGTTGTTTGGTCGAGTCACTAATCGTATTTAAATTCATGATCGACATTGAACTTGTGATGATGAGTAGGAGAGATAAAATGGTAAAACCACCAATTATTTTCTGCGCTACGGTTAATTTCATAGATACCACCAATTTTAAATGCTAACTCAGTGAAGGATATTGTTTTTCTCTAAATTACCTTATCGGTTAGAAAGAGAAAAAATTTAGAGCTTTTTGCAGATTATAACAAGTGCTGTAACTTTTACACCTTTAGTTACAAAAAGAATGTGTAAAAGCGTCAATTGTTTTAAATGTGTGAATTTTCAGTGAATAGGGTTTTATCGTCGTAATTGAGCATCGTTAGATAGTTTCCCCAAACACAACCTGTATCAAGGGCGATAATATGGGGGTTGTTAGTTTTTCCCATTAACGCTGCCCAGTGACCAAAATACCAATAATATGACGCTTGTTCTTTTGTCATCAGATTAAACCAAGGCTGAACATTTTTTGGTGCGTCTTTGGGGGATGATTTACAAGCAAACTCTAAACTACCATCAGCATAACAAAATCGCATACGCGTATAGGCATTGATGGTGTAGCGGAAACGGTCGGTTTTGGTTTTCACGTCACACCAATTGTTCGGCGCATTGCCATACATGCGCTCAAGCCATTTTATGCGAGACTTACCGCGAATCTTTTTCTCAGCAAAAGCGGCGTTGGCTAAGGCTTCTTCGAGCGTCCATTGTGGTGAGATACCTGCGTGGCTGAGATAGGATTTGCCGTCAGGTAAAGGCAGAAGCAGTGGAAATTGAGCCAGCCATTCAATGATATTACCAATGTGTTTACTGGTGAGTAAGCTATCGAGGTTATCAGATTTCTTGGCCTTTTTAAGGCCGTGATAAATCGCCATTAAATGTAGATCATGATTACCGAGTACGGTGTTAAAACTCGTGCCTAAGCTTTGTAAAAACACAATAGTTGCTAAAGAGTTACTACCTCTTGCGACTAAATCACCAGCGGCCCAAAGTTGATCTTTTTTAGGGTCAAACTCAACCCGTTCGAGCAAGCTTTGCAGTTCACTGTAACAACCTTGAATGTCACCCACGAGATACAACGCCATAAATCGTTAAACCTCGTTAGTTGATAATGTTTGGCATTGCCAAGGTAAAGACCTTAATGGGCGCCTTAACCTGTTTACCATCTTGTTGGACAAAAATATAAAAGCCTTCCATGGTGCCCATCGGGCTTTTTAAAATACAGCCACTAGTGTAGGTGTATGTTTGTTGGGGTTGTAAGATAGGTTGTTGACCGACCACGCCATCGCCCTCAACGGTGCTGGTTTCACCAATCGAGTCGGTAATTAACCACGAGCGTGAGAGCAATTGCGCGCTTTGCTCGCCATTATTGGTTATGGTGATGGTGTAGGTAAACATATAGCGTTGATCATCAATCAACGATTGTTCAGGCATAAAACGCGTCTCTACCTGAACACTAATTGATTGGGTTGTTTCCATCTCGAGCATAGTGATTAAGCTTGCTTTTGTTTTGTCACGATATTAGCTAATGTGATGTATTGATCAATCGTTAGATTTTCTGGTCTGAGTGTTGGATCAATGTTGTTATCGATTAACGTTTGCTCATCGAGTAACTTCTTAAAGCTGTTGCGAATTGTTTTTCTGCGCTGATTAAAAGCCGTGACGCAAACGTGGTTGAGATCTTCTAAGTTGTCTACTGGATTTGCAATTTCGCGGTGTGGAATCAACCTAACAATGGCGGAATCAACTTTGGGCGCTGGTTTAAACGCTTCTGGGCCTATTTCCATCACCGGTAATACTTGGCATTGGTATTGAGTCATAATCGATAAGCGACCATAGGCTTTGGTGTTTGGCGATGCAGCCATGCGATCAACAACTTCTTTTTGCAGCATAAAGTGCATGTCTTTAACACTATCTTTAAAGCTTAGCAGGTGAAAAATCAGTGGCGTTGAAATGTTATATGGCAAGTTACCAAAAATGCGCAAAGGCTTTTCATCATCGGCTAGTTGATGAAAATCGAATTTAAGTGCGTCGATTTCATGGATGGTTAATTTGGGTGCTAAAAATGGATGATGGCGCAAGCGCTCAGCTAGATCGCGGTCTAACTCAACAACACTCAAATGGCCAGCGCGATCAACGACTGGCTCAGTTAATGCGCCAAGGCCTGGGCCAATCTCTACTAAATTTTCACCTGGCTCTGGATTAATCGCATCAACGATACGTGAAATAATGGCATCGTTGTGGAGGAAGTTTTGACCAAAGCGTTTTTTGGCCTGGTGACCTAAGTGACTATTTTTACTCATGACTTATTTTGACTTAATAAAATGGCGCTATTGATCGCTTGGATGAAACTACCGCTATCAGCTTGATTGGTACCGGCTAAATCTAATGCGGTACCGTGGTCAACTGACGTACGGATAAATGGAAGCCCGAGCGTGATATTTACCGATTGGCCAAAGCCTTTGTATTTTAATACGGGTAAGCCTTGATCGTGATACATCGATAAAATTGCGTCGGCATCGGTTAAATATTTTTGTTGGAAAATAGTGTCAGCTGGCAGTGGCCCAATAATGTTAATACCTTCTTGTCGCAACATGTCGAATGTTGGATTCATCACTTCTATTTCTTCTTTGCCTAAGTGGCCATCTTCACCTGCGTGCGGGTTAATACCACAGGCGTATATTTTCGGTACTGCGATGCCAAATTTAGTTTGTAAATCGTGATGTAATATACGAGTGACCTTACTCAAGCGCTCTGGCGTTATTGCTTTAGAAACGTAAGCCAACGGTATGTGAGTTGTCACTAGTGCCACGCGCAAACCTTCGGTCGCTAACATCATCACAACATCGCTACAGTTAGCTTGCATAGCAAAATATTCGGTATGGCCACTAAAGGCGATGCCGGCTTGATTAATCAAGCCTTTGTGAACAGGCCCTGTGACCACCGCGGCAAATTCGCCAGAGATATTTTTTTCACTAGCGATACGCAAGGTTTCAACAACATAATGGCCATTGTTGGGGTTAAGCTCTCCGGCACGACAAACGTCACCTAGTGCGACATCGAGTACTGTTATGGTTCCAGCTGGTGTTGCGGCATTATTCGTCTCGTCATAGTCAACGAGCGATATCGGCATATTGAGCAGTGCTGCTCGTTCAATCAGTAATTGCTTCGATGCAACAACGACTAGCTGCACCGGCCAAGCCTGTTGTGCAATATTTACCACTAAGTCAGGACCAATACCTGCTGGCTCTCCTGGGGTAATGGCAATTCTTTGGCTCATTTATAAGTCCTGCTCGAAAATTTCTATAAAGGCTTGGTCACGTGTTTCTTTGATCCAACGTGCGCTCTCCATACCAAATTTTCGGTTGTATATTAATTGATACGCTTTGTTTTCGTTTATTTGCGCTGTGGCATCTAACATTCTGCGACCAGTGAGTTGGGTAATATGCCAACCAAATGAAGATCGGAAAGGTTTACTGTATTCATCTATTTCCAAGCTAGCAAGCATATCTCTAAAGGCAGGGTCGTATTTGTTTGGATCTGACCAACCTAAGTCACCACCGCGCACTGATGTCGGGCCTTCTGAGTGCTCCTTAGCGAGCTCAGCGAAATCAGCTTCACCAGCGGCAATTTGGTCTAAAAAGCCTTGTAACATTTCTTCTGCCTTGGCATCACTGAGGATAATAGTTGGTTTGATCAAGATGTGACGAGCGCGCACTTCTTCAACTTCAACCACTTCACGACCGCGAATATCGAGGATTTTAACAATACTAAAACCAAGGCCAGTGCGAATAGGGCCAAATATATCGCCTTTCTTGTTGCCTTCAATCACTTCAGCAAATAACGTTGGTAACTCATTAATGGTTTTCCAGCCTAAGCTACCACCGTCAAGCGCGTTTGAATCACCTGATGAGGCGATGGCGATACGACCGAAATCGGAGCCTTCATTTAATAGTTCGATAACTTTTTCGGCACGCTCTTTAGCGGCGTTTAAGTCGGCTTGAGTTGGCTCCGGTGGAAACTCGATAAGAATGTGGCCAATATTGTACTCTTCATTTTGACTCGTTTGTTCTTTCATTGTTTCTAGTAAATTATTGACTTCTTGTGCTGAAATATTGATGCGGCGACGAACACTTGCACGTCTAACTTCACCGATAATCAATTCTTTCCTCACGCTTTCGCGGTAACTTTCATAGCTCATGCCATCGTTGACAATGACTTGGCGAAATTGCGCTAACGACATATTGTTTGATTGGGCTAAATTGGTAATCGTTTCATCAAGTTGAGCATCACTAACTTGCACACCCATACGCTCACCTAGCTGTAAAATAAGGCTTTCGTTGATGAGCTTATCCATCACTTGGACGCGAAGCGCTTTATCTGATGGCAACGCTTGATTTTTTTGTGCTGCTTGCGCCTTGATATTAGCAATCAGCTCGGTAACTTCTGACTCAAGGACTACGCCTGAGTCAACAATGGCCGCAATGCGGTCTAATTCTTGTTCTGCACTGTAGCTCACAGAAGGGCTTAATGCACTGATACTCAATAGTGCAACTGCGAATAAGCTTTTTAGAGGTAATAAAGTTTTCATTAAATTTCTTTCTAGTTAATTTTTAAGAAAATATGGTTTTTTGTAGCCAAAGATACTCGAATTTAACATATCTTGTGCTGCTGCAGATGACTTCTTGCCACTAAGGCCGGTAATCACTAACTGTAACACAAAGCCGCTGTCGAATGTTTTACGGTTTTGGTTGTCAATGTCGTTGTCATCAATTGTGGTATTAATATGTCGATGATATGCCAGTCTAACAGCCCAGCAACAGCTTTCATATTGAACACCTAAATAACTTTCAAGGCTGCGATTTTCTCTCATATCTTGAGTTACGCGGCCAACCACTTGCCAATTTTGACCAACTTGGGTCGTACCGAGCAATGAAAGTTGCTCCAATGTTTGTGTTGAGACATTGCGAATGTAACGATGGTTCAATTGAATTGTATGTTTTCTATTGGGGAGATAGTCAATACTAAATTGGCTTTTGTTCGTTTGGTCATCGTGCGTATCGTATTGGATATCACCACTAAACTGCCATTGTTGATTGAGTTGAAAGAAAACGTCTGCCGCTAAAGCCGAGGTTTCTTCATCAACAATTAAACCCCTGTTATCCGTTGTTTTGCCTGCGTCAAAGTAATTGATTTGGCCGACACTGGCACGAAAGATCTCATTCGATTGTGGGTCTAAAATGCGAGAAGTTAAACCCCATGAAAGTTGGTTAGCAGCAGCAATTCGGTCTAAGCCACTATAACGTCGATCGCGAAATAGGCCGTCGTAGTCATCTTGCAACGGCGCTGAGTCATAGATGCCGATATCGCTTTGATCTTGGTCTCCGACATATAAATATTGTAGCTGAGGCTCTAGCGTTTGGGTGTAACCGTCTTTGCTCATTGCGCGATCAAAGTAGATACCACCGTGGACGCGAGCTTTCGGCAGAGAGCGACTAACCGACTCGCTCAACTTACTGTCTCTGGCTAGGTTGTCTTGTTTGTAATTGGTTTGCAGGACTTTAAACTCAGAATTGAGAAAGTATGCAGGTGTCGCAATCGGAAATGTCATGCCGGCTTCAACGTGATACCGATCTGCCTCAGGCATAGTGCTGTCTTGGTTAGTAAACCGCGATACTTCCGAATACAGTTCGAACACGCCATTAAAACTCGACAAATCAAAAGCACCGTCAAATTCGATTTGAGGTAGTGTTCTATAACTTTGAATATGGTTACCTAAAACTTCGAAATCCTGAACTTTAGCGGTTAGTTGCCAATCTTTGGCAAAATAGGCAAGCTCACTGATTTGATATAAGTAGGCATCTGAAGAGTTGTAGTGTTTACTGCCAATATCAACTAAATAGTTGTCATCACTAATGGTGGTGTAATCGACATAAACCCGAAAATTGTCATCAAAGGTACCAAAGTGTTGAATACGGCCCAAATAGCGAGATTTTTCACCTGCTCGCCCTGTTAAGGCTTTATCTCTATTGAGGTATTCAAAGTTTACTTGGCCGCGCTGTTCATCGTGTAAGTAACGAAATTCAGAGTTAAGTAAGACACCGCGCTTTGACATGTAATGTGGTGTAAAGGTGGCGTCCATATTTGGCGCAATGTTCCAGTAAAATGGTGCTTCAACTTCTACACCTACATTACTTGATGACCCCACTTTGGGGTACAAAAAGCCTGTTTTTCGTTTATTGGTTACCGGAAAGTTAAAATAAGGGACATAGAGTAAAGGTACGTCGAATACTCTAACCACTGCGTTGTATACTTCGCCAACGTTATCTTCTTCAGAGATGTAGATTTTCCCTGCCGAGATTTGCCAATCGGGAGATTCGCCTAAACAGGTGGTGTATGTTGAATCAATTAAACTTAATGAACCATCGGCATTGATGTGAATAATACCAGCACCGCCATGCCCCGGGTTCGAGCTTAATTGATAAGATGCCTGACTCAATGTAGTGCTTTGGTTTTGTTTATCGGCGTTTAAGTGCTCAGCAAAAACGTTAACACCATCACTTTGAAAGTGGATACTACCTGAGGCATCAAGGCTTGAGGTTTCACGGTTAAACGCTAATGAATCGGCTTTAATTGACTGACCGTTTTGACTCATAATGACATTGCCATCAAACTTAGCTATGCGGTTTTTTTCGATATAGGCTTGATTTGATGTGATTTGAATAAAGTCTTGAGGCAACATATCTGTCGCTTCCATCACTTTTGCGTATGATGGAATAGGGCATGTTAAGTCTTCTGCTTGTTCGGTAGTGTTTGCTGCGTGAGAAAAACTTGAGAAAAATACACAGCTAAACGCCCATTTTAAGAAACGGTGACAGAGCATCTAATGTCCGAAATAATGTTTAATTTAGGGTTATAGTTATAATTTTTGGATTATAACACGAGTTTCTTGGTATCTTAGAACAATTTTTACGGCTTTGTTAACCCTGTTAGTTAACCCGACTACTAATCCATTATTAACTCAGCTACTAACTCAATAAAGGAAGTAATCGCTCGTGGCGACCCAACGCAGTGTTTTATTAAAACGCTGGCTAATTAGTCAGTTAGAAAAGTTATCTGTTCAACCCATTTCACCTAACGGCATTTTAATGACAGCATTAACGGGTGACGCAGGTTTTCGCCAATATTTTCGGGTACAAGGTGGGCAGAATCGAACCTTTATCTTAGTGGATGCGCCACCTAAACTTTCAAATAATCAAGGCTTTGTCGACGTCACTGGGTTGTTAACACAACACAACGTTAACGTACCTAACGTATTGAGCTTTGACGCACCTAATGGCTTTTTGTTACTTGAAGATTTAGGCGACCAGCAGTTTTTTGATGTCTTAGCCCAGGATAACTTGCTCAACTGGTATCACCAAGCTATTGATCAACTGATTAAAATTACCGCCATTGATCCGCAGGCGTTGCCAGTCACATTACCCGACTATGATGACGCGTTTGTCTTAACTGAGTTAACCATTTTCAGCCAGTGGTTGATTGATGCCTATTTAGATATTCATTTAACAAGCGAGCAGCAACAGCAATTAACGGCTTGTTTTGATGTGCTGATTGCCAACGTCAATCAGCAACCCAAAGTTGTCATGCATCGAGACTTTCACAGTCGAAATTTAATGGTATGCGACAACCAAATTGCGGTCATTGACTATCAAGATGCGGTCGTGGGGGCACTGACCTACGATATCGTGTCACTTTTACGCGATTGCTACAAAAAGCTCTCGCCGTTACACGTTAGCCAATTATTTGAATATTTTATTGAGCAAGCGTCATCTCATCCCAATCTTGCGGCTAAGCTTGAAGGCGTTGAACCACAGCAACTCAAACGTTGGTTTGATTTGATGGGGCTGCAACGTCATATTAAAGCCAGCGGTATTTTTGCTCGATTATCACTGCGTGATAACAAACACGGCTATCTTAACGATATTCCTCTAACGCTTGAATATATTGTTGAGGTGAGTGCTCACTACTGTGAATTGGTTTGGCTTGGTGACTTTGTTGAGCAATATGTGCAACCAGCATTACAGGAGAAGTTGAGATGAAAGCGATGATACTCGCTGCGGGTAAAGGCGAGCGAATGCGGCCACTAACCGAAACTTGTCCTAAGCCAATGCTTAAGGTCAATGGTAAGCCATTACTTGAACACCACATCATCCAATTAAAAAATGCTGGTATTACCGACATTGTGATTAATCATGCTTGGTATGGTGAGGTGATTGTCGACTATTTTGGCAATGGTCAAGCATGGCAGGTGAGCATTGAATATAGCGCTGAAGCCGTTGGCGAGTTGGAAACCGCTGGCGGGATCATTAAAGCATTGCCCTTATTGGACGATGAGCCGTTCGTGTTAGTCAACGGTGATGTTTATTGCCAGCTCGATTATCAACAGTTACCTCAAATGCTTTCAGGGCTTGCGCATTTGTGTTTGGTTGAAAATCCTGAGCACAATCTGACAGGAGATTTTGGCTTAAATGATCAACGGGTGATGTTACCATCTGATGCTAGCGACGCAACTTATACCTACTCGGGGATAGCCGTTTTATCGCCTTCGTTATTTAAAGACTACCTTAATCATCACGGCCCACTTCCTTTAGGTCCGCTCCTAAAAGCAGCGAGTGAACAAGGTTTGGTTAGTGGACAACTCATTGATCATCATTGGACAGACGTTGGCACGCCCGAACGATTAGCGCTATTGAATCAGCAACTTCAACAAAACCAACAACAGGCAGAAAAATAAATGAAAGTATGGGGCAAAGTCTTTGGCTTTTTATTTGGTTTGATGCTGTCAAAGCATATTTTTGGTGCCTTGCTTGGCCTGTGGCTAGGTCATGCCTTTGATAGGCGTCGAACACTAAACTTTCACTTTCAATCGACCGATGAAGAGTTAAATTCACAAGCGGCATTTTTATATACGACGTTTTCAGTAATGGGCTATGTTGCCAAAGCTAAAGGCCGCGTCAATGAGCATGAAATCAAATTTGCAAGCCAATACATGGATAAAATTGGCTTAAAAGGCGAGCTCCGTCAGCAAGCACAAGATGCCTTTCGCGAGGGAAAATTAGCAGGTTTTCCGCTAGAGCAACGGATTGAAAAATTTAAACAAAGTTGTCATGGTCGAAGTGACTTAATGTTAATGTTTCTCGAAATTCAAATTCAGTTGGCCTTTGCCGATGGTAAACTAACCATTGAAGAGCGAGAAGCACTGGGTAATATCGCGAGCCTACTCGGCATCTCAAATCGCGAGCTCAACCGTTTACTCGACATGATCAGTGCGGGTGCACAATTTCATTCAAACCAGCAAAGCCGTGGTAGTCAGTCATCACGTAAACAACAACTCGCCAATGCTTATAAGTTACTCGGGGTTGAACCGTCAGCTGACAAACACACCATAAAAAAAGCGCATCGCAAGTTGATGTCACAACATCACCCTGACAAATTAGTTGCCAAAGGACTGCCGCCTGAAATGATGAACGAAGCAAAAAACAAAGCCCAAGACATTCAAGCTGCCTATGATTTGATCATGGCACAATTGTAACGGGATATTAGCTTTGGGGTCAGAGTCAAATGACTCTGACCCCAAAACGTTGAGGATAAATTTTGACCAATAAACTACATTTTTTACCATACACCGCTGATATGATTGAGCCAGTAATTGCGCTTTATCAACAAACCTTTGCCGATGCTGAAGGTGAAGCAGAGGGCAAGAATATTGGTGGGTTAGTTCGCAGCATGCTTACCACCACGGGAGCTGACGATTTGTTTGGCTTTGTTGCCATGCTAAACGATAATTATGTTGGTGCTATTTTATTTACTAGAATGTGCTTTGAAATACCGGTTAACAGCTTTATTTTATCGCCGGTTGCCGTGAGTACTAAGGTTCAAAAACAAGGGATTGGTCAGCAGTTAATTAACCACGGTATCGGTCAGTTGGCTGAGCAAGGCGCAGAGTTGTTGCTTACCTATGGCGATCCAAACTATTACAGCAAAGTGGGTTTTGAACCGATAACCGAACAACAGATTAAAGCACCACAGCCCATGTCTTTTCCGCATGGCTGGTTAGGCCAAAGTTTGGTTGCAGAAACGGTACCGAGTATCTCCGGTGATAGTCGCTGTGTTGACGCACTTAATAAGCCAGAATATTGGTAAGCTGACGCTATATACCTGGCTTTTTTACTCGCTCTTTTTTACCAAGCCGTTTATTACCAGACTATTTTTACCTGCCTATTTTTTACCAAACTTTTTTTTACCAGCCTAGAGAAGCGAGCCAGCCTCTAATAGCTCCTAGTAGTGCTTTATTTGGGTAGTAGCCGGTTTCAAAGTTATTGATTTGATATTGGCGATATTCAACTTTTAAATTTCGGGTGCTTTCTTGTTTTCTCAATAACATACTATGAGCGACATTTTGGTTGTCGTGTTTGAGAAATAAATCGAGTGTAGGAATATCGTTTTCACTGAGTTGGCGAGCAAACTGTTGATTGTTTTCTGGTGTTAGTTGGTAGGCACTAAGCATGATAAAAGCTTGCGGCTGCGGCAACTTACTTTCACTGAACAAGCGGGTTAGAAAGCCAGCATTATTGCCGGCAGAAACAATCAAAATAGCCCCTTGCTGCTTCTGTGCTTGTTCAATTACGCGAGTCATTAACGCTTGCAATTGCTGCAAATAATCATCGATAACCGCTTTGTTTTCACTCTCTCGGGTTTGCGCTTCAAGTGCAGTTGATGGGTAACCGTCAGGCATGGCTAAAGGCTGAATACTCAAGGTCGAATAGCCCATATCAGGCATTGTTTTGGCTAAGTAAGCAAGGTGTTGGCTTGGTGAAATAAAGTCGTGCCAGTCGGGTAATAAAATCACCACCCCTTTGTTAATCGGTGTATTGCTTTTTTGCGCTAATAAAGCATAACTTTGTGTGCCAACTAATACTTCAGAGACCTTGGTTAAATAGTGCTTGATATCTTTTTGTTGTTGCTCAAAGTAATCAGGCGCTGGTACGAGTTTTACCTCATTCGGCTGACTTGCGCTATTTGACTCTTGTTGCGCAAGCGCTGAAAAACAGACAAATAAAAGCAAACTCAGGAAACACAAGGTCATGCTGAATGAATTTACGTTGATAAATCTTGCTTGCAGGTTATTGGTCATCGTTTCAAAACTCAATCACTTTAGTTAAGTCATCGGATTAATTGGTTAAAACTTTACTAAAATAATGCCTCTTTAATTGCCAGATTAAAATGGGCAGTCAGCTTTTAGTGCGATTTTCTCATTTGTGACCGGATGAAAAAACTCAATGGTAAATGCGTGTAATTGCAGGCGTTCACTGAGTGATAATGCTTGATCATGAGCGTAGAGGCGATCACCTAAAATTGGGTGCTCAAGCGATAACATGTGCACCCTCAATTGATGTGAGCGCCCAGTAATTGGCGTTAATTCAACTAAGGTGGTTTCTTCTTCTTTGGCTAACACTTGGTATTGCGTGGTAGAAGGTTTACCGTGTTCGTGACAGACCTTTTGCTTTGGCCTATTTGGCCAGTCGCAAATAAGCGGTAGGTTGATTTCACCCTGTTGTTCTTTTACTTGGCCATAAACCCGAGCGCGATATTTCTTGCCAACTTTGCGCTTTTCGAACTGTTGTTGAATATGCACGTGTGCCGGTTTATTTAATGCCATGATCACTAAGCCTGAGGTTGCCATATCTAGCCGATGGACGATAGTCGCCGTTGGCAAAACCGATTTTACGCGATTTTCTAGGCAGTCTTGGTGCTCAGGCAAACGCCCAGGCACCGTTAGTAAACCGCTGTTTTTGTTTAGCACCACTAAGTCATCATCTTGATAGACAATATCGAGATAGGGTGTCATTGGTGGGCGATAAATAAAGTCTGGGTTGGCGACCATATTACTATTGCCCAGCCACAATTAAGCGAATAGCTTCAAATTTCAACATAGCATGATCAATATAATGTGCTAATTGCACTTGCTGCTCTTTTATGAACGCTAATTCTTGATCGCGAACATTCGGGTTAATTTTGGCTAACGCCGATAAGCGCTGGTACTCTTGGGTTAACGATTCGGTCATTAACGCTTGGGCTTTGGCCTGAATATTAGCGACTTGAGTTTCGGCGTGGTTTTCAGCAGCAACAACTAATGGCGTAACTTGCGATTTAAGTGCTTTAACAAGTTGTAAGGCGACCTGTTTTTTCACCGGAGATAATTGCTTGTCAAAGACATTTGACGGCACTTTATCTGCTAAGTCGTTACCGTTTTTATCAACTAAAATACGAATTGGCGTAGTTGGTAAGTAACGCGGCAATTGCAACTGACTTGGCGCGGTCGCTTCTACGGTAAATAAACACTCAAGGAAAAACGTACCGGCTGGAATAGCGGGGTTTTTCAAAATACCAATACTTGAATTACCAATGTCATCAGACAGAATTAAATCCATCGAGCCACGCACCATTGGGTGGTCCCAAGTCAGCAGCTGGTAATCTTCACAAGCAAGTGCCGTTTGGCGATCAAAGGTGATTGTGGTGCCATCTTCCGGCAAGTTCGGGAAGTTCGCATTAAGCATATGCTCTGTTGGTTGCAAGGCAATGGCGTTATCGGCTTTATCGTCTTGTTGAATGTTAAAAACATCGAAAACGTTAAACATAAAGCTCGGCAACTCGATATCGTCATCTTGATCTTCGATCAGCTCAACCAGTTGTTGCGCACGCCCTTGGCCTGAAGAGTTTAACTCGAGCAGCTTATCGCGGCCGGCTTCTAGATCGGCTTTAATTTCAAGGTGTTTGGCATGGCTATCGCTAATAAACTGATCCGCATGAGTTGATTGCCAATTTGCGGTCAGGGCAAGCTGAGTGAGTGTTTCGCCGTATTGATCATACACCGCTCGGCCGGTAACACAGGTGTGTTCGAAGGCATCAAGCCCTTGGTGATACCATTTAAATAGCAAGGATTGCGCAGATTGCTCAAAGTACGGCACGTGGAGTTTAATGGTTTGTGTTTGACCAATGCGATCTAAGCGGCCAATGCGTTGCTCGAGTAAATCAGGGTTAGACGGTAAATCAAACAAGACTAAGTGATGAGCGAACTGGAAGTTACGGCCTTCACTGCCAATTTCTGAGCACAATAAAACTTGGGCTGAGTCTTCTTCTTGCGCGAAATATGCCGCAGCGCGGTCGCGCTCGATAATCGATAAACCTTCGTGAAATACCGCTGCGCGCATGCCTTCTTTCACGCGCAGTGCGGTTTCTAAATCGATCGCCGTTTGCGCGTGAGCACAAATCACCAGCACTTTTTCTTTGCCAAGTGATTTGAGTAAATCAATTAAAAAATCAACGCGTGGGTCGATCTCAAACCAAGGGTAATCGTGGTGATCTAAGGCAAATAAACGCTCAGGTGTATTGAGCCATTGGCTTTGCGGAGACTGCTTTAAAGTTTCTACGTCAGCTGATTGAATGTACTCAACGATTTTATCTTGGTAATCGTCAGGCATCGCTAGCGGTGTTGCTAACAACTTACGCTCTGGAAAGCCTTTGATGGTATTGCGTGAGTTTCTAAATAAAATACGGCCCGTGCCATGGCGATCAAGTAACTGTTTTACCAAACTTTGACGAGCTTCTACGCGCTCTTCGCCATCGCTGTTCGCCAGCAACAATTGATCGGAAACGTCGCTTTCCTTTAATAGTGCAGATAGGGTGCTGATATCATCAGCAAACAGTTCATCTTCACTAAGTAGTTTGTTGGCACTTTGCGCAACTTCTTGGTAATGGCTTTCTTCTTCAACAAATTTAGCGTAATTAAAGAAACGATCAGGATCGAGTAGTCGCAAACGCGCGAAGTGGCTTTCGTGGCCGAGTTGATCAGGCGTTGCCGTTAACAGTAATACGCCCGGAATCGTTTGCGCTAATTGCTCAACACATTGATATTCCAAACTTGGCTTTTCAGGCTGCCAATTGAGGTGGTGCGCTTCATCAACCACCATTAAGTCCCATTCTTCAGCGATAATCGCTTCATACCATTGTGGGTTTTGGCAGACAAAGTCTAAGTTAACTAACACGAGTTGCTCGGTGCTAAATGGATTTTCTTCGCCCGACTCAACACAGCGCTCTTCGTCAAAAATGCTAAAGGCAAGGTTAAAGCGGCGCAACATTTCTACTAGCCATTGGTGCATTAATGGCTCGGGTACAATAACGAGTACACGGCTTGCTCGGCCACTGACTAATTGTTGGTGAATAATAAGACCTGCTTCAATGGTTTTACCTAAACCCACTTCATCAGCCAGTAACACACGTGGTGCGAAGCGCTTACCGACTTCTTCGGCGATGTATAATTGATGAGGAATTAAACTGACACGGCCGCCAACTAAACCCGATAAATGTGATTGTTGCTGTTCAAATTGTTTATTTAAACAGTTTTTTCTCAGTTGAAACCAGTCAAGGCGATCGACTTGGCCATTGAGCAGGCGATCATGTGGCTTATTGAACTTGATAAAGTGATCGATCATCACTTCTTTTAAGCTCGCACTTTCTTGGGTATCAACGCGAATGCCGTGATAGGTCAATAATGCATTTTGCTCTTCAATGCGCTCGACTTTGAGTTGCCAGCCTTCATGACTCGGAATAAGGTCACCTTCGTTAAAGATTACTCGGGTTAGCGGGGCGTCGGCTTTGGCGTATTGGCGAGAGTCGCCGGTGGCGGTAAATACTATCGTAACAAAGCGGTTTTCTACTGCGGTTACTGTGCCTAAACCTTGTTCTGATTCGCTATCACTTATCCAGCGTTGGCCGAGTTGAAATGACATTAAGTCGAGTCTCCTAATCATTAGCTCAAAAAATGGCGCGCTATATTACCGTTAATCATAGTGCTAATCATTAAAAAAATCTTTTTAATAGCCAATTTTTAAGGGAATTTAACGGCGAGACCAAGAGAGTGCGCGAAGACTGAAAAAACTTGCAGATTAATTAACCAGTTTGCCAGTTAACTATGACAAGTCAATGACCTTTTGAGGCAGTATAAAAATAAATTTAAAATCGCCAAATTTTGCTTGTAACGGCGATCACTTAGTGCGAGAGTGGAGTTGAGGTTACTCAATTTAACTTGTCCGTTCGCAAATAGATGGGACATTTTTAGCCGACCTTAACCATCTGTTTAGCGTTCTCATGTAGAAGGATGTGCTATGGCAGATGACAAAATTATTTACGTACTCGACACCAATATATTACTTCACGAACCTTTCGCTTTCCTTTCCTTTAAAGAGCACAACGTCGTTATCCCGATGACGGTGCTTGAAGAACTTGATTCAATCAAAGATCGCAATAAAGATGTCAGTCGCGATGCTCGAGTCGCTATTCGAGCGCTAGAAGACACCCTAGCTAATGCCACGCCAGAGCAAATCGTCGAAGGGGTATCACTTGAAATGGTTGGCGGCGAAGGTGAACCAACCGGCACCTTGGCAATTTTTAACGACTACGCCCTTGAAAAAGACAGCTCTAAAGTGTCAACAATTCACTCGAGTAAGTTGTCTTTTAATGAGAACGATAACCGCATTATTAGCGCAGCCTTGTATTTACAATCTACCAAACAGCACAAAAAAGTCGTGTTGGTTACTAAAGACATTAATATGCGGCTGAAAGCTAAAGGCGCAGGGTTAAACTTTGTCGAAGACTATCGCACCGACCAACTGATTGATGATATTCAGTTTCTAACTAAAGGTTATCACCAGTTTGAGGGAGATTTTTGGCAGCAGGTAAAAGACTGCGAAAGTGAAACCATTGGCCGAACAACTACTCATTATGTCGATAAAGCGCTGATCAAAAATGCTTATATGAATGAGTATATTATTGATGAAACCGAGCACTTTGCCGGTAAAGTGACAGGCTGGGATGACGAACGGGTAGCCATTCAAGATGTCTCACGTGAGCGCTTAATGGGAAAAACTGCATGGGGCATTAGCCCGAAAAACGTGTATCAAGGTATGGCGATGGACGCCTTGTTAGATCCTAATATCGATTTAGTCATCCTCACTGGCCCCGCTGGCTGTGGTAAAACGTTACTCGCGTTAGCAAGTGCCCTTGAGCAAGTGATTGAACGCGGTTTATACGACAAGGTCATTGTTACTCGATCAACCCCTGAAATCGCTGAGTCAATTGGCTTTTTACCTGGTACGGAAGAAGAAAAAATGGCACCTTGGCTAGCCGCTATTACCGACTCTTTAGAAGTGCTACACAAACAAGATGAAAGCATGAGTGGCAGCTTAAATTACATTATGGAAAAGGCCAATATTCAGTTTAAATCGGTCAACTTTATGCGTGGTCGCAGTATTCAAAATGCATTTGTGATTTTAGATGAATGTCAAAATTTAACGGCGTCGCAATTAAAAACCATTATTACCCGTTGCGGTGAGGGAACCAAATTAGTTTGCTCGGGTAATTTAGCGCAAATAGACAGCAACTACTTAACGGCATTAACGTCAGGTTTAACTTATATTGTCGAGCGGTTTAAAGACTTCCCTGGCAGCAGTACGATTAACCTCAATGGCGTGGTGAGAAGTCGCTTAGCCTCGTTTGCCGAGGAGAATCTATAGTCGTTATTGTTTAAATGTAACTATCACAGGTATTTAGAAATCAGCAGGGGTGAGTCGCTCAGTATATTAATGACAAGGATACTACCCCTTTCCTAATACATTTAACTTTATGTTTTTATGCGAAATTAGTTGTTTTTTACATTTTGTTTACATAATGTTTAGGCATGAATGTTTTATGCGTTGATGACTTTTAAAAGGATTTTTATGAAGCACGTATTTCTTATCTCAACTCTGATCTTTTCATCTTCATCTTTTGCTTTTTCGCTCGATAGTCAACAAGAAGTGCAGGCATTTGCCTGTGAAGATTGTAATGAAATAGCTGCTAGAAGCATAGCTGTTGCCAATGCCCCCAGTAATAGTTGTAATATTTTCCGCAATGGTCGCTCGGCCAGCTATTGCGAACCCATTGCTAAACAAATTTTGATACCTGTTCACAAAACTAGAGATATATTTAAGTTTATTGTAACAACGCAAATAGATGCCCAAAATCGCCCATATGTTACGGCAAGGTCTTTTCCAATAACTCCGAATCAATCTGAGGTAATGCATCAGTACCTTGAGTTCAATGATGATCTCATGGTTGCAATTAGCGAAGCAAATATTAGTAGTAGTGAACTATTCCCTAAACCAGATTTTGTGATGAGTAAAAGTGCGCAAGGAACGGGAAGCAACGACAGTACTTGTGATAGTCACCCTACTGCGTTTTTATCTAGTCCAGAAAATCAACAGGCTATTAGCAGTGATATAGGTAATAAATTGAGCACTGCTTTTCGCGGTAATACTGCTGCCGATTTAACACATGAAAGATTGACAAGTGGCGGTGGTATTTCGCTTGGTCAAGGCGCAGCTGGCATAGATATTAGTTTTTCATACCTCAATAGAAATTTGTTGGTTTTTAGAGGCGATGATTTTGACAATCGACTTGCGTTTAATGTTCACTTGGGTAGTGATCCACTGCGCGATAATCACGTTGTTTTTAGCCTTGAGTTAAACAAAGGCTGGACAAAAATAGACGGATTCAAATATGGCGAGTTATTTGGCGGTGGCGCAATTGATCTATCGGGTGTACTGGTTTCAAATTGCTTGATTGACTTTTTAACAAAAGAGGGTGACTCCGGTAATGAACCCCCAACCACAGGAGGTGGTACTGGCAGCTTATCTGATCCCTTTTACGGCTTTGATGCTTTAAACAACAATGACCCTTTAAACTTTTGCCGGTATAACAAAACCGTCAAAACATGTTCCACGACTGAAGATGGCAACACTTCATGTACTTCGTCGAGAATAACGTGGATAAACAAGTGCGGTTTAGTGAATTAAATATTCCTGGCTTAGTTAGCCTGTGCTGTTATCGCCTGAGCAATGTCTGAGCACAGGCGAATGTGACTCATTAACTTAAAATTAGGGATGCGAGTTTACCAATGTTCAGCACTGGCATTTTGCCAGTCAGCCAACCACGATTGTGGGATATCTTCACCTGCTATTAAACAGTTTTGCGCGACACTCGGGTGGAGTGTTTCGTAATCAGTGGTGGTTGAGCTATCAATCCGGCGGTTGATGTGCTGCCGCTCGAGCTGATCCAAGCGATTGATGCCGCATGCGCCGAGTAATTCGGCCAAGTGGTGAATGGTTTTGTTGTGATAGTTTTTCACCCGTGTGCTTTTATTCTCAACGTCGAGAAATTGATATCGGGCAGGATCTTGAGTGGCAATACCCGTTGGGCATTTATCGGTATTACATGTCCGCGATTGAATGCAGCCTAGTGCGAACATCATGCCGCGAGCTGAGTTTACGGCATCTGCACCAAGGGCGATGATTTTGGCCATGTGAAATGCTGAGATTATCTTGCCTGAGGCAATAAGTTTTGTTTGCTCTCGTACACCAATGGCACGTAAAACGTCATCAACAAAGATAATTGCATCTAGTAGCGGCGTGCCAACGGCATTGGTAAACTCAATTGGCGCAGCGCCGGTGCCACCTTCTGAGCCATCAATCGTTATAAAGTCTGGCGTGATCTTGGTTGCTAACATAGCTTTGGCAATAGCAAAAAATTCAGCTTTTTTACCGAGACATAATTTAAAGCCGATTGGCTTGCCGCCTGAAAGTTGCCTGAGTGTATCAACAAATAAGAGTAATTCTTTGGGCGAACTAAAGGCAGAATGCGCCGCCGGCGAAATCACATCTTGCCCCATAGGTACGTGGCGAATATCGGCGATCTCTTGAGTGAGCTTTTGTGCAGGTAAAATACCGCCGTGGCCGGGTTTTGCTCCTTGCGACAACTTAATTTCAATCATTTTGATAGCATTGTGCTTGGCTTTTTCACTAAATTTGACTTCATCAAATTCACCATCTTCAGTTCGGCAACCAAAATAGCCGGTACCGATTTGCCAAATAATATCGCCACCGTATTTTAGGTGATAGGGGCTTAACCCACCTTCGCCGGTATTGTGAGCAAAGCCACCCGCTTTTGCGCCCTTGTTGAGGGCCATAATGGCATTTTTACTCAGGGCGCCATAGCTCATCGCTGATATATTGAGCGGTGAGGCGAGATAAGGCTTGCGGCAAGCGGCATTGCCAAACTGCACTGTCAGGTCACTGCTTGAAGTCGCACAAGGAGATAGTGAGTGGTTGATCCATTCATAGCTTGACCGATAAACATCAAACTGGGTGCCAAAAGGCCGAGTATCGGTTTGCCCTTTTGCTCTTTGATAAACCAGCGAGCGATACTCGCGATTAAACGGACGGCCGTTGATATTAGACTCAACAAAATACTGTTGTATTTCTGGGCGTATACTTTCAAATAAATAACGAAAATGACCTATGACTGGATAAATATTTAAGATGGTGTGCTGCTTCTGGCTAATATCGTATAGGGCAAGTAGTAATAGTGGCAGTGAAATGATTAATAGTTGATGCCATTGAAGAGCTACTATCAGCGCGTTAAGCCCGAGCACAATGCCAATAATTAGATTTCTTACCCTCACTTTATCATCCTTTTACTGAGTTGTTATTGTCTTAGTCAACTGAACTATAACACGCACTATAACGCTTCTTGATGTGATCGTCATGTTGTTCAGTATTTAGCTATGCCGTGTCGAGGGCGCTCAAAAAAGCTGTGACTTGATTAATAACCTGAACAAATAAAGCGAACACAACAATCGCTTTAATTAATTTTATTAATTAAGATGGTTGGCGCATGATTAATGTCAGCAACAAGACAGGAGAATTTCTATGGCATTAATCAAACAATTTATTACTCGCTTGCACAAACCTCAAGCAAATGAACAGCAGTCAGTGTGTAACTACGCAAACAACTATTACGGCGATAGAGTGTGTGTGGCAAAAGCTAAAACCGATAAGAGCTAAGGCGTGTTAAACTTACGGGCGGGCAAGCACAGTTAAAAGTGGCTTGCCATAACGCCAATTACTATTTTTGACAATTACATACCTAAAATAAAAGGAAAATCGGAAAGCACGCTATCAACACTATTGGTTTGGTAACAGCCCGGTCGTTTAGTACATTGGGTAGTTGGTAAACGTGAACCCAATGATGTTTCTCTTCCTCGGTATGTCAACAAGTTTTCTGTTAGCCGCACTTCTAATGGCGGAGCGGTTATCGTGATAGTTTCCATGTTGTCAGAAGGCCAAGACAAATTACCATTCTGATCTGTAATCAAAGGCGTTTTATTAACTAACTTGTCTAGCCTTGGGAATTGATCCAATGACAATGATGGTTTGGCTTTAATCATGTCGATAACATTTGGCATATCAGGGTGTTGATGTTGGTATGCTTTGGCAAGGTATTGATCGGCTTTTTTGAGATCTTGCATGCCAAAAGAGTCGCTAAGATAAGCTATCGCCAAGATAAAATCAGCTTGTTGGTATCCTTTTCTTGCGGCTTTAGTTAGGTAGTAAATACCTTTATCGATATCGCGTATTGGGCTTTGTGTGATGTACATTAACCCTGCTTTAAAGCTTGCAGATATACTGCCATCCTTTACCGCTTTTTTGTAGTAGCGTAGCGCCTTGTCTTTGTTTTGTTCTACGCCATATCCGTGTTCGTAAAATTGCCCTAGTGTACTCATGGCTTCTGGGTGCCCTCGCAATGCTGCGGACTTGTAGTTTTGGTAAAGCGACTGGCACTGAGCAGTATTGCAAGCCGTTATTGTCTTACTCATTGCAAATACAGAAATTGCATATTAGAAAATAGTTAAAGCTAATTTTATCATCTTCACTCCATTGATTTTAAATCATAATTTCTCAGTATAGGGGGGGGGAGATGAGTTTGCAAACTTATCTATTTGTTAAGGGTTTTATTGACTGTAGCGCGTTAAGCATTCGTTTAATTCTTGTGAGCTTTAATGTTATATTGGCTATCTGCTATCGCTAAAGTATTCAATCTAGTGTCCAAACAAGATAAAAAAACTCGCTTATTTCAACGCTATAACCGTTTAGTGTTTACGGTTTTTGTTCTTGTGGTGTTACTGGCGATTGTTATTTCAGTTTCTCGCTACTACAGTGCAGTGGAAGAACACCAAGTTCGTCGTTTCAATCAATTTACCAGTAATACTCAGTTACTCAATCAACGACTCAAGCTCGGTATTAGCACCATCGATAATTTATCTGAACTGGCGCAATACCACTTAAAAAATCATGCGCTTACGTTAGCTCCTTTGCCCCGTCTGGTTAATGATAACGACGGCTTTTACTTGGACATTATTCACTTTGACGATAAAACCTTGATCAATAACTTAACGGGTCAAGGCCGTGTTGAAGAGTTATCTGAGCCCATTTTGAATGAAATTAAAATGACTCAGCAGATAAGCCCCGCTTTTGCCAGTGCAGTAAATACCATCCCTGAGGTGTCTTGGCTGTATTATTTGTCAAACCGACAGTTTATCAGTATCTACCCTTGGGTAGATAAAGAGCAGTGGCGATTTAATCAAAACTTGTTGACCAGTGAACATTACGCCGCGCTAAAACAATTAGCACAAGATGAGCTGTACTGGTCTAAACCCTATATCGATACCGCTGGCACGGGAGCTAGTTTCTCGCTGGGCGCTGGGGTTTATAACCAGTCGCGCTTTATGGGGGCGCTAGTTTTAGACTTTAATTTAAATAAGTTCGCTGATTACTTGGCGAGAAACCCAGTAGAAAACGCCAATGTTGTGGTGATCAATAACCATCAGCAGTTGATGATTTCCTACCCTAAGGCCAACATTAACGAGCAAAAACTGCTTGGTTGGCATGAAGTTGTGCCGACTCAATTGCGTGAGTTGACCTTAGCGCAAATCGACCAACTTGGCCCTTATTTTAAGTATCAGGGGTGGTGGGTCGAGGTTGTTGAGTTATCGGCTAATGGCTGGAGTGTTATTCAGTATCAGCCATATCAGCACTTTATTGCGCCGATTATTAAAAATAGTATTACTACATTTATCTGGAGTATCGGAACACTCTTTGTTGTGGTGTTGGTTATTTACTTACTAACCCTTGGCAGTTTTATTAGACCAACCAAAAGTTTCGTGCAACACATCGAAAATACCGCCAAAGGCGATCCAGGTAAAGAGCAGCCGCCATTGGGCTGGCATTATTGGTATCAATTGGTTGAAAATATTTTCGGCCAAAACCGTTCCTTGATGCAGCAGCTCAAAGATCACAATTTAGAGCTCGATAAGCGCGTAGCCGAGCAAACTAGTGCTTTACGGGCTAAGAGCGAACAACATCAACGCGATTTTGCCCAATTAGAATCCATTGTTAATGCCATTCCTGAGCTTATTATTTTCACCGACCCCAAAGGCTTGATTATCGGGGTTAATCAAGCCTTTAAGAAATTTGTGGGGGTTGAAGACGATACCTTTTTGGGCGAGCGTGCAGCTGATATGTTGCCTAAGGCTATTGCTCAGGTATTAGAGCACTTTGTTCACCTGACTAAACAAGGCAATGATAGCCCGTCGAATATTCGCAATGTTGAAGTTAACGAAAAACATTTTGATATCTACTGCGGTTATGTATTTGGCGATGAAAAATCGATCTTGGGTAGTGTTTTTATTATTCGTGATATTACGCAACAATATGCTTCTGAAATTGCCTTAATGAATGCTAAGGAGCACGCGGAAGAGGCGAACAAAGCAAAAAGTCAATTTTTGGCGAATATGAGTCACGAGATTCGCACGCCAATTAATGCGATAGACGGCATGATGTCGGTTTTAGAAAGCACGTCACTTACGCCACTGCAATTACAATACATTACGACCGCTCAATCAGCCTCATCATCCTTGCTTCGGCTAGTTGACGAGTTACTCGATTTAGCTAAGGTTGAATCGGGTAATATGCAACTGTATTACGGCAATCATTCGCTAGATCAAATTATTGAACAAGCCGTACAATTTAATTTAAGCCGAGCTAAGCAAAAAGGCCTCGATTTTGTTATTGAGCTTTCACCAAGTTTGCCTGCAATGGTGAAAACAGACGAGGGACGGCTTGTTCAAGTGCTCAATAATATTCTCAACAATGCGGTCAAGTTTACCCATCAAGGTCAAATTAAACTTTACGTAAATACCTACCTCAAGTCAGCGCATCAAACAAAAACTAAAGTGCGTTTTGCCATTTCAGATACCGGTATTGGCATTAAGCCCGAAGCGCAAAAAGAGTTGTTTAATGCCTTCACTCAAGCCGATGAATCGATGACTCGCGAGTACGGTGGTACTGGGCTAGGTTTAGCTATTTGCCAACAAATTGTAAAGTTAATGGGCGGCAATATTGAAATTAAATCAACGCTTGGCCAAGGCAGTGAATTTAGTTTTGAATTAACGTTTGAAGAGGTCAGTTATCACCCGTCGCTCGACCATCAAATCAAGCTAGTTAGCCTCAATACTCAGATGAGTGATAACGCGTTAGCTAGTATCAATCACCTTGGGGTTGATGTGATCAATGTCGAGCGTGTCGATGACTTTACATGCCTTGATAGCAATGTTGTTATTGTGATCGACACTCAACACGTTGATCACCAAAAGCTATTCGAGCAACTGGCTGATTTTAGTCGCCATCACCGTCAGCATTGGCAGCATGTTAAAGCCATTGGCGTTTTGTTACCAAGTAACTCAAACCAAATCAGCGCGATTGAGCAACAAGTGATGTCATTCAAAATGCCTTATGCGTTTATCGAGCAACCTATTTACCGCTCGACTTTACTATCGCTTTGCCAGCTAGGTATTGAGCAACAAGAACAACAGGCAAATGAACGCGAAAAAAACAAAGTAGATACTAATCAATCGTTAGAAAATAAGTCTGTCTTGTTAGTAGAAGATAACGTCGTTAACCAGATGGTTGCTAAACAGTTATTGGCAACAATGGGTGTTAATGTAACGCTTGCCGAAAACGGTCAGCAAGCTGTAGATATGGTACAGCAACAAGCCTTCGATTTGGTGTTGATGGATATTCAGATGCCAGTGATGGATGGCTTAACCGCGACGAAAAAAATTCGCGAACAGGCAAGGTTTAGCAACTTACCCATTATCGCGATGACGGCTCATGCAAGGGAAGAAGATCGTCAGAAAAGCTATCAAGCGGGCATGAACATGCATATTGCTAAACCTGTCACGGCCCAAATATTAAAGCAAGGTATGCTCGAGGCGCTAAATTTGAGCCATCAGGTGAACTAATTGCGTTGCACTAAGTATCAGTTTCAGCAAGCTCTTGAACATTGATATCACTGGCTTGCTCTTGATAGTGAAACTTTTCTACTGAATAGAGCCCAGCGTCGATAGCTTGCTCGGAGCTCAACGCGATTTCGCCGAGCGGATATTGAGCGGGGCCAGTCGGTTCGCCTAACACATAGGTAATACCTTCGTGAGTCATTGTTTTATCACCAGGTTCCGCCGGTGCATTGATCCCCATCAAGGCATGACCATCAATAAATACCATGATCATCTCAATACGCGGCATTAGGCTTCTCAACAACGCGGCACTTAAGGTTACTTTTGAATCACAATCCCCCTGGTTTTGATACAGCAGTTGTAATGGCGGAACAAAGCCTGCGCCGGCCGAGGTTTGTCTAGATACTAACGGCGAGTAGGGAATTGATTGAATAAACTGTAATGTGTAATCGGTCACCAAGCGTATATTTCGCAGCTCTACTGTCGCTAATATTTGCGGTTTTAATGCCTTAAGAAGGGGAGCGGATTGCCTAGCGATCTCAACGTGATTAGGCTTAATGCCGAGTTCTCCGTCATAACGGGTAAACACGTGGTAAAACCTTTCGGCTAAATACTGCTCGCGCATCTCTTTGGCTAATTGATTGAGCTGTACTTGCCCTGCGTTAAGCGCTTCTTCATCGGGTGAAGATAAACTCAGGCTAATATGACCTTGTTCACGTGATATCTCTAGGTTTACCCCATCAACCGGATCTGCTCGCCACGCTTTCACCGTTTTTTTGAGGATAGCTTTTTGGGCGATCGGCGAGTTGTAAGCTCTAAAATTTCTAAATGGCTTGAAAAAGCTTTCACTGGTTTCGGTAAAGCTTAACTGTTGCTTTTGTTGTTGAATATCGTGCCAAGTAAAGCTTAGTGAGACTGAGCCTTCGCTGTGCTTTTTAGTGAAATTTAACTGCTGAGCATAGGCTTGCGTGGTTAAAAAAGTGCTACTGATGGCGATTGCCGAAGTTAAAGCAAATGTCACTATGCTCAAATTTATTTGATTGACAATAAAACTCATAATATTCGCCTAAACTCTTGATAAACCTTACGCTAGTTACCGATTGCCACTTGTGTTGTATTCACGATAGTAAGGCTTGATCGGATAGATTGCTACTTATTGCTTTACATTTTCAAACATTTGTTTATATTTAAACAGTTGTTTTAATCGTATGTTTAATATTTTGAGGAGCCTCTCATGGCAGACTATCAAGCCCCTTTGAAGGACATGAGCTTTTTACTTCACGATGTGTTTGATGTAACAAGTTTGTGGCAATCACTTCCAAATATAGCAGATCACGTTGATCCTGAGACGGCAGATGCTATTTTGCAAGAGTGTGCGAAAATTGCAGAACAAGAAATCGCGCCATTATCTCAACCTGGTCATGAAACTGGCGTCAAATTTGACAATGGCAAAGTAACGACTGCGCCCGGTTACAAAGAAGCATTCCAAACCTATGCTGAAGGTGGTTGGACTGGCCTAGGTGGTGATATTGAATACGGCGGTATGGGCATGCCGAAGATGATCACCGCTTTACACGAAGAAATGCTTTGTGCAGCAGACATTTCGTTTTCACTATACCCAGGCTTAACAGCCGGTGCAGGGCTTTCAATAGTTAAACACGCCAGTGAAGAATTAAAACAGCGTTACTTAACACGCATGTATGCCGGTGAGTGGGCGGGCTCAATGTGTTTAACTGAATCGCATTCTGGTACCGATTTAGGCATGATCCGCACTAAAGCCGTACCACAAGAGGATGGTTCATACAAAATCACGGGTGAGAAAATCTTCATTACCGGTGGTGAGCACGACTTAACTGAAAATATCGTTCATTTAGTACTTGCTAAACTCCCTGATGCACCTGCTGGTCCACGTGGTATTTCACTGTTTTTAGTACCTAAAGTTTTAGTTAATGACGACGAAACATTAGGTGAGCCAAACAATGTTAAGTGTGGCTCAATCGAGCACAAAATGGGGATTAACGCCTCAGCAACTTGTGTAATGAACTTTGACAACGCAACCGGTTATCTCGTAGGTGAGATCAACAAAGGTTTAGCGTGTATGTTTACCATGATGAACTTTGAACGTATTGGTGTTGGTATCCAAGGTATTGGCGCGGCTGAGCGTTCATACCAAAACGCTTTAGAGTACGCCAAAGATCGTTTGCAAGGTCGTTCATTATCAGGTGCTAAATCACCAGAAAAGCCAGCAGACTCAATTATGGTTCACGGTGATGTTCGCCGCATGTTATTAAACATGAAGGCCTCTAACGAGGGCTCTCGTGCACTTTCAACTTACATCTCGATGAAGCTTGATATTGCAACTTACGGTGAAGGTGAAGAAAAAGCTAAAGCTGACGCATTAGTTGCGCTAATGACACCTATTGCTAAAGCATTCTTTACTGACTTAGGTTTTGAAAGCACGGTTGCTGGCCAACAAGTTTTTGGCGGCCACGGCTTTATCCGCGAATGGGGTCAAGAGCAACTCGTGCGCGACTGTCGTATTGCCCAAATTTACGAGGGTACTAATGGCGTTCAAGCAATGGATTTATTGGCGCGTAAAGTGGCAGGCTCAAAAGGTGAAATGTTCACAGTATTTGCCGATGAAGTTAAAGCCTATATCGCTAGAACGACAGCAGATAACATGCAAGAATTTATCGCTCCATTAGCTACAGCATTAGAAGAGTTAGAAACATTAACTAGAGATGTTCTCGCTAAAGCGGCAAGTAACCCTGAAGAGTTAGGTACATCGGCCAACGATTACTTGCATGTCTTTGGCTACACAGCGATGGCTTACGTGTGGGCATTAATGGCTGAAAAGTCGCTTGAAAAAGTTGAACAAGACGATTTTTACGTGGCAAAAATTAAAACAGCCCGTTATTACTTCAAGCGTTTATTACCAAGAACTCAGTCGCTAATTGCGGCAATTAACGCTGGTAGTGATGTGTTATTCGACATTGAAGATGAGTTGTTTTAGCGCTATCGATTGTTGTTAATCAATGAAAAAGCTCGCTTGGTTGCGAGCTTTTTCATTTTCAGTCTATAATAAATTTGACCGCCAGTAATACGATGTTCATCGTTGGCGAGAACAATGCAGGGAAGCAAAAAATCGAAAAGGAATTAGCCTAGTCTACGGCCGTTCGTGATATCCCTGCGTAATACAACATATATGTTAGGGATTATTATGAAAAAACTCACTTCTTTTATCGGCGCTACGCTTGTTGCGCTTTCTTCTGTTGTTACGTTCACAACGAGTGCACAAGGTGTTAGCGATAGTCAAGTTTATCAATTGTTAGATAAATCGGGTTCAACGCGTGCGATAGAAAGCATACCGATGCAAATGCAGGCTATGGGTCAGCAATTATCGTTGACCGCCAAAGATCAGCAAGAACATCAAGAATTCATGGAGCTTTTAGTCAACTCGATGAATACCGACGAAATGCTTTCACAAATGCTAGCAAGTATTAAAAAGAGTATGACGTCTGAGGATATTGAGGACGTATTGGCTTGGCTCAATAGTGACATTGGTGAACGCGTTGTAACGGCAGAGTTGAAATCGGCAGAGCCAGAATTTCAACAAGAATTTATGATGTATGCCGCTCAGTTACAATCAACACCGCCATCTCAAGCGCGCAAACAAGTGATTATGGATTTAGTTGAAAAATCACAAATGGTTGACCAAGGTATGAACTTAATTACCGGTATCATCAAAAACATGTTTGATGCAGTTAAGTCAAAAACACCAGAAGATCAGGAGTTAGCAAGTACCTTAGATAGCCAGTTAGACATGATGACTCGCAGCTTACGTCCTGCGATTGAACAACAAATGATTTTAACCTCATATTATATTTACCAAGATATTAGCAACGAAGATATCGCTACTTATACGAGCTTTTTCGAACAACCGACAGGGAAGAAATATATCACTTCGATGTATGATGCGGTGGGGGTTGCTATGTCGTCGTGGGGAACAAATTTGATGACCGACATTGTAGCAAAATACGACCAAGACTCTGAAAGCACAGAGTAAACCACTCAAAATCAAATGTTTTTACCATTTATTAGTAAGGCCTCTGAAACATAGAGGCCTTACTTTTTTAGCTATTAACTCTTTTTTAGCCTTTACCCCATTTCAGCTTACATTTATACGCCCAATTTAAACAGGTGTTTAAAAAATTTGATTTTCCAAGTTATTCAAGGCACACTCAAGCAGCTATTATTACATCCATAACAAATATTTTGTTCAGAAAGCACCTTTAAGGTGAAGGAGAGGAAGGCATGTTATTTCAAGGCAAAAGCCTTACTGCCGAATTACTTGCTGACGGTATTGTTGAAATGCAATTCAACGCCGAAGGTTCAGTCAACAAATTCGATCAGGCAACATTTGAAGAGTTCGTTAAAGTTATCGACGCGATCAAAAACTGTAACGAAGCAAAAGGTGTATTAGTTACATCGGGTAAGTCAACATTTATCGTTGGTGCTGACATTACTGAGTTCTTAGAGACATTCAAACGCCCAGAAGAAGAGTTAGTACCTTGGGTTAAAAACGCGTCAGACATCTTCGACGCATTTGAAGATTTAGAATTACCAACAATCGCTGCGGTTAACGGTTTTGCTTTAGGCGGCGGTTGTGAAATGATTTTATCGTGTGATTTTCGTATCGCTGACACCACTGCATCAATCGGTTTACCAGAAGTTAAGCTAGGCTTAATGCCGGGTTTTGGTGGTACCGTTCGTTTACCTCGTCTGATTGGTGCAGACAACGCTGTTGAGTGGATGTCTACGGGTAAGCCACACAAGCCAGAGCAAGCACTTAAAGTGGGTGTATTAGATTCAGTCGTTGCTCCTGAAATGCTTAAAGAAGGCGCTATTTCAATCCTTAAACAAGCGATTGACGGCAAGTTAGATTGGCGCGCAAAACGTCAACCTAAGCTAGAAGCATTAAAGCTTAGCCCAACTGAAAAAGTAATGACGTTCAATACCTGTAAAGGCATGATCGCTGCACAAGCAGGTAAACACTACCCAGCACCTATGGTGATGGTAAGCTCAATTGAAGCAGCGTGTGATTTAGATCGCGCTGGCGCAATGGCCATCGAAAACCAAGGTTTTGCTAAGCTTGCAAAAACTGATGCGGCAACGGCTCAAATCGGCTTATTCTTATCTGATCAAGTGATCAAAGGTAAAGCGAAGAAAGCAGGTAAAATTGCCACTAAAGCAATTAACAAAGCTGCGGTATTAGGTGCAGGTATTATGGGTGGCGGTATCGCTTACCAATCAGCATACAAAGGCACGCCAATTGTCATGAAAGACATCGCAGATAGCGCATTAGATTTAGGTTTAACAACGGCTGCTGGCCTGTTAGTGAAACAAGTCGAACGCGGTCGCATGAAACCTGCAAAAATGGCCGGCGTATTAAATGCGATTACGCCAACATTAAGCTACGACAATGTTAAAGGCGTAGATATTGTTGTTGAAGCCGTTGTTGAAAACCCGAAAGTTAAAGGCATCGTTTTAGCTGAAGTTGAAGGTGTGGTTGCCGAAGATGCAGTTGTCACTTCAAATACATCAACGATTTCTATCGATTTACTTGCCGAAAGCGTTAAGCGCAAAGACAAATTCTGTGGCATGCACTTCTTCAACCCAGTGCACAAAATGCCATTAGTAGAAGTTATTCGCGGTAAAGAAACGTCAGACGAAACTGTTGCTGCCGTTGTTGCCTACGCAGCGAAAATGGGTAAATCACCTATCGTGGTTAACGACTGCCCTGGTTTCTACGTAAACCGTGTGTTGTTCCCTTACTTCGCTGGTTTTAGCCACCTTGTTAAAGAAGGTGCTGACTTTACCGCTGTTGATAAAGTGATGGAAAAGCAATTCGGTTGGCCAATGGGCCCAGCATACTTACTCGACGTAGTAGGTATCGACACAGCGGATCACTGTACTGGTGTGATGTCTAACGGTTTCCCTACGCGCATGCAAAAAATCGACGATGATCCAGTGAGTAAAATGTACGCAAACGAGCGCTTTGGTCAGAAAAACGGTAAAGGTTTCTACGACTACGGCACTGACAAGCGTGGAAAGCCAACGAAAGCGCCTTCAGAAACCGCTTACGAGTTAATTGGCAATGCTCAGCACACTGATTTCTCTGCTGATGAAATTATCGCGCGTCTTATGATCCCTATGGTGAATGAAGTTGTTCGCTGTTTAGAAGAAGGTATCGTTGATACAGCAGCTGAAGCCGATATGGGCTTAATTTACGGTTTAGGTTTCCCTCCGTTCCGCGGTGGTCCAATTCGTTACTTAGAAACTGTCGGTATTGCTAATTTCATTGAAATGGCAGACAAATACGCTCACTTAGGTGAGATTTACCAAGTAACAGACGGTATGCGTGAAATGGCAGCTTCTGGCAAGTCATACTTCACCACAGACGTTAAAACAGCTTAAGCCGAGGAAAGAAAAATGAAAGAAGTCGTAATTGTCGATTGTATTCGTACCCCAATGGGTCGCTCTAAGGCTGGTGTTTTCCGTAACGTACGTGCCGAAGCCTTATCAGCTCACTTAATGCAGCAATTAATTGTTCGCAACCCGAATTTAGATCCTGCATTAATTGAAGACATTATCTGGGGTAATGTTAAGCAAACTAAAGAGCAAGGTTTTAACATTGCTCGTAACGCTCAGTTGTTAACTGACATTCCAAAATCTACTGGTGCAGTCACGGTTAACCGCTTATGTGGTTCTTCAATGCAAGCACTTCACGATGCCACTACGAACATCATGGCTGGTCAAGGTGACGTATTCATGATTGGTGGTGTTGAGCACATGGGTCACGTACCTATGATGTACGATGTAGATTTCGACCCAGCATTAAGCAAGTACATTTCACGTGCTGCCGGTAACATGGGCTTAACGGCTGAGTTATTAGGCCGCCAACACGGTGTAACTCGTGAGCAACAAGACGCTTTTGGTGCGCGCTCTCACCAACGTGCACACGCAGCGACTGTTGAAGGTCGTTGGGCTAATGAAATTGTAGCTACACCAGGTCATGACGCTAACGGCATTTTAACCATGATTGAGCACGATGAAGTTATTCGCCCTGAAACTACAGCTGAATCACTTGCGGGTTTACGCCCAGTATTTGACCCTGTCAACGGTACGGTAACTGCGGGTACATCTTCAGCATTATCTGACGGTGCATCAGCAATGTTAGTGATGTCTGCTGACAAAGCGAAAGAGTTAGGTTTAACACCTCGCGTTAAAATTCGCGGTATTGGTGTTGCCGGTTGCGATCCATCAACTATGGGTTACGGTCCTGTACCAGCAACGAAAAAAGCACTTAAACGCGCAGGCTTATCATTAGAAGATATCGAATTAGCTGAGTTTAACGAAGCGTTCGCTGCTCAAGCGTTATCATGTGTTCGCGCGTTAGGCTTAGAAGACAAGATGGATGATATGATCAACCTTAACGGTGGTGCGATTGCCTTGGGCCATCCATTAGGTTGTTCAGGTGCACGTATTTCAACGACATTAGTTAACTTAATGGAAGCGAAAGATGTCAACTTAGGCCTAGCAACTATGTGTATTGGTCTGGGTCAAGGTATTGCAACCGTGTTTGAGCGTTGCTAATGACTGGCGCTAGAAGTGTTAATTTGGTGTTTTCACCTTAGCTAACACGACTGGACAATGGATAAGAGCTACTTAGGTAGCTCTTTTTTTTGCCAAATATTCGTGATAAAGTTTTTTTACCAGTATGGAAGGTTTAAAGTTGATGCGATTTGGATTGGGTATTTTAGTCATTGGAGTAATTGGCGCTGCTAGTTATTTTTCTTTGACAAAACAACAGCCGCAAGCGCTACGCCCCACAATGAGCTCAGTACCATTGAGCTCACCTTCGATGGATAAAAACGAGCCAGCTCTAACGCCGTCTCAGATCCAAAAGCCGTCAAATAAAGTGTTGCAAGATAGCCCTGAGAGCTTCGAAAAACTTCTTGCCGATTTATCTCCTGTTGAGCAAGCAACTTACCTAAAACTTAATAACATGGTTTTTGGCGTATTGGATTTTTCTACGCAAGCTCAGTTCGACAAATTGAAAGCTAATGGCTTGCCATCATTGCTCGATATTGATTACGTCTCAAGTCACTCTAGAGGAGATATTATTGAAGCGTTAATGAGTGAGGAAGGTATTGCCAATTTTGCTACAGAGCACCCCTCGCTTAATTATCACGCGGTTAAGATGTTAAATTTGGTTGAATCAATCAGTGAACTCACCGCTGTCGTAAACTACTATTTTCCCGAATATCAACTCGGAGAGCAGCTTCCAGCTCGCAAATTTTGGCCTGATGGTGAATATCCTGAGCAATATATTGCTGCTATCAACTCGTCAATTTGGTCTTTCGCGATAACAAGAGAAACTACCGCCCTTGAGACATTGCTCCACGCGCGCTATAAACAACTGATACCGAACAAGCAAGATGACTATGCTGAGCAAGTGGTCGGCTATTTAGCAAAAGCCAGTTGGCAACTCGGTGATCACGAGGTAATAGAACACTATGTTGCTGCGCAATACCCAAAGCACTTGTTAATTTATCAAGGCAAGCTAGCTGAGTTCTTGGCCAAAGATACAAAATAACAGCTTAGCCTAGTGTCTTATTAAAAAGTCACACCAAAACTAGCACCGAAAATGGCAAGTTGTTCACCATCAACAAAGTCGACGGCAATCATAGGTGCTATTTTTATATTCTCTACGAAAAAGTCGTAATTTACCGATACGCGATAGACGTTTTCACGGCCGCTGTTTTCGTTGTGAATTTTCTCTTTGCCATAACCCAGGCCTAGCCATACTTTATCTACCGGGCTATATAGAGCGGATATAACGTAGGTTTCTATACGGTCACCATCATGAGCTCCATCGACGGTTTCCCATACAAAACTCGTTGCCCATTGATGATTGAATTCATACGCATACTCTAGGCCGTAACTTGCATAGGTGCGCTTATCTGTGCGCAAACCACCAATAAACACCCCGAAAGCATGCTTATTGTTTGCGTGAGCATGGAGATCAGTATTTACATGAGTGTTGGCCGTGTGTGTCGTTGATTCATTAGCCCACGAGGTTGTACTAACAATCAATAACACTAGTGAATAGGCAATCTTTTTCAGCATAATTTTCAATCTATAGTTTATTGCAAAGAGTGTCAGTTATTTTCTGCGAATAAGGTAGCCAATTAATGTGGTATTTTTATCACAAATTGTTACCGCAACTTGACACCAAATATTTATTTCAATGGGTATAACTATAGACAAATATTATTGAACCTATTAAACGATCACCATAATTGCGGCTATTGCGATGAGAAATAAGGCAACCAAGTCCTTTTGAGGCGGACGCTCTTTTAAAATAAATATCGAGATCAGCATCATAAAAAATATTTCGATTTGGCCCAAGGTTTTTACTAGCGGTACGGTTTGCAAGGACATAGCGCTAAACCACCCCAAAGATCCCAAAAAGCTCGCTATTGAAGTATAGGTCACTTTCTTTTTATGGATTGCCATCAAGCGTAGCTCATTGCTATTTTTGACCAGTAAATAACTTACAAGTAAGACGGTTTGTAAAGAAATAACCAGAAATAAAACCCAGGCAGCGCGGTGAGGAAAGGGCAGGTGTAATGCCAGTGTTGCTTCGCGGACCCAAAGCGATGTTAGCGCAAAGGCTGTTGAACAGGCTAAACCAATAGCCACAGTTTTAAGCGACAATTCGGTTATTTTATTAGGGGTAGATAACATCATGATGGCGATAGCCCCTAACATGACACCAAGCCAACCGAACTGAGTTAGTTGAGTGCCAAAAAATAACACACCCAAAAAGGCGGCTACCGGCGCCTCACATTTTGCCAAGCCAGCACCAATGGCAAAGTTTTTTTGTTTGAAAAGCACGACCATTAGCGCCGTTGCGATAATTTGCATCACGGCAGCCGAGCAAATGAAAAAAATCGCTGTTGCCGAAAACGACGGCAATTCTGTTGGGTTAAGTTGATGTATTACGACTAAGTAAACGAGTGCTAGCGGGCTTGCCCATAAAAATCGAGCAAGCGTTACCCCAGAAACAGATAAATGGGCGCTGAGTTGACTTTGTAAAGCATTGCGACCCGCCTGACAAAACGCGGCAAAGCAGGTGAAGAATACCCATAGCATGGTTATCTAAGACTCTGTGTTGTGTGATAATAAACCACTTCCATATTGTCGAAACCGACTTCCTTATAGGTATCGGTTTTTTGATAGCTCATGCCGAGCTTTTTCATGATATTGATTGAGCCGTTATTGTCTATTTCTGCCATCGCGCTAAACTTTTCGACATCTGGATTTTGAGCCTGTAATGCACGCATAACCGCCATCGCAGCTTCTGTGCCATAGCCCTTACCCCACGACTTTTTAAAAAATCGCCAACCTAGCTCTAAATTGTTTTCTTCGGTTGGTTTTTCATCGTTAAAAAATTCTGTTGGGCGCACCAAAATCCAACCCAAATACTCATTATTAGCTAACGTTTCAACCATCCAAAGTCCCCAACCTTTATCTGGATTCGCGTAAGCCTGAAGTCGGGGAATAAAGCGGTTATGAATGTCATCCCAAGTTGATACCTTACCACCATTAATGTATTTCATTACTTCAGGATCTTGATCTAAATCGAAAAGTTGCTGTTTGTGCGCAGGCGTCATAAAGGTGAACGTTAAACGTTCTGAATTTGGGACAGTGATCATGGTCATTCCTTGTTCATTATTATCTGGTAGATACTTTTAGAAAACTAAAAGGCTGTAATGCTAGAAGGTAATAGTTTTAGTAAGGCTAGAAAGCTAAAAGGCTGTAATGCTATAAGGTAATAACCACAGAGCACTACAGCCTTCAATGTCTTACTTTCGAGCGTTTAAGCCTTCAAGCGTTATCGCTTTTTCTATGCTAAAGAGTCTTGTAATGGCGGAACCACTTGCTTTTTACGACTCATAATACCGTCAATCCATACTTTGCCATCAACTGATGCCGCGCCGTAGGCTTTTTCGGTTAAGTCGTCGTTGTTGCTCACAACTAAGACTTCAGAGCCTTCTTTCATGATGTCCGTTAGCACTAATAAAACACTGTGGTAGTCACCTTCAGCTTTCAATGCCGCGATATCGGCTTGTAAATCAGCTTTCATGTCGTCAACTAGGCTCAGGTTAATCAGCTCTAACTGGCCAATACCTACTTTATTGCCGTGCATATTGAAATCTTTAAAGTCACGCATCACTAAATCACGTACTGGGGTACCAGCAACGGCTGATTTCACTTCAAACATTTCCATGCCTAACGCTTTGTAATCTTCAATGCCTGCAATCTCAGCTAATGCTTCAACACACTTAATGTCAGCAGTAGTGCAGGTTGGTGATTTGAAAATAACCGTATCTGATAAGATTGCACACATCATAGCGCCAGCAATATTTTTCGGAATTTCAACACCGTGGAAATCGTACATCATTTTGATGATGGTGTTAGTACAACCTACTGGACGAATCCAACACTCTAATGGTGTAGATGTGGTAATGTCGCCAAGTTTGTGGTGATCGATAATCCCTAAAACTGTTGTTTCATCGATATCGTCTGGACCTTGAATGCGGTCAGAGTGATCAACAACGTAAATGCCGTCAGTGTCAGCAAAAGTCATTTTTAGCTCTGGTTGCTCAAAACCAAACTTGTCTAAAATGAATAATGTTTCAGGTGACAATTCACCTAAACGCGCTGGTTTAACGTCTTCACCCGTTTGGGTTTTTAAGTACGATAAAGCGATTGCTGAACAAATTGAATCTGAATCAGGCACTTTGTGTCCTACAGCGTAAGCTGACATATTTTATATCTCCGAGCGTATAAAGTGTAATGGCGCGTATTCTAGCAAAAAAAATAGGATCAGAGTAAATATTACACTGACCTATTTTTGATAAACAAGTACGTTTTGCCCTATCTAGTATGACAATTTACTTGTTTTTCCCCAGAAAACTTTATAAGCGAAAATTGTGTAGCCAATTATCATTGGCAATACAATTATTGAGCCGATGAAAATTATCATTAATGAATCACGTGCACTTGCTGCTTGGTAGATGTCGAGCTGCATTGGTACTATGTAAGGAAAGTAACTATAGGCTAAACCTGCAAAACAGAGTAAGAAAACACATACACCACAAGCAAATGGATACCAGCATCCTAAATCATGTTCAAAAGGCACCTTTTTCAAATAAATGTGCGTTGTGACAAACATGAAGCCAAATAAAATAGTTAAAGGTACAAGTAAGATCACTTGTGGGAAGCTCAACCACTTTTCCATTACCGAAGTGTCAAACAGTAAGTTAGCAATCGATACTCCGATAATGCCAATTGCCAGAAAAATATTGGCAATAATAGCCCATTTAGCAGCGCGTTTTTGCAATTTTCCTTCACTTTTCATTACTAGCCATGTAGCACCAATAAAGCTGTAGGCTGCTGTTACGCAAATAGCTGATAACAAACAAAAAGCGAGGGCGAATGTTGAGTCGCTAAAACCAGTTACGTAACGGCCAAGCATATAGCCTTGGCAAAGCGTTGCTATTAATGATCCGGTTTTAAATGCTAAATCCCATTGTGCTTTATTTTTACTTGGTGCTTTTGTCCTGAAATCAAAAGAAACACCGCGTAAGATTAAACCAGCAAGCATGAGAGCCGTAGGTAAATAGAGCGCTTGAAAAATAATCGAATGTGCTTTTGGAAAAGCAATTAATATCAAGCCTATAGCGAGAACTAACCAGGTTTCATTTGCATCCCAAAATGGGCCAATTGAATAAATCATACTGTCTCGTTGTGACTGACTATCAAGAGGCAGTAATACTCCTACCCCTAAATCATAACCGTCTAAAATCGCATATACGACTAAAGACAAGCAGGTTAAAGCAATAAAGACGACAGGTAGCCAATCTACAGTAACGTCATTCATGTTAACTCTCCATCGCTGGTTGATTGTTATCTAGTATTGGTGATGTAGTTGTTGATTGACTTCCCTGTTCTAACTTAACAGCTCTATCGGCCATCACATAAAGCGTCCTGACGTAAGCAATAAGTAGAAAGACATATAGTGAAATATACAGTGTAAGTGACAATGCGATGTGCTCAGCGGGTGTGCTTGTGACAGCATCTTTTGTTTTTAAAACCCCAGTAACTAAATATGGCTGTCGACCAATTTCGGTTACATACCAGCCAGCTAATGTCGCAAGCCAACCAGAGAACGTCATCACAACTAGCAATCGTAAAGACCAAGTAGGGTATTGTTTTTTAATGACAAACAAATAACTACAAAGCCAGGCGCAGAGTAGCATCGCCATACCAATACCTACCATGATACGAAAGCTAAAGAATACGGGTGCAACCGGCGGATGCTCTCCAATAAACTCGTTGAGTCCTTGTATTTCACCATGTTGGTCATGCGTTAATATGAGGCTAGCCATGTAGGGAATCGCCACTTCAAAATGATTCTCTCTCGTTTTTTCATCAGGAATAGCGAATAGTAAAAGTGGTGCTCCTTTTTCTGTTTCCCATACACCTTCCATTGCTGCAACTTTAGCTGGCTGATGTTTGAAGGTGTTTAAACCATGTAAGTCACCAACAAAAATTTGTATAGGGATGATGATGGCCGCAAACAAAACTGAAAAGTTAAGGGCATACTTCACAGAATTTTTATTATCACCTTTGAGAAGTCGATACGCTGATATACCCGAGATTAAAAAGGCTGCGGTTAATGCAGAGGCAAGTACCATATGAGCCAACCGGTAGGGCATTGACGGATTAAATACGACATCAAACCAACTTGTTACATAAGCAACACCATCGCGCATTTCAAACCCCGCAGGTGTTTGCATCCAAGAGTCTAAAGCTAATATCCAAAATGCGGATAAACTCGTACCAATGGCGACCAGTAAAGTAGCTAATGTGTGGACACGGTTTGAAACTCTGTCCATACCAAATAACATGATTGATAAGAATGAGGCTTCAAGGAAGAAAGCGGTTAATACTTCATAGCCTAATAAGGGCCCAGCGATATTACCGACGGTTTCCATGTAACCAGGCCAGTTAGTACCAAACTGGAAAGACATAGTGATTCCACTCACAACGCCAATAGCAAAGGTTAAAGCAAATATTCTGACCCAAAAACGATAAACTTTGAGCCAGCTTTGGTCTTGGGTTTGGTTAAATCGAATTTTGAAAAAAAGCAATATCCAACAAAGCGCAATATTGATTGTCGGAAATAGGATGTGAAAGCTAATGTTGGCAGCGAATTGGATCCGTGACAGTATTAAGCTCATTTCATAGGGGGTATTAAAAAACGCTAACATCGCCACCTCCAAGGTGGATTAACTAAGAAACTAAGACTTTAATAGCTTGTCTTTGACGTCGAGTATTTTGCTGATACCCTCGCCAAGTTTTAACAAAGCAGACAACTTTTCAGAAGACATATTTTGCAGCTCATTTGACCACAAGATAATCATTTCCATGAGGTCGTGCATTTCTTGAATACGTTTTTGTGCGTATTGGTCAGCTTCGTTGCTTGGCTCAGACATCAAGGCATCGCGCAATGTTGTTAAGGTCGGATCGAGTTCACGTTTACGACGTTCAACAACAAGTGTTCTTGCTATTTCCCAAACATCGTTAGGAGCGGAAAAATACTCTTTGCGATCCCCCTGGATATGCTGAAGCCTAATGAGGTTCCAAGCCTTTAGCTCTTTTAAACCCATCGACACATTAGAGCGCGAAATCTGTAACGCTTCGCTAATTTGATCGGCATTTAATGGTTCTTCAGTGAGAACAATAAGTGCATACATTTGGCCTAATGTTCGATTTAAGCCCCAGCGAGAGCCCATTTCACCAAAGTGTAGGATCAGTGATTGTGTTATTTGAGTTGTCTTCATTTTTGTTGTTTCTGAATTTTCAGTAATTTCTGAAAATTGTAAAGCTTATTTGATTTATGTCAACAAAATGCGAGGATTTTTTGATGTTTTTTTGATCTGCTATGTTTAAAACGCTGATAAGGGAATTGGCAGACATAAAAAAAGGCTAACGAATATTATCGTTAGCCCTTTGTATTTTTTGACTTGAAGTTACTTATAGTAAGATAAACACTTATCAACTTCGTTGCGAGAACCCATAATCACTTCAACGCGTTGGTGAATATCAGTTGGCTCTATATCCATGATTGGGCCTTGGCTGGTCATTGCTTTACCACCGGCTTGTTCAACTAAGAAGCTCATAGGATTGGCTTCATACATCAAGCGTAATTTATACGGCTTTTCAGGGTTTTTGCTATCAGCTGGATAGGTGAAAATACCGCCTCGCGTTAATACGCGGTGAATGTCACCCACCATCGCGGCAATCCAACGCATATTAAAGTATTCACCACGTGGGCCGGATTCACCGGCAACTAAATCACCAATGTAGTCTTGCATTGGTTGTTCCCAAAACTGTTGGTTTGACATGTTAATGGCAAATTCACGGGTATCTGCTGGTACTTGTACGTTGCGCTCTACTAATAAGTAGCCACCGTGGGTTCTGTCTAAGACATAAAAATGCGTGCCGCTGCCCGTTGTCATCACTAGCATGGTTGATGGGCCGTACAATACATAACCTGCACATACTTGTTTGCGCCCTGCTTGCTTAAATTGGTCAGGATCGTCTGCGGCTAACTCTGGAATAGCTTCGTGAATTGAGAAAATCGTGCCGATTAATGAGTTGATATCGATATTTGAGCTGCCATCAAGTGGGTCAAATGAAACGATAAACTTGCCATCTTCTTCACCGGCTACTGAGGTGTCTTCTTCTTCTGAAGAAATGGCTTTAACAAAGCCTGATTCTAATAAGATATCTTTGATTAATTCATTGGCGACAACGTCGAGCTTTTTTTGAACTTCACCTTGAATGTTTTCATCAAGTGTTGAGCCCATTAAGCCGCCCAACTGGGCTTGGCTAACCCTAAAAGAAATTTCTTTAGTTGCTGCAAGGATGGTTTTAATTAAAGAGATCAAATCTAGAGGAACATTATCTTCACGTAATGCTGGGGCTAGTCGTTGCATCTTGGTACCTAATTGCCGTAGAGTGATGTAAATTTAGCTCGGTAAATTTGCGTGTTATTTAAAATGATCAAATCTACTGAAAGCTTTCAAAAAAAATTACAAAAAATTATACATCAATTTAGTGGTCGATTTCAGTAAAATAATAGGGAAACACATGAAATTTATTCGTCTATTTGCGTTGCTGTTCAGTGTCTTGGCATTGAATGTAAATGCGGAAACTTCTTTTAGTGACTTTGTTAACGGCAAAGAGCACCACCAAGGTTATTTTGATTTTTATGTCGATAACACCACCGGTCAAGTTTATCTGGCTATTGATAACTTCGACCAAGAGTTTTTGTTTCAAAGTAGTTTACCGAAAGGGGTTGGTTCCAATGATATCGGCTTAGATCGCGGCCAATTGGGCGATACCCGCATTGTGAAATTTGAGCGGGTTGGCGACAAGGTGTTCTTAAGGCAAGTAAATACTTACTACCGAGCAAACTCAACTAATGATCTCGAGCGCCAAGCGATTGAAGAAGCGTTTGCCAGTTCGGTGATTTGGGGCTTTAAAGTGGCTCAAGCTGGTGAAGGTGTTGTACTGATCGACTATACCCCATTTTTGATTTCAGATATCCACCAAGTCGCTAACCGATTATCGCAAACTAAACAGGGCAGCTTTAAAGCAGATAAAACTCGCAGTGGTTTTTATGCTAAACGCTCAAAAGCATTTCCAAAAAATACGGAATTAGAAGCAACCGTGACCTTTGTGGGCAAAGGCACAGGTGAGTATATTCGCTCGGTTTCACCTGAGCCAAATGCCGTCAGTGTTAATATGCATCACTCGTTAATTGAATTGCCTGACGACGGTTATAAACCGCGTGATTTTCATCCATATAGTGGCTTTTGGTCAGTCGCGCACGCTGACTATGCCTCAGCGATTGAGGAAGACATGATCAAGCGTGTTATCCCTCGTCACCGATTAGCAAAGCAAAACCCTAATGCGGAGTATAGTGAAGCAGTTGAACCTATTGTTTACTACCTTGATGCAGGTGTGCCTGAGCCAATTAAAAGTGCGTTAATTGATGGTGCCATGTGGTGGGATCAAGCTTTTGCAGCCGCTGGTTATAAAAACGCATTCCAAGTGAAAATGTTGCCACCAGAAGCCGATCCGATGGACGTGCGCTATAACGTTATTCAATGGGTGCATCGCGCTACCCGTGGTTGGTCTTACGGCGCCTCGGTTATTGATCCTCGCACCGGTGAAATTTTAAAAGGCCATGTTACGTTAGGGTCTTTGCGCGTGCGCCAAGATTATTTGATTGCGCTTGGCTTAACGTCACCATTTAACAGCGAAAATACTGATACCACGCCAATGAAAGAGATGGCTTTAGCGCGTATTCGTCAATTATCCGCTCATGAAGTTGGTCACACGTTAGGGATCGCTCACAACTTTGCTGCCAGTGTTAATAATCGCGCTTCGGTAATGGATTATCCGCATCCGTTAGTGATGCTAAAAGACGGTGAAATTGATTTATCACAAGCTTACGATAATAAAATTGGCGAGTGGGATAAATTTGTTATCGCCTATGGCTATGGTGATTATGATCAGGCACAAGAAGCAAGTGCACTTACTGCGCTAATTGAACAGGCACAAGCTAAGGGATTACAGTATATCTCTGATCCTGATGCCCGTCCTCGCTCTGGTGGTCATGCAACTGCTCACTTGTGGGATAATGGCGCGAGTGCTGTTGATGAGCTTAATCGAATGATGAAAGTTCGTGAACACGCGCTAAATCATCTAGGTATTAATTCAATTGCCAACGGCACGCCATTATCTGAAATAGAACAAGTGTTAGTACCTATTTATAACTTTCATCGTTTCCAAGTAGAAGCCGCGGTTAAGCTCGTTGCTGGCGTTCATTACCACTATGAAGTTAAAGGTGAACAGCAAGTCAAAGGGGTGAGCCAAGTGGATGGTGAGAATCAGTTAGCAGCGGTTAATGCTTTGCTAGCGACATTAGATGCCCAAACATTAACTTTGCCTGAGTCGTTAATTAAATTAATTCCGCCCAAAGCATATGGCTATAGCCGCAATCGCGAAAGCTTTACGTCAAATACTGGACTAACCTTCGACCCAGTAACAGCGGCGCAAGCCAATGCAAAACACACCATAAGCTTGTTGTTAGAACAGGGGCGATTAGCGCGTCTTGCCCAACATCATATGTTTGATAGCTCGGTGCCAAGTATTGATAAGCTATTCTCGATGTTATTAGCTCAAACACTCAAACAAAAGCCTGATACGGGTTTATCTGTGCTAGTTCAACAGCGCATCAACCAAGAAGTGGTTGAGCAATTACTCACACTTTGGCACAGCCCAACAACTGTGATTGAAGTAAAAGCGCACGTCTATCAGACGTTAAACAGCTTGGTTAAGTGGTTAGACGACAAACAAGGTGATCGCAAGTACAAAGCGATGTCGGCACAATTTACTTTGCTTAGTATGATGATTAAGTCGAGCCTAGAAAATAATACACGCATTCAAGAGGCTAATTCACTGCGTTTGCCGCCAGGTTCGCCGATTGGTCAGTAACTTTTGACATGAAAAAACGGCATGACGGGAAGGGAAGTCATGCCGCATACCTATCGTGTTTTGATGGGTATTAAACTTTACTCGGTGTTGGTGCAACTGCGGGTGACACCCGTCTTTTGGGTTTCGCCAACACAACGATATTGCCCACCATAATGGCGCTAAAGCCGATCACGGTATAAATGTTCCATTCAAAACCCTCAAAGAGTGTTGAAATTAACACCGCCACCGCGGGAAACATAATGGTTGAGTATGACGCTTTATGTGCCCCGATGTTATTGAGCAACGTTAGGTAGCAACCAAAGGCGATAACTGAGCCAAAAAGTGATAAATAAACTAGCGACAATAAATATTCTGGCTTAGTTGAAAAGGTAAATGATGTACCTTGCACTAGTGCGACGATTGCCATAAAAATTGTGCCATAAAGCATCCCCCAAGCGTTTGATTGAACAACCGGTAATTGCCTTTTCTGGTTAACCATTGAAATCATATTACCCGCCGAAGCGCTAAGGGTTGCAATTAGCGAAAAACCTAAGCCAATCAATGTGGTATCGCTGAGCGAAAGGTGTGCTATTTGCGGCCAAAATAAGACCGTGATGCCCATTAAGCCAATCGCTCCTCCAAGATATGTTTGACTCGAAATATCGGTTTTAAACCAAATTCGCGAGTTGATAATGTTAAACAACATAATGCTTGAAAATGCGATGCATGCTAACGCTGAATTAATATAACCTTGCGCTAAATAAAGAAAGTAATAGTTAGTGCCAAAGAGCGCGATACCAAAAACTGCCAATTGAATATGTTGATCAAGGCGTAAGCTCAAATCGAGCTTTTTCCATTTACAAAAGAGAAACAAGGTTGCTGAGGCTAAGCCGAATCGATATACCACTGAAACTTCAGGCGCGACATCGCCGAGTTGAAAGTTAATGGCGATCCAAGTCGAGCCCCAAATCAGCACTGTGATGATATATAGCGCGGTATTATTCATTACTTTACTCTCCTTTGTCTGTGCTGTGTAGCATTGAGCTAACCGATCGGGATTCATAGCGTTAGGTGATCAAGTTATTGCATAGGTTATAGAACTTTTGTTTTAATAACATATACAAAAAATGAAAAATGAGACCTATACAGTTTGCAGTTGCTTGATCGTGATTCCAATGCCTTTTTATATCAACAAGTTATCGACTTTGTTGAGCATCAATATCAACAAGGTTTATTAAAACCTGGTGATAAGCTACCGAGCTTGCGCAAGTTAAGTCAGCAGTTTGGGATTAGCGTACCAACGGTAAAACAAGCCTATATCGAGCTAGAAAGAAGAGGACAAGTACAGGCTAGGCCGCAATCGGGCTACTATGTTAAAGCCGCTTCTGCTAAAAAGCTTTTACCGATGCGCAATAAATGGGCAAGTACCAATCCGGTTGAGGTTAATTGTCGCAGTTTAATCGAACAAGTGTACGATGCTATTCACATGCCTAATACCGTTTCATTGGGGATCTCCAATCCGATTAGTGCCCAAGCACCGGATAAAACACTTGCGCGATTAATGCGTAAGGTACTCTCTCAAGTATCAGCAAAAGCCGTGAGCTATGGACCGGTCAATGGTGATCAAAAGTTGCGGATGCAGGTGGCATATCGCTATCAGGAGCAAGGTGTTAAGGTTAACTATGAGGATATAGTGATTACCTGTGGCGCACAGGAAGCGATATCAATAGCGTTGCAATGTGTCGCTAAAAAAGGCGATGTTATTGCGATAGAGTCACCTTGTTACTTTGGTATTATTGAGTTGATTGAAACGCTTGGTATGAAGGCTGTTGAAATTTATACCTGCCCAGAACAAGGTATTTGTTTAGAAGAACTTGAGCAAAGTATTAATGAACATCAAATAAAAGCTTGTGTGTTTTCAACCGCTATAAATAATCCACTAGGGTCGAAAATGCCTGACGAAAAACGGGCGCAACTAGTCAAACTAATTGAGCGTTATCAAGTGCCGTTAATCGAAGATGATGTGTATGGTGAGCTATATTTTTCTGGCGAGCGGCCAAAACCAGCACAACTTTTTTCACAGCAAGGTTTAGTGATGACTTGCTCGTCGTTTTCAAAAACTGCAGCGCCAGGTTATCGCGTAGGCTATTTATTACCGGGCATATTTGAAGAGCAAGCGAAGCGAATTAAGCGCGCTCATTCATGCTCAACTGCGATGTTACCGCAATGGACATTAACTGAGTATGTTTTGTCAGGCGATTACGATCGCCATTTACTGACCTTGCGCAAAAAACTCATGTATAATTGCGAGCGCATGCGTTGTGCAATCGGACAATACTTTCCGAAAGATGTGTGCATTAGCCAACCTCAAGGGGGCAGCGTATTGTGGGTTCGTTGTTCATCAAAAATAAATACCAGTGACTTTTTTCACCAAGCAATTGAAGCTGGTGTAAGCTTTGCGCCAGGGATGATTTTTTCACCATCGGGTAAGTACCACAATTACATGCGGCTCAGCTACGGTGTTGTTTGGGATGACCACATTGAGCAGGCAATAAAAACACTCGGTGATATTGTTCACCTTCACTATCAGAAATATCAGTTGATTTAACATGGCAAAAGCTGGCGAAAACTCGCTGAAAAGTTTAATTTTTCTGCTCGCAAGCATAATGGCGATGTCGCCGTTGGCTATCGATTTATATTTACCGGCAATGCCGGTAATGGCGAGCGAGTTAGCAACCACTATGCCGGTGATGCAAAACACCTTAAGCATTTATTTACTTGGTTACGCTTGTGGTTTGGTTTTATTTGGGCCTTTGTCAGATATTCGACCAAGGCGCACTATGGTGATCATGGGGATTAGTGGCTTTTTGGTTTGTAGCTTTGCCCAAATATTTTGCCAAACCATTGAGCTATTTTTTGTTTTACGCTTTGTTCAGGCCTTTATCATTTCAAGTGCGTTAGTGGTTATTCCAGCAACGATAAAGGAATATTACGGCGTTAATACGGCAAAAGGTTTGTCGTATGTTTCGATGGTAATGATGCTCGCGCCAATGATAGCGCCAGCCATTGGCAGTATCTTGTTGGCGGTAAGTGGTTGGCAGTTGATTTTTATTGCCTTAACAGCCTATGCCTTAACTATGTTGGGCCTGGTTATCAGATTTATGCCAGAGAAAAAGCAACGGCAAGTACAACCGCAATCGCTGGCTTTTTTTAGGCGTTATCACTTGGTCTTTAGCCGCCAAAAAGCGCGGGTAGATCTGATGACTTCAATGGCGGTGTCACTCGCCTTTTTTGCTTATATTACAGCGATTCCGTTTGTTTATTTATCGGTATATCAAACCAGTGAATTTACTTTTAGTGCGCTATTTGGCTCGGCGGTTTTCGCCTTGATGACCGCACACTTCATTAATACCCGACTAGTTGGTAAAGTCGGTTCACGTGCTATGCTCAATGGCGGTTTATTGGTCGCCCTGATTTTCTCAACCGCGCTAGTCCTAGTAACGGTAAGCCGTGCACCGATTAGTTGGTTTGTTACAGCGCTACTGCCATTGATGGGGAGTTTATCGATTATTGCAGCTAATGCCGATGCCTTAGTGTATTCGCGATTTAAACAACATCTAGGTACTGCAACCGCAGTGATTGGCGTATTAAGGTTTGGCGTTGGTGCTTTGGCTGGACCGATCATGGCGTTTTTTCACAATGGCAGTGCTACCGTATTTGCCGCTTTGATGTTTAGTTGTATCGCGCTTATTGTCTTATTTCAATTGCCGGCGAACTTAAAGCGCATGAGATATCGGCATACACAGCAAGTTTTTAAACAAAAGCTAAAAGCACAGGGTTAGTCAGCTGTCGCAAGCAAATTCTCTTGGCCTTTGAGTTTTGCTTGATGCTCACGCCACGCACGCATTTTGGCGTTGTAATCATCCCAAACACAGGGATTACAAGCGCCACCACCACAACAATCGTCATCAGCTGGCTGAGTGGGTTTTTCGATAATACCTTCTTGATTCGACATGACTACAACCTTTCTAATTCAACTTGTGTAGCATATAAAAAAATGGGGTCAGAGTAAATTTACTCTGACCCCATTTAAGTTCGCTACTAACAATTACTCTTGCTCAGCGAGTTTCTTTTCTAGATAGTGAATGTTTGCACCACCACTGACGAAACCTTCGTCATTGAGAATATCTTTGTGCAGTGCAATATTGGTTTTAATACCGTCAACCACTAACTCATTGAGTGCATTACGCATACGTGCAATCGCGACATCACGGTTATCACCATAAGTAATTAACTTACCAACCATTGAATCGTAATACGGTGGAACGGTGTAATCGGCGTAAATGTGAGAATCCCAACGAATACCCATGCCACCTGCAGGGTGGAAACGGGTGATTTTACCCGGCGAAGGGATAAAAGTACGTGGATCTTCGGCATTGATACGACATTCAATCGCGTGACCAGAAATCTTAATGTCATCTTGGGTGTAAGATAACGGTTGACCAGCAGCTACGCGCAGTTGCTCTTTGATCAAATCAACACCAGTGATCATCTCGGTTACTGGGTGTTCAACCTGAATACGGGTGTTCATTTCAATGAAGTAAAACTCGCCGTTTTCATACAAGAATTCGAACGTACCAGCACCGCGGTAATCGATTTCAAGACACGCTCGGCAACAACGCTCACCAATTTGCTTGCGCATTTCCGGTGTAATACCCGGTGCTGGTGCTTCTTCAACCACTTTTTGGTGACGACGTTGCATTGAGCAGTCACGTTCACCTAAGTGAATCGCACCACCTTGGCCGTCTGCGATCACTTGAATTTCAACGTGACGTGGGTTTTCTAGGAATTTCTCCATATAAACCATGTCATTGTTGAATGCAGCACGCGCTTCTGACTTAGTTAATTGGATTGCTTCGAGTAGCTCACTTTCTTGACGAACTACGCGCATACCGCGACCACCGCCACCACCTGAGGCTTTAATGATCACAGGGTAGCCAATGCGCTTACCATGGGCTAAGTTTAGCTCAGCATCATCAGTTAATGGCCCATCAGAACCTGGCACACAAGGTACGCCCGCTTGTTTCATCGCGCGAATAGCGGCCACTTTATCACCCATAATGCGAATGCTTTCCGCTTTCGGGCCAATAAATGTAAAGCCTGATTGTTCTACTTGCTCAGCAAAATCAGCGTTTTCTGCAAGAAAGCCGTAACCAGGGTGAATGGCGGTCGCATTAGTCACTTCAGCTGCCGTGATAATACTTGGAATATCTAAGTAGCTTTCTGTTGCTGGTGCTTTACCAATACAGATGGTTTCATCTGCTAACAACACGTGTTTTAAGTTGCGGTCGGCTGTTGAGTGTACCGCTACTGTTTTTATGCCAAGCTCTTTACACGCGCGTAAAATGCGAAGTGCAATTTCACCGCGATTGGCAATAACAACTTTTTCTAACATGGAATTACCCTCAGTGTTGGGCTTATTCAATGACGAATAGCGGTTGATCGAATTCAATAGCGTCTTCGTTTTTCGCTAAAATTTCTTTGATAACACCAGACTTATCTGCTTCGATTTGGTTCATCATTTTCATTGCTTCAACGATACATAACGTGTCGCCAGCGTTGACGTGTTGGCCAACTTCAACAAATGGTGCTGCATCAGGAGATGCTGCTGAGTAGAAAGTACCAACCATAGGAGAACGAACAATGTGACCGGTTGGTGCCGCAGGAGCGCTTGCCGCTTCTGGTGCCGGTGCTGCCGATGCTGCAGGTGCAGCCGCTGGAGCCTGCATAACTGGTGCAGCTTGCATAACAGGTTGTGCCATTGCAATGCCGCCTTTATTGATGCGAATTGATTCTTCACCTTCTGAAATTTCAATTTCGCTAATGCCTGATTCTTCAACCAGCTCGATTAATTTCTTAATTTTACGAATATCCATTGGAACACCTTTGTTAGTTTTGTTTGGTTTTCTGCGTTGTTAGGAAGTTTACTGCATAGGTTAATGCAAATTCGTAGCCCTGATGACCAAGACCACAAATAACACCCTGAGCAACGTCAGATAAATATGATTGATGCCTAAACGATTCACGGGCGTGCACGTTAGACAGGTGAACTTCAACAAACGGAATATCAACCGAAAGTAAAGCATCACGCAACGCAACACTGGTATGAGTTAAGGCAGCAGGATTAATAATAATAAAGTCAACTTGGTTGAAACTGTTGTGGATTGCATCGATTAAGACATGCTCAGCGTTCGACTGAACATGGCTAAGTGACACATTCATCGCCTGAGCTTTGTCTGTTAATTGTTCGATAATGTCAGTTAGTGATAATGCACCGTATATTGTCGGTTCGCGTTTACCTAGCATGTTTAGGTTTGGCCCGTTTATCACTAAAATCTTTGATTTTGCATTCATCGTTAGCTATTTTTCATCAAGTTGAAGGTAAATCCATCATTGCATAGATCTTAATGGGTTTACAGTTTCTCTGTTGTTAATTTTTGTTATTCTGTAATTTTAGCTACACATTATAGTGTTTTCGCAGAAATTAGCAGTAAAATACTGGTCTGATGACGTTGATGTAAGAAAAGCGAGCATTTTTTTTTAAATCAGCTACACTTAACGCTAATTATTACAAGCGGTAAGTGGCTATAATATCAGCAACTTACTGAATTTGAGGCCTTATAGGAAGCGGTGCATAAGCGCTATGAAAAGTAAGGGACTAACGATTAAATATTTTAGCCTTTTTATGTTGCTAATTGGGTTGGTGTTTTCTACTCGAGTATCAGCAATTCATATCATTTCCCACGCGTCGATTGAGACCAAGCAACTGTCAACCGCTCAATTGCGACGTATTTACACAATGAGACAAACAACTTGGCCCAATGGCCAGACTATTGTTGTGTTCACGTTACCTAGCTCACATCCTGTTCACCAAGAGTTCACTAAAACAGAGTTGAAAATATTTCCCTATCAACTCGATAAAATGTGGATAAAGTTAACCTTCTCTGGCCTTGCTAAACCACCGATAAAGGTGAATTCGGTCGAGGAGTTGATAGAAGCCGTTCGAAAAACACCCGGTTCGATAGGTTATATCGATGACAACGCAGAGATTGATGGGCTAAATATAATTGCAAAGGAGGCACAGTAATGGTGAAAGTATTAGGCAAATTATTCGCTATTGGGGCGAGTTTGATGTGGTCAGTTTCCAGTGTCGCCGCCGATGACCTTCAGTGGCATGGCTTTGTTTCTCAAGGGCTAATTCAAGCAGAAGACTCAACCTATATTAATGATGATGGCGATATTTCACCTGAATTGACTGAAGTAGGGCTCAACTTTTCATACCAAATTTCGCAGCGCTTAAGATTAGCTGCACAAGGTGTATACATCAATGGTGGTAATCGCTATAACGAAGGTGCTCGTGTTGATTATTTGATGTTAGACTGGCACGCCTATAGCGATGAAAACGACAATACCAATATTTATATCGGGCAAATTAAAAACTATACCTACCTCTATTCTAGTGTCCGAGATGTTCCTATGGCTAGGCCTTCCATTTTGCTTCCTCAAGGTATGTATTTCGATGCCACGCGTGACTTAAGTGTCGGCGGCGCGGGCGCTTATATCAATCATAAACACGACTCCCAGTATTACGGAAGTATCGACTTTAATTTATCATCGAGTCGCTCTGAAATTTCAAGTAAACAGCGTCGTATTATGCTAGGCGATCAAGCAAATGGTGATTTAGATCACGAGTTTGATTTGCAATCGAGTGTATATTGGCAGCCTTATGGTGTTTCGCCGTGGCGTTTTGGCATGGGCTTTTTAACGGGTGAATTTAACTATCACGCGGGCGAGCAAGATGTTTTTAGCGACGGCAAGCTGATTTTGCAACGCTATACTGCAAACGTTAATTACGAAGGTGAACGTTGGCAATTTAGTGGTGAGATCATGCAAGAGCGATTTCGGCTAGAAGATTTATATTTCGCCGGCTCGTTACTTGATAGGTTTAGTCAAGGTATCTATGGACAGGCGAGGTATCAATTGACTGATGAACTAACATTGTTAGGTCGCGTTGAACGCTTTTACGGCAATAAAGATGATCGCAATGGCGATGATCTTGAAGCGGGTAGTGGTGGTTTAGTCCCTCATTATTTCGCTTTTCAACATACTACAACGTTGGGTGTAAGTTATGATTTTATGCCTAATTTACGTCTGCAATTGGAAAATCATTGGGTACAAGGTACAGCGCGCTTAACCCCAATAATTTTTCCAGATCCTGTAAATAACAACAAAAAGAACTGGCAGGTTTGGGCATTGCAATTAATGTATTGGTTCTAAGATGAAAAAGTTTTATGTCAGTGTTTCTTTTAAACTAATTTCAGTATTAGTTGGCACTTTGCTGTGTATTAGTTTGTTTTACTCATGGCTCTCATTTGTCAAGCTTGAATCCGATTACGCTCAACACCAAGAAGAGGCGTTAGAACAAGGGCGAAACTTTTTCGATATGCAGTCGTTGCAACTTGTTCAAAAGCTACAAATGTTAGTTGAGTGGTTTAGTGATCCAAGTTTATCCAGTCAATATCAAAACTTTCATGAATTAGGTCAAACCTTGCAGCTACATTTTGAGCAAATTCAACTGCATTTAGATATCGAGGACATTTGGCTTGTTCAAGATGATCAAATTAGCTTTAAGACCTCACCAATAGCAAGCGATATTTTACAAATCAGTCAACAGGTTCAATTAAAGCAAGAACCCGTTTCGAAAATTTTGTGTGATCGACAATGCTTTCAAACAGTTGGCTTGCCGATTATGAATCAGCATGGCGAAGTGGCATCGATTGTTATCAAGGCTAACATGAGTGATACGCTGTTAGCGTTTAATCAACTGCTTGGCAGTGAGGTTTCGGTTTTACGGATCCCTCACCATGGTTCTTTGAACGATGCCGAGGTACTGTTAACGTCTAACCAGCCGATAGTCGACTATGTGAAGACCTTAAACCTCGACCCTTCGAGTATTGATAGTACAATGACTCAAGGCCTTAATTTTTCCTTCCAAGAACGTTTCTATTTGATTAATTTTCTGTCTCTAACGTCAAATGAAAAAGGCTTTTATAGCCTTATTTTAATCGAGGACTTAAGCCAATACACCACCGAAAGTGAGCTTTACCGCAATCAATTCCTCGCCGCGGTTATTGCATTCTTTATCGTTGTGAGCATCGTGGTATACATGATTTCACGAACATTTACTGAGCGTCTAGTGACCTTAGCTAGTTACCTGCCGTTACTTGCTAAAAAGCAATTCACAGAATTTCGCAAAGCAGAATTTAAGCGCAATAACTGGTTTAGTGATGAGCTCGACACCGTGATTGAATCGGCCACTATGCTAAGTTATCAACTTGAAAAGCTTAATTTAAAAGTGACCCTGAAAACTAACGAACTAGAAAATATTGCGATGTACGATTTACTTACTGGCTTGCCAAATCGCAATATGCTGAATTTTGAATTAAAGAAAAGCCTCGCTAAATTGAGATACAGTGATCAAGGCTTTGCGCTATTGTTCTTGGATTTAGACGACTTTAAAAAGGTCAATGATAGTTATGGTCACAGTGAAGGTGACAAACTATTGGTGGAGGCAGCTAAACGGCTTAATGCGTGTGCTCGTAGCATTGATGTAGTTTGCCGATTCGGTGGTGACGAGTTTGTCATTATTCTAAGCCAATTAAACAGCCAAGAAGAAGGGATGACCCTCGCTCAAGAGTTTCTCAAGCAGTTTAAATCAGCTATTAAGTTAGATGAAAACCTCTTTTATGTGTCGACGAGTTTGGGTTTGGTTTACTGTACCGACCACGAAGCCACCGCTGATGATTTAATTTCTAGTGCCGATATCGCCATGTATGAAGCGAAGATGAATGGTGGCGATCAATGTTTTGCCTACGACCCTGCTATGTATCAACGTGTTGCACACCGAGTGATGATGGAAAACGATGTGCGAACGGCTTTGTTAGAGCATCAATTTAGTTTGGCCCTACAGCCACAAATTGAAGCAAACACTAACCGATTTATTGGCTTTGAAGCACTGTTGCGTTGGAAACACCCAGAGCGCGGTATGATCTCGCCTGATGACTTCATTCCCGTATTAGAAAACTCGGAACAAATGGTCGAGCTTGGTTACTGGGTGGTAAGACGCTGCTTTGAATTAGTCCGCAACTTTATTAAGTTGGGCTATGAAGATATTAGAGTAGCGATTAATTTATCGGCAAATCAGTTCTTAGATCCTAATTTAGTGTCATTTCTTACTAATCTATTAGAAGCCTATGAACTGGATGCTAAGCATTTTGAACTGGAACTCACCGAGCAAACGCTGGTTGAAGATATTGATAATGCGATAGCCGTAATGGTGACACTACGTGAGTCTGGTTTTAGTTTTGCCATCGATGACTTTGGTACGGGTTATTCGTCACTTGCCTACTTGAAGCGCATGCCTGTCGATATTATAAAAATCGATAAGAGTTTTGTTTTTGGTATGTTAGAAAATAATGCCGATTATCAAATTATCATGTCGACTATTGCGATGGTTAAAAGCTTGGACTTAAAAGTGGTCGCCGAAGGTGTTGAAACGAGTGCGCAAATGCGCAGCTTAGCAGAGAATGGCTGTGACTATTTTCAAGGTTATTATTTTTCAAAGCCCGTGCCGGAAGATGAAATTGTTGACTATATTCAGGAGCAATTTCGCCATGGCATTTGGAATAATGCCGATGTCTACCAGTAGAACTTATCCGGCGGTTAAGTTAGAGCAATTAACGGCTATATGATAGCAAACCTTTGAACTTACTCTTTCTCGATCTGCAATAAAAAAGGCTGATATGGATGACATATCAGCCTTTGTTTTAACCATAGTTTTTTATACCAATTGAAATAAATATTTGACCGACTCAGAGCTACGTCAGGGAAGTTAGAATAAAAGAAATTTATGCAGGTGTAGTCAATCTACATCAAGTAAATTTGTGAAATTATCACTTTTCTGACGAGCTCCCAAGGGCGAGTTTAAAAGACTTTTATACTTCGTTACTGATTTTGATAAGGGAATAACCATTATCGGCATTCAAAGCCTTGTCTAAAAGCCTTTTAAATCTCGCTGAGTGAGCAAATATTTAATTCACTTGGTATTAATATCTATTTAAACAATTCAAATCATCAAAACAGGTGACTAAGCGCTTTGTCATACTCTGCTCAGCATGTTTTAACCAAGCGCGCGGATCGTAGTATTTTTTGTTTGGTTTATCATCACCATCAGGGTTACCAATTTGGCCTTGTAAGTAACCTTGGTTGTCATCGTAATAGTTTTTCACGCCTTCCCAGGTTGCCCATTGGGTGTCGGTGTCGATATTCATTTTTATCACGCCGTAATCAATAGCATCGCGAATATCTGATAACTCGGAGCCAGAACCGCCGTGAAAGACAAAGTTTAATGGCTTTTTAGCTAAGCCAAATTTCTCTTCCACATAGTGTTGTGAGTTGTGCAAGATCATTGGGGTCAATTTAACATTGCCCGGCTTATAAACACCGTGGACATTACCAAATGACGCGGCAATGGTGAAGTCTTCTGATACTGCGTTAAGTACTTCATAAGCGTAAGCAACATCTTCAGGTTGCGTGTATAGCGCACTGCTATCAAGGTGTGAATTATCCACGCCGTCTTCTTCACCGCCAGTGCAACCGAGTTCGATTTCTAAGGTCATGCCCATTTTAGTCATACGCGCGAGGTAGTCGCGACAAGTTTCGACGTTCTCTTGTAAAGGCTCAACCGATAAGTCAATCATGTGCGAGCTAAATAGCGGCTTACCTGTTGCCTTAAAATGAGCTTCACTAGCTTCTAGCATGCCGTCGATCCAAGGCAGTAATTCACGCGCCGCATGATCGGTGTGTAAAATCACCGGTATACCGTAATACTTGGCAACTTGATGGACATAGTGAGCTGCGGCAATCGCACCCGCAACTGCAGCATCGTTGCCCGATAAGCCAACACTCTTACCTAGAAAAAAGCTCGCGCCACCATGAGATAACTGAATAATAATCGGTGAGTTAACTTCTTTTGCGGCAGCTAATGTCGCATTGATTGAGTGGCTACCAATCACGTTAACTGCAGGGTAAGCAAAGTTATTCGCTTTGGCGTAATCAAGTAAAGTTTTAACGTCTTTTTGCGTTGCAACACCTGGGGCAACAAGCGTAGATAAGCGTTCCATGAAAGTCCTTATATGTGAAAAGTTTGCGCGTGTTTTTCTACATTATGACACCGTTTTTGTTCAAGCCAAAATTTTGCAATGTAAACTCACATTTTTATGCTCAATTGGTTACTAGAGCTAAAGTAAAACGATGTGATAAAATCGCGGCTATAACTCCTAGGATTATGATCTTCGATGAACAACTGGCAGTCATTTATTGATAACGAGAAACAACAGCCTTATCTTGCCGATACATTAACTTATATTGCACACCGACGCGCTCAGGGCGTTAAGATTTACCCCAGTGATAGCGATTTGTTTAACGCCTTTAACTTAACGCCGTATCAAGCGGTGAAAGTGGTGATCATTGGCCAAGATCCGTATCACGGTGAGGGGCAAGCACATGGCTTGAGTTTTTCCGTACAAAAGGACGTAAAAATTCCCCCTTCGTTAGTCAATATGTATAAAGAGTTGGCGACAGATATTGAAGGCTTTGAAATTCCTGAGCACGGTGACTTAACCGATTGGGCGAAACAAGGCGTACTATTGCTTAATACCGTGCTTAGTGTTGAGCAGGGGCAGGCGCACTCGCATAAAGATTTAGGTTGGGAGACCTTTACCGATAAAGTGGTTGAACAACTCAATGATCGTGAACAACCTATGATCTTTATTTTGTGGGGGGCGCATGCGAAAAAGAAAGGTAAAAAAATTAATCGAGAAAAGCATGTCGTTATTGAAGGGCCACATCCTTCACCACTTTCCGCTTATCGCGGTTTTTTTGGTTGTCGCCATTTTTCGAAAGCTAATCAATGCCTAGTTGATTTAGGGTTAACGCCGATCGACTGGCAGGTATAGAATTACTTTCGTCACTCCGGCGAGGCCATCTTTTTTCGTCACTCCGGCGAGGCCATCTTTTTTCGTCACTTCGGTGAAGCCATCTTTTTCGTCACTCCGGCGAAGGCCGGAGTCTCAAATCGATACAAGAGATCCCGGCTAACAACATGCCGGGATGACGAGGTGTTAGTCAGTAGCACGTAAACTGGCTAAAAAGTTATTACAAAAACGTTTTCAAGTGCGCGGTAAATTCATCAGCGCCCATAAAGCCGGTTACTCTTTGTTTGCTCAATTCATTGCCTTGTAAATCAAAGAACAAAATTGATGGCAAGCCGAATACGTCGAAATGCTCCATAAGCTCAATACTTGCGTCACTGCCGGTATCGGTTAAATCAATTTGAATTAACACAGTATTTGCCAACGCTTGTTGCACATTAGCTTTCGGAAAGGTGTACTCTTCAAATTCTTTACAGGCAATACACCAGTCGGCGTACAAATCGAGCATCACGGTTTGCCCTTGGCTATTGGCCTTGGCGATTTCCTCGTTTAACTCGGCTAAGTTGTTAACAAAGATAAAAGCTTTATGCTCAACTTGCCCTTGGCTATGAGGTACTTGCGGGCTTGGCGAAATAATATGATAGAGCTTGGTTGCGCCAAAGAACAGCATCAAGAAAATCACCAGACTGCGTACGCCGTAACCAAAGGTCTTTTGCGTTTGTGAATTGGCAACATAAAAATAAGTTGCACTAGCTAACAGTAATAACGCCCATAACGCTTCGCTGATTTGCGCAGGAAGGAATCGCTCCAATAAGAAAATGGGGACAGCTAGTAGTAACAAGCCGAAGATATTTTTAATGACATTCATCCAGTTACCCGCTTTTGGCAGAATCTTACCGCCTGAGCTACCTAAAACGAGTAAGGGTAAGCCCATGCCTAAGCTCAGGGCATATAGTGCACTTGCGCCGGTAATAATGTCACCACTTTCGGCGATAAAGATTAATGCGCCGGTTAGTGGCGCCGTTGTGCATGGTGAAGCAACTAGGCCAGAGATTGCACCCATGGCAAATACACCGGTATACGAGCCCCCTTTTTGCTTGTTACTCATTTCATTGAGTTTATTTTGCCAACTTGATGGCAGAGATAAGTTGAACAACCCAAACATCGACAGTGCGAGGAAAATAAACAATACGCTTAGCACTATTAAAACAACGGGATGCTGGAACATCGCTTGAAATTGCGCACCGGCAAGCGCAACAACAACACCTAAAGCGGTGTAAGTTAACGCCATGCCTTGAACATAGAAAAATGACAAACTAAAAGCGCGTTTGGTTGATAACCCTTCACCTTGGCCAACAATAATCCCCGTTAGAATAGGATACATTGGGAACACACAAGGGGTGAATGACAACAACAAACCACCAGTAAAAAATGCCAATAAGGTGATCAGCAAACTCTCGTTTTTGAGCATATCTAATAATTCAAATTGCTCTGAGCTTTTCGCTGCATTAACTTTTTCTGTGGGTTCTTGCTCTGCTTGGCTAGGTGAGTTTGAGCTCAGCGCAGCCAAAACATCCTTGGTCGAGTGTTCAACCGGATCGAGTTCAATCGTTTTTACTACCGGTGGGTAGCAAAGGCCTTTTTTCGCACAGCCTTGATATTTTACCTGTAGTGTTGCGCCCGCTTTTGCTTCTTCAATATTGATATTGAATTTGAGCGAATCAGGGTAGATTTGCTGAAGCCCAAAAAATTCGTCTTCGTGTTCAATACCTTCGGGTAGGTTAACGGGTGAAATTGAGCTATTAGTTGGCGTGAACTTGAATTGATGGCGATAAAGGTAGTAGCCGTCTTTGACATTAAAGGTGATCTCTAATTGATTATCCTTTTGGTAGTAATCAAAAATAAAGGCTTCATCAACTTTTAAAAACTCATTATCGTTGCTAAAAAGCGATACATTAGAGGTGTCAAAAATAGGGTTTTGTGCCACAGCACTCGAACAACTAACTGTTAATGCTAACAGCCAAATCTTAATAATATTTTTCATACAGCTACTTTAAAGACTCAGTAATCCAGTTTAAATATGCGTGATTGCCAGTGTCGATATTGATGGCAATGATCTCAGGTACATCGTAAGGATGCAACTGCTCAATAGCCTGTGTTAGATCGCTCACTTTACTCGCTAAGGTTTTGATGATCAGTTGTTGCTCAATATCTTGGTGAACTTCACCTTGCCACATATAAACCGAAGTCATTTGCGGAATAATATTTACGCACGCCGCGAGCTTTTTGTTCACTACCCTATGCGCCACTTCTTTCGCTACTTCCTGTGACGGGCACGTACACAATACAATTTGATACATTTTACGTTAAACCTTTGGCTAGCCTATCTGCCTTAATTTAAAGGTATTTTACACAGCTAACGGCTTTTTACTATGCTCATAAATTGGCCTAGTGGTTGAAATAGACCTGTAAAGCCTCATATTTGTTTCAGGTTAAAGGAGTTTTTATGTTTCCCATTTTATTTTTGTTGTTCGTTCTTGTTCCTATTATTGAAATAAGTGTGTTAATTCAGGTCGGCAGTATTATTGGTACTTGGCCAACCATCGCGATAGTGATTTTAACCGCTTGGCTTGGGGCAAAGTTTGTTAAACAACAAGGTATTGCAACCTTGCGTAGTGTTCAGGAAAAATCGGCGCGTGGTGAAGTGCCGTCAGAAGAGATCATCAGCGGCTTTTTACTGTTAATTGCCGGTATTGTGCTAGTGACGCCGGGATTTGTCACCGACGCGATTGGCTTATCATTGCTAATTCCAAGTGTTCGCAAAGGCTTAATTAGTAAAGTTCAACAGCAAATTCAGGTACAGGCAACCAGCCAATCAAGCTTTCATGCGCACTTTCATCAGGGCAATACCTACGAGCACGACCCTTTTGAAGAGCAAAGCTTTAATCAACGCAATTCAACTAAACCGTCGCAAATAGGCCAAACGATAGAAGGCGAATATGAGCGCAAAGAATAATTTTTTTGCGCCATGACTTGTATTGTATTTTTTTGCCCACATTAAATGAATCAAACAAATTTTTTATTTAACACTAACCATTCTCGGAGAGAACTAAATGAGCATTCGTCCATTACACGATCGCGTAATTATCAAACGTAAAGAAGTAGAGTCAAAGTCTGCTGGCGGTATTGTATTAACTGGTAGTGCTGCTGAAAAATCTACTCGTGGTGAAGTAGTTGCTGTAGGTAACGGTCGCATCTTAGAAAACGGTGACGTGCGTGCGTTAGACGTAAAAGTTGGTGACCAAGTGATCTTCAACGAAGGCTACGGCGTGAAGACTGAAAAAATCGACGGTGAAGAAGTACTGATCCTTTCTGAATCAGACATCTTAGCAGTTGTAGAATAATAGCATAAGTATAGAACGTCATCCTCGCGAAGGCGGGGATCTCACACTAGAGATTCGACACTAAATTAGAAAGAATTTAAGGAATTAGAACAATGGCAAAAGACGTACTATTTGGTAACGACGCTCGCGCTAAAATGTTAGCGGGTGTAAACATTCTTGCTGACGCAGTAAAAGTAACATTAGGCCCTAAAGGCCGTAACGTGGTTTTAGACAAGTCATTCGGTGGCCCAACAATCACTAAAGACGGTGTTAGTGTTGCAAAAGAGATCGAATTAGAAGACAAGTTCGAAAACATGGGCGCGCAAATGGTTAAAGAAGTGGCGTCAAAAGCAAACGATGAAGCCGGTGACGGTACAACAACGGCAACTGTTTTAGCACAATCAATCGTTAACGAAGGCTTAAAATCAATTGCCGCGGGTATGAATCCAATGGATCTTAAGCGCGGTATCGACAAAGCTGTTGCGGCGGCGGTTGAACAGTTAAAAAACATCTCTACGCCATGTGCTGACAATAAAGCGATTGAGCAAGTAGGCACAATTTCAGCAAACTCAGATTCATCAGTCGGTGAAATCATTGCAACTGCAATGGATCGCGTAGGTACTGAAGGTGTTATTACCGTTGAAGAAGGTCAGTCGTTAGAAAACGAATTAGACGTTGTTGAAGGTATGCAGTTTGACCGCGGTTACTTATCGCCATACTTCATGACCAACCAAGAAAACGGTACGGTTGAGTTGGAAAATCCATTCATCTTATTAGTGGATAAGAAAGTATCTAATATCCGTGAATTACTCACCACATTAGAAGGTGTTGCAAAAGCCGGTAAGCCATTATTAATCATTGCAGAAGATGTTGAAGGTGAAGCCTTAGCAACATTGGTTGTTAACAACATGCGCGGCATCGTTAAAGTTGCTGCCGTTAAAGCGCCTGGTTTTGGTGACCGTCGTAAAGCAATGTTACAAGACATCGCAACATTAACAGCCGGTACGGTAATTTCTGAAGAAATCGGTATGGAATTAGAAAAAGCAACGTTAGAAGACTTAGGTCAAGCAAAACGCGTAGTCATTTCTAAAGACAACACAACGATTATCGACGGTATCGGTGAAGAAGCTGACATTCAAGCACGTGTTGCGCAAATTCGCGGTCAAATTGAAGAATCTACTTCTGACTACGACAAAGAAAAACTTCAAGAGCGCTTAGCTAAATTAGCTGGCGGTGTTGCGGTAATTAAAGTTGGCGCAGCAACTGAAGTTGAAATGAAAGAGAAGAAAGATCGCGTAGACGACGCATTACACGCAACTCGCGCAGCGGTTGAAGAAGGTGTAGTTGCCGGTGGTGGTGTTGCACTAGTTCGCGTTGCTGACATGATCAAAGACCTTAAAGGCGACAACGAAGATCAAAATCACGGTATCAACGTAGCACTTCGTGCGATGGAATCACCACTTCGTCAAATCGTCTCAAACTGTGGCGACGAAGCATCAGTTGTATTAAATGAAGTACGCAACGGCGAAGGTAACTTTGGTTACAACGCAGGTAACGGCACATACGGCGACATGTTAGAAATGGGTATTCTAGACCCAGCGAAAGTAACGCGCAGTGCATTACAATTTGCAGCGTCAGTTGCAGGTTTAATGCTAACAACTGAAGCAATGGTTACTGATTTACCTGCTAAAGATGCACCAGCAATGCCTGATATGGGCGGCATGGGCGGCATGGGTGGCATGGGCGGCATGATGTAACCCAACACTTAAAAAGTTGATTAAATCTGGGAGCTCAATGAGCTCCCTTTTTTTATTCAAAGGATATCTAAATACATATAAAGGCTACGAAAGGTCACCTTTGAACATTATAGCCGTTAGCACTTACGATACTCGCGAATAGTTATCTATTTGATTGAGCATCCGAGAGTCGTTGTAAATTTTGACTGAGCGCTAGTTCTAGCTCGGGTAGTAACGCGGCATGTCGTTCACCAATAATGTGATAGGCATTGAACTGGTCAATTAGGTAGCTTTGAAAATTAAGCGCAATTTCTGGCGCTAATTGATTACTCGGTTTGTAATAAATACCGTAGCTACCACGTTTTCTTTTGATGAGTTCTGGAATTAAAGCTAAGTGTTCTATTTCAATAACTTGACCAGAAAAGTCGGTCGGTAGATACGACTTCAATAAATGCGCTGTGCGTTTCGAGGCAAAGATATCAGGGCTAGTATGTAGCACACGCTTGTCACAGGGCACATTTGGCGCGCATATTAAATACATATCAGCTTTAGTTAATTTGGGCTTTACTAATATCACTCCTTCAATTTCTTGAACCGATTTATCAACGCGAATTAAATCACCATCGATTAACCCTGAACTCACTGACAAAAGACCTCGCTCCGAGGTCATATTGATGAACTCAACGTCAATACCAATATCGTTATAGGTTTTTATGATGAGTGGTTTATAAGTTTCTGCATCAGGGTGTGAAATATAGCTGATCAACATTTGCTCGGGTTTTTCAACCGCAAATGTTTGCCATGTAAAAGCGCTTAAAATCAAAATAAAAAAGACAGAGCGCATCAGGAGTGTGTTTGTGTATTGACCATATCATTAAAAATAGTCAATGAATCAAAAAATAGAAAGGGCGATTGCTCGCCCTTAGCCCCTATATGGTATTAATCATCACTCTTGTGTTTTATATTTTTCAAACCAAGCGAGTGTATTTTCTATTTTCGCTATCATGCGTGATGGCTTGCCTGCAATGCCATGTGGTGCACCCGGTACCTTAACTAAAACTGTATCAACTTTGCGTAGCTTTAACGCCTGATAAAACTGTTCAGTCTGCGCCATTGGCGTACGTAAATCTTCTTCACCTGTCATCAGTAATGTCGGGGTTGTGACATTGCCCACTAAAGACATAGGTGAGCGTTGCCAGTAGTGCTCCACGTGTTCCCATGGCATGCCTGGGAATTGTGTTGGTATTTGGCCTAAACCACTATCGGCCGTTAATACCTTGCTCAACCAGTTAATCACAGGTTTTACTACTGCAGCTGCGGCGAAACGGTCGGTTAAACCAATCGCGTATGCAGTAGCAATACCACCGGCGCTGCCACCAGCGATAAATAAGTTCTGCTCGTCGATAAAACCTAAATCAACCATGGCATCAACGCCTGAGTTGTGATCGGCAAAATCTTCTTTTGAACTGTACTTATATTTTAATAACATGGCAAAGCGCTCACCGTAAGAGCTACTACCGCGGTGGTTGTCGTAAAACACCACGTAACCTTGCGCGGCAAATCGCTGTAATTCAGCGCTAAAGTGCGGGCCATAAGCTAAGTGAGGACCACCGTGAATTTCTAATATTAGCGGATATTTTTTGCTTGGATCAAAATCGGGTGGTGTGATGTACCAGCCTTGTATAGGCTCACCATCAAATGAAGATTTATAGTTAATTTCATGAACTTTACCAAGCTGCTTGTGAGCAAGTAAGTCTTCATTGAGTGCGGTTAGCTGGGTTACTTTTGCTTTGGTGTTAACGAACGCTATATCAGCTGGGCGCTCCGAACTACCATGGGTAAAAGCAATTTTGCCAGATTCGTTGGCACTAAATGAACCACTGATATACGGACGACCTAATGTAGTGCCAGAAAGTGAATCGGCTAAGTCTTTTATTTTGCCTTTGTGGTTGATTGTCGCAACTTTACGCTTGCCAAAATCATCATAACTAAAGGCTAAACTGTTTTTTGAAATCCACTGTGGATTAGTGACTGAGCGATCAAAATCTTTAGCCAGTTCTGTTACCTCTTTCGACGACCACTGCATGATGTGTAATTTAGCATTGCGGTAAGGATTTAACGCGTTTGAGGTTTTTAAATAGGCGAGCTTTTTACCATCGGCTGAAAAAGTTGGGTTGTACTCTCGGCCCGGTGCATCGGTCAGTTGGCTTATGTCACCCGTTTTAACATTGACCGAGAATAAATTACTTTCGAGAGTTTGATATTCCCAGTCGTCAACGCGATTTGCCGAGAAGATAATTTCTTGGCCTGAAGTATGCCATGCAAGCTTGCCGCGATGATGATAATTGCCACTCGTTAATTGACGCGGTGTGCCGCCTTCACTTGGAATCACAAAAATATGATCATAGCCAGGTTTTACTAAACCTTGGCCGTCGCGTTGGTAGTATGCTTTGTCGATAACAATAACTGGCTCGGCCCACTTTGCCCCTTTAGGTTTAGCTGGCATGCTCGCTAATTTAGTCGCTTTATCCTTGACCCGTTGACTAAACGCCAACCATTTACCATCTGGCGACCAAGTTAAGCTCGAAATACCACCTTGTAATTGGCTAACTAATGCCGTTTTGTTTTCGCTTAGATAGTGAACGTGAATTTGCCAACTACCAGATAGGTTACTGACAAACGCCAACTTCGTGCCATCTGGTGACCAACGAGGCTGTGAATATTGTTTGTCGTCTGAAAACAGTGGTAACTGTGACTGTGACTTAGCATCAATTAACCACAAATTACGGTTTTTGTTGTCGGTCATGATGTCGTTGGAGTTGCGAACATAGACAACTTTTGCGCCGTCAGGCGATAATTGAGGATCGCTTGCGTACTCTAAATTAAAAATATCCGTTGCTTGAAATGTATCCGCAGCGTTGGTTTGCGCGGTAAAAAGAATCGCACCCAAAAGTGTTAGTGCGACCAAAGGGTTTGTCATTGGTTTGCTCCCAAAAAATAGATGGCGCTTATTATTGTAGTGCTATTGGTTTATTTTCCTAGCGTATTAACCGCAAAAAACATTCTGTTGAACGTGCAAGCTATTGGTTTATTTTGTTTTGTTATTATCCATGGTGTTTTGGGTTACACTCTTTTACACTTCGATAACAAAGTTAAAAGAAATGCCCGTGGTATTTTTTGTCAAATGTCATGATAACTCAATTTATTAGGGATAGCAGGATGCACTACAAAGCAATGATTACAGGCGTAATGGTAATGTTGGTCGTTGGTTGCAGCCAAACGACGGATGTGGTGCAGCAGACTCAGGCAAACCAATTGGCTATTTCGAGCGTAAAAGATGCGCCGTTTTATTATCCCAGTGGTGCGCGTTTTGCCATTGAGCCTAGGTTTGTCACTAGTGAGCTTGTCAGCCAAGCGCAGCAGCAAGCGCTTTATCAGGCGACCAGCTTATATCTTGAACAGGCGTTACGCGAGCGCGGGTTTATTTTAGTTTCGGCTGAACAATCGCCTGATTTTGTTGTCAAATTTGCCGTTGCGTTGGCAAAAGATTTGTCTGACGAATCAATTAGTGAACATTTTGGCTTGACCCCCGGTCTCTCTAACAATGAAGCGCTTAACAAGGCAAGCCTGCTAATTGCGATTGACGACGCTAGCAGTGGCCAGCGTTTTTGGCGCGGTGCAGCTCAAGGCTTTGCTAAAGAAGATGCGAGCAAGGCTTATCGAGCAGAGCGATTAAAGGCAGTTATTAACAAAGTATTAATGCAATTTGAAACCTAGCATTTACATTTGAATACAGATTTTCTGCCAAATTCTGTTTTAATGTGTAGTAGGTTAACGAGGTGAATGAAATGAAAAAATTAATCACAACTTTATTAGCAACTGTTGCAATAGCAGCGTCAGGCGTTGTATTCGCTGGTACTGCAGAGGTTACGTGGACCGAGCCAGATAAATACACCGATATGCGTCCTGCCAATGAAACCAAAGGTGGCTTTATCAAGCGTACAACGACGAGCTTAGAGAAGCACATTACTAAAATGGCTGGTAATTTACCTGAAGGTTATACCTTAAAAATGGATATCACTGATGTCAATTTAGCGGGTGAAGTTCAGTTGCGTCGCACGCAACTTATTCGAGTGGTTGATCGAGTATTTATTCCAAGTATGGCATTTAGTTATCAATTAACCGACGCTTCAGGTGAAATCGTCAAAGCAAGTGAAGAAGTAAAAATTAAAGATATGAACTTTATGGATTCGCAAGCTGCAACTACTCGCTACCGCAATCAAAGTTACAGTTATGAAAAAGCAATGTTAGACAAGTGGTTCTACGATGAGTTTTCAGATGTAATCGTTAAGTAGTTCGAACGTTACGCGATTCATAAAAAAAGCTGTGTTAAACACAGCTTTTTTTGTGGTTGTTTTTCAGGCGCTTAATAAAGCCATAACTAGTTCGCGCTATAACTCTCTTCAAAATTGGCCAATACTTGAAACAGTTGCTCAATTTTTTTCACCAGTGAAATCAGCAATTGTTGATCTTGGCTTTGTTGCCACTTTAATAAGTCATCCGCTACTTCTTCAACATACGGCTGAAAGGTATCGGCCTTGGCGTTAAAGCCAGCATCTTCGGTAAATATGGCACTAAAACCGGCTTTTTTCTGTTCGCGTAAATCTGCTAACGTGGCATCTGCGGTGAGTGACTTTTTTAAAATAATTGAAATATTATCGATAAGTTGTTGGTTGATAGCTGCTGTCATATTCTGCATCATCTGGGGGAAGTCTGTGCGGTATTATGCCAAAACTAATGACAAAGTGTTAGTTTGACCTGTGAATGCGCCGTGGTCGTCATGTTTTTGCAGTCATCGAAAAAAATCTCTGCTAGGATTGAAATAAGCCATTAATTTAGAAAGTTAATTTATGTTATCGATCAGTCGTTGGGTCATCTTTTTTTCGCTTTTTTGCAGTTCCTTTGTACTCATAGCAAAGGAACAATCAGATGTCTCACTCAAAGAGCTATTAAATAAACCTGAGACAACAATATCACAAGATAGTGCGACACAAGCGGATGACGTTGTGCTTGATGACTATCAACGCGGTCAACCACAAAGCTCGTTGAGTGGCTTTTTATCTGCGTTGCAGCAATATGACTATGAGTTGGCGACTCATTATATGGACTTTCGCAATTTATCGCCCGACACCAAAGCAATAGCGCCTGAAGAACTCGCTAAAATGTTTCACGTGGTGCTGCGTCGAACGATCTGGATTGACACAACGGCAATAAGTGAAGAGCCGTTGGGTAATTTACAAGATGGCTTGCCGTCCTATCGGGAGCTGTTTGGCACTATCGCTACCCCTTCTGGTGATGTTCGCCTGTACTTGCAACGCATTCCAAGAGCGTCAGATAAAGCGAGAATTTGGAAAATCTCGAATGCTACTGTCGATAAAATCCCGTATTTGAGCCAACAATATGCCTATTCTGAATTTGGTGAGTGGCTTTCTGAACACACACCAAACTATGATTTTCTGGGTGTTGAGCTATGGCAATGGTTATATTTTTCAGCGGCGTTAATTTTTTACTATTTTGTTTCTCTGCTGATCACTTGGTTGGTAAGCAAAGGGATTTCACGGGTGCGACCTAATACCCATCAAGAGTTTTATCGTTTTTTACGTGGTCCAGTGACCATATTATTAACGATTGAGCTATCGCGTTTATTTGTTGCCCAATCAAACATCACAATAGCCGTACAAGCGATCATGGACGGAGCAACCTTACTCGTTTTTGCTTGGATTTGGTTATTTGTGCGTTTGATTGATTTATTCAATATAAAACTTAAGGCGCGATTTTTAGCGCAAGATAAACCGCTAGCGATTTATTTGTTAAGACCGGCAAGTACGGTCGCGAAAATAATAGTTGTGATCACCGGTTTATTGCTTTGGTTTGAAAATTTAGGGTTTAGCGCTACCACTTTACTGGCCGGTTTAGGTATTGGTGGTTTAGCTATCGCGCTTGCCGCGCAAAAAACGGTTGAGAATATTATCGGCGCAATTACCTTATATACCTCAGCGCCTGTTAAAGTTGGTCACGTTTGTCGGTTTGGCAATGTTTTTGGTGTGGTTGAAGAAATCGGTTTGCGCGCGACAAGGATTCGCACCCTAGATCGCACAGTTATCCATATTGCCAATGCTCAATTTGTCGACTTACAACTCGAAAATATTTCTGAGCGAGAAAAGATAGCCTATCGCCCTGAAATTATCCTCAAGCCATCTGCTTCTGCGCAGCAAATTGAACAGCTACTGAGTCAAATCAAAAACTTACTAATAGCGCACCCAGAAATCGCCGACGAGCCACTTCGCGTGGTGTTTAAAGGCTTTAGTTTGCAAGGGCTACAACTTGATATTTTAGCGTATGTTAGCACGACTGATTACGATCAATATTTAGCCGTAACCAACGAGCTAAACCTCGCGTTGACTTCGGCTTTAGCCGATTGCCATTGTGAGCTTGCCAATATCCAGATGGTCGATGGGCAGGCATAGTAACGCCTCAATATGAGGCGTATTAAGCTTAACTAAAATTAGCGAAGAATGAGCGCCAGCTAAACTTTAAACGTCCCGCCCATTATTAACTTGTGAGGTGCTGGTTATTCGCAGCCACCTCCACCATCATCGAAAAAGCCACCTGAACTATTGCTACCACCTGAGCCCCCAGTTTCAAAAATATTTATGCTGAAAATGATTTTTAATACAATAACAAACAAGCAAAAACCGACAATCAAAGGGGCTAAAACACTTTCAAATAAACTATCAGAATTTAAATCAACAGCTTCGTAAGATAGACATAAACTAGCAAAGATAATTAACCAAAACTTCATTTATTCTTCCTCCATGATTTTGGCACTATAAGCACCTAACAATAGTAACAATAGTAACAATAGTAACAATAGTAACAATAGTAACAATAGTAACAATAGTCATATTTATAAGGAAAACGGAGTTTTACTGGGCTCGCCGGCAATTTCACTGACCACTTTAGGCATTAGAAAGCCCGGTAAAATTGCCATGGTTTGCTTGATGATCGTGCGAACTTGCTCGGTGGTTAAGTCAAAGTGAGCCGCGCCTTGGACTTTATCGAAAATATGCAAGTAATACGGCTGAATGCCAATATCAAATAAGTCTTCACTTAACTGACTTAAGATCTCTGCGCTATCGTTTACGCTTTTTAGCAAGGTGCTCTGGTTAAAGACCGGAATACGCGCATCAGTAAACTTAGCGACGGCTTTAGCCAGTGCCAAATCAATTTCATTACTGTGATTGATGTGCAGAACAACCGCAACTTTAAGGCGCGATTTTACCAAGCGTTCAACTAACCCAGATGTTACCCGCGCAGGGATAACAACAGGTAAGCGCGTGTGAATGCGCAAGCGTTTAACATGTGAAATCGTTTCTATTTCACTAATTAACCAAGCCAAGTGCTGATCGTTAGCCATTAGTGGATCGCCACCACTGAATATCACTTCATTGATTTCACGATGATTTTTAATGTAATCAAGGGCTGACTGCCAGCGCTGTTTATTTGGGCTGTTATCTTGATAGGGAAAGTGACGGCGAAAGCAGTAGCGACAGTTAACCGCACAACCGGCTTTGACTATCATTAACACGCGGTGTTTGTATTTGTGCAGTAGCCCTTCGGCAACGGTATCGTGCTCTTCAAGCGGATCAGCAAAATAACCTGTTTGCTCAATAAATTCATCACTACGGGGCATGACTTGTGCGAGTAAAGGATCGTCAATTTGGCCTTTTTCCATTCTTGAGATAAAAGGCAAGGGCACCCGTACAGGGAAAAGTTTGCGCGCGCTAAAATGTTCTCGATAACTTTCAACGTCTAAATCAAGCATTTTTAACAGCTTTTGTGGATCTGTCACCACATTTGCCAATTCTTTTTGCCAAGAAGTGTGCAAATCACTGTTAATTTGAGTTATTATCTCGGGCATTTGAAAGACATCTCCGTTTAAATTACGAGAACAATTATGGCGACTTTTAGTACAAACCAATTTAAAGCCGGGCTTAAGATAATGCTTGACGGCGAACCATGCAACATTCTTGAGAACGAATTAGTAAAACCGGGTAAAGGCCAAGCGTTTAACCGCGTTAAAATTCGCAAGTTAATCTCAGGTAAAGTATTAGAGAAAACTTTTAAGTCAGGTGAAAGTGTCGATGGCGCAGACGTAATGGACACAGATTTAGCGTATTTATACGCTGACGGTGAATTCTGGCACTTTATGAACAACGAAACCTTTGAACAAATTGCCGCTGACGACAAAGCCGTAGGCGACATGGAGAAATGGTTAGTTGAAGGCGACGTTTGTACCATCACATTATGGGACGGCTCACCCATTGCGGTAACGCCACCAAACTTTGTTGAGTTAGAAGTGACTGAAACAGACCCAGGCTTAAAAGGTGATACCGCTGGCACTGGTGGTAAACCTGCAACGTTAAGTACTGGTGCTGTTGTCCGTGTACCGCTGTTCGTACAAATTGGTGAAGTGGTTAAAGTAGATACCCGCTCAGGCGAATACGTTTCTCGCGCTGGTAAACAATAATAGATACACAATATATTGATAAAAGCCTGCAGTTAGCAGGCTTTTTTGTTATTTGCTACGTAGAGTTATCCAATATTAAAGTTTGTATGATAGGTATTACGTATCATTGAAAAGCGAAACTTTGCCCATACCTATAGGCATACACTATTGGCATGCTTCGATTGCTGTGAAAGCTGAGGTTTAAACTATGCAACCCGCATTAGAGATCACTGGATTAGAAAAAGTATACAAAGGGGGCTTTAAGGCCCTTAAAGGTATCGATTTATCTGTCGCGCAAGGCGACTTTTTTGCTTTGTTAGGGCCTAATGGCGCCGGTAAATCAACAACGATTGGTGTTATTACCTCGTTGGTCAATAAAACGGCGGGCGAAGTGAAAGTCTTTGGTCACAGTATTGATAACGAACTCGAAGCGGCGAAAAGCTATATTGGCTTGGTTCCTCAAGAGTTTAACTTTAACCAGTTTGAATCGCTGACGCGAATTTTAGTCAACCAAGCAGGTTATTATGGCGTGCCGCGAGATTTAGCGCATCAACGCGCAGAAAAATATTTAAAGCAGCTCGATTTGTGGGATAAGCGCGACAACGCTGCCCGCATGCTCTCAGGCGGTATGAAGCGCCGCTTAATGATCGCACGGGCATTAATGCACGAACCCAAAGTGTTGATCTTAGATGAACCAACCGCTGGCGTTGATATCGAGCTGCGCCGCTCAATGTGGGAGTTCTTAATTGAACTCAACAAGCAGGGTATTACTATTATTTTAACCACGCATTACCTCGAAGAAGCGGAAATGCTTTGTCGCAACATTGCGATTATCGACAGCGGTGAAATCGTCAAAAACACCTCGATGAAAGCGTTATTGGCGACGTTAGATATTGAAACTTTTGTTTTAGATGTAGAACAACTGCCCGAGTCATTATCACTTGAGGGCACGTACCGCGTGGTTGATGGCAACACTATTGAAGTTGAAGTATCGAAAGCTGAGTCACTCAACGGTGTCTTCGCTCAGCTTTCAACACAAGGCGTTGAAGTTAAAAGTATGCGTAACAAAAGTAATCGCCTAGAAGAGTTATTTGTTCGATTAGTTAACAGCAAAGAAGGAGCGCAATAACATGCAAAATCAAAACAACTTTATTGCGCTTAAAAGCATCATGCATAAAGAAGTACATCGCTTTATGCGTATTTGGGTGCAAACATTAGTACCTCCAGCAATTACCATTAGTTTATATTTTGTAATTTTTGGCTCGCTGATTGGCGCTCGTATTGGTCAAATGGGCGGCTTTGATTACATGACCTTTATCGTTCCTGGCTTAATTATGATGAGTGTCATTACTAACTCATACTCTAATGTTGCCTCATCATTTTTTAGTGCTAAATGGCAGCGCAATGTTGAAGAAATGCTGGTTGCGCCAGTACCTAACTGGGTCATTGTCGCAGGCTACGTTGGCGGTGGTATGGCGCGTGGTATCTTGGTTGGTTTGATTGTCACTGTCATCGCCATGTTTTTTACTGATATTCAAATTCACAATATTTGGGTGATTTTGATAACCGTGAGTTTAACCGCAGCCGTTTTTGCGTTAGGTGGTCTAATAAACGCTGTTTTTGCTGGCAGCTTTGATGATATCTCGATTATTCCTACCTTTGTCTTAACGCCGTTAACCTATTTGGGTGGCGTGTTCTATTCTTTAAGCTTGTTACCGGAGTTTTGGCAAGGGGTGTCCAAGCTTAACCCAATCGTCTATATGGTGAGTGCGTTTCGCTACGGCTTCTTGGGTTATCAAGATGTTAGCTTAACGACATCATTTATTGTGATTGGCGTGTTTATTGTTAGCTTATACGCGATTGCGATGACGTTAATTTCACGTGGCATAGGACTGAGAAGCTAATGAGTTTTGGTGATTCTAAAGCGATTGTTTCAAATCAAGAGGGGATTCACGACAAACTTGAAGAAATCGTGAAAAAGCACTTGAGTCACACGTTTGAAAAGCCCTATTCACAGCACACGTTAGCGGTTTTCAATGCGCTTGATAAGGAAGTAAAACAGTTTGACGGCGAGGTTATTCTAGATGCTTGTTGCGGAGTTGGCCAAAGCACGCGTATTCTGGCGAAACGCAACCCACAAGCTTTAGTCATTGGTGTCGATAAATCAGCCCACCGTATCGAGCGCAACGTTGATGAGCACATAGATACGAGTTTGGCTAATTTACCCAATGTACGCTTGGTAAGAGCTGATTTGAACGACTTTTATCGCTTGGTTGCGCAGGCTAATTGGCCAATAAAGCAGCACTATATTTTGTATCCCAACCCATGGCCTAAAGCAAAACACATCCAGCGTCGTTGGCATGGCAGTGCAGTTTTGCCGCAAATACTCGCCATTGGTGAGCGCATAGAGCTGAGAAGCAATTGGCCGCTATACTTGCAAGAGTTTGCCAAGGCTGCGGAATTCGTTGGTGGTTTTGAAACTGAGTTTAAGCAAGTGATAGATGATGAGCCGATAACGCCATTTGAAGCGAAATATCGGGCGAGTGGCCAAACGTGTTTTCAACTGGTATTAAGCCGACAATAAGCGGTTAAATTCACTAATATTTTGTCAGTTTAGCAATGTTATTCGTTATGTGTCGTTAAAGCTGTTGCGAAATTTTATTAAAATCAATCGGTTATAAGTTGGCGTGTATTTTGATTCTCTGTTATATGAATTAAGGAGAGAATCATGCAAACACAGATAAAAAAACATGTATTAAAAAATGCACTTATCGGCTTGTTAATGTTGGAAATGATGTTGATCATCAGCGTTAATTTCATTCGTTAGTTGATAAAAAAAACAAGACTTTTTATCAAAATTTTATTACAGTGCCGCTCTTATAGATCAAATGTATTGTAGCTATTTAGCGATGTAACCTAAGTAAGGATACTTTTTAGAAAGCTTGTTGGTAAGTTTTCGTGTCGCTTATCAAGGTATACCAATTGAAATATTGATTTTTATTGGTATCAAACAAGGTTTTAATTAGTTTTGCGTACTGTTTTAAATAAAATGAACCCTACGTCGCGCCGAGCAAGTGCGTCGCAAGAATCATTACATAGAATTTTCACCATTCCTGAAGCGCCAGATTCAACGCTTGGCGTGATCGAAAAGGAAATGTCTGAAAACTTATTAGGCTTTCTTGGTCAGCATATTGTCGCTGTTGAAAAGCCGCTTAATGAGATCGAAAAAGACTTTGCCTGTTCTGCATTGCCAGAAGAGCCCGAGTTTGTTTCCGATCATATGCATCACTTACTTGAAAAACTTGTTGCTCAATCAGTTCATACCTCAAGCCCTAGCTTTATTGGGCACATGACTTCAGCCTTACCTTATTTTATTTTACCATTGTCAAAGTTGATGGTTGGTCTCAATCAGAATTTGGTCAAAATCGAAACCTCAAAAGCCTTTACCCCGCTTGAGCGTCAAGTGCTTGGTATGATGCATCGTTTGGTTTATGGCAATCATGATGAGTTTTATCAGCAATGGATGCACAGCGCCGATCACTCACTTGGTGCTATGTGCTCAGGCGGTACGGTAGCGAACCTCACCGCGTTATGGGTTGCTCGCAATAACTTACTCAAAGCGGATGGTGACTTTAAAGGCGTTGCTCGCGAAGGTCTATTTAATGCATTGAAGCACTATCAATATGACGGCTTAGCAATTTTAGTGTCTGAGCGCGGTCATTATTCCTTGAAGAAATCGGCTGATGTTCTCGGTATTGGCCAAGATAGCGTTATTGCTATTCCAACCGATGAAAACAACAAAATTGATCTGCAAAAACTCGAGCAAAAATGCCAAGCGTTAACCGATAACAACATTCGAATTTTAAGCTTAGTCGGCGTTGCTGGTACTACTGAAACTGGCAATATCGATCCGCTTAAAGAAATGGCAGCAATCGCTCAACGTTTTAACTGTCATTTCCATGTTGATGCTGCTTGGGGCGGCGCAACGCTATTATCGAATAAACATCGCGGTTTAATGGATGGCATCGAACTAGCGGATTCGGTCACCATTGACGCGCACAAACAAATGTATGTGCCTATGGGCGCGGGTTTGGTGGTCTTTAAAAACCCTGCATCGGTGGCTGCGATTGAGCATCACGCAGAATATATTCTGCGTAAAGGCTCAAAGGATTTAGGTTCTCATACCTTAGAAGGCTCGCGACCAGGTATGGCGATGTTGGTATACGCGAGCTTGCATATTATCAGCCGCCAAGGCTATGAAATGCTGATCAACCAAAGCATTGAAAAAGCCCATTACTTTGCCGAACAAATTAATAATCACCCCGAGTTTGAGTTGGTTACCTCGCCAGAGCTGTGTTTATTGACGTATCGTTACGTGCCAAAAGAAGTACAAGCCATGCTTGAGATTGCTTCTGACGAACAGGTTGAGGTGATCAATAGCTTATTGGATAAGCTCACTAAGTTTATTCAAAAGCGTCAGCGTGAAAATGGTAAGTCATTTGTTTCGCGTACGCGTATTGAAGTGAGTCGCTACCAAGGCAAGAAAGTACTGGTTTTTCGGGTGGTATTGGCAAACCCATTAACTACGAAAGAAATTCTTAACGATATACTTGCTGAGCAATGTGAGTTGGCAAAAGAATCACAGCAATACTTACCTGAATTACTCGCCCACGTAGCAAATACATAAAGCTTGAAGGCGATAACGCTAAAAGGCTGTAACCTATACCGCCATTCCGCTTTATCGCATTCCGGCCTTCCCGCCTTCCAGCAGTTCTATTATCAGTTGCGAGTAAACTGAATATTGTCTATGAGGCGTGCTTTACCGCAGTGGGCAGCTGCTAAGATAACTAGATTGTTATCGTCGTCGCTTGCTGGGTTTAAGGTACGAGCGTGACACACGTGAATGTAATCGGTTTTCATACCGCTCTCATCAATCTTTCTCGCAGCTTGTCTTGCTAAACCAATAAAATCGGTATCTTCTCTTGGTGCTTGTTTGATTTGCTCAACTAACCAGCGCATTTGCTGGTTGAGTGTCGGCGCAATGACCTTTTCTTCAGCTGTTAAATAGTTATTGCGTGAACTCATCGCTAAGCCACTTGCTTCGCGTTTTGTTTCAACAGGAATGATCTCAATAGGCATCGATAAATCTTCGACCATCGTTTGGATCACTTGGACTTGTTGATAGTCTTTTAAGCCAAAGCAGGCGATATCGGGTTGCACTAAGTTAAACAGCTTACACACCACCGTTGAAACCCCGCGAAAATGACCGGGGCGGCTCTCACCACAATAACCTTCAGAAACGTTAGGTACTTCAACAAAACTCTGTTTATCTAAGCCTTTCGGGTAGATAATTTCAGGTGTCGGCGTGAACAGTAAATCGGTGCCTTCGGCAATCAGCTTCGCTTGATCGTCTGCTAGTGTGCGCGGGTAAGAGTCGATATCTTCATTAGCACCAAATTGCATCGGGTTAACAAAAATACTCGCAACAATTTTATCAGCGTGCTTTTTCGCTTCGGTTACTAATGAAATGTGGCCTGCGTGCAAGTTGCCCATCGTCGGGACAAAACCGATTTTTAAGCCTGCTTGGCGCCACTGACTGATTTGCTCGCGCAATGCTTCAATACTAGAAACTGTTTTCACGATTTTGTCTAACCTTTAATTTTTTCTTAAGATTTTTATTTAAAAATGTGCTCTTCACCAGGGAAGTTACCGTTGCTGACTTCACTGATATACAACTCTACAGCCTTTTTAATATCGCCGGTATCAACGAGGAAGTTACGTGAAAATTTCGGCATATAACTGCATGAAATACCTAAGGCGTCGTGCATCACCAATATTTGACCGTCAGTGTCTTTACCTGCGCCTATACCGATGGTTGGCACAGTTACCGCTTCAGTAATCGCTTTGCCTAAATCGGCTGGTACACATTCAAGTACAATTAACTGTACGCCCGCAGCTTCGAGTGCTTTTGCTTCCTCAACCATAGCTTGTGCTTGTGATTGCTCACGGCCTTGTACTTTAAAACCACCAAAGACATTGACCGACTGTGGCGTTAAGCCTAAATGCCCACAAACTGGAATGCCGCGCTCAACTAATGCTTTAATTGTGTCGGTTAGCCATAAACCACCTTCCATTTTGACCATGCTCGCGCCTGCTTGCATGAGTTTAGTTGCATTTTCAAATGCCATTTGTGTTGTCGCGTAGGTCATAAACGGCATATCGCCAATGATCAGCGTGTTCTCAACACCAGCGCGCACACAACGGGTGTGGTAGGCCATATCGTCAATCGTTACGGGTAAGGTGTCGTCTTGGCCTTGTAAGACCATGCCGAGCGAATCTCCAATTAAGATAGCGTGAATACCAGCTTGATCAAAAAGCTTTGCAAAGCTTGCGTCATAAGCCGTGATTGTTGAAATCTTTTCACCTTGTTCCTTCATTTTTAACAAGGTAGACGTGGTGATTTTTTTTGCCATTGGAATTTGCCTTAAGCCTGTAGATTAAATCTGGCTGTTATTGTAATTAAATTCGGATTAATTGCTACTGAGAATTGTTAGCCCATTGCGCTCAATCTTGTCACTAAATGTTTGTAACTTGCTGCCATCGGGTAGTATAAGATCGGGTGCTATTTCAGCTAAGGGCAGCAGAACAAACTCGCGTTCACACATGCCGTAATGGGGTACAACAAGGCGCTCGGAATTGATAATTAAGTTATCAATTAACAGGATGTCTAAATCGAGTACGCGCGCGCCCCAGCGATTACCCTTAATACGTTCACGGCCAAATGCGAGTTCAATGGCTTGCAGAGCATCGAGTAGGGCAATGGGCGTTAATGAGGTTTCAAGCGCAACCACCGCGTTGACATAATCAGGCTGATCTTGCGGCCCCATCGGTTTACTACCGTATAAGGAAGAGCGTTTTACCAACTGCGTGTGCTCAATAGTATTGAGCGCTGTGATCGCTTGTTCGACTTGGTCGATTGGCGCGTTTAAATTACTGCCAAGTCCGATGTATACCCTAGCCATTACGATTCACTTGTTGATTTGCTATTCGGGCGGCGTTTGCGTCGCATTTTCCGGCGCGGCTTCGCACTTCTACCTGTTGTTTTGAGCATCTGGCTTTGTGTCGCTTGTGGTGCATCTTGAAAGTCAGTCCACCATTTAGCTAATTCTTTTACTGAGTCGTCAGCAAATTCAGCGCGTAGTAACAGGAAATCATAGCCGGCTCTAAATTTAGGGTGCTCTAATGTTTTATATGCGCGTTTTGGCTCTCGCTTTTCAAAGCGCTCTTGTAAAATCCAAATATCTTTAATGACTAATTGAAAACGCTTGGGTATGGCCACTGATTGCTGCTGCTCACTCATTAACTCGTGATAGGCTTGGAAGAAGGCATCTTGTGGCAAGATATCACTTGCGGCTTTAATTGAGGCAATGCGCTTTTGTAGCGGGAACCACAAAATAGCTGCAAACAAAAATGCCGGTGTCACGCGTTGCTCATTGGCAATGCGAATATCTGTGTTTTCTAGTGCTTGGAGAATAAACTGGGCGATTTGCTCGCTCTCATCGAGAGAGAAATTATCGTTTGCACAAAGCGCTCGTTCTACCGATGGGAAGAAGTGTTCGAATAAATCGTACTCGCGCAACATATGATAGTTAGCGACGGCTTTACCGCTAACAAATAACTTTAAAAACTCTTCAAACATCCGCGCCGCGGGAATGTTCGACAGCAGTGATGCAAGCGGTTTGATCGGTGCATGCGTTTCTTCGCTTATGGTCATATCCAGCTTGGTCGCAAAACGAATCGCGCGTAACATGCGCACAGGATCTTCTCGGTATCGCGTTTCAGGATCGCCAATTAAACGGATCACGCCTTGCTCGATATCGTGAACACCGCCAGCAAAGTCGTAAACGTTAAAATCTTTGGTCGAATAGTACAGGGCGTTAATGGTGAAGTCTCGGCGCTCGGCATCTTCATCGATTGTTCCGTAAATGTTATCTCTTAATAACATGCCTTGATCACTTTGCTTAGAGATCTTTTGGTTGTTACCTGAGTTATCATCGTGATGACCACGGAAAGTTGCGACCTCTATAACTTCGCGACCAAAAACAATATGCGCCAAGCGAAAGCGTCGGCCGATCAATCGGCAATTGCGAAATAGCCCTTTAATTTGCTCAGGCGTTGCATTAGTGACAATATCAAAATCTTTTGGCGCTAGGCCCAGCAAAATATCACGCACGCCACCGCCGACAAGGTAGGCATCAAAGCCGCCTTTATTCAAACGATAAAGCACTTTCAACGCATTGTTACTGATCAGCTGGCGTGAAACAGGGTGCTGATCTCTTGGGATAACAATCGGTCCTTGAGAAAAATCGTGAGCTACTTTGTCGTTGGTTGAGTTGAGTAGCTTTTTGCAAAAATTGATAACGCTTTTAATGAGATAAAACCTTGCTTTTGAGGCGATAAATTACGCGCAATAATATACTAGCTGGCTAAAAAATAGAATGGTTAATCACGATTTCTTGTTGCTTGGGAATGGCAGTAAACTGAAAGTTTTTGACAGACCATGCAACAATTTCTTCCGGCGACAAATCTTCCAAGCCTGTTTCTACCGATTGACCAAGGAATTGCAACGCTTGAATAAGGACGGATTGTGGTCGTAAGTTATTAATCGCCGGCGCTTTATTTTGTTTGCTCAGCTTATAACCTTGCTCGGTTATTGCCAGTGGTATGTGACCAAGTACCGGAGGTTGATGGCCAAAAGTGGCAAACAGACTAAGTTGTCGAGCACTGGGCTCGAGTAAATCACAGCCGCGAATAATATGGCTGATTTGCTGATAAATGTCATCAACGACGACGGCGAGTTGGTAGGCAAAAAGGCCATCTTTGCGAAATAAGATGCAATCTTCACTGGCTAATTTGTTATCAATTTCCACTCTACCTTGAAATAGGTCGTTGAATTGGTTGATTTTGTAGTGATTAATATAGCGAATCGCACTATTGTGCTTACTGTGATTGAGTAATTTACAGTGACCGTCGTAAATACCGCCGCGTTGTTTGATTTGAGCGCGAGTACATTGGCAGTAATAGCTCAGGTGTTCAGCCTTGAGCTGTGATAAGGCGTCGAGATAATAATTTGATTGCTGGCTTTGGTAGAGGACTTGCTCGTCCCAATACAGGCCATAGGTTTCTAGTGTTTTTAAAATTGCCTCACTCGCCCCTGCTTGCTCTCGAGGAGGATCGATATCTTCTATCCGAACGAGCCATTGACCATGGTTTTGTTTGGCGTGAAGGTAACTGGCTAGCGCGGTAACTAGTGAACCGAAGTGAAGTAAGCCTGACGGCGAAGGCGCAAAACGACCACGGTAATTACCCTGTGGTCGTTCAGGTAAAGCTAGTTTCATTGAAACTGGATTAGCCGGCGAGTTGACGCTCTTTAATTTCTGCTAACGTTTTACATTCAATACACAAATCAGCGGTTGGGCGTGCTTCTAAACGGCGAATACCGATTTCAATGCCACATGAGTTACAGAAACCAAAATCATCTTCTTCGATAAGTTGTAATGTTTTTTCAATTTTCTTGATGAGTTTGCGCTCGCGGTCACGAGTGCGCAGTTCTAAACTGAACTCTTCTTCTTGTGCTGCGCGGTCTACAGGATCAGGGAAGTTTGCAGCTTCGTCTTTCATATGAGTTACGGTGCGGTCAACTTCTTCGCGTAACTGAGTGCGCCAAGCTTCTAAAATGAGTTTGAAGTGCTTTAACTGTTCTGCACTCATATATTCTTCATTTGCTTTTTCTTGGTATGGTTCAACACCAGCTAGCGCTAAAATACCTAGAGCTTTTTTGTTTGGCATGCGTAATCTCCTAATGCTTCATAGCCCTTAAGGTTGCTTCACAGACCCCTTAAGGTTGCAATTGCCAATAAAATACAGGCTTAAATTATTTAAAACGCCTATATTGTGCTTGTTTCACAACAATTCAAGTCTCTGGAGAACTTTTTTATTATTAGTTTTTGTTGCAAGGAACAAGGTTTTTATCAAGTAAACTGCATGTTCGTCAACTCTAATCGACAATAAATTTATTTTTATCTTTTAAATCAATACGGTAACTGGTGCAACCTGTTCAATTGAAATCGCAGCATTAGATTCAGCGAAGTGGGCTTTATAGGCAATGATTTGCACGCCTGCTTGGCTAGCCTGTTTTATTAGCTGTCCGTAAATCGGGTCAATATGGCATGCAGGCTTCACATTCTTGATCCCGTTGTGCATAACAAAGAATAGTAAACAAGCTTGGTGGCCAGCTTCGACCATAGCGATGAGTTCTCGCAAATGCTTTTGACCACGCGTCGTTTTGGCGTCAGGGAAATAACCCTGGTCATCTTCTAGTAAGGTTACGCTTTTAACTTCAATATAGGTTTTTTGCCCCCTTTTATTGGTAATTAAAAAATCTATTTTGCTTTTTTCTTCACCGTACTTCACTTCGCGTTCAATAGCTTCGAATTCGCTAAACTCCTGAATTTGGCCTGTTTTTAACGCCTCATCAACAAAGTCATTGGCTTTGTGGGTATTTACACAAATTAAATCGCCATTGGCTTTTTCGGTAAATTCCCAGCTAAACGGGTATTTTCTCTGCTTGTTACTTGAAGTGCTATACCAAATGCGATCGCCTTTTTCGGCGCAACCTGTCATTGCGCCTGTGTTGGCAACATGAATTGTGGTTGTCGTGTTATCTGCGAGCGTCACGTCGGCTAAAAAGCGCTTATAGCGTTGAATTAAAGTTGCTTGTTGCAGGGAAAGAGAAGTCGTCATCATTACTACTTTTGGTTTTGATTAAGAATTGGCTATTTGGAATAAACAAGTTAGGTAATTCGCAGGTGCTAGCCTAATTGTTTTTTTCGATTATGTGAATCTAATTAATTAATTTTCTAAAATTTCAATCGCTTCCTACACTGAAAAGGTTCTAAATCGACGTGTTTTAAAATTTTAGAAAAACGGTAAACGACAACTGAGTTGACTTACCTAATAAAAATACAACTTAAGGTGAAAGTTATGAGTAAAATGTCGAGTATTAAAAAAACCGTGTTAGCAAGCTCGCTAACACTGGTCTTTGCTTCTGCAAGTTTGTACGCGGGGCAAGAGATTTCAAAACCTAAAGGCGCTAAAGGCAGTGGCCATGTTGCTATGGGCCAAGCTAAATCAAACCAGTTTTGGTGGCCAGAGCAACTCGATTTATCGCCACTACGCTCACAAGATAGCCGTTCGAATCCACATGGCGCTGACTTTGATTACGCTAAAGCTTTTAGTGAGCTTGATATGGCGGAATTGAAGAAAGATCTCAATAAGTTATTAACCACTTCACAAGATTGGTGGCCAGCTGACTGGGGTAACTATGGACCGCTATTCATCCGTCTTGCTTGGCACAGTGCGGGTACCTATCGTACGTTAGATGGTCGCGGTGGCGGAGATGGTGGTCAAATGCGTTTTGATCCACTCAATAGTTGGCCAGATAACGGCAACCTAGATAAAGCAAAACGCTTACTTTGGCCGTTGAAGCAAAAATACGGTGCAAGCATTTCTTGGGGCGATTTAATGATCTTAGCTGGTACTGTTGGCCTAGAAAACATGGGCTTTCAAACCTATGGTTTTGCCGGTGGTCGTGCTGATGATTGGGAACCAGACTTAGTTTACTGGGGCCCAGAAGTTGAAATGTTAGCCAGTGATCGCGAAGAAAAAGACGGTAAATTACAACGCCCGTTAGGCGCGACTCATATGGGGTTAATTTACGTTAATCCTGAAGGCCCTCGCGGTAAACCTGATCCTATTGGTTCTGCGAAAAACATCCGCATTGCCTTTGGTCGCATGGCGATGAGCGATGAAGAAACGGTTGCCTTAATTGCCGGTGGTCACACATTCGGTAAGATGCACGGTGCTCATAAACCTTCAGAATGTGTTGGTAAAGAGCCCGGCGGCGCAGCAATCGAAGAACAAGGTTTAGGTTGGAAAAATAAATGTGGTAAAGGTCATTCTGAAGATACCGTTACTAGTGGTTTAGAAGGGGCTTGGACTCAAGCGCCAACGCAGTGGACAACCCTATACCTACAAAACTTACTTAACTTTGAGTGGGAACAAACTCGTAGCCCAGCTGGTGCAATTCAATGGATCCCAACTGATGAGTCATTGCGCAAATCGGTACCTGATGCCCATGTTGAGGGTAAGTTTAACTCACCTGTGATGACGACAGCTGATCTAGCATTAAAATATGACCCGGCGTACAAGAAAATTGCTGAGCACTTCTTAGCAAACCCTGAAGAGTACCGCTTAGCATTTGCTAAAGCATGGTATAAGTTAACTCACCGTGATATGGGCCCGCGAGCGCGCTACTTAGGCGATAACGTACCAACTGAATCGCTTATTTGGCAAGATCCAGTACCAAGTGTTACTCACAAGCTGATCAATGATAAAGACGCGAGTAAGTTGAAAAAAGAAATTTTGAAAACAGGCTTAAGTGTTGATGAGTTAGTACGTACAGCTTGGGCGTCAGCGGCAAGCTTTAGAGCATCAGACATGCGCGGCGGTGCTAATGGTGCGCGCATTATGCTAGCGCCTCAAAAAGATTGGGCGGTAAATAACCCTAAAGAACTTGCTAAAGTATTAGGCCAGTTAAAGTCAGTACAGCAGAAGTTCAATAAGTCATTGCCGAAAGGTAAACGTGTTTCAATGGCTGATGTTATTGTGCTAGCAGGTGCTGCTGGTATCGAAAAAGCCGCAAAAGACGCGGGCGTTAAGGTTTCAGTGCCATTTACTCCAGGTCGTACTGATGCAACTCAAGCGCAAACAGATATTAAGTCGTTTGATTTACTTGAGCCAAAAGCAGACGCGTTTAGAAACTACTTCAACCGTGACGAAAGCTACCGCTCACCAGCAGAAATGCTAGTTGATAAAGCTGACCAGTTAAATTTAACAGTGCCTGAAATGACCGTGTTAGTTGGTGGTTTACGTAACTTAGGTGCGAATGCTCAAGGTAGTACTCACGGCCAATTAACCGACAAAGTTGGTACATTATCAAATGACTTCTTTGTTAATTTGTTAGATATGTCAACAACGTGGAAGCGCTCAAAAGTTGAAGGTTTATACGAAGGCTTTGACCGTAAAACGGGCAAGAAGCTATATACAGCAACTACCGTTGACTTAATCTTTGGCTCTAACTCTGAATTACGCGCAATTGCAGAAGTTTACGCTTACGATAATGCGAAGCAAAAATTTGCTGAAGACTTTGTTAAAGCGTGGCACAAAGTGATGCAGTTAGACCGCTTTGATTTACGTCATCAGCTGTAAACGCTAATTCGTTTATCAAGCCAAAAAAACGCATACCTAGGTATGCGTTTTTTTATTTCTTAGAATAAGTCGTTTACGGTAAAACCAAGGCCAACCCGCGTTTGATTGTGATTGTAATCAATTAAGCTTTCACCATAACCGGTAAAGACATTAGCGTAGCCTTTGAGTTTGCCATAAATAGGGAAGGTCACACCAAGCTCGCCCGAGCCGTTGTGAGTGGCAAAGTTATAACGGCCAATAAAACCAAAAGCGAGAGTATTCCACTGGTAACTCATCGCTAGCTCATAATGCCCCATATAGTCGAGAATATCAGGGTTGTCGTCGCCATCGGGATCTAAAATAAATTCCTTTTCTTTTTCTTTAAAGCGATACCAAGGTCTTAGCGATAGCGCAAAATCATCTTTTTCCCATAGGAAGTTCAGATAAGCCCTGTTCCAACTGCGAGACAGCAACTGTGATTTACCATTAGATTGATGTTCAACCCCCACGAGTAGCAATGTGTTACCACCAAAAGGTTGCCAGTCTAACGGTAGGCCGTAAAAAAACTCAGGTTGGTAGTTAGTTTCTCTAAATGGCTTTGAAATGTTGTGAGAGTATATTTGCCACCATGCCTCAATGGTAAAAGCAAAATACAAGGCGTCGCCTTCAATAAATAAGTCCCGAGTATTGAGTGGTAGTTTAATACTAAGCTGAAACTTAGTTTCTAAATCTTCAAAGTTTTCGTTATACCCAGGCACGAGCTTATAGGCGTCTGGATTCATACCACTTGAGGTTAATACTGGCATCACATAGTTCATGCGGTGGGGAGTAATCACATAAGGTTCAAAGGCAGATTTTTTTTCTTCTTCAATACGCTTTGTTAGCTTACCTTTTTTATTGGGTGCTTTAGCTACTTTAGTTAGCGAAGGCTCACTCACTTCCAGCGTTTTATCCTTGCTGTTCAGCGTTTTGGGTTGGCATTGCTTACGCATTTCTTCTAGAGTTAAGCTTCTATCGCCTGTTTGATATAAAGCTAACACACATGCTTCTTCATTTGTCGCGTGGGCAAAAGTTGGCGATAATAAAGAGAAGAGGCTAATGGCCAAGCAATGTTGTTTCATAACGATTTAATATTTATTGAAAAGTTGTCAACATTGTAAGCAATTACACGACAAATAAACATAAAGTGGCTAAAAATTCGTGATCTTTCTCGGATGTTCACTTCATACAATCATCAAGATACATTCTTAGGATACTGTGCATGACATCAACTCAACCTAACATCTATTTAACTTACACACCTAAAGCTAAAGACTGGCAACAAGAAAAACGCGAACAGCTTGTTGGCCAAGATATTTATGTTTACGTGAGTGAAAAGGATCCCTATCTGTTGCGTCAGGTACAACAGGCTGGCAGAAAAATTGAGGCTATGGGGCTCGAAAAAGCGGTTTTGGCTGGCGACGCTTGGAATGATGAAAGCCAGTGGGCATTTGCCCTAGGTTTTACTGCTGTTGGCAAGTTAACTGCCGTTGAGTTTTGTGGTCCCAATGCGAAATCGTTAACAGATAAGCTAGCGGTATACGCTTGGAGCCGTGATTTAACGAATCAAACGCCAGCAGAGCTTTATCCTGTGAGCTTGGCGAAGAAAACCATCGACTTTTTAACAGATCTAGCGCCAGATCATATCAGCGGCACCTTAACAACGGGTGAAGCACTTGAAGATGCTGGTTGGACAGGTATTTATCACGTTGGTATGGCAAGTCAGCATCCACCGTGTTTGCTTGAAATCGATTACAACCCAACGGGTGATGAAAACGCACCAGTGGCGGCTTGTTTAGTCGGTAAAGGAATTACTTTCGATAGCGGTGGTTATAGCATCAAACCAAGCGCAGGCATGTTTGATATGAAATGTGATATGGGCGGTGCGGCAGTGGTTGCCGGCGCGTTCGCGCTCGCGATTAAACAAGGCTTTAATAAACGCGCTAAGCTATTTTTATGTTGTGCAGAAAACATGATTGCCGGCCATGCCTATAAATTAGGTGATATTTTAACGTATAAAAATGGTGTTAGTGTAGAAATCGCCAATACTGATGCGGAAGGTCGTTTAGTACTGGCAGATGGTTTAATGGCGGCGGGTGAGACGGGCACGCCACTGATTATTGATGCGGCAACGTTAACCGGTGCAGCGGTGTTAGCAACTGGTGGTGAATACACCGCGATGTTTTCTTTAGATCAGGAGTTAGCCGATAAAACACAGGCAATTGCGCGTCAGGTCAAAGAGCCGATTTGGCAATTACCGCTTGAGCCATGGCACCAAGAAAAATGTCCATCGGCATTTGCAACAACAGCTAATTCAACCACGCAAAAAGGCGGTGGCGCTGGTGGTGCAAGCAATGCTGCGGGCTTTTTATCGCGATTTGTACCAAATGAAGGTAAAGGCTGGGTACACTTGGATATTGCTGCGGCCTACAATGCCAACAGTAATGCGATGTGGGCGGCCGGTGCAACGGGCTTAGGTATTGCTACTATTGCCCAACTCATGCATGACAGCTAAACAATTTATTGTTTAGTTTTTAAGTAGTTGGCAAGCCACTGCTCGGCAGCTTTGACATCGCTAAAAATATGGTATTTGGTGTTACAACGCTCATATACGCGACTAAGCTGCATTTGCTGAATATCGGCTTGCTGACTGTCTTGAAGCACGGTGGCAAGCGCTGCCATATTTTTTTTCATCCGCTCTTTGGTCAGTGCAATTAACTCTTCTTCTGCTTCAGGAGAAAAAACGCCACCACCGTGAAAACAAGCAATGCAGCCCCACGGTTTGTCTTTGATTTTTTCTACTGCATCAAGTGTTTCCGACTTATATTCAAGCATAGTTTCAAAATCAAATGGGCCTGAAGCATCAACAAATAGAATGTTGCCCTGTGCGGTTATCTTGTATGCCTGCTCTGTCATTATGCCTCCGTCAATCCCTGCTTTGGTTGAATTTTGACCGGACCATAGCAGTATCAAGTTTCTTTGAACTTGCCAAGTAAGCAGGTTTTTTGAATTTCGCAACTTTTTATTTGTTGTCTTTTCAATTAATTATTAAGAGCCCAAGTATGAATAGCTTGGTATTGTACGCCGCTAGCCGTTGAAACCGAGTGATATAAACTAAAACTTGTCGCTGTAACTTGGCAGGGTAAAACGCTCCTCAATACCACGTCACTTGGCAGTGCTTTGGCCTTGCGAAAGATGCTTATATGCGGGATAAACCGATTGTGCTGATTGACAAAACCGAGCTTTGCCACTACCTCGTTGATTATATTGGCAAGTTGACTAAGTGGTGCCGGAATATGCTTGAGCCCCAAATAAGCAACTTTTGGCTTGTTAAATAATCCTAGGTGAGCCAATTGATAATTGAACGATGATATTGGCTTGGTTGCTAATCTGTTGCTGATTTCACCAATTAAAATAGCTTGAGCATCAAGTTCAACCTCACCTAAAAAAAACAGGGTTAAATGATAGTTTGCTGAAGGGATCACGCGCATACCTTGGTGATGAATTAACTCGGCACACTTAGCAATGTATTGTTTACTTGCAGGGGCAATATCTAGCGCTATAAACAGTCTAGCCATGGTTTGCGTTTATCATTTTATCTCGGTTTTGATAGACTATGTTAGCTTTTAAAACGAGGCAAGTCGTGTTTCCAATTGAATCTATAAAATCGCAGGTATTAACAAGCCTTGCTCAGCATCCGCTAACATTATTAGTTGCTCCTCCAGGTGCCGGTAAATCAACGGTTTTGCCTTTGTGGTTGCTTGAAAAGCCGACACAGGGCAAAACACTTTTGCTTCAACCGAGGCGTGTTGCTGCTAAAAATATTGCCTTATATTTGGCAAAGCAATTAGGTGAGCCGGTTGGCCAGCGTATTGGTTATCGCCTGCGCAATGATACCAAAGTTAGCTCGGCAACCGAGCTTGAGGTGATCACAGAAGGGGTCTTGATTCGTTTGATGCAAGCCGACCCAGAGCTCAGTGATGTGAGTTGTATTTTATTTGATGAATTTCACGAGCGCTCAAGCCAAGCCGACTTTGCCTTTGCCTTAGCGCGCGATATTCAAGATGGCTTGCGCGACGATCTTAAGCTCATGTTAATGTCGGCAACACTGGCAACTCAAGAGCTCACCGAGCAATTGCCCAATGCCAATGTGCTAATAAGTGAAGGTAAATCGCATCCGGTTGAAATAGCGTATGCGCCTTGTCCAACCCAACAGTTTTGGCGCGATCATTTAATTCAATGCACCAGTCTGGCCGTTAGCCAGCACACGGGGACAGCATTGGTGTTTCTGCCAGGTCGAGCGGACATTGAAAAAGTCGCCCAAGCGTTAGCTCAAAAACTACCCAACCTTGAAATCGCCTGCTTATTTGGCGATATGCCCCTTGCTGATCAACAAGAAGCCATATCACCAGCGCAATCTGGTTCAACAAAAGTAGTTCTAGCTACCAATATTGCTGAAACCAGTTTAACTATTGATGGCGTAAATTTGGTAATCGACTCCGGCCTCGAAAAGCAGGCGATCTTTGATCAAAACACCCAAACTAACCGACTCAGCCTGACTAAAATTAGTCAAGCATCAGCTATTCAGCGTGCAGGCCGTGCAGGGCGTTTAATGGCCGGTAAATGTTTACGGTTATACGGACAAAGTGATTTTGAACGTATGGCAAAGCACTCGCCATTAGCGATGTTACAAGCTGATATCGTCCCTATTGCCCTTGAGGCTAGCAGGTGGGGCGTAGCAGCACTCAAGCAATTACCACTATTAACCTTGCCTAAAGCTTTTGTTGAACAGCAAGCATGGCAAACACTTGCACAACTAGGTTTGACTGATACTCATCACAAATTGACCAAACATGGCGATGCCTGTGCAAAGCTTTCGTGCCATCCGCGCTTTGCTCATATGATAGAGCGGGCTTATCAGGCAGAGATAGCGGGAGAAACTGGCTTTACCTTATTAGCCTGTATTGTCGCCGCGATGTTAGAGCAAAAAGATATTTTTTCAGCATCAATAGGGCGCAACAACGCAAGTTTGCATCAACGGATAGATTACTTGATAAACCAAGGAGAAAAGCGCTTTGGCTTTATTTTTAAACAGATAAAGCAGCTATTTGCTCGTTATCAAGGTGAATGTCAAAGCACATATCAGCAATTGCCTATATCGTTAACAGGTGTTTTGGTTGCGTGGGCTTTTCCCGAGCGCATTGCGAAAGCGCGCAATCAGCAAGGCAGTTATGTCTCATTATTTAATAAAGGCTATCAGCTTGATCATGAAGATACCTTGTGTGAGCATGCGTTTTTGGCTGTCGCGCAACTTAGCCAAGTAGAGCAAAAGCTAACTATTCGTATCGCGTGCCCAATCTCACTCGAGCAAATAAAACAGTGGCAGCTGGCCAAGCAGTATACGGAGTTAGTGTGCGCTTATGATGCCAAGCTAGATAAAATTACCGCCAATGAATGCCAGTTATTAGAACAATTAGTGATCAGCCGAGCCGCGCAAAGCCAAGCGTTAACCCAAGAGAGTGTTGCTCAACTATGGCGGCAGCAAATAGCGCAGCAAGGGTTAGCATGGCTTGCTTGGTCTGAAGCAGCAGAGCAGGTTAAATTGCGTTGGCAATGGCTCAATCGTTTTCAACCACAACTTGGCTTACCCGAGCTAACCGAACCCTATTTACTAGCAGAGCTCGATACCTGGCTATTACCTTATGCGAGTGAGTGCCAAAGCAAAAAAGCACTTGATCGGCTCAAGCTTGAAGAATTACTGCTTCACTTGCTTGACTATCAGCAACAGCAGTTACTGGAGAAGTTGGCGCCAACTTACTATGTCGGCCCAACGGGGCGAAAGTGTCGGATCACTTATGACTTAATCAATCCACCTAAAGTGTCATTGCCGATGCAGGAAATCTATGGCCTTGCTCAATCGCCACAAATTGGTGATATTGATCGTGGTAAAGGTGTGGGTTTAGTACTTGAACTCATGTCGCCGGCTAATCGACCGATTCAAATAACGAGTGATCTCAGCCAGTTTTGGCAAGGCAGTTATAAAGCGGTGCAAAAGGATATGAAGGCCAGCTACCCTAAGCACTATTGGCCAGATGATCCCGCAAACGCAGTGCCAACCAACAAAACTAAACGCTTTATCAAAAACTAGCGTTTGTTATTGGTTTGCACTATCGAGTAACATAATTAAAAAAATAGATTGTACCGTTAATGGCATCACCGAGTAGACCCCCGAAAAAATCACCGTCAGCTAAAACGAAAAAGCAAAGTAGCGCTGAGCAGTCGTCACCGCATAAATGGTGGGGCAAGAAAGGGATTTATTTCCTGCTTAAATTAGCGCTAGTGTCGACGATTTGTCTTGTTTTTTACGGTATTTATTTAGATGCCAAAGTCAGGGATACTTTTGAAGGGCAGCGCTGGCAAGTACCGATTCAAGTATTTGGTAAAACGCCGGTATACAGCCGTGGTGATCCGTTATCGATTAGCCAATTGACGCGTTATTTAAAGCTAAGTCACTACCACAAAGTAACTAAGGTGAGTAATCCGGGTGAATATGCGGTATCGAGTAAACGCGTGATTATCTATCGTCGCGCGATTACACCTCATATTGCTAAATCGACCCCTGATCCGTTAAAGATCACAATCGATGTTACCAAGGGCAAAATCAGTGAGATATATCACGATAATACACCTGCCGATACGGCGGTATTAGAGCCGATTCTCATTGACCGCATCGTACCGAAAAGTAATGAAGATAGGGTTATCACCCCATTGCAAGAAATCCCTGAACAGCTAATTGACACTTTACTATTGGTTGAAGATCGCGATTTTTATTTTCACAAAGGCATTTCACCCCTAGGTATTTTGCGTGCCTTGTATGCCAATATTGTTGCCGGCCGCACCGTACAAGGAGGATCAACCTTAACCCAACAACTCGTTAAAAACATGTATTTAACGCGCGATAAAACCATTTGGCGCAAAGTCAATGAAGCCTTAATGTCGCTGATTTTAGAATATCGCTACAGCAAAGATCAGTTGCTTGAAGCCTATATGAATGAGGTTTATTTAGGTCAACATTACGCCAATGGTATCTATGGTTTTGGTTTGGCGGCAGACTTTTATTTTGGCAACTCAATTAATCAACTATCCGCTAGTCAGATGGCGTTGCTAGTTGCTCAAGTAAAAGGGCCGAGCTATTACGATCCGTGGCGTTACCCTGAGCGTGCACTTGAGCGCAGAAACTTAGTGTTAAAGCTGATGTTTCAGGCGCATATTATTGAGCGAGAAGAGTATCAATTTGCGGTAAATAGTGAGTTGACCGTGCGCGAAAACCGCCGAATCAGCAAACAAAAATATCCAGATTATATTCAGTTAGTTAAACAAGAGTTACGTGATAATTTGCCGCAAGACGCGTTACTTTCAGGCATTAAAGTCTTTACCGGTTTTGATGTTATCGCACAGCAAAAACTGACACAAACATTAGACAGCAGCTTGCAAACCCTTGAGAAAGAGCGCGAGCAAACTGACTTGCAAGCCGCAATGATAGTGACTGACTTCAATACTGGTGAAATTGTTGCCCTATCTGGCGGTAAATCATTAGGTTATGCTGGTTTTAACCGAGCGCTTGCCGCAAAACGACAAATTGGCTCACTAATAAAGCCTGTGATTTTTGCCGCCGCATTAGAGCGCTATCAGCAATACAATTACGGCACTATTCTCGCGGATAAACCTTTAGTGCTAGTGAGTGATAGTGGCCAGGAGTGGCGACCAAATAATTACGATGATAAGTTTAGAGGCCAAGTGAGCTTGTTTGATGCCTTGATCTATTCGCTTAATGTGCCAACGGTAAATTTAGGCATGACGCTAGGGCTTGAAAATGTCGCTTCAGCATTGGCGTCATTCGGTTATCAGCTTGACGCTAGCGAACTCAGACCATCAATGTTGCTCGGCGCATTAAATATGACGCCTTATGAAATCAACCAAGTCTATGTCACCTTGGCAACGCAAGGGGTTTATCGCCAAACTCATGCCGTTAAAAAAGTGATTTCCAGTTATGGTGAAACCCTCTACCAACATCGCTCAAACGAAGCGGTTATTCTCTCTTCACAAGCGGGGCAATTAGTTGATTACGGCCTACAACAAGTCACCAAGCAAGGCAGTGCACGCGCACTCACTTGGCGAGTTAAAGGTGTTAACTTAGCCGGTAAAACGGGGACAACCAACGATCAGCGCGATACTTGGTTTATCGGTTACGACAATCGTTATTTAGTGACCACATGGTTGGGTAAAGACGATAATCAACCGACCAATTTAACCGGTAGTAGTGGCGCTTTGGTATTATTTAGTGAATTCATCAAACGCCTTGGTGCGCAAAGCCTACCAACGCAATATCGCGATGACGTCGCCTATGCTTGGTTCGACAATAAAGATGGCACATTATTAGCGAAAAAGTGTGATAACAGCAGCCAATATTTAGCGTTTAAAGCAAGTGTTGCCAAAGGACTTAATTGCAGTAAAACAACAGTCGCTGAATCCGAAGAGCAGCCAAAGAAGAAATCGTGGTTTGAACGTTTGTTTGGTAAAAAAGATGGTGAATAAAAGGTTATCTTATGTAGCCATCTTGGATGAAAAGAGATACCCGACTGCTCGGGTATGACGTTGCTCTTGAGGGATACCCGACTGCTCGGGTATGACGTTGCTCTTGAGGGATACCCGACTGCTCGGGTATGACGTTGCTCTTGAGGGATACCCGACTGCTCGGGTATGACGTTGCTCTTGAGGGATACCCGACTGCTCGGGTATGACGTTGCTCTTGAGGGATACCCGACTGCTCGGGTATGACGTTGCTCTTGAGGGATACCCGACTGCTCGGGTATGACGTTGCTCTTGAGGGATACCCGACTGCTCGGGTATGACGTTGCTCTTGAGAGATACCCGACTAATCGGGTATGACTCTTACCGTCATTACCGCGAATGCCTACATGGATGTAGGTAAGTGGAATAATGCAGGAGCAATTATCGATGCGGTAATCTCAACGTGACTTATAACTTGGCAAAACAGCGATCTGCTGCTGCTAAGGTAGCTTCGATTTCTTCATCGGTATGTGCTGTTGATAAGAAACTCGCTTCAAATGCTGATGGCGCAAGGTAAACACCTTCATCTAACATTAAGTGGAAGAAGCGCTTGAACTTCTCAGCATCACACTGTGTTGCCTGTTGGTAAGTGGTTACGGTTTCTTCATCGGTAAAGAAAAAGCCAAACATAGCACCAGCGTAGTTAATACTTAGTGATACACCATTGCGCTCTGCCGCAGCTTTAAAGCCCATCGCTAGCTTTTCTGTTGCCGCTGATAGTTGTGTGTGCTTGTCGCCAGTCGATAACTCGTTTAATGAAGCTAAACCGGCAGCCATCGCGATTGGGTTGCCCGATAAAGTCCCTGCTTGGTAAACAGGGCCAACCGGTGCGATGTATTCCATAATTTCAGCTTTACCACCAAATGCGCCAACAGGCATACCACCGCCAATCACTTTACCTAACGTCGTTAAGTCAGGTTTTACATTGTAAAACGCTTGTGCGCCGCCTAAAGCTACGCGAAAACCGGTCATCACTTCGTCGAAAATTAATACACTACCGTATTGATCACAGATGTCGCGCAAGCCCTCTAAGAAACCCTCAACTGGTGGGATACAGTTCATGTTACCGGCAACTGGCTCAACAATAATACAAGCGATTTCATCACCTAATTCAGCAAAAATTTGTTTTACTTCGTCAAGGTTGTTAAAGCTTACTGTTAACGTGTGCTGGGCAAATGATTCAGGAATGCCCGGCGAGCTCGGTACGCCAAGCGTTAATGCACCAGAGCCTGCTTTCACTAATAGTGAGTCAGCATGACCGTGGTAACAGCCTTCAAACTTTAAAATTTTGTCGCGGCCGGTGTAACCACGCGCTAAGCGAATTGCCGACATAGTCGCTTCAGTACCCGAGCTAACCATACGCAGCTTTTCCATTGAAGGCACAAGTTCGCGTACTTTTTCGGCCATGGTAATTTCAAGTGCGGTTGGCGCGCCAAAACTTAAACCGTTTTGTGCGGTATCAATGACCGCTTGCTTAATTGCTGGGTGGTTGTGACCTAAAATCATAGGCCCCCATGAGCCTACGTAATCAATATATTTTTTACCATCGGCATCATAGATATAAGCGCCGTCTGCTCTTTCAATAAAACAAGGCTCGCCACCTACGCCATTAAAGGCGCGAACAGGTGAGTTTACGCCACCTGGAATAATGTGCTTTGCCGATTCAAAAAGTTGTGCTGATTTTTGCATAATGTGTCGCTTATTATTTGTTGGTAAACCAAGTAATTGGCTTTTCATACTGGGTTAGTTTGTCTTCCACGCCAAGTGTTAGGGCAAAAAGGGCCATGCGTACTAACACGCCATTTTGCGCTTGGCGGAAGATAGCTAAATTTTGTAAGTCGTTCAGGTCGGTATCTAGCTCGTTCGCTTCTGGACGAGAGTCACGAGGCAAAGGATGCATGATCACTGTGTGATCTTTGCAGTATTGCTGATAGATTTTCTTATTCAAACTAAAATGACCGCGATATTTATCCGCTTCTTCAGGTGAAGCAAATCGCTCTTGTTGAATACGGGTTTGGTAAATGACATCACAACCTAGATTACCTTCAATTTTGTCAGTGATTGTGACTTTATGACCAGCGTTTTCCAACGTTGAAATAATGCTATCAGGCATTTGCAGCGCGTCAGGGGCAATCATGGTAACGTGAATGTTTTTGTACAAACTTAACAACTTAGATAGAGAATGTACGGTACGACCGTGTTTAAGATCACCCATTAACGCAATATTTAAGTTATCTATGCTGCGCTGATGAATAGACATTTCAGATTTTATCGTGAATAAATCTAATAACGCTTGGGTTGGATGCTCATTAGCACCGTCACCGCCGTTGATCACCGGCACACTTGAGCCTTGGGCAAACTCTGACACCGAATGCATCTGCGGATGGCGCATTGCAATGACGTCAGAATAACCACTGATAACTTGTGCGGTATCGTATAGTGATTCACCTTTGGCAAGTGATGAATTCTCTTGGCCAACCGTTTCCCTAACAAAGCCACCGAGTAAATTAAACGCCGTACCAAAACTTACTCGAGTACGAGTACTCGGTTCAAAAAACAGGTTGTTTAAAATGGCACCTTCAAGCACATGACAGCGCTTTTGCCTTGCTGCATATGGGATCATTGCTGTTGAAACTTGTAGGATTTTTTCAATCGCCTCACGGTCAAACTGTGAAACGGATAAGATATGACTACCTTGGAAATTCATCATTGTGTAACGCCGTAAAAAGTCGCTTAAATTGGCTCACAACAGGCCATAGGCCAAGTGAAAATTGCGGCGAAATATAGCATAAAAAAGCAACCATGAGAATGGTATTAGTGCCAAACGCTAGATAATAAATTATCGACTATAATCAAGTCATGGTATGAACAACTGTTTAAGAGGCGACATTGCGAGCGATATTATATCTTGCTTTATTTCTAGCTATGCTCTTTGTGCCAGTTGTACAAGCTATAGATGTCGTGCGCTACCATATTTCGAAGAAAAACGCCGATGCTAAGCAGTCGTATTACATCGATATGTTGCACCTCGCTCTCGAAAAATCAAAAGATATTCACGGTGAGTATGAATTTACCCCTGTGGTTTATGAAATGCCGCAAGGTAGAACATCGATTATGGTTCAGCTAGATCAGGGCATTGATGTTACTTGGCGAGTGACTAGTCAAGAACTTGAGGAACGTTTGCAGGCTGTTTATGTACCGCTACTCAAGGGCATGATGGGGCATCGAATTTTCATCATTAACCAAAGTGATCAAAGTCGTTTTTCACCAGATATGTCATTAGAACAGTTGCGAAAAATGAGTGCAGGCCAAGGCTACGATTGGCCAGATAGCATCGTATTACAACACAATGGTATAAATGTCGTTGAAGGTGGGACAGATAAACTCTTAACTATGTTAGCTCGACGCCGGTTTGATTACTTTCCAAGAGCCATTCACGAACCTTGGACAGAAATTATCGATAAACCTGAATTTATTGTCGAAAAACATATTTTACTAAGATACCCCGCGCCGTTTTATTTTTTTGTCAATAAAGACAACACCAAGCTTTATCATCGCATCAACAACGGTCTTGAAATTGCGATTGAAGACGGTAGCTTTGATCAGCTATTTGAAAACCACCCTATTACTAAAGAAGTTTTGAAAGCTGCGGCAATTAGCGAGCGTAAAGTCTTTCAGCTTACCAACCCCATTCTTTCGGAGCGTTCTCAAGCCCTGCTCAAAGAGCCTCGTTACTGGCTCAATCTATCAAGCCAATAAAAAACTAGTGAACTTAATGCGCTACTGATATGATGTTTCAAAGTTGTTAAAGCAACTATAACGTATTAAAAAATAACAATAATAAATAGGGACGAAAATGCGTGTTATAGCGTGGTTATTGCCGTTGTGCTTGCTCGGTTGTGGCAGCACGATAAAGAAAAAAGATGTTCAGTCACTTACCAACAGGCCAGATCAATTTGTTATCTCTGAAGAAGAGCAAAGCCTGATTAATCGCTCAAATAAATTGCACAACGACCTAGTCAAACAAGGGCTAATTGTTCGCAATAAAGCCGCTAACGATTATATTGCCCATATGGCGCAAAAAATTGAGCCAGAGTTTGATGCTCATATCAATATTAACTACTTCATTTTACGCGATTCCTCACTCAATGCTTTTGCACTGCCCAACGGCAATATTTATCTCAATGCTGGATTGATCAATCAGTTGGCATCAGAAGATGAGTTAGCGCTGATTTTAGCCCATGAAATTGCTCATGTTGTTGAGCGCCATGGCTTAATTAAATTGATTGATCGCAAGCAAACGGTCGTAAGTTCACACGTTGTTGATTTGATGTTTATGGGCACAGGCCTAATTTACTTTGCCGCGATCAATGACTTAGCGTCGTTTAGTCGACAGATGGAAGAGCAGGCTGATGAACTGGCGATCGAGTATTTAGCCAATACTGATTACGATTTGTCGCAAAGTATTAATGCCATAGAAAAGCTTGTTTTAGAAAAGCACGGTAAAGAGCTAGGCTCAATTTGGAGCTCTCACCCCGATATCAGCGCGCGAGCACAAGCTGGTCGAGAAAAAATTAGCCAGATGAATTGGCAAGCAAAAGCTAAAGATCAACATCCAGATTATGAAGTATTTCGCTCTTCGCTAACCGAATTAGTGATCAAAACTAGACTGCGTAATAAGCAATTTGAGTTGGCAGAAGACTTGGTAAACAGAGAATTAACCATTCACCCTGATAACGCACTTATGTATTACTACCTAGGTGAAGCAAATCGTCTTAAAGCTGCTGAAACAAAAGCTTATGCCCGTGAGTATGCGTGGCTCTACGATCAAGACTACGACGATGATTTAATTACAACGCTTGAGCAAAACGACAGTGAATTTTTTGACAAATCGCAACGCTATTTTGAAAAGTCAGTCTCACTAAATTCGAGCTTGAGCCTACCCTATAAAGGACTCGGTTTGTTGGCGCTCGATCAGCAAAACAATCAGCAAGCAAAAGCTTATTTGCAACAGTATCTCTCATATAGCAACGTTAAAGATCGTCGTTATATCAACTCATTACTCAGACAATTAGAAGGATAAAAAAAATGCGTGTAATGTTTAAGTCGTTGTTTGTGCTAGTAGCCGTTATTTTGGTTTCTGGCTGTGCGCAAACAACTGTTCGCCATCACCAAGACTTTGAGAGCGTTGCTCGAAATGTCCAATCGGTGGTTTTATTGCCAGCTCAAGTTGAAATTGAGCAAATCAATTTTGATGGCGACAATACGCCACTTGAAGAAAAGTCAGCGTTAATTCGCAGCCAAATTGAAGCTATTGCTGAATTTAAATTAGCAAGTGAATCACTTGAAGTTGTCGAGTTCGACTTTGCTCAAGCGATTGAGCAAGATGAAGAGTTTGCATACGCGATTACCCAAGCTAAAGAAGCCTGGGAAACAGCCAAGGGTGAGCTTTATGAGCAAGGCTTGGTGTCAGAGAAGGAAAAAGCCAACTTCCAAGCAAGTTTAGGCAGTGCACTTAATATTATTGCTGACAAAACCGGTGCCGATTCGGCATTGTTGATTCAATACTCAGGTTTTGAAAAATCCAGCGGTATGATCGCCAAAGACGTAGCTTCAAGTGTTTTAGTGGGGGTTTTAACTTTAGGCGCCGTAGTGCCAATTCAAGCAACCGAAGGTGCTTTTATCGATGTTGCATTAGTTGATACGAATAGTGGTAAAGTTATTTGGGCGAACCGCAAAGGTGGGACAACTGCTGATGCAACGCCTGCTGAAATAGTGTTTGGTGAATTACCCGATTTAACTTGGAAAAGTGAATTAACGAATAAGCCGGTTGAAAGTACGGTAGTAGAAACCGTTTCGCCAAAAGTGCCTGACGTTCAATAATCAATGATTAAGCTGATTTAGCTTGGTACGAAAAAAGCCCGACAACAAATAAGTTCTCGGGTTTTCTTATTTTAAAAGCTTGGTTTCAAGTAAACTAAAATCACCACTGCAAAAAGAATCAATACTGGTACTTCATTAAAAATGCGGTAAAACCTGCCCGAGCGGGTATTTTTATCTTCAGCAAAGGTTTTTAACAGCTTAAAGCAATATAAGTGATAGGCCACAAGCAGCACAACTAAGGTGACTTTAATATGTAGCCAAGGACTCGCGGCAAACCAGGCCATGCCGTAAAAGTGAATCAAGGCAACGCCAAGTAAAATCGTTAGAATTGCAAAAGGCGTGACAAAATAAAGTAATCGGCGCTCCATTCCTTTGAGGTGGTTGGCAATATCTTGGTTGTCAGTTTCGGCGTGATTAACGAACAGCCTTGGCAGATAAAAAATACCGGCAAACCAAGCGACCATAAAAATTACGTGGAAGGCTTTAAGCCAGAGTAAGGTTGTCATTAGGTGAGTTTTCCTTCGTGTAAATAGCTGCGAATTTGCTCAAAGCTAATCATACCAACAATGTTGTTTTTATCTTGCTGGTAAATATAAACACCGCCGCAGCGATCGTTTTTCAGTGCTAAATAAGCCTCTGCCAGTGTATCTTGAGACGATATTGGCTTTAATTGATAACAATCAATTTTAGAGACGTTATTTTTCAAAATGTGCTGATGCCAATAGAACGCGGGCTCGTTGTCTTCATCTTGCTCATGACTAATCACATAAGTGTCGTGAGAGGTTGTTAACGCTTCTTGCTCGGCACTTTCTTTATCGGTATTTAAAATTAATAACTGCTCTTGCATTACACCAATTACGCCAATGCGCTGTAACGAAGTTTCTAATGGCGTTTTGCGATACGGTAAATTTTGCAGATTCAACTGCATAATGAATATTGAACGGTTGTTAAACATTTGCCCAGATAGTAAACAAGCCGTGGTGATCACTATCATCGCTGGTACCACGACCTCAAGTTGATTCGATAACTCAACCACCGCTAACAAGGCGGCAAGGGGAGCGTTTAAAGTTGCCGCCATAAAACCAGCCATTCCCATTAACGCCATATCATTGGCAACGTTTGGCGCATCAATAAACGGGCTAAAAACAATAGAGGTGGCAATGCCTGTAAGTGCTCCGATTGCCAGAATAGGGCCGATCATACCACCGGGAATACCTAAGCCAATGGCAAATAAGGTCATGAGAATTTTGGCGCACAACAGATAGGTAATAATGCTCCATTGATTTTGTACATCAAGGCTAAGTGCTGTTGCTACTTCAGCGTGTAGTGGGTCAATGGCAATAGGGGCGAATAACGCAAACAAGCCAGTGATCACGGCAGCAAACCCTAAGCGAATAACGATTGACCAGTTTTTAAATTTATCCAGAATATAAATCAGTGCATGGTTAAACGCTGAGGCTAGTGCGCCGAGTAACACGCCTAAAATCACTAAATAAGGGTAGATTGAAGGCTCAAGCGATAAGGTGGTAAAAAATTCAAATTCATGCACGCGGCCATACACGCCACTGGTCACCATAGAGCCAATAATTGAGGCGAGCATAATCGGAATAAAAATATGAATTTTGTATTCGCGCAAAATCACTTCCATCACGAACATTACTGCCGCTATGGGGGTATTAAAGGTGGCGGCGATGGCTGCGGCGATACCACTAGCACACAAGGTACGGATACTATTATTTGGCAAGTTTAACTGATTGCCAACATAACTTGCACCAGCGGCGCCAATGTGAACAGCTGGCCCTTCTCGGCCAACAGAAAAGCCTGATGCCAACGCGACTGCACCGCCCCAGAACTGGTTCAAGGTATTGCGAAATGGAATAACGCCGTAAGCAATTTTCAAGCGATGTAAAACAAACGGAATGCCCGAGCGAATATATTGATAGCCGGTAAGCCAAGACATAGCTAAAATCAGCGAAACACCAGCGATTGGGATTAAAAAACGACTTAGCGCTTCAAAACTGGTATAGTGGCTAATTTGAGATTTAAACAGTTGCTCTAAGCCGTCAATGGTGAGCGTAAATAGAATAATCAGCAGCGCAGCAAATAAACCACCAAAAATCGCCAGTAAGCACAACTGCCAAGACGTTTGTGGTAGTGCTAATCGTTTTTTAAATGCGCTAACGGTATTCATCACAGTTTTATTATGCTTTTTGGGGCATTGAGAAGTTAGGTACATAATACGTTAATAATGAATTGGTTAGCAAAAATAAATCTAAGTGTTGTCGTACAAAGGCTCGGGCCGTTCCGCTCAGCGCTACTGTTAATCTCACTGATTGCCGTGAGCTTTTTCAGCGGTTATCGCATCGGTAATTACTACAATAACTACCAAGTGAAAACGATTGAGAATCAGGCCGCGCGCTTAACGAGTTTGTATGACATTCAACAACAACAAGCCTCTCGTATTAATACCTTGCTGGTAGAACTCGAAGTTGAACGTCTAGCCAGTGAACAGGCCGCTAGTGCCTTAAAAGCATTGCAGGCAGAGCACTTTGCGGTAAAAAAAGAGCTGGCATTTTATGAAAAAGTGATGGCACCCGAAAAGCAAGCCGATGGTTTGGTTATCGATAGTGTGGCGATTGTACCAACCCAAAGTGAAAATCATTATCGCTATCAGGTGGTATTAGTACAGCAACAAGCCAACAAACGCTATGCTAAAGGCTATATTGAATTGTCGTTAAAGGGCAGTCAGGCGAAAAAGCCAGCGCAAATAAACCTTGCTGAGTTGGCAAATATCGATCAAAAAGCACGTTCGTTTAGTTTGCAATACTTTCAAATTCTTGAAGGGGAATTTACCTTGCCTGAGGAATTTAGCCCTGAACAGCTTGATGTCTCGGTCATTTTGCCTAAGGGCAAGTGGCAAAAGTATCAACGCATTGACCAAAGTTACGACTGGCAACAAATTAATTCTGGGCTATAGCTAAAAGTTACCAGTAAAAAGTTTCCAGCTTATAACGACAAATACTTGATTAAATTAGTCAGGTTTAAGATAATTCGCAACCATTGAAATTGAGAAGTAAGAAATCCCATGTCATCAACTGAATTACCTATTAAATTTACTGATGCAGCCGCTAGTAAAGTGTTAGCCCTGATCACTGAAGAAGAAAATCCAGCGCTTAAGTTACGCGTGTATGTAACCGGTGGTGGTTGTTCTGGTTTTTCATACGGCTTTACGTTTGACGAAAAAGTCAACAACGGTGATATGACGGTGGAAAAAGCTGGCGTAACGCTAGTGGTTGACCCAATGAGCTTGCAATATCTTGTTGGCGGTGAAGTTGACTACATTGAAGGCTTAGAAGGTAGCCGCTTTTTAGTTAATAACCCGAATGCAACCACCACTTGCGGTTGTGGCTCGTCATTCTCAGTGTAATAAGCCATTCTTACTCACATGAAAAACCAGCTTCGCGCTGGTTTTTTTGTTTTTAGCTTACGCAAACCTTTGAGTGAGATACTATTTCGCTAGCTTCCTTGTGGTTAGTTATAAAATATAGTTTCTTCTTGTGTATTTAATAGCTACACTATATTTGTGTAACTAATAGATATACAGAGATGCGATATGGCAAATAAAACGGCACCCATTAATATGCGTGTAGAACCCTCAGTCAGAGATATTATTGATGCAGCGGCAAATTTAATGAAGTTGGATCGTTCTGTCTTTATTCAGCAAGTGGTTTTGAAAGAGGCGCAAAAAATCCTGACAAATCAGCGAGACTTTATACTTGATGAACAAGCCTTCGAGGCATTTGAGCAGGCACTTAATAACGATCCAGTAAAAAGCGACGGTATTAATGATTTATTGAGCAGGAAATCACCTTGGAAATAACTGCCCCTCATTTGCTCGAAGACAAACACAACTTACGCGGGTTTTGCTGTGGTAAACAAGCGCTAGATAGCTGGCTTTATAACAACGCCTTAAAAAATCACCAACGAAATAATTCAAAAGTCTATGTTGTAACCAATGGCAACCACGATGTTATTGGTTATTACGCTGTCGCCATGGGCTCTGTTCAGCGTAACAGTGCGTTATCGAGTTTGAAAAGGAATAGTCCAGACCCTATCCCTATGGTTGTATTAGCTAGACTCGCTGTTGATCAAAACTACAAAGGTTTAGGTATTGGTGCGGGCCTACTGAAAGACTGCATGTTGCGCTCAGTTCAAGCAATGGACGTAATTGGTGGTGCAGGCGTACTTGTTCATGCTATTGATGAAGAAGCAAAGCAGTTTTATAAGAAGTTCGGCTTTAGTGAATCACCTATCGACCCTATGGTTTTAATGGCGCGAATAGTTGATATAAAAGCGTCTATTTGATCGCTAGCAACTGTTATGTGCAGTTGGGAAACTGAGCTTAGAAGCAACACTCTTTAAAGACCAAACTCTAAATCAGAGGGGCTAGATTTTTACTCAATAATGTTAGCCTAGATAAATTAAACACTGATAAAGTTAAGAAGAGCCCCCGCAAAGGTTACACTAACAATGGTTAATATTAGGACTTTATTGAAAATTTCTCTCACATCTGTTTTAAGACCGTTGTTAAGTAAGTTACTTTCTATTTTATTTATTAATTTTGCTCTTTTGATCCCTTTTTTGTCTAGAAATTCAATGCGCGTTAAGCCGAAGACAACATCTATTTCCATTCGATAATGAGTACTATCACTCATATCTACTATCAAAAATTTGCGACCAGAATTATATTCTTGTATTTCAAGTTGATAACCGTCTTCTTTCGCTTCTTTTATCGAGCTAACAACAGCTTTGATGGTGCAATCTGTTAAATACATGCATTGGCGGGGCATTAAAATAATGATTAAAGCTAAACAGTATATTTCAATCGATGTTGAAAAAGACACGGTTGGGTGTTCAAAATATATTTGTAAACCTAGTTTTAATAATAGGGCAGCGAAGAAAGAATAATAAACAATTGCAAGTATGCTCACTTTAAACTGTTTTTGGTCAGTGTTATTTAATGCCAGTGAATAAAAATATAAACAATATAAGCAAGCTGGGATAATTAACACCGGATACGAAAACATGTTTATTATTTCATTGTCCATATAAGTCTCCCTTTAGATAACCTTTCCTGATTGTTTGTATGGCAGTCTGACCTAAATAAATGTGACGCGGTTATTTGTTAAAAAACTATAAAATAACAAGGCCGAAGTAAAAAGTTCCCAAAGTTAGCAACAAACCTATGATACCAAAGTACCCCCATGTATAACTTCGCTTAACCCCCATTGCCGACATGCAAGGTAGTAAATTGTTGTCAATTGATTTAGTTAATTCTTGCGAGCCATGGCCTGCTATTTCGATACTGCAAAATTTATTACCAACTCTACGGGCAGGAATTACTTTTATCGTTTTATATCCCTCGTTGTTCTCATAACCGTCAATTGAAAATGTATACGCTTCATAACCATCGACTGTAAATTTCAGTGATTCAAAATGATAAGTTATCTTATTGATAGTAAAATAACGCTTAAGGCCATCACATACTTGCTTTGCTGTATAGCCTGTAACGATATTAGCGATATTTATAATATACATTGGGTGGGCTAACACGAGAAAAATAGCCCAACATAATGCCGGCGATATTGAGGTTGAGTTGCTCCATGCTGTGGCGCCTACACATACAACTAATGCACAGCTAATTCGCCAACAGTGTAAATATTTACTTTGAGTAATAATCAAACGATTATTGTTAAAGCACTGAATCGTACTGTAGAGAACTAAGAAATAAAGGAAAACCCCAGAGCATATAATTAGTAATTTATAAGTTTCGATCATAAAACTCACGCCTATTTTTGATAAAATGGTTCAGAATTACCGTAGGGTTCATGTAGATGCTGCGGCCTAGAATTTTTTCATTGCGTTATAAATATAACAGCAAATAAATAAATCAAAGCATATACAAGTGTTGCACCTACTAGCGTAATACCGGCTTGTTTGTGCTTATAAATAGCTAAATTGTTTAACGCAACTGGTAATTCCGCCTCTAATAACTTCGTTAATGGCTTGCCATTCGTTTCCGCGACTGTTATTCGACAGATAAATTTTGACGGAGCTGAGTATACGGTTATCAAGCCCGAGCCTATAGCGCCTTCAGTATCAGTTATTACAACTGAATTGTCGGTTTGAAGGTGATTTATATCACGCTGTTTTAGAAGTTGGTTTATGCCGGTGATAATCTCGCCACTCGAATAGCCATAGATCACGCCACTAAAAAGTTTTTCTAAAGTAAACGGGAGCATCAGCAATATCAATATACATAGCTCCAAAAGGAGTCCTCCCGAATAAGCTATCCAAGCTGAAGTTGCAACACCTGTGCAATAGTCAAGATAGCGAGTTTGAGAGAAAAACAGCTTATCGCTAAAATAGAACTTTACCGAAAAGTAACCATATAGAAGCGCGGGAACACAAAGTAAAATATCCATAAAATCAACACCTCTACCTTAAAGTCTAGTTACACTCATATTACTCGCCCAAGGCGCACCACTATCATTGGCTAGCCACTTTGTATATTTGATAAGGCTAAGTACATTGCTTTGATATATAGACGTGTAGTCATTTAAGGATGCCTGATTGAAGCTCACAATAAAAAGCCCATACTTTGAAAAAACTTGATGGCTAATAATATGAGGCTTGTAAATAAGAGGTGTCTCGATAAGTATTTCAAAATGAGCTTATTGTTTGGCTTAAGATTTAACGTCTGTTGAAGGGTCGTAATCTCTCTTAATATTTTCTTATCAAATGTTGAATTTTTTACACCCAAAAAACGAACTTTAGCAGAGTAAGGTTCATTTTTTTGTGTCGCATCGTTAATTGAATCAAAAGCCAATTCTAGTTTTTTATCTTGCTTAATGGTAAAGCGATAAACATCGTCCTCGTCGCACAACTCGTCACTATCATTTTTTTTAGGTTCTTCAATGCGATAACCACTGTTTTTAGCATATTCGTTAAATAAGGTTAATAAATCTGATTTCTTCAAACCATCAACACTGTAGCAATCTAAGTCTTTATATGTTTCATGAAGATTCTTACGGTTAAGTAAAACAACGATCATCATAAATAACACACCATATATTCCGGTTTGCAACATCAAGAACAAATATGCAAACCCGTAGTACCAAAAAACTGCCCGCAAATAGGAAAAAAAGATTCGCTGAGTTAATAATATATAAGTTTCTATTAAGATGATTGGTGCGATTAATAAAATAAAACTCAGATAAATCAGCATGTATCACATCCTTTGAAACCACAGAACAAATAGTTAATGAGGTAAGCACACCCCATTTGCTATTTCATCTTTATAAACAACCTGTTAACTCATCAATAACACAATGAAAGCAGGAAAGGTGTAAAGACATGTAAAGAAAATTCGTTCTTGCACATCCGTCATCGCTTAACTCAATAATATTCTGCAACATTTTTATCGCCTATTTGCTCAATAGTTACGTACAATACCAATTGAATAAATACTTGACCGACTCAGAGCTACGTCAGGGAAGTTAGAATAAAAGAAATTTATGCAGGTGTAGTCATTCTACATCAAGTAAATTTGTGAAATTATCACTTTTCTGACGAGCTCCCAAGGGCGAGTTTAAAAGACTTTTATGCTTCGTTACTGATTTTGATAAGGGAATAACCATTATCTGCAATCAAAGCCTTGCCTAAAAGCCTTTTAAATCTCGCTGAGTGATCAAATATTTAATTCACTTGGTATAATTCAGCGTTTAATATCGTGCAATAAAATCGCCTATGTTTGAGGTAAAAGGAGAAGGTATGAGTGGTTTAACTCGAAGTCGACAATGGTTGGATAAAAGGCCTTATGTACTCGCGGCTTTGATTAGTCTCATCTTAATTATTTGGATGCTCTCTGGCGGTGAACAACATACCGAAACACAAGCGACAGAAGAGCCAGTTACAGAGATAACGCCGAAAGTTAAAGTCCAGCGTTTTAGTGCTGAGCTTGTTGATAATACGGTTGAATTGTACGGTCGAACTGAGCCCGATCGAGTCACTACGATTAAAGCCGAAGTGGCGGGTAAAATTTTAAATGTTCATGCCCAGCGCGGTGCTTTTGTTAAGCAAGGCCAAGTGATTGCCACTATCGACATGAACGATCTCAAAAGCAGGCTAGCACAAGCCAAAGCTTTATTAGCACAGCGAGAACTAAACTATCAAGGCGTTCAGTCACTCCAAAAAGAGGGCTATCAAGGTCGCCTGCAATTAAGTACGGCAGAAGCAGAACTCGCTGATGTTAAAGCACAAATTGCGGCACTGGAAATCGCTATTGATAACACTCAAGTCACCGCGCCATTTGATGGCGTACTTAATACCCGTTATGTTGAACAAGGTGATTACGTGAAAGTTGGCGACCAAATTGCGATGCTTGCTGATTTACAACCAATTGTGGTTACAGGCTATGCCACTGAGCATCAAATCAGCCAGCTTATGGTTGGGCAATCGGCTAATATTGAGTTGCTAAACCACCCAGCAGCACAGGGGAAAATTCGCTATATCGCCAGTGTTGCTGACCAAAAAACCAATACCTTCAAAGTTGAAGTTGCTGTTGATAACAGCCAAGGTCAATGGCGCGCAGGCCAGTCAGGCACCTTGCAAATAGCGCTCAATAAAACACCGGCAATTAAAGTGTCGCCCGCTTTATTGGCGCTAGATGAGCAAGGTAATATTGGTATTAAAACTGTTGAAAATGAACACGTTGTTTTTAGTGAAATCAATATTGTTAAGAGCGAAAGCGATGGTATTTGGCTCAGTGGCTTAGGCGAGAACGCCGATATCATTGTGCTCGGCCAAGGCTTTGTTCGCGGTGGCGATAAAGTCGACCCCGTAATGGCAGAAAGCGAGTAAACACTATGTTGTCGATTATTGAAGGCGCTTTATCCCACACTCGCTCAGTGCTCTCGATCTTTGTTTTATTGATTATTTCCGGCGCCATTACCTACGCCAATATTGCCAAAGAATCGAATCCTGATATCACCATTCCAACCATTTATGTGTCTATGGTGCACGATGGTATTTCGCCAGAAGATGCGGAGCGGATGTTGGTTAGGCCAATGGAAAATGAGCTTAAATCGATTGCCGGTATCAAAGAAATGAAATCAAACGCCGGTGAAGGCCATGCATCGGTCACTCTTGAATTTATTGCCGGCTTTGATCCCAAAGAGGCGTTAGCTGATGTTCGCGATAAAGTCACCTTAGCGAAAGCCAAATTGCCAAACGAAACAGAAGAGCCTGAAGTCCACGAAGTGACAATGGCCAATCAGCAACCGGCAATTACGGTTATTTTATCGGGCCCAGTAACCGAGCGCGGCTTGGTCACCTTAGCGCGCAACCTACGCGATAAGTTAGAAACCTTAGAAGAAGTGCTAGAGGTTGATATTGGTGGTGATCGCGAAGATATGGTTGAAATTATTGTCGATCCTTTACTGATGGAAAGCTACGGTTTAGATTCTGGCGATATTTATAACTTAGTTGAGCGCAATAACCGCCTAGTACCAGCCGGTACGATGGATACGGGCAAAGGCCGATTCGCGATTAAAGTGCCGTCGATTTTTGAAACCGTGCAAGACTTACTCGACCTACCGATCAAGGTTGATGGCGATAAAATTATTACCTTTGCCGATGTCTCTAAAGTGCGCCGAGCCTATAAAGATCCTACTTCATTTGCCCGCCTTGATGGTCATCGCTCAGTGGCAATTGAAGTGAAAAAACGCTCGGGCGAAAACATTATTCACACCGTCGATAAAGTGAAAGCAATTACTGCTCAAGAGCAGCAAAAATGGCCATCGCAAGTTGCTGTTACCTATGTCGGTGACCAGTCTCGTGAAGTAAAAGAAACGCTAAACGATCTGCAAAATAACGTCTTTTCAGCCGTGTTGTTGGTGGTCATTGTGGTGATTGCCGCGCTCGGTGTTCGAAGTGCCATGTTGGTTGGCTTTGCTATACCTGGCGCTTTTTTAACGGGCATTTTAGTGATCGCAATGTCAGGCCTAACCATCAATATCGTGGTGTTGTTTGGTTTGATCATGGCTGTCGGTATGCTAGTTGATGGGGCTATTGTGGTTACCGAGTTTGCTGACCGACAAATGAGCGAAGGGGTTCACCGTAAACAAGCTTATAAAATGGCATCTAAACGCATGGCTTGGCCAATTATTGCCTCAACTGCAACCACCTTAGCAGCCTTTGCGCCGTTAATGTTTTGGCCGGGCATGATGGGCGAGTTTATGAAGTACTTGCCGTTTACCCTCATCGCGGTGTTAACAGCATCATTAGCAATGGCACTGATTTTTGTGCCTGCTATTGGTACGGTATTTGGTAAAGCGCGCGTGGTCTCAAGCGAAGAGCGCGAACAAATGATCCAAGCCGAAGAGGGCGATATTCGCAGCTTAAAAGGCTTTACTGGCAAGTACGTTGGCTTGCTAACTAAAGCGATTGAACGACCAAAAACCGTGGTGTTAGGTACGGTGCTTGTCGCCATTTTAGTGATGTTTGCTTACGGCAAAAGCGGCTTGGGCATGGTGTTTTTCCCTGATGTTGAGCCTAACAGTGCGACTATGGTGGTGCGCTCGCATGGCGATTTATCGATGCGTGAAAAAGATGAAATTATGCAAATCATCGAGCAACGGATTTTACCGATTAGCGATATTGAAACCTTGTACACGCGAACCGGTGGTAATGATCAAATTGGTAGTTTTCAGGTTAACTTTAAAAACTGGCAAGAGCGTCGTCCTGCCGATCAAGTGATCAGTGATATTCACAGCAGAACCAAAGATTTAGCCGGCGTTGAGATTGAAGCGCGCAAAAATAGCCCTGGCCCACAAAGTGGTAAAGATCTGATCATTGAATTGAGCTCGCGTTTTCCCGACAGGTTAGATGAAACCGTGAAAACTATCCGTAATGCTTTAGTCGCCAACGGCAACTTTACTGATATTGAAGACTCAAGTTCAAAACCGGGCATTGAGTGGCAACTCAAAATTGATCGCGCTAAAGCAGCAACCTTAGGCGCTGATGCAACTTTGGTTGGTTCAACCGTTCAGTTAGTCACTAACGGCTTGAAACTCGGAGAGTATCGCCCAGATGACGTTGACGATGAACTCGATATTCGCGTGCGTTTCCCTGAAGAAAAACGCCATCTTGGCAGGCTTGATGATATTCGGGTAAAAACGGCTAATGGCTTAGTGCCAATTACGGGCTTTGTTGAGCGCAGTGCGGCAAATAAAGTTGATACCATTCGCCGAGTTGACTCCAAGCGCGTCGTATCAGTTAAAGCTAACTTGGTAACAGATGCTCAGCTAATCAAAGAACTACCTAAGTTAAAGGCGCAATTCCCATCGCTTAACATTGATCCGAGCGTTGATATTGTTATCAAAGGTCAAAATGAAGATCAGCAAGAATCGCAAGACTTCCTAGTTAATGCCTTTGGTGTCGCGCTCTTTGTGATGGCGATTATTTTAGTCACCCAATTTAATAGCTTCTACCAAGCGTTTTTGATTTTAAGTGCTGTAGTTTTCTCAACCGTTGGCGTGTTCCTTGCCTTGATGATAGTTCAGCGCCCCTTCGGTATTGTGATGGGCGGTATTGGCGTGATTTCGCTTGCCGGTATCGTGGTCAATAACAATATCGTGTTAATTGATACCTACAATGTATTGCGCAAACAAGGCTATGAAGTGGTGGATGCGATTTTGCGAACTGGCGCACAACGCCTGCGTCCCGTCTTATTAACCACTATCACGACTATACTCGGCTTATTGCCTATGGTATTACAAGTTAACTTAGACTTTTTTAACCGCACAGCGGTGGTTGGTTCACCGTCAACCCAGTGGTGGGCGCAGTTAGCAACAGCTGTGGCTGGCGGCTTAGCTTTTGCCACGATTCTTACTTTGGTGATCACCCCTTGTATGTTGGCATTAAAAGATTTAAGGAAGCAAAAGGTGCGTAAAGCGCCGGTAGTACAAGAAATTAATCAACCCCAAAAAATAACAGACGTTGCTTAAACGTCGAACATTGGAGTGAATTTTGTTGCAGTCAAAACTTTCGAAAGCCGTAGCCTTAACCTCGGTATTTATTGCTAGCCTGGCGTTATCAAGCACCGCACGGGCAATTACGCCAGAAGATAAAGTTGTGCTTGAGCAATTAAAACAATCAAGCCTTAAATCTGATTTGTCATATGAGTTGATTGAATCGCTTACAACAGAAGTGGGCAATCGCTTAATGGGGACAGAAGGCGATAAACGCTCGATTGAATGGGCAGTGAATAAGATGAAAGCGCTAGGCTTTGACAAAGTATGGACTGAAGAAGTCAAAGGCACGTATTGGCAACGCGGCCATGCGCACGCTCAAATTGTTGCGCCATTTCCACAAAAAATGGTGGTATTAGCGCTCGGTGGCAGTGTGTCTACGCCACAAGGTGGCCTTGAAGCTCAGGTTGCTCACTTTGAAACCTTAGCTGACTTAAAAGCGGCGCCAGATAACAGCTTAAACGGTAAAATTGCCTTTGTTTCGTATCGCATGACTAAGCATATTGATGGCAAAGGCTATGGCCCAGCAGTGGGCACTCGTGTTACCGGTGCCAGTGTTGCTGCGCAAAAGGGCGCTTCCGCGTTAATTATGCGCTCTGTCGGCACAGACAATAACCGCACTGCACATACTGGCGTGATGCGCTATCAAGAGGGAATTGCGAAAATTCCAGCGGTTGCTTTATCAAATCCTGATGCCGATTTATTAGTGAACCAGTTAAAACGCAACAAACCTGTTACCTTTAAGTTGGCAGTAGAAACGATTACTGGCCACGGCCAATCTGCGGTTTCGGCTAATGTTATCGGCGAGATTACCGGTAGTGAATTACCTAATGAAATTGTTGCTATCGGCGCTCACCTAGATAGTTGGGACGTAGGCACAGGTGCTTTAGATGATGGCTTAGGCATTGGTATGACGATGGCGGCAGCCGCGCAAATTGCCCAGTTAGAAAGCAGACCCAAACGCACCATTCGAGTGATTTTATTCGCCGCTGAAGAAGTCGGGCTATTGGGCGCAAAGCAATATTTAGCCGATCGAAAGGACGATGTATCTGATCATGTGTTAGGTGCTGAGTGGGACTTTGGCATGGGGCCAATTTATAAAATGACCCCAGGTGTTGGCGCCAATGCGCTTAATTCAATTCGCGAATTTGCCCAAATCATCGCGCCACTAGGTGTCTCTTTATCGCCGATGAATAATGGCGTGGCGCAATCAGATATGAGTTTACTCACCAAGGCAGGCATGCCAAGTGTTAACTTTGCCCCAGATGGTACGGATTATTTTGATTATCACCACACAGAAAATGATACCTTGGATAAAGTGAACCCTGATGATCTAAAAATTAACACGACGATTTACACCTTGTTCGCTTATTATGCCGCACAAGCGCCGGTTGATTTTAGAAAGTAAGATTAAAGGCGGTAAGGCTTTAAGGCGATATGGCCTTAAGGCTTTCCAGCATTACCGCTTTCCAGCATTCCAGCATTCACGCTTTCCAGCCTCATCGCTTCGTTGTTAGCCTTGCATTAGTAAGAACTCGATGATTTTATTCATATCGAGATCAAAGTCATCTGCTTTTACCCCTTTAACAATAAAATCTTCGGTGTTGGTTAAGTCAATATCTTCGGTCATCACATAACGGTTGTCATCAACGTTAAAAAATGACCGAACTTTCGGGCGAATTGGATCGGCTTGGTTTCTCGCTTCCACGATCGCTAGCTTATGAGAGTTGAGTTCAACCAGCGAGCCAACAGGGTATACGCCCATGCATTTGATAAATTGATCGACCAGTTGAGCGTCTAAATGTTCATCTTGGGCAAGCTTGCGCAAAATGCTGAAAGCCTTGATATGAGGATAGCCATCTTTGTAACAGCGGTCGGCAGTTAGTGCATCGAAAATATCACAAATAGATACCATGCGGCCGTATTTGGAAATATCTTGAGCTTGAATGTTATACGGGTAGCCAGTGCCATTTAAGCGCTCGTGATGAAGGGCGGCAACTTCCAAGCTCAACTCCGAAACCCCCTGTGTTTGCGAGATAATATCTATCGAGTGATTAACATGAGTTTTCATCACGTCAAACTCTTCGGCGGTAAGCTTCCCTGGTTTGTGCAAGATATTGTCATCGATTTTAATTTTACCGACATCGTGTAAAAACGCGCCAATGGTTAATTGTTGCACCAATGGTTTATCAAAACCCAAATAACGCGCGAAAATGGTCATTAATATCGACACAGACACTGAGTGCTCAAGCAGGTATTCATCTTTATCGCGAATATTGATGACACAAGCTAACGCATCTGGGTTTTTAAAAACCGTGTCTATTGTGTTATTGGTAATATCTATTATCGGTTCGACATTGATTTCTTTGCCGATGGCGACATCTTTAAGGATTTGCCGCTGAATATTCTTCGATTCGTTAAATATCTTTTTCGCTTTTTTGATCTCGACTATGACTGGGCTTTGCGGCTTTTTATCGGGGGGAGTGAGATCGGGACTATCCTCGTCGGAGGTTTTGGTTTTCAGCGCTTTGTCGGTATCAACAAGTACCGAAATCACCCCTTTATTTGCTAATAGGGTGATGACTTTAGGCGTTTTAATATGGCCAGCACTTGTTAACGTGTATGTCCCTTTTTGCTGAACAATATCAATAACGTACTCACCAATGGTTAAGTCTGGTAGCTGTTTTTCTATAATCATTGGCGAATTTACTGCATCCCGTTTGAACGAAACTGTGGACGTACTTTAATATAAGATATAACTTTTAATATAAACCCAAAGTGTTGAGCTGACAATCACCTGCTTGTGAACGCTTTATTTCAGTTGGTATTTTTTAAACAAGCGTAAACTTTTTCATTTAATGGCCGATAAACTAATTATCCACTAGTTGAGAGTATTGTTATGTTTCGTATTTTTTCTTTGATCTCGATGTTTTTGTTAGCCTTTTCTAGCTTTGCTCAAAATATGCAGGCGGTACAAATTTACACAGACGATATGCTATTAGACTTGATCAAAGAGAACAAGCACCTATCGCAAGTCGTACTTGATGAATGCCAATTGGTGCAAGATATTGAAGCGCGAGCGGTAAAAGCGGAAAAACCATCCTATCAATTTTTATGGGGTGATATGTTGGCATACGGTGTGTGTGTGAAAAAAGATATTGCCTTGGGTTTGCGCTATATGCAGCTTGCAGCAGATCAAGGTTTACCTGAAGCGTTAGAACAACTTGGCCGCTATCACCACGTTGGTAAATTTATGCAAGTTGATATCGACAAAGCAATTATCTATTTAAAAGAAGCTGCCAGTGTTAATAATTTAAATGCTCAATTACGCTTAGCTGACCTTTATAACCAAGGATATGGTAGCCCGTTAGATTTTCCTGAACTCTACTCACAACTGCACCACGCGTTAACTGATGACAAAAAGACGCACCAACAAATTGCGCTGCAACTAGCGAATTTGGCAGATAAAATGCCCTCTCATGTTGTGGCTCAAGCGAAAAAAGAGCGTTACTAACCCCCTTTGACCGTTAGTTAAGCCAGAGATGCCGTATCAAGTACGGCATGACGAATTGTTGTTATGTAAGTCAGAGATGCCGTATCAAGTACGGCATGACGAGCTGGAATCATTACCGTGTAGACGGTAAGCTCTCTCAACTAGCATAATAAATTAGCGTCATTACCGTGCAGATGGTAATCTCAATCAGTAGGCACAGTAAATAAGTGTCATTACCGTGCAGACGGTAATCTCAAGCAGTAGGCACAGTAAATAAGTGTCATTACCCTGTAGACGGTAATCTCAAACTACAGCCATCAAGGTTGGATTATCTGTCCAATTACACGATTTAATACAAATTTAATTCCGAGTGTTAGTTATTGAGGTATAATTAAAAAAAACGAAAGAATTAGATTAAGTGACTATACAAGATCCTCACTTCGACCGAGAAGCTAAAAAATACGAAAAACCTATCGCGAGCCGCGAGCTTATTCTCGAGCTGATCAGCCAAGCAACAACACCGTTAACCTTTAAAGGTGTTTGTCAGGCAACCGGCATTTTTGAAGAAAGCGATAAGGTGGCATTAAAAAGACGCTTACGAGCTATGGAGCAAGCTGGTCAGCTCGTGTTCAATAAATTCAAACAGTATGTTATCCCAGCCAAACGCGATGTCATCACAGGGCGTGTGATTGGTCACCGCGATGGTTATGGCTTTTTCACGCCAGATACCGGTGGTAAAGATTTCTTTATCTCATCTCACGAAATGCAACGGGTTTTTCACGGCGATGTTGCCGAAGGTATGCTGCTTGAGCGCACCGATAAAAAAGGCCGTAAAGAAATTCGCATTCTCAATGTTATTGAACCGCGTAAACACGGGATTGTTGGTCGCCTTTTTAAAGAGCACAATATTACGTTTGTTGTGCCAGACGACGCCCGCATTCAACAAGATATTTTAATTCCGCCAGAGCAAACCATGGGTGCCAAACACGGCCAAATGGTGGTGATTGAAATTATCCAACGACCGTCAAAACACCGCAATGCCATGGCAAAAGTGATTGAAGTGCTAGGCGATCATATGGCGCCTGGCATGGAGATTGAAATTGCCTTACGCGAACACGATTTACCCCATGAATTTTCAGCTCAAGTCAAAGCGGAAGTCGCTACCTTAAGTGATGAAGTCACGGAAGAGGCGAAAGTACCTCGGGTTGATTTGCGCGATTTACCGCTAGTAACGATTGACGGCGAAGATGCGCGTGATTTTGACGATGCGGTTTATTGTCAGCCAAAGAAAAGCGGCGGCTGGCGCTTGTGGGTCGCGATAGCGGATGTTAGTTACTACGTTAGACCTAATACTGCGTTAGATGATGAAGCGATTGCCCGTGGTAATTCTGTCTATTTTCCATCACAAGTGATTCCGATGTTGCCGGAAAAACTGTCAAACGGCCTGTGTTCGTTAAATCCTGATGTCGATCGCCTGTGTATGGTCTGTGAAATGACCGTTAGTGCCTCTGGTAATTTATCTGGCAGTAAATTTTATCCGGCGGTAATGCGCTCTAAAGCGCGTTTTACCTACACTAAAGTGGCAGCAATCTTAGACGGTGATCAAGCGTTGATCGACCAATACGCCCCATTGGTTGATGATTTACGTCACTTGCACGATATGTATATTGCATTGGCGAGCGCAAGAGATAACCGCGGTGCAATTGCTTTTGAAACGGAAGAGTCACAATTTATCTTTAACCAAGATAGAAAAATTGAATCGATTGTCCCGTTGATCCGTAACGATGCGCACAAGATGATTGAAGAATGCATGATCTTGGCTAATGTCGCGACGGCGAAGTTTATCGAAAAACACAAAATGCCGGGGTTATTTCGTGTCCACGATAAACCGAGTGACGATAAATACCGCAATTTTATCTCGTACTTAGGTGAATTAGGTATTGAGATCCCGTACAAAGAAGCGCCAGAGCCTTCTGATTATGGCTATATTTTGGCAAAAGTTGCTGAACGCCCAGATCAAGAACTGATCCAAACTATGTTACTGCGTTCGATGAAGCAAGCGGTTTATCAAAGTGAAAACATCGGTCACTTTGGCTTGGCCTTAACGCAATATAGCCACTTTACTTCGCCAATTAGACGTTATCCCGATCTTGTGGTTCATCGCGTGATTAAGGCTATTTTACAGCAACAGGCTGAAAGTGAAGCTAATGTTGGTTATTTCAGTTATACCGACCAACAAGTAACAGAACTAGGTGAGCACTGTTCGATGACCGAGCGCAGAGCCGATGATGCCACGCGCGACGTCGCTGATTGGCTCAAGTGCGAATACATGCTTGATCACGTTGGCGACAGCTTTACTGGGGTGATTTCGACAGTAACCAATTTTGGCCTTTTTGTTCGCTTACAAGACTTACATATTGAAGGGCTTATTCACATTACTTCACTGGGTCGCGATTTTTATCACTTTGACGATGTTAGAATGTGCTTATCCGGTGAGAATACAGGTAAGCGCTACAATGTTGGCGATGTGTTAGCTGTGCAAGTAGCGGCAGTCAATCTTGACGAGAAGAAAATTGATCTGGTATTACAGGGTGAAAATGCCATTTTACAAAAAGCAAAGCCAATAGCGAGAAGTAACGCTAAACAAGGCAAGGGTAAGAAAGTCAAATCAAAAGCGCAAGAGCGAGCTAAAAGCGCGGCACGTGATTTCGAAAAGCCAGCAAAAGGTAAAAAGAAAGACAAAGCTGAAAAGTCGAAAGTTAAAAAGCGCAAAGCGCGTAAAAACAGGCCAGGCAAAAATGCCCGTAAAGCCGCGAAATCAAAGAAGTAATTAAAGAAGAACACTATGTCAAAACAAAGTGATATCGTTTTAGGGATCCACGCCGTCCAAGCGTTAATTGAACGTTCTCCAGAGCGCTTTATCGAAATGTGGGCACTGAAAGGCCGTGACGATGAACGAATGCTACCGATCATCAACTTAGCGCGAAAATATAAAATTCCCATGCAGTTTGTGCACCGCAAGGTGTTAGACGACAAAAGTCAAGGTGAACAGCATCAAGGTGTTATTGCGCGCATTACACCGAATAAGCAATACAATGAAAATGATTTAGACGAAATTATCAGTAGTGCAGAGAAGCAAAATATCTCGCCATTTCTGTTGATCTTAGATGGCGTTACCGATCCCCATAATTTGGGCGCTTGCTTGCGAAATGCTGATGCAGCAGGTGTTCAGGCGATTATCGTGCCGAAAGATAAGGCCGCGAAAATTACCGCTACGGTTCGCAAAGTAGCGGTTGGTGCAGCTGAAACTGTGCCCTTAGTTCAAGTGACTAATTTAGCTCGCACAATGAAACACATCCAGCAACTAGGCGTTTGGATCGTTGGCACCGCTGGGGAAACCGATACCAGTTTATACGACGTTAAGCTCAATGGCCCGTTAGCTTTAGTGATGGGGGCAGAGGGCAAAGGTATGCGCAGGCTTACGCGAGAAAACTGCGACCAATTAGTTAAGCTGCCAATGGCTGGTGCGGTATCGAGTCTAAATGTATCCGTTGCGACCGGTATCTGTTTATTTGAAATAGTACGACAAAGGCTTACAAATTAACGAGTTAATTCTTAAGTTATTTGTGATATAAACGACAAAGCGGAATTATTTAGGAGATTTTTATGAGTCATATTTTGGTTGTCGCAGATTTACTAGACAACAATCCAGTAGCAACGTTAAAGGCCAGTGAACTAGCACAGCAAAGCAAGTTGCCAGTAAAGTTTGTCTTTTTCTGTCACGATAATATTACTCACCTAGATAACGATCAAGAGCAGGTCAAAGCTCAGATTATCAAGCGTGTTGAGCAGCAGTCTCAAGCATTATTAACTGAACACGTGCCAGCTGATGTTGAATATAGTTTTGAAGTGGTGTGGGAAAAGCGCATTCACCAGTGGGTTAATCGCTACGTTGATAACAATGATGTAAGTTTTGTTGTTAAAACGGGCCATCGCACTGAAACAATGATGTATACCTCAACTGATTGGCACCTACTTCGTGAGTGTAACGCGCCAATTTATATTTCTTCAGAAAAACAATGGCGCAGAGCACAACACGTTTTAGCTTCGCTTGATTTGGAAACCAAAAATGAAGAAAAACTCGCTTTAAATAGCAAGATTCTCGAGCAAGCAAAAGAATTAGCGAGTGCATCTAAAAGTCAGCTTCATGTCTGTTACACAGTACCTTTTTCGCGTCTATTACACGATTTTGGCATGCAGTTTCGAGATGAACTGGAAATTAAAGCGGAGAAGAAGTTAAAACCAGTTATCGAAGCCTTGTCTAAAGAGCACGATATTCCGATTGAACGCTTTCATATCAAAGCGGGCGAACCTGAAAAAGTGATCCCGAGTACAGCTGCAAGTGTTAAAGCCGCCGTTGTAGTTTTAGGGATGGTGGGTCGCAAAGGCTTGAGTGGTAAGATAATAGGTAACACCGCAGAGAAAATCTTAGCGTTATTAAAAACCGATTTAGTTGCCGTTAAGCCATAAACCGCTTTGGTATTAAAAAAACAAAACCGATGCAACATGCGTCGGTTTTTTTTGTGTTTAGATTCTCATTGACGACCTTGACTTAATTCACTTGGTATAACGTCAGCCACAGGTCAGAATCAATATGTGTCGATACATCGGGGAGCAAAGCGTTATTCAAATGAAAATAACGGCGTAATCGCCATTGTTCAAGCGGGAAAACCCCTTTAGTTGCCGGATGGTTTTGCATCAGAGCTAATAGACTACCATCATTAATCGCACTGACTAATCCTGCCTCTATTTGGCTCGCTAATACTTCGTTTTCTGAATTGGTAAAAAAGTAGTAGGCAAATGGGTAGTGTAAAATCGTTTGATCGTAAATCATCAATTCTGGGTATTTTAACTGAGCCTTTGCTAACTCTCCGTAGCCTTCAAAAATTGCACGAGGAAAATAATCACAGCGCTTTTGTTGCAGCATTTTGAACATTAAATCAAAGCGAGCCACTCTGAGCACTCGATAACCGTTGGCTTCTAGGATGTCTGAGTCAGGCCAGTGCTGGCCTTGACAAGCAACTTTACTTTTTAAGGTCGCTTCATCAATATTGATAAAATCTTCAAGGTTTTCTTTTCTGATAATTGAAACCCGATAACCTAGTAAGCCTTTAAATAGCGGTACCCGTATCGGTAACATCGAAGCCTCGCGATCAAGGCTAGTGCCGGTCCAATAAATATTGGTGACATTATTTTTGAGTAACTGAATTGAGCGACCTTGGGTGGGTTGGCCACTATTTAATATAGTAATATTTTGATAGGGGTGAGTATCTTTGGTTTTATTAATTGCCAAATTGAGCAATTCAACAAAGTAACTGTGAGAGGTATCTTCTTCTGATTGCGGACCAACAATGACAACACTTTTGGCGAGACAATTGACCGAAGCCACGACCAAAAAGGTAAAGAAAATAAATAACCTAAGCACATTAATCCATGTTTTTTGAACTTGCGTGTTTATCAATATAGCTACTTTTAAGTGCTTATACCAATCAGCTTTTCTTAGCCACTAACAAGCTTTTAATTATATTGCGTTAAATGATTGCATTTACTGTTCAATTTACCTACAATACGCGACCTTAATTCAGCCTGTATTTTATTGTTCCTTGTCTCAATACTGGTGATGGGCTGAGCCAGATAAGAGACTACAACCGTAAGGAGCTCGTAATGCGTCATTACGAAATCGTATTTATGGTTCACCCTGATCAGAGTGAACAAGTACCAGGTATGATCCAGCGTTATACTGATCTTATCACTGGTGCCGAAGGTCAAATCCACCGTCTTGAAGACTGGGGCCGTCGTCAATTAGCTTACCCAATCAACAAACTACACAAGGCACACTACGTTTTAATGAACGTTGAAGCGCCTCAGTCAGTTATTGATGAGCTAGAAACTTCTTTCCGTTATAACGATGTTGTTATTCGTAACATGATCATGCGCACAAAAGGCGCGGTAACTGAAGCTTCAGCAATGGCTGCTGCTAAAGAAGACCGTCGTGAAGTTAAGAAAGAGGTTACTGAAGCTCCTGCTGCTCCTGCAACTGAAGAAGCTGCAAGCGAAGAATAAGTAATCTGTGGCACACAATAGCCTAACGATGGAAGCCGTGGTGTTTAAAGCACCAAAACTGACATCAAGCCCAGTGGGGATTCACCATTGCCAATTCACTATTGAACACCGTTCAATACAGGTTGAAGCTCAAATGAATCGCCAAGCGTTCGTTAGAATGCAAGTCGTGGCAACAGGTGATTGGTCACAACACTTAACGAGTGAATTAACTGAAGGCAGGCAAATTAGAGTGACCGGTTTTTTAAATCGTCACGAAACAAGAAACGGTAACCCACTTCTTGTTCTGCATGCCCAACAGATTGAAATGATTAATTAGGAGAAATCCCATGTCACGTTTTTTTAGACGTCGTAAGTTCTGCCGCTTCTCAGCGGAAGGTGCTGCGGAAATCGATTACAAAGATATCGCAACACTAAAAAACTATATCACTGAAAGTGGTAAAATTGTTCCTAGCCGTATCACTGGTACAAGTGCTAAATACCAACGTCAACTTGGTCGTGCGATCAAGCGTGCTCGTTACTTAGCATTATTACCTTACACTGATTTACACAAGTAACCTAATAAGGGGTTTTGAAAATGGAAGTAATTCTTCTTGATAAAATCGCCAAATTAGGCGGCCTTGGTGACAAGGTAACAGTTAAGTCTGGCTACGCGCGTAACTTCTTATTACCACAAGGTAAAGCTGTATTCGCATCAAAAGCTAACGTTGAGCACTTTGAAGCTCGTCGTGCTGAATTAGAAGCTAAATTAGCTGAAACTTTAGCTGCTGCTGAAGCTCGTGCTGCTAAGATCGTTGAATTAGCTGAAGTTACTATCGCTTCTAAAGCGGGTGACGAAGGTAAATTATTCGGTTCAATTGGCACAAAAGACATCGCTGATGCAATCACTGCAGCAGGCGTTGAAGTTGCTAAAGCTGAAGTACGTATGCCTTTAGGTACAATCCGTGAAACAGGTGAGTTCGATATCGCAATTCACTTACACACAGATGTAGACACAAGCATCAAAGTAAACGTTATCGCTGAAGCATAATTTTACTTTTATGTTGCTAAAAACACCGCTACCTTTTGGGGCGGTGTTTTTTTATACCTAAATTTTTTACTAGGTACACCGATATAGGTGGGTAAGCAGACCAATTTATCGGTTGTCTTAGTATAAAATGTCCTTGGCTTTGATATTAATTGCTACAATTAATAAACTCCCTTTTTAAAAACTGGTGCGGCATGACACGCTTAGTCAAAAAAACACATAAAAAAGTTTATCACCTGCTGGGTGTGTTTTTGATTGCCGGTTATTTTTTAGCACTGGCCAGTTTTGCTTGGCAAGTGTCAACTCAACAGCAGCAACGTTTTTCTCTGATCGCGGCAATTGCGCCTGATCTCGAACGATTAAATCAAACGCATAGCCTCAATGAAGTACTAGGTCAAAATGTCATTAGCCAGGTTATCCTCCAAGATCGCATTGTCTTTGAACAAACTGCGGGTAGCGAGTGGGTATTAAAACAAATCACTTTGGCACCACAGTTATCAGTTGTTGCTAAGCCGGTTTGGTTTCAAGTCGTTAGCTCACCAATCTTTTGGTTATTGACCTCGGGGTTTGGTCTTTTGTTATTGATAACCGTCAAGCGAAGTTATCAGTTTATTGACAAGGCTTTAGCACATGTCACTGAGATTGAGCACTGGGCGAATTCGGCGATCGTTCAGGGTAATTATCCTGCGGTTACTACAGAGCACCCGATCGGTTATGCGATCAACCATTTGAGAAAGTCGATGTTGCACGCGCAAAATCAAGATAGCTTGTTTGATAAAGCAATTAAAGAAAGCGCATTACTCGACGATGAAACAGGTATTGGCAACAAAGCCTATTTTAATAGCCGTTTGAGCGCCTTAATGGCAGAAGAGGATGTGAGAGGTGCTGTTTACATTATTCAATGCCAAGGCTGCGACACGATACATTCACTATATGGCCATGAGCAGGCTATTCACGTTGTAGAGATGATTATCCAAAGTATTGAGAAACGCTTTGAAAACCGAGCGAACTTTTATCTAGCCCGTTGTCAGGAATACGAACTGGCACTGCTAGTGCCGCATGTATTTGTCAAAGAAGCGGAAAAGCTCGCTCAGCAAATTTTAAAGGGGCTACTCAATATTGTTTTACCGGTAGGCATTAATAAAGATGACTTCTGCCATATTGGCATGAGTTACTTTAAATCTGGCGATAAAGCGTTTCAGGTATTGGCGGAAGCAGATATGGCGCTGAGAACAGCACAGTTACAAGGGCCTTCTCAGTGGTTTATGTACGACGATGGTGAAATTGCTCACGAGAGTGCAAAAGGCTCTTTAAAATGGCGCACCTTCTTAGAAAATGCGATTCGCAACAACAGTTTTGTGATTTTTTTCCAGCCGGTTATTGAGCGCTTTTCAGATAATATTCTCCACCACGAAGTACTCACTAAGGTACGCGATGAAAAAGGCGAGTTGATAAGCGCGCGCGTATTTCTGCCGATGGCGAAAAAATGTGGCTTGTCAGCTCCGATCGATTTACTTGTCTTTAAACAAGTGTGTAAATTATTAACCTACGAGCAAGACAAACAAGACTGTTGCAGTTTAAACCTGAGCGTAGATTCATTATTAGATAAAAGCTTTATTGAAAAGCTGCATTACGAATTAAAACAGTACCCGCAAATTGCGCCTCGATTGATCATTGAAATTAGTGAGTATCAACTGGTTAATCATTTGACTGAACTCAAACCAATTTTATTCAAACTGACCTTGCTAGGGGTTCAGTTACTGGCAGATAAAGTTGGTCAGTATGTGGTCAGCGCTCAATATTTAAAACAACTGCCAATTCGTTACGTCAAATTGCACCGCTCAATTGTGATGAATATCGAACAAAAGCCTGAGAATCAGGTCTTTGTTCAAAGTATGAAAATCTTATGTGAGCCGTTAAAGGTGAAAATGTTTGCACTAGGTGTAGAAGATCAGAATGAGTGGCGAACCTTAACAAAACTCGGTGTTCAAGGTGGTCAAGGGCATTACTTCACCGAGCCTATTGCACAAGTTGCCAAGGCCATTGGTCACTAGTGAGTTTTTTTCGTTCTAATAAGCCATTGATCCCCTGTAAGCCACCAGTATGCAATAACACTATGCGTTGACCTGCTGCAAAATACCCTTGTTCGACCATCGCCATAAAGGCTAATAGCATTTTACCGCTATAAACGGGCTCAAAAGTCACACCAAAATGCCGGTTAAGTGTTGCGAGCTGTTGCGCATCTTCAGCTGAAAATTTTGCGTAACCACCGCGATGAAATTGATGCATTACGTGCCAATTGGTGTATTGCTCGTTTTGATCAGCCAATAGCGTTTGTATTGCTTGATTGAGATACTGCGCGCCTTTTAACACGCAAATGCCGATGATATTGTGATAATTGTTATCGGCTTTAATCAAGCCTGAAATAGTGCCAGCACTCCCTACAGGGGTGATGATAGTATGATAGGGTAATTGTTGGTTAAGCTCAGTGATAACCTCAGCCACGCCTGATAGCGCTAATTCATTAGTTCCCCCTTCAGGTACGATTAAGTAATCGGGGTATTCAGCCTGAAGTTTTGATAGGTAGCTCGCTTGTTGGCGCAAGCGGTATTGCTGACGGTCGACAAAAAGGCACTGCATGCCCCATTGCGCGGCTTGTTTTAAGGTCGCATTGTTTTGGTAGTGAGGCTCGCCTCTAATAATCCCAATTGATTTCAAACTATTTTCGCTACAGGCAAATGCTAGCGCGTGCAAATGATTTGAATAGGCACCGCCAAAGCTCAAAATCCCCGTTTTATCTAGCTGTTTTGCTCGTGCTATGTTGCCGGCTAATTTGCGCCACTTATTACCTGAGATAATCGGGTGGATCAGATCATCGCGTTTGACAAATACGTTAACATTAGCGCGTTCGAATAGCGGGTGAAATAACTGTGTGATAGGGCTTGGTGTCGACATTAAAGGCTATGAAAAAGTTGATCTTTTTACTCCTCTAAGGCTAAAAAAACTTGCGTGAACAAGCGAAAGAGGGATAATGAATACTATGCGATAATAATATTTATAACTATAACAAATCAATGTCTATAAAAATAAGTTCAGACAAATGTTTAGTAAAAATCAGTCGACTCATCAGTTAGGTGTTAGTCTGACCAAGAAAGGCGTTGCCTATTGCCATATCGCTGAAAGAAATATCCAAGATGCTCAAAGACTTAAGTTGGTTGGTGATGATGTCGTCAAATCGCTAAATGTGCTGAGCTCATCACTTGGCCTATCGGGTGAGTGTCGTTTAATCCTCGCGCCTAGCCAGTATCACATGGTGCAAATTGAGCGCCCAAATGTTTCTGAAGACGAAATCAATCAAGCGCTCAAATGGCAAGTAAAAGAGCTGGTTAATATTCCTCCCGACGATATGATTGTTGACTATTTCGACGGACCGGAATTAATTGGTAGTGCGCCGAAATTAAATGTCGTTGTGGCTGCTAAAAGTGAACTGTCGAGCTATGTTAATGAGCTTCATCAAGAAGACATTACTATTTCAGCCATCAGTACTGAGGAGTTTGCCTTTGCACAATTGTTGCCGCCTCAAGACGACGCTCATTTATTGCTTGTGCAGCAGCCAGATGAAGAGTTGGTGATTTTAATTGTCAAACAAGGACAAATGTTTTTCCATCGCCGCTTAAGAGGTTTTAGTGAGATTGCTCAAAAATCGCAAGACGAACTGGCATTTGGCATCATTGATAGTATTAGCCTCGAAATCCAGCGTTCGACAGATTATTTCGAACGCCAATTAAAGCAAGCGCCAATTAAAACGATTAAGGTGTTAATTCCCAACGAAAATGAGAGTTTTATCGCTCGCAAGCTTTCTGAAAATACCAATGTCGCTGTTGAGTTATTTACCTTACCAGAGCCATTTGTTAATTACCGTGAATATGCCGTTACCTTAGGTCTATTTGCTGAGCACGAAGTGGCAGAGCAGCCAGAAGTACAGGACGAAGTGGTATGACGGTAAAAAACACCATTAATTTATTACAGCCAGAACTCTTGCCGAAGCGTCATTTACTGACCTTGCAAAATACTGCAATTGCTTGGCTAGTTGTACTGGTGACTACCTTAAGTACAGGCGTATTTTATTCCTGGCAAGCGCAGCAGCTGCAGGCTCAGAGTAAACAATTAACGAAAGAAAAGCGCCAACTTGCTCAAACGATGGAAACGTTACAAGCACAAATAGCCAAGCACAAAGTCAGTAGTAATTTGTTGGCTAAAAGAGAGCAGTTAAAATTGGTAATGACCAATAAAAATGCGTTATTGGCACAATTAACGGACAGCCAAAAAACAGAAGTGGTCGGTTTTGCTCAAGCGATGACTGAATTGGCTAACTTTCATTCGCGTGATATTAGCTTAGAACGCGCGGTTTTTAATACGAATCACATAAGTTTTAGTGGCTTAGCGAAATCACCAGATGCCGTGCCTCAATGGTTATCAGGTTTTGAAAACTCAAAGCTGTTATCCGGCCAACATTTTAATCATTTCCAATTAGCTGAAAGTGATAATCGCTTGACCAAATTTAGTGTCAGTTCAACGGTGGAAAGTGCCATAGGGTCAGCAGGAGAGTTAAAATGATACAACGCTGGCAACAATACTGCGAAAAGTTTTTAACGATAACACCGCGTGAAAAATATATGATCGTGGCCGTTGGCTTTGTCATTGTCACCTTTTTGCCTTTTACCCTATTTGTTGAGCCAACCTTATTACAGGTCAATAAACACAAGCAGCAAATATCGAAACTCAAACAAGCTAATGGCAACTCAAGATCCTTGATTAATGACATGGAGCTGAAACTCGCCCAAGATCCAAACCTTACGGTTAAGCGTGAAATTGCCCAATATGAGCAAAATATCGCGGCGGTTGATGAGCAATTACTCGCGTTAACTTCCGAGTTAATTGACCCTGTGGCGATGCGCTCGGCGCTAGTTTCCCTCTTAAATATGCACCGTGGCGTGTCACTGCTATCTTTCGAAGTAAAGCCGGCACAGCCCCTCGTGTTAACCCAAATCACTAATGAATCAGAACAGTCAACAACAAGCCAACACTCAGGCTTATACAAGCATGAAATTTCGCTGAGATTGAAAGGTAAGTACTTTGTTTTACGCGACTATTTACAAGAGCTTGAGTCATTGAAATGGAAGTTTTTTTGGCAAAGTTTTGACTATCAACTGGTCGAGTATCCAAACGGTGAGTTAGCAGTAACCTTATATAGTTTGAGTACGCAAAAGGAGTTTTTAGGTGTTTAAAACCACAGTTGCCATCGCGTTACTTTTCAGTTGGAACTTTGCTGCTTTAGCATCCGTTGATCCAACTAAACCTCTATCTGGGGCAAAGCAGTCGAGTACTACCTCATCTCAGCAGTCAATGGTTTTACAGTCTATTATGACGATAGGTGGAGTAAATAAAGCGATTGTCAGCGGAAAGCTGGTTCAAAAAGGAGATACTATTGGCCAGTACCGAGTTATCAGTGTAGAAAAGAAACTTGTTAAATTAGCATCTTCAGATGGTCAAATGACCCTTAAATTGTTTGCAGAATCGGTTAAAAAATAATGAATGAAATAATAAAGAAGTCAGGTATCCACTATTATTTTTGTGCGCTAGTGTTAGCGGGCTGTCAAACCGTGCCAGATGCGCCAACCGACGTCAACAACGCACTAGATGAAGCGATAGCACAAGAAAAATTAAGTCAAGCACCCAAAGCGCTAACGTCAGTGCCAAGTGCGGTTCGCCAAGACTTAATGCAACAAAGTATGCAACAAGCTAGACAAGGTTTACTAGCTGAAAAGCGTTTAGAAATCGCGGCCAGTGGGGTCGATGCGAAACACTTTTTCGCCGCTTTAGTTGAAGACTCACCTTATAGTGTCGCCGTTCATCCTGACGTTGAAGGAACTATTACGTTAAACCTGCAAGATGTCACCATGGAAGAGACCATCGATGTCGTGAAAGAGCTCTACGGTTATGATATTCGCACAAGTGGTAACGTGATTCAGGTATATCCGGCTGGCATGCGGACAGAAACTTTCCCATTAGATTATCTGTTTGTTAAGCGTTTTGGCTTGTCGAGCACCAGTATAAACTCAGGCGGTGTTTCGGAAAATGATCCGAATACCGGCAACAACAATAACAATGCGAACAACAATAACAATACAGGCCGCAATAACAATAACCGCAATAATAACTCGGGTTATGGCTCGAATAACAATAATTCTTCAAGCGGTATCAATATTTACACCGAGAATGAATCAGACTTTTGGACAGAGTTAAAAGATACCTTATTAACACTTGTTGGCGAAGAAGATGGTCGCTCAGTGATTGTTTCTCCGCAAGCAGGCTTGATTACGGTGAGAGCATACCCTGAAGAAATTAAGGCGGTTAAACGCTTTATTGAAGATTCACAAAACCACTTGCGTCGTCAGGTGATTATTGAAGCAAAAATATTAGAAGTGACACTTAATGACGATTTTCAGCAAGGCGTGAAATGGGATAATATTTTTGGTCATATTGGCTCTACTGACTTCTCATTCTCAACCACGGGCAACGTAGTTGGCAATGTGATTTCTGGCGCGATTGGTGGTACAACGTCGATTGGTATTACAAACCCTGACTTCTCTGGAGTTATTGAGTTATTGCAAACCCAAGGTAATGTGCAGGTGCTTTCAAGCCCAAGAATTACCGCAACAAACAACCAAAAAGCCGTGATTAAAGTGGGTGAAGATGAATACTTTGTTACCAATGTATCAAGTACAACGACACCTGAGGTTGATCTAACACCATTTTTCTCTGGTATCGCCCTAGACGTTACCCCGCAAATTAATCAAGATGGCGAAGTTATTTTACACGTTCACCCGTCGGTTACGCTCACCGATGAGCAAGTTAAAACGATTCGCATCAGCGACGAAGATATTATTTTACCGCTAGCACAAAGCAGTGTGCGTGAATCAGATACGATTATTCGTGCGCGCTCAGGTGAAATTGTTGTTATTGGCGGTTTAATTGAAACGCGAAAAATTGATTTAGAGTCTAAAACACCTTTGTTAGGTGATATTCCATTATTAGGCGAAGCTTTTAAGAGTAAAACCCAAACAACACGCAAAAGCGAATTGGTTATCATGTTAAAGCCGACGGTGATTGGTCAAGAAACTTGGACTGATCAGCTTAAAGATGCTCGTCAGCTTTTAAAGCAGTGGTTCCCTGATAGTGAGTAATTGCTAACGTAAGGCAAGCTTATGTACTTGTACCACTTTGGTTTAACGCAATTACCCTTTACGTTAACACCAAACACTAGTTTTTATCTCGGATTAAAGCCTCATCACGAGGCTTTTGCTGTGTTGTTAACGGCGCTAAAAACGGGTGAAGGCTTTATTAAAGTGGTTGGTGAAGTAGGTACTGGCAAAACCTTGTTATGTCGGAAATTACTCAATGAAATCCCTGAGCATTTTGTTACCGCATATATTCCCAACCCTTATTTAAATCCCGACGAGTTGCGACGTGCGGTTGCTAGTGAGCTAGGCGTTAAACAAGCACAGCGAATGAATGCACAATTATTAACGCAACGCATTCAAGAGCGTCTATTAGCCCTGCACCAACAAGGCCATTCAGTGGTGCTCATTTTAGATGAAGCGCAGGCCCTACCAGAAGACAGCCTAGAAGCGCTTCGCCTGTTTACCAACTTAGAAACAGAATCACGTAAACTGTTGCAAGTCGTTTTATTTGCCCAGCCGGAGTTAGATCAGCGCTTGGCCACTACTCAATTTAGACAATTGCGTCAGCGCATTACGTTCTCTTATCAGCTAAGGGCGATGAATGTTGAAGAAGTAGAGCACTATGTGCAACACAGGATGCAAATTGCCGGCTATAAAGGGCCACAACTGTTCCAGCGTCGACTCGTTAAAAAGTTGACTAAAGCAAGTAAGGGTATTCCCCGCTTGGTCAATATTTTGTGTCATAAAATGTTGATGCTTGCCTACGGCGAGGGCAAACATGTTATCACTAACAAGCATTTGGCGTTGGCGGTAAAAGATACTGAAGATGCCAAATTAAGCATTTGGTCTCGCTACGGCGTACATTTTTCAGTGGTCGTTTTGATGCTCGCCGTTAGTGCCGGTGTTTGGCCATTTTTAGGAGTAATCTAGTTGAGTGTTATCAATCAAATGTTAAAGGATTTAGATGAGCGCAAGCCTGAGCAGCTCTCCCCAGCTCAAGGTCATCAAGTGCCGATAACACCCGCGAAAAAGCCAGTTAGCTTAGTTTTTGTTGTCATTACTTTGTTGTTACTTAACGCCGTGGGTTGGTTTATTTATCAACTTTATCAAGAAAACAAAGCGTTAAAGGCTAATGCATCTGAACAACAGCAGGTGTTAGCAAATCGTGCTGAGCAGCCACAACCGCGTAGCCATTCAAGTACATCAAACGCTCATAACTCACAAACTATCGTCGAGCCCAATAGTCAGCAAGAAGTTAATAGCGAAAGCCACATAACTATTGCTGAGCAGCCAAAAACGATAAAAGCTGCTCATTTAGCCAATCAAAAAAACGCGCCTGAGCAAATTGCAACGCCGCAAGTTAATGCGGCTGCAAGTGAGCCAGCGGTACAACAAGCGCAATTACCCGAAGAAACCTTACCCGAGCGCGAGTATCAGCCTGCCATAGTTAAACAAGCCGAGCCTAGTCAGCCTCCGTCATTAACCGTTGCGCGCAAAAAACTCACTAGCGAACAATTACTCGAGCGAAAATTGGCGCAAGCAGAAAAAGCGATTGCTAATAATGAATTAGCGAAAGCGGAAGGCTTTTATGAGGAAGCCCTGATACTCGATCAAGATCAAGCTGAGGTGCGAAAACAACTGGCTGCCCTTTGGTATGGCCGCAAAGCTTATCAAGCGGCCTTAAATTTATTACATCAAGGCAGTGCGATCGATTATAACAACAGCGAGTTTCGCTTAATGAAAGCCCGTATATACTTAACTATGGGTCAAGCTAGCAACGCGCTCTCGGAATTACTGACGTTAAAAGATGTTAATAGTGTTGAGTACCAAGCAATGATCGCTAGCACTGCGCAAGAGCTTCAACAGTATCAGCAAGCTATCGAGGCTTATCAGCAGTTAACCCGACTGCAGCCACACGATGGTCGTTGGTGGTTAGGCTTAGCCATTGCTTACGACACCAATGCGACCTTTGACCTAGCAAAAGATGCCTATAAAAACGCAATATCTTTATCGGGAATTTCTGACTCTTCCATGGCATTTGCGCGTCAACGATTACAAGAATTAGGAGAATAATATGGCGGCACCAAAACTAAAAATGCGCTTGGGCGATTTGTTAGTACATGAACATATCATTACTAACGAGCAGCTTATGCAGGCATTAAACAGCCAAAAATCTACTGGCCGTAAGTTAGGTGATACCCTGATCGAGCTTGGTTACATCGGTGAACGTCAACTGCTTGAATTTTTGGCGCAACAATTAGATGTTCCGTTCTTAGATATCAGTCAGCGCCGCATTCCCAACGAGGTTGCTAAACTTTTACCGGAAGTACATGCACGGCGTTTAAGGGCAATTATTATCGAAGATAAAGGTGCTAGCGTTGTTATCGGTATGAGTGATCCCGCTGACTTAAATGGCTTAGATCAGTTAGAACAGTTATTGTCACCAAAACGTATCGAGTTGGCGGTAGTCATGGAGTCACAGCTTTATGATGCCTTTGATTCTCTTTATCGTAGAACGGCAGATATAGAGTCGTTTGCTAGTCAGCTCGAAGAAGAGTATACCCAAACAACAGATTTTGATTTAGGAAGTAACTTTTTAGACGATGGCGGTGATGCAACCGTTGGCAAACTCTTACAATCGGTATTTGAAGATGCCGTACAAATGCGAGCTTCTGATATTCATATTGAGCCTGATGAAAAGAGTTTGCGAATTCGTCAACGTATCGATGGCGTATTACAAGAAAATGTCTTAAAAGAAAACAAGATTGCCTCAGCCGTTGCTTTGCGCTTAAAACTCATGGCGGGCTTAGATATTTCTGAAAAGCGTTTGCCGCAAGATGGTCGTTTTAATTTGCAAATTAAAGGCCACAGTGTTGATGTGCGGATGTCGACTATGCCAGTGCAGTACGGTGAATCGGTGGTTATGCGTTTACTTGATCAAAGTGCTGGTTTGCTGTCGTTTGATGAAACGGGTATGCCAAAAGATTTAGTTGAGCGCTTGCGCCATCAAATTACTCGTCCACACGGAATGGTCTTGGTAACAGGGCCAACGGGTAGCGGTAAAACAACCACACTTTACGCCGCACTCAGTGAGCTAAACCAATCTACTAAAAAAATTATTACTGTTGAAGATCCGGTGGAATATCGCTTACCTCGGGTCAATCAGGTACAGGTTAATTCAAAAATTAATTTAAATTTTTCTGATGTTTTACGCACCGCGTTACGTCAAGATCCCGATATCATCATGGTGGGTGAGATGCGTGACCATGAAACCGTTGAAATTGGTCTTCGAGGCGCGATCACCGGTCACTTAGTGTTATCAACTTTGCATACCAATGATGCCATCACCAGTGCCTTGCGTTTAATCGATATGGGGGCTGCGGGCTTCTTAGTCGGTAGTTCACTGCGAGCCGTTATTGCTCAACGTCTAGTTCGCCGCGTGTGTGATAGCTGTAGCGCCGATCACAAACCAGAGCCTCAAGAGTTATTTTGGTTGAAAAACCTCGTTGGCAATGATGTTGATAGCATGACTTTTAAGAAGGGACACGGTTGTCAAACCTGCCAATATACCGGTTATCGCGGCCGAATCGGTGTCTTTGAATTACTTGAAATGAATGAGCCGATGATGGCAGCCTTAAAGCGCGACGACGCGGAAGCTTTTACTGAGCTAGCAAAGAAAAATCCAACGTTCAAACCGTTAGCTTTAGCCGCTTTTGATTATGCAGTACAAGGTATTACAAGTGTTGAAGAAGTGCTACGCTTAGTAGAAACCGTAGAGGTGGCAGGTTAGTAGATGGCAGCATATGAATACATAGGTCGAGATGGCAGTGGCGCTCAGGTTAAAGGCGTCATTGATGCTGCCAATGCTGGTGCCGCCGCTGAACAATTGTCTCGTCAGCGCATTACGCCAATCGCGATCAATGAAAAAGCGCAAGCGGCAGCATCGGCTAATATTGATATTGGCGATTTACTTGGTTTTGATCCGGTCTCTTTAGACGAGCTCATCGTCTTTTGTCGGCAAATGTATGCCTTGATGAAATCCGGTGTACCTATCTTACGCGCTATTAATGGGCTAAGCGAGTCAGCGACCTCGGATAAACTGCGCGACGTCTTAAAAGAGGTAGCAAAAGAGCTAGAAAATGGCTATGCCTTATCATCAGCGTTAAACAAACATCCTCGATTTTTTTCATCGTTGTTTGTCGCATTAATTCACGTTGGTGAAAATACGGGTAAATTAGACGAGTCTTTCATGCAACTTGCTAGTTATTTCGAACGTGAGCAAGAAACCAAAAAGCGGATTAAAACAGCCATTCGCTATCCATCTTTCGTGTTAGCCGCGATCGCGATTGCCTTGGTGATTTTAAATATTTTCGTGATCCCAACCTTCGCCAACATGTTTACAAAGCTTGGCGCTGAGCTACCTTGGGCAACCAAAGCGTTAATTACAAGCTCAAACTTTTTCTTAAACTATTGGCCTCATATGTTATTTGTTTTGGTGGCAGGCTTTTTTGGTATGCGCAATTACCTAAAAACCAAGCAGGGACGTTATGCATGGGACAAGCGAAAAACTAAAATGCCCATTGCCGGAGATATTATCGAGCGCTCTATTTTATCGCGCTTCTCCCATAGCTTCGCCATTGTCTTAAATGCAGGCGTACCAATGACCACGGGCTTATCACTGGTTGCTGATGCCGTTGACAATGCCTTTATGAGAGAAAAGATATTAGCGATGCGCTCAGCCATTGAAAGTGGTGAAAGTTTGTTGCGTTCGGCAGCAACGAGTCAATTATTTACGCCGTTAGTGTTGCAGATGATAGCGGTTGGTGAAGAAACGGGGCGAATAGATGAGTTACTTGCCGAAGTGGGTGACTATTACGAGCGAGAAGTTGATTACGATTTAAGTATGTTAACCGCACGTATTGAGCCGATTATGATTGGTATTGTTGCTGGTATGGTACTTATTTTAGCCCTAGGTATTTTTACACCGATGTGGGATATGATGTCGGCTTTCCAAGGTCGTTAATGATGGCTGGTGAACTTGCAACCCAAAAAAAAGAAACGTGGCTGAGTGAGTTCATGCTCATTATTGCGGTTATCGGTATACTTGTTGCAAGTTTTATTAAGTATTTTGGCAAAAACGAAGACGACTTTAATCACGCAGGGCTCAAGCGAATGGCCAATACCTTCTCGAGTAAGGTTAATTTAGTGCACGGCCAGTGGTTAATGGATGATCAACCCTCGATTGTTAGGCTGAGAACCAAAGATGTTGATGGCAACGACATCATTGAGTTAATTCATGTCAATAACAAAGGGTGGATAGCCAGTCGCAGTCGACAACTAGATTGTTTTGATATTTGGCAGCAGGCAATGGATACCCCGCTCAATTTTATGAATGAAACGATCGCCGTGATCGTGCTCAATCGACATGATGAAAATGAGCAAGTGTGCCGTTACGCGTTATCGACAGGCAGTTATTTAGAGTATTCACCGAAAACTGGCCAGGTGGTTACCGTAAAGAATTCGAGCTAGTTAACCTTGCTTAAAACAGTTGTAATAAGTTGTAACTTGGTTAATTTATAAGTGACTTATCTAATATTAAGTTGCTAGAATGTAATTATTATTATTGATTAGAGGTAGTTATGAGAAAACAAAGTGGTTTTACCCTCATCGAGTTAGTAGTTGTCGTTGTTATCCTAGGCTTTTTGGCTGTGACTGCGATCCCTAAATTTATCGACTTAACCGACCAAGCTAAGCAAGCTAATATTGAAGGTATGGCGGGTGGCTTCGCAACGGGTGTTTCGCTTGTTCGCGCACAATGGGAAGCGGAAGGTCGTCCACAAAATTCGAGCGGTCAAAACGGCGTAACCTATGACGGTATTCCTTTGGTATTAACTACTGAGAATCAAGCTAATGGTATTCGCCCTGGCTATGTAACAGGTTTAACCGATGGTGCAACTTTAGGCGGCGGTTTTGATGCAAACAACTGTGAAGAAATTTGGTTAAATATTTTGCAACAGCCTCCTGGTGTAACAACTGATATTAACACCTTGAATAACGACAGCTCGATTAACTACTTCGTTAGTAAAAGCGGTACTTCACAAACCTCGACTTGTCACTATTATTTAAAAGAAAGCTTGAATCGAGACAGTAATGGCCAATGGGAAAACCCAAGTAATAGTACCTCGGTGGGCAACAGCTTTACTTATGCACCAGCAACGAACACTGTTGTGATCCATATTAACCAACAATAATGATTAAAATTTCCAAAAAAAGGATATAAAAGATGAAAAATATTCAACGCCAAGCAGGTTTTACCCTGATTGAACTTGTGGTCGTTATCGTAATTCTTGGTATTTTAGCAGCAACAGCCGCGCCAAAATTTATCGATTTACAAGACGATGCTAAAACAGCAACCTTGCAAGCGATTAAAGGGTCAATGGAAAGTGCTGCTACCTTAGTACAGTCTAAATCATTGATTGCAGGTAATGAGAAAGCTGCAACTGGCACAGTAACCGTTAATTCAGCAACACTCAATATTGTTTATGGTTATCCTCGTGATTCAGTTGTGGCCGATTGGACAGATCAATTATTAGATATTGATACAGCAGAGTTTGAAGTGTTATTAGCTGACGGTGGCAATGGTATTTATGTTGTACCGGCTGGCAGTGCACCATCATCAGGTGATCCTTCTGAATGCTTTGTGCTATATACGCAAGCTACAGCATCAGGTAGCCCTGTAGTTGTTGAACGTCCAGTTATCAGCCTTGATGAGTGCTAATTTAAAATAATTATCAACGAGGAGTTTGCGCTCCTCTTTTGATTTATGCAGTAGATAGTTGTGATGAAAAAACAAAACGGTTTTACCCTGATTGAGCTAGTCGTTGTTATCGTTATTTTAGGTATTTTAGCGGCGACCGCAGCGCCTAAATTTATCGACTTACAAGATGATGCAAGAACAGCGACAGTGGAAGCGGCAAAAGGTGCGTTAGAGTCAATGGCGGCGATGACATACAGCAAGTCATTGATTGAAAATACTGAAAAACTAGCAGATAGCAGTGTCGAGGTTAATGGTGTCACGGTGACTACCCGGTATGGTTATCCACGCTCTAATGATGCCGCAGCGCTTGCCGTTATTCGCGATGAATTATTGCAAATATCTGACGACTATGATGTGGTACTAAACTCCAATAATGTTACGGTTTTTATCTTTCCCAAAGGTCTCTATGAGCCAGCGGTTTACGGTAACTTAAATACCTTTTTAGTGCCGTGTATTGCCGCTTACAGTGAAGCTGCGCAAGAAGGTGGTAGCCCTGAAATCAAGTCAAATCCTTGCTAGTCAATAGCGAGTATTGCATGGTAAGAGGAGACATTGTCTCCTTTTTTATTGTCGGTAAAAAAATATTTATATCTATCTGCGTTTTTAAATGAGCAAGTTTAACTAAAAAGCGTTACTATTCATGTAGGTAAGCAAAACTTATTGATAACGCATAGAGTTATAGGTTGTTACAACTAATTATGAAACAACGAGGTTTCACGCTCATCGAGCTGATTATTACCATTATTATCTTAGGTATCTTGGCGGTGGTCGTCGCGCCGCGGTTTAGCTCGTCTGAAAGTTATCAAGAGCATAGCTATCGCGCCCAATCCATTGCGCTAATTCGCGCTGTTCAATTACGGGCGATGCAACAAACAAGCACGAACTTTGGTTGTCATGCGGTGAATGTAACAAGTAGTCAAATTGCCAGTGATGACACGGCCCCATGTAATATCAACCCTTTAGTTGTCGCTATTGAGCCAAACGATGATGTTAGCTTTAACTTAAATGGCGGTGACGGCACTATTTTATTCAATAATTTTGGCGTACCACAGGGCGACTGCTCAGGTGGTTGCTTAATTACCATCGATGGTGTTGATGATTTGGTTATTCAAATCGAATCACAAGGATACATCCATGCGATATAGCAAACGCGAGCGCGGTTTTACGCTAGTAGAAATTATTATCGGGATTGTTGTTATCTCGTTGTCATTTTCGATTATTTCGACCTTAGTACTGCCAGCTACCGAGCAAAGTGCAGATCAAGTCCAACAAATAAAAGCCGCAGAATTAGGGCAGTCATTGCTAACAGAAATATTAGGTAAAGCCTACGATGAGCAGCCTGGTGTTTCTGGTGGGATCTATCGCTGCAATGACAACGGACAGCCCAATTGTAGTTTAACGCTGGGCCCTGAAGCCGGTGAGAGTCGCAATAACTATAACGACGTTGATGATTATGATGAGATCACTCAGCTTGCAGGTGAAAATATTCAAAACGCATTGGGTGAAAACCTCGGTGATTACTATCTCGGATTTGTCGTTGATGTTTCGGTGGTTTACGATGGCGATTTCAATGGGGTTGATGATTATCTCGAAAGTGGCAGTAGCAACCAATTGGCCAAGTTAGTGACGGTAGAAATTACTACGCCTAGTAACCAAGTTATTAGCTTTTCAGGTTATAGGACCAATTACTAATGCGTATCTTAGCGAAGGGATTTACCTTAATCGAGCTTGTTACCGTATTGGTGTTGCTTGGGGTTTTGTCAGTCGGTATTTCGGGCTTTATCGGTGTGACAACGCAAATTTACGTCGACGTAACCACGCGAGATGAATTGATTGCCAGTGCTCGCTTTTCCATCGAACGTCTCAATCGCGAGATCAGAGGGGCATTGCCTAATAGTATTCGCACGCTTAATAACGATCGCTGCCTTGAGTTTACGCCTGCGCCATTAAGTGCGGTCTATACCCAGCTTAGCGTAGCGCCTGACCCACAAACTGATGAAATAAAATTTATCCGCTTCTTTAGTGATGGCGCGAACTTGTATAACGATGATCTCGAGGTTATTGTTTATCCGTTATCTCCAAGTGATGTTTATGATAACAACGACAAACGCGCTGCCATCAATAGCTTGGATCAAACGGGTAACGAGTGGACACTTACGCTAAGCGCAAATAAGCAGTTTCCAGCCCATTCGCCAACTTCGCGTCTTTACTTTGTTCAATCACCAATAAGTTACTGTATTGATGCCGATGTGTCGGGTGAAAATGGCAAGTTATATCGCTATCAAAACTACAACGGCTATAGTAATGGCGTGCCGAATAGTACCGGTGTATTAATGGCACAGTCTCTTGATATTAGTGGCAGTATTCCGTTTAGATATGCTGAGGCAACACGGCTGCGTAATGCGATTGTGTTAATTAATATCAGCTTTGCTGCTAATGATGAAACCATCAGTTTTAACAATGAAATTCAGGTGCCTAATGTTCCGTAATCGCACATTGCCCATCGGGCCAAAACATCAATCGGGTAGCATGTTGGTGATCGCCATTTTCATTATGGTGGTCATGTTGTTAATTGGTGCGGCAATGGTCAATATTTTAGCCACCAGTGGCCAAACAGTCGCGTATGAGGTTTCAGGCACTCGGGCTTACCTTGCGGCAAACTCAGGTGCGCAACGAAAATTACTTGAAATTTTTCCACTCGACGACGGTGTTAACAACGGTCAAGCGAAAATGTGTGATGGGTCTGATTTGCTCACTGCGCCCTCATCAACATCCAATCAAACCTTTCAACTGGTGGTTGACCACAATAAGAACCGTTGCAACGTTGCTGTTAGTTGCGAAGATTTTCATCACGATAATGTAACTTATTACCAAATTGCCAGTACGGCGACCTGTGATCTCGGTGCTGATAGTACCTCTAGAACTGTTATTATAGAAGCGAGAAGCCTTTAATTTTATCGAGTAAAAGTCGTTCATTAATTGGTATCTGATAAAAACATCATGCCCTAGCAGCAACTTTGCTATTTTTCTTGAATTTTTTTGCGTTTTTTTTAATTTTACATGCCACATCTTTGCCAAGGTGGGGTATGATGTCGGATAATTTCGCAAAAGTATTTATAGCTGTTGATAGCAACGTAAACGTTGATAAATCAGCATGTAAAAGGTTAATAAAATATGTTCAAAAAATTACGTGGCATGTTCTCTAATGACTTATCAATTGACTTGGGAACAGCTAACACCCTTATCTATGTAAAAGATCAAGGGATTGTCTTGAATGAGCCGTCGGTTGTCGCAATTCGTCAAGATCGCGCAGGTGGTTCTAAAAGTGTTGCAGCGGTCGGTACTGCAGCAAAACAAATGTTAGGTAGAACGCCGGGTAATATTGAAGCGATTCGCCCGATGAAAGACGGGGTAATTGCTAACTTCTTCGTCACTGAAAAAATGCTTCAGTACTTTATCAAGCAAGTACACAGCAATAATTTCCTACGTCCAAGTCCGCGCGTTTTGGTTTGTGTACCTTGTGGCTCAACACAAGTTGAACGCCGAGCCATTCGCGAATCAGCACTAGGGGCTGGCGCTCGTGAGGTTTACTTGATTGATGAACCTATGGCAGCCGCAATCGGTGCGGGCCTACCGGTATCTGAAGCAACAGGTTCAATGGTCGTTGATATCGGTGGTGGTACAACAGAAGTTGGCATTATTTCACTTAACGGTGTCGTTTATTCTTCTTCAGTGCGCATTGGCGGTGACAAATTTGACGAAGCTATCATCAATTACGTGCGTCGTAACTTTGGTAGCTTAATTGGTGAAGCAACAGCAGAGCGCATCAAGCATGAAATTGGCTCAGCTTACCCTGGTGAAGAATTGGTTGAAATTGAGGTACGCGGTCGCAACCTAGCAGAGGGTGTGCCACGTAGCTTTACGTTAAACAGCAATGAAATTTTAGAAGCATTGCAAGAGCCGTTAACAGGAATTGTCAGTGCAATCATGGTGGCACTAGAGCAATCACCGCCAGAGCTTGCCTCTGATATTTCAGAGCGTGGTATGGTATTAACCGGTGGTGGTGCCTTACTTAAAGATCTCGATCGATTATTAATGGAAGAGACGGGTATTCCGGTTGTTGTTGCCGATGATCCGCTAACTTGTGTAGCGCGTGGTGGTGGTAAGGCCATTGAAATGATCGATATGCACGGTGGCGATCTATTCTCATACGAATAAGCTCTTTAGCCAACCTAGTGAACTAGGTTGGTTGAGCCCCTCTTGGTTGCCCTTAATTAAAAGGTGATTCGAATTTAATGAATCCTATTTTTAAACATGGCCCTTCTGCACAGCACCGACTCGTTTTGGTGCTTTGTTGTTCTATGCTACTGATTTTTTTCGATCATAAATTACAAAGTTTTGATAGCGTGCGAGGGTACTTGCAGTCGATGGTGAGCCCGTTGCAATACATCGCTAATGCACCAAAACAGATGATGAATTGGGCCGTAGAAAACCTCGCGACAAGAAAACAGCTAATTAAAGAAAATCAACAATTTAAATCTCAGCAGTTATTGTTCAACGAGCAAGCTATACAGCTTGATATTTTGCGCCGTGAAAATAGCCGACTCCGTTCATTACTGGCGTCACCGGTTCGACCTCAAGTCAAAAAAATGGTTGCTGAAATTTTGGCTGTAGATACCGATCCTTATAGTCATCAAATTTTGATTAACAAAGGCTTGAACGACGATGTTTACGAAGGGCAGCCAGTGATTGATGATTTAGGTGTTGTCGGCCAAGTGTTGCACGCGGGGGCGACCAATAGCCGTATTTTATTAATCTCTGATGTTAGTCATGCTATTCCATTGCGGATCAAACGCAATGGTGTTCGATTAATTGCATCGGGTAGCGGCAATATTAGGCGGTTAATCGTCAATCACGTGGCACACAGCACGGATATCGAAGAAGGCGATATTCTTGTTACTTCAGGTTTAGGCGGTAAATTCCCTGAAGGCTATCCGGTGGCTCAAGTCACTTATGTGCAAAAAGATGAAACGCGTGCCTTTGCTCAAGTTATTGCAGAGCCAATAGCCCAGATCGATCGCTTGCGTTATATGTTGTTATTGTGGCCAGAGCCTGTCGAAGAATTTGCTAGCCCACAAACAGCGACAGAGGATAAGTAATCACTGTGTTTGCTCATAACGGAATTATTATTTTACTGACCCTATTATTGTCCTTAATTGCGGCGATTATGCCTATGCCGATTAGCTTAGATATATTCCGGCCTGACTGGGTATTAGTGGTCACTATGTATTGGGCGATAGCCTTGCCAAATCGAGTCAACGTGATCACAGCGTGGGTAATGGGCTTACTCCTCGATATTTTATTGGGCTCAATTTTGGGGGTTCATGCTGCCGCCCTAGCAATAACCATTTACATTGCCTCAGGTAATTATCAGAAAATCAGAAATTTCTCACTTTGGCAGCAATCTTTAGTGGTCGGTGTATTAGCGGCATTATTCCACTTAATTGTGTTTTGGCTGCAGCGGCTATTGACCGATGTCGTATTTTTACCGAGTTATTTATATCCGGTGATTACCTCAATGGTGTTATGGCCATGGGCATTTTTGATCTTACGAAAAACGCGTCAACATTTTAAAATTAAGTAGTTAATATCATTATGGTTTTTCAAAATCACAAACAGCCGAACATTGTTTTGGCTTCTCAATCTCCCAGACGCAAGGAGCTGCTGAGTCAACTCGGCTTTGAATTTGTCACTAAGGCCAGTGATATTGATGAGTCTGTGCTTGTTGGCGAGTCACCGCAATCTTATGTCACGAGAATGGCAAAAGAAAAGGCGCTAGCACAAGATCACGGCGATCAAACTTTAGTGATTGGCTCAGATACTTGTGTTGTTTTTGAAGATAAAATTTTGGGTAAGCCAAAAGACGTTGACGACGCCAAGGCCATGCTGGCCATGTTATCAGGCAATACTCACCAAGTACTGACCGCTGTTGCGATCGCCGTTAACCATGAGGTTGATGTAACGTTAGTGACAACAGATGTTACATTTAAAGCGTTAAGTGCTCAGGAAATTCTGAACTATTGGCGCTCTGGCGAGCCAAAAGATAAAGCGGGTAGCTACGGAATTCAAGGTATTGCCGGTCAATTTGTGACGGGTATCAAAGGTAGTTATTCTGCTGTAGTTGGTCTACCGTTATATGAGACAGCACAACTGATGGCAAAACACGGTTGTCCTACATCAATGATGCAAAGCTAGGTGGTTTAATGAGTGGTGAACTATTAGTTAATGTAACACCGAGTGAAACTCGCGTTGCGTTAATCGAAAACGGCGTATTACAGGAAGTTCACATAGAAAGAGAAGCCAAACGAGGATTGGTTGGCAACATCTATTTGGGTAAGGTGATAAGAGTTTTACCCGGTATGCAAGCGGCTTTTGTCGATATTAATTTAGATCGCGCGGCATTCTTACATGCCGCTGATATCAACTCTAAACTGATCACCAACGACAGTAATGAGGATACACAGACCGTTCCCGATATTCGTTCACTCGTTCACGAAGGACAATTTTTGATGGTTCAAGTCGTCAAAGATCCTCTCGGCACTAAAGGTGCCCGCTTGACGACAGATATTACCATAGCCTCGCGTTATTTAGTGTTAATGCCTGATGCTAGCCACGCCGGTATTTCTCAACGGATCGAAGATGTTGAAGAACGACAGAGATTAAAATCACTGGTTTCTCCTTATTGTGATGATACGCACGGCTTTATTGTTCGCACTGCTGCCGAAGGTGCCGGCGAACAAGAGCTGCAACACGATGCGGAATTTTTACGCCGCGTTTGGCACAAAGTGTTGGAGCGAAAAAAGCGTCGTCAAACCAAAAAACCGATATATCAAGATCTCGCGTTAACTTTTCGGGTACTGCGCGATTTCGTTGGCATTGAGCTTGAGCGGGTTAGAATAGACTCAAAATTGACCTTTGATCAACTTATGGAATTTACCCAAGAATTTGTGCCTGAACTATCAAAAGTGCTGGAATACTACCCAGGTGAGCGGCCCATTTTTGATTTGTTTGATGTCGAGGCCGAAATTCAGCGCGCCTTACAACGTAAAATCGAATTGAAATCAGGTGGCTATTTGATCATTGATCAAACTGAAGCCATGACCACGATCGATATTAATACCGGCGCTTTTGTTGGCCATCGCAATCTTGATGAAACCATTTTCAATACCAATATTGAAGCGACACAGGCGATTGCTCGCCAACTCAGGTTACGCAATTTGGGGGGTATTATTATTATCGATTTTATCGATATGACCATTGACGATCACAAAAAGCGGGTATTACACAGTCTTGAAACGGCTTTATCGAAAGACAAGGTCAAATTTAGCGTCCATGACTTTTCGCCATTAGGATTAGTGCAAATGACCCGCAAGCGCACTCGTGAAAGCTTAGAGCATATTTTGTGTGGTGAGTGCAGCTCATGCCAAGGGCGCGGCCAGCTAAAAACAGTTGAAACCGTTTGTTATGAAATTTTACGCGAAATTGTCCGAGTCAATCGCGCTTACGACTCCGATAAGTTTATCGTCTACGCATCGCCTGCCGTGAGTGAAGCATTGATTGATGACGAATATCACCACTTGGCGGAAACGGAAGTGTTTATCGGCAAGCAAGTGAAAATTCAAACGGAACCGCTATACAATCAAGAGCAGTTTGACGTGGTAATGATGTAATGAAAGGCGGCTCGAGAATATTAAATCGCTGGTTAAATCGACTATTTAAATTAGTCGCGGTTTTTCTCGTCTTATTTGCCGTGTTACTCTCGAGTGCGCGCTTGTTATTACCGTACGCTGACAACTACCGTGTTGAATTACAAGATTATATTAATCAACGCTTTAACGCAGATATTGAAATCGGTGGGTTAAGTGTTGGTTGGTCGGGGACTGGCCCGACGATGGTTGCGCAAAACGTTTCGCTAATTGATATTTCCGGTTTACAGATCGATGTTGCCAATTTTGGCTTTGAATTGGATTTTTGGGCAAGTGTGCTCAATCAAAAGTTAGTATCGAGCCAATTTGATATCCGCGGGCTTAATGCAACACTTAATCCAGAGCTTTTTGAACGCAGTAAATCCAATGCCAGTGTCGTCGAGGTAATTGAAACCGCTGCCGATATCTTTCTTTCGCAAATTCCTCACGTTACCCTACGCGACAGTCGACTCAATGTCATTGATGGCGAAAGTCAGCGTTCACTAACCATCGCTAAATTACGGTGGCAAAACATCGGCCTAAAACACTTAGGCGAGGGTGAGATTATTGTCGATGGCGTCTCGTCAAATAATTTAAAACTGCAGTTAGCGTTCACTGGTGATGAACTAGATGAGCTATCGGGTATGGCTTATGTTGAAGCAAATAATATCGACGTAACCCCATGGCTTCAGCAAGTTTTATCGGTTAGCAATAACAAGGTTGATTCACAAATTAACTTCCAAGTTTGGCAAACGATAAGCAATGGTATGCCTAATCTGTTGCAGTTGGAGTTTGGCAAAAGTAATTTTGTTTGGCAGTCGGGCGATGAAGCGCAAACGCTGAGTATTAATCAAGGACAAATCGTTGGCCATTACAACCAGAGCCGCAAGCAGTTTGACTTGGCTTCAAATAATATTATTTGGCAAACCAACGAAACACAACACGCGCCATTGGCATTTTATTTAGAAGCTCAAAACGACACCCTATTTAGCTATATTTCAAGCCTTGATGTGGCTGGCGTCAATACCGTAGCCTCAGTACTCGTTCAAACCCCAGAAAGTCAGGCAATGCTAAAAAAGTTGTCACCGCAAGGGCAGCTTAACGATGTGTTTATCCGCTATGATGAACAGCTTAAGCTAGTTGCTGAGTTAACTGATTTTAGCAATGCGCATGCTAGCGGTATTCCTGCGACAACCTCGCTATATGCTAGCATCGCGCATCAAGGTCAACAAACCGCTATCACACTCAGTGGTAGTGATGGTTATTTTGACTTTGACAATGGCTTTTATCGCCCGATTCCTTATCAAGCAATTTCATCAAATATTCAAATTGAACAATCTGATAACGGCATAGCGGTAGCGGTTAAACAGCTAAAGCTTTTATCGCAAGAGCTTACCTTAGATGGTGAGTTAACCCTTGATTTTCCGAATAATGATGCGCCGAGTATGGCGTTAGTAGCCAATGCGCGAGATATTGATGCCGCCAATGCCCGCTATTATTATCCGCTAAAATCGATGACAGAAAACTTAGTGGGCTATTTAGAAAACAGTATAATCTCGGGGCAAATTCCATTAGCAACTGTGATTTATCACGGTAAATTTGCTGATTTTCCGTTTAATAACAATCAAGGGATCTTCAGTGTTCAGGCTGATTTACAACAAGCGTCTTTCCAGTTCGATCAAAACTGGCCAGCGATTGAAAACCTTGATGCTCATTTAGATTTCACTAATAACTCGATGACAATTACAACGCGCGGGGGCGATCTCAGTGGTTTGTCGGTTGATCGGGTTATCGCAAGGATTGACGAGCTTAAAGGGGAAAACGTTTTAGTTGTCGATGCGCCGATTGAACAGCAGTCACCAGCAGATATTCACCGTTTACTCAGTCAGAGCCCGTTAGAGCAATCCGTGGCTAAGGTGCTTGATCAAGTTAAGATTAGCCAACCGGTTTCAGGACATTTTAATTTGAATCTACCGCTAAAAGATACGCAAGCGGTGGTAGCGAGTGGTCAGGTTCAGTTTAACGATAATTTAATAGAACTGGCCGCACCAGAAATGAACTTTCATCAAGTTAACGGTCAACTCAGCTTTAGTAATGACAAGATCACCGTAGAAGATTTGACCTTGCTTTGGCGAGATAAGCCGATGCAGTTAGTTGCTCAGGGTGAAAAGCAAGATAACTTTTACCAAACGCTGATTGATATTCATGCCAAGTGGCCACAAGCGACGTGGCAAAGTGAAATCCCCGCTAAGTTTTCACCGTATCTAGCTGGTGAGTTAACATGGCAAGGACAACTCAAATTGTTTAATGTCGATGGTGGCAATTTTAACTATCAACTTACCGCAGCATCAGATTTAGCAGGTAGTCAATTAAACTTCCCCGAACCTTATTCGTTAACCGCTGAGCAAACTGCTGATTTGAGTATTGTTGCTAAAGGCGATAACAACAGCTCAACTATTGATGCTTTACTGGGCGAGAATTTGAGTTTTTACGGTGTGTTAGCACACGAAAGCGCCAGTTTTAACCGAGCACATTTAGTTTTAGGCGAAGAGAAAATGATGCTGCCAACTGATGGCTTTCATATCACTATGAAGCTTGATAATGCAATGTTCACCCAGTGGCACCCTTTTGTTCGCGACATTATAGAATCTGTCGACAAAGTTAAAAGCGAAAACACCGACAAACAAACACCGCTATTGGAAAAACCAGAGCGTATTCGCGGGACAATTGCTAGCCTCGATCTTTGGGGGCATCAATTAACCGACATCTCATTTAATATTTTTGACAAAACCCATTGGTGGTTACTTCAGCTCAATGCTAAAGAAGGCCGAAGCCAAGTGAAGTTTTATCCTGATTGGTATGAGCAAGGTGTTGATGTCAATATCGACTTTCTCAACTTGCCCGTTCAACAAGGGGTCGTCGAGGAAGTCGAGGACGTTATTGCCCAATCAGGCCAGTTCCACCTTGAACAAGCCGAGGGCTTATTACATCAAGAAAAAGATATTTTTGATGGCATGCCGCCGATGAAAGTACATTGCGATAGCTGTCGCTTTGGTTTGCTTGACTTAGGTGTTATTGATTTCGAGATAGCCCGTAGCTCTGGTGAAATTATCGCACTTAAAAACTTTTCTGCCAGTCGAGATGGCCTAGCAGTAAAGTTTGATGGTCAATGGTTATTGCAGGGCGACTACTCAAGCACCCAAATTGTCGGCACGTTAAACGTTAAAGATGTTGAAAGTGAACTCGGTCGCCTTGAAGTTGCGTCAGCAATCAAAGATTCTGGCATGAAAACGCGTTATGAGCTCAATTGGCTTGGCAGTCCACCGAGCTTTGATTTGGCTAACCTCAATGGTCAGGTGAGCGTTGCTTTTGACGACGGTTATGTCGCCGATGTCAGTGAAAAAGGCGCAAAGCTATTTTCTTTGCTGAGTTTACAGTCATTGGTGCGCAAATTAACGCTAGATTTTCGCGATATTTTTGCCGACGGCATGTTTTACAGTTCAATTAAAGGTGATTTAACTGTTGAGCAGGGGGTAGTCTACACCGACAACATTAAAATGAAAGGTTCTGCCGGTGATTTAGCGGTTAAAGGTAATACTAACTTAGTCGAGCAAGAGCTCGATTATGAAATGCTTTATAAGCCCAATTTAACCTCGAGCTTGCCGGCACTTGCTTGGATCGCAACGTTAAATCCCGTGACGTTTTTAGCCGGTATCGCAATTGATGAAGTGATTACTTCAACCGTTGTTCAAGAATTCAAGTTTGTTTTATCAGGCACTATTGACGAGCCAAATCTGGTTCAAGTGGATCGCAAAAATACCAATATTAGTGTTGGCCGATCAACGCCGCCACAAATCGTTGAGCAACTACCTCAGGAGCCAGACACCACGAAACCACAGCAACCACCATTGCCGGGTAAAGTAACACCGTTGAAAAAAGAATCTGTCGACTTTCCCGAACAAAAAGAGAAAAAAGACAACATTCAAGGAGCGATAAATGGCTAAGTTATCGGCTATTCAACTGACCACTACGCCAAACGTTGACCACAATCTTGAAACCATTGACCGTTTGCTTAGTCAATTGCCACACGACGATGAGCACCTCGTACTATTGCCAGAGTGCTGTCTGTTTTTTGGTGGTCGAGATGCGGAACAATTAGCATTGGCAAAAAAGAGTGGTAGCGAAAAGCACAATAGCTTGGTGAGTCAATTAGCAAACTTAGCTCAGCGACATAAGTTATATTTAGTGGCTGGCACTATTCCTTGTCTAACCGCTAATACTGATAAATTTTACAATCGCAGTTATGTTTTTTCGCCACAAGGGCAAACACTGTGTTATTACGATAAAATCCATTTGTTCGATGTTGTCGTAGAAGATAGTGAAAAAAACTATTTGGAATCAAAATACACCCAAGCCGGTAATGAGGTGAAACACATAGATTTACCTTTTGCCACGTTAGGCCTAACAGTGTGTTATGATTTGCGCTTTCCTGAGCTTTATCGCGTATTGAGTCAACGTGGTGTTGATGTGATTACTGTCCCGGCAGCGTTTACCAAAGTTACTGGCCAAGCCCATTGGCAAGCATTGCTGCAGGCAAGAGCAATAGAAAATCAATGCTATATTGTTGCTGCAGGGCAACAAGGTAAACACGCTAACGGCCGTGAAACCTGGGGTCATTCTATGGTTATTTCGCCATGGGGTGAGGTGCTCGCCTGTGTCCCTGAGGGTGAAGGCAGTGTTACCGTTGACTTTAGCTTAAAAAGTATTGATAAAATTCGTCAATCGATGCCGGTAAATACGCACAATCAATTTAAAACTGAGTTAATTAAATGAGCAATATTGTTGAACAAGAATTACTAGCCCAAAGCCAATTAGACAAGGGCTTTTTACAACAAGCGTTGGCCCGTATCGTCGAGCGCAATGTCGATTTTGCCGATCTGTATTTTCAGTCGAGCCAACACGAATCATGGATGTTAGAAGACGGTATTGTCAAAGAAGGCTCATACAATATTGAACAAGGTGTTGGGGTACGCGCGATTACTGGCGAGAAAACCGGTTTTGCCTACTCAGATGATATTTCAGCGTTGGCCATCAACCAAGCAGCTGATGCGGCTAAAGGTATTGCACTGGCAGATAAAAGCGGTTCAGTTCAGGCGTTTAAAGCAGATAAACACAAGAAAATTTTTACCGAACGCGATCCGCTAGGCAGTTTGTCACAAGAGCAAAAAATTAACTTATTACACGAAGTTGAAGCCCATGCCCGAAGCGTCGATAAACGCGTATCTCAAGTGATTGTTAGCTTAAGTGGCGTTTATGAAAAAGTATTAGTTGCGGCAACCGACGGCACTTACGCAACCGATATTCGCCCATTAGTCAGGCTTAACTGCTCAGTCTTGGTTGAAGAAAACGGCAAGCGAGAGCGCGGCAGCTCAGGTGGCGGTGCGAGAACAGACTACAGTTACTTTTTCGAAGCCCAGGGTAATAAAGCGCGCTATTTACACTATGCCGAAGAAGCGGTTCGCCAAGCGTTAGTGAATTTGGTTGCAATTGCCGCACCTGCGGGTAGTTTCCCTGTTGTTTTAGGCTCGGGTTGGCCAGGCGTTCTATTGCACGAAGCCGTTGGCCATGGCTTAGAAGGCGACTTTAACCGCAAAGGTTCATCGGCGTTCTCTGGCAAGGTCGGCCAACAAGTCGCCTCGCAGCACTGCACAATTGTTGACGATGGCACCCTAGCGAATCGTCGTGGCTCCTTAAATATCGACGACGAAGGCACGCCAGGCCAATACAATGTGTTGATCGAGAAAGGCATTCTCAAAGGTTATATGCAAGATAAGCACAATGCTAAGTTAATGGGTGTTGCCCCAACGGGGAATGGTCGTCGTGAATCTTATGCTCACTTGCCAATGCCAAGGATGACGAATACCTATATGTTGGCGGGCGAGCACGATCCGAAAGATATTATCAAAACCGTGAAAAAAGGTATCTACGCACCAAACTTCGCAGGTGGTCAGGTTGATATCACCTCTGGCAAGTTTGTTTTTACCAGTGCTGAAGCCTATTTAATTGAAAACGGCGAAATTACTTCGCCAGTTAAAGGGGCTACCTTAATTGGTAGTGGCCCTGAGTCAATGAAAAAGGTCTCTATGGTGGGTAATGATTTGGCTCTTGACGCTGGCGTTGGTGTGTGCGGTAAAGATGGTCAAAGTGTCCCTGTTGGTGTTGGCCAACCGACGTTAAAGATCGATGAAATGACCATAGGTGGTACTCAGTAAATGAGTCAACAAGCGCAACCTAATAATCCGCTGCACGGCATCACATTAGCGATGATGCTGGAGCGGTTAGTTGCCGAAATAGGCTGGGAAAAAATGGCACAAACGGTAGATATTCGTTGCTTTAAATTTGATCCTAGCATTAAGTCTAGCTTGGCGTTTTTACGCAAAACCCCTTGGGCTAGGGCTGAAGTGGAACAGCTATATATCAATACTTTTCACGGCTTTGTTTGGCCTAAAATTGACTAGCCCTATAAACCTATTGGTTCAAAATTTAATACTTGAGCGCGAGCGTTAGTGACTTCAACTAAGCGCTCTCGCAATATATTCTCAATAGCGATCTGCTCGCTTAGCTTGGCGATTTCCTCGGTCAAGGCAATCAAAATAACACAGTTGAGCGATTGGCTCTGGGCTATAAAAGCACTATTTGGCGCTTCGTGCTGCCACGCTAAACCATCGTTAGATTGTAGGTTTAACTCTTCTTGGCTGACAAAGCGATAGCGAAATCGCGGGCTATTGGCCTCATCGGCAAACCAGTTTAAGCCCATGGTTTGGAAATTTAACCAAGCCTCGGTATTCGTTAACGCTGCCGACAGTATCGGCGATAGTTCAAGCAGGGTTTTACTTGCACTGAGTTGCAATGGAAATAAATTAGCCATGTGGTGTTTCCTTAACTTGTTTGTGTTTGCGGCTGAGTTCTGCCTAACCAAGCGATAAAGAAAGCAAGGAAAAACGGCACGAGTCGCTCAAGGTAGTCGCCCGGTGCTGACGGTATAAAGCTAAGCGCTATGGTAGTAAAAAAGCCAGTAAAAATAGCCATAAAAGCATATAAGCCATCAACTCGTTGGCTACAAACACGCACCACTAATAATGGACCAAAAGCAGCCCCCAGTGCGTTCCAAGCAAATAACACCCGAGTGAAAATATCTTCAGGCGCGAATAGAGCGATCAAGGTTGAAATTAAACACATTAAAACAACGGTTAAACGGGAATAAATTAAACCTTTGCGATGACTTTGCAGTTGAGCAACATCGTATGACAGTGCTGAAGCACTCACTAATAATTGGCTATCGGCGGTCGACATAATAGCTGAAAGCACAGCTGCGATAATAATACCGGCAATAATTGGAGAGAACAGCTCCGCAGTTAACACAAAAAATGCCTGCTCTTGATCGGCAACCGGTTCAATTAACACTTTCGCTGACCAACCGACGATTACCATGCCGCCGTAAACAATAGTCGCCCAGCTAATAGCAATGATTCTACCTTGTTTTATCGCTTGTTGAGACTTAATTGCCATCAATCGATTAACAACGTGTGGTTGGCCACAGTTACCTAAACCTATACCCATGAGACCAAGCACAAAACCGAGTGCCAGCATGCCAGAGTGAGTACTAAAGGCGTTGAGCTGTTCGCCGGCAAATGTTGTTTGCATCTGCTGCCACAATTCAACGGGGCCACCAATAGCCCATAGAGCAAAAATTGGCAATAAAAAGCTAGTTGCTGCCATCAAAAGCCCTTGTAGGGTGTCGGTAATACTCACCGCCCAAAAACCGCCAAGTAAAGTATAAATAAGAATAATGACAGTACCTAGCACTATGCTTGCCGTCATCGACATATCAAAGGTACTGGCAAACGTTTTACCTGCAGCTTGAAATTGAGCAGCGATATAAAAGCTAAAGGCGAAAATAATCGCCAGTGAGCATAATAGGGTAATACTGCGTTTGTATTTGCCAGTGTCTTCGGCAAGCAACTCGGTAAGGGTGACCGATTTTTTCTCTTGGGTAAGTTTTTGCAGCCTTGGGGCTAACCAAAACCAATTAAAGATATAACCGCAAATGATGCCCGGTGGTATCCAAGCCGCTGATACACCCATAATATAAGCCGCTCCACTCATCCCTAATAATGACCAAGCTGATGATGCACTGGCTGCCGAGCTTACGGCTGCGACCCATGGGCCAAGCGAATGGCTGCCAATAAAGTAATCTTGAGTTGAATGGTTGCGTTGATTACTCCACAAGCCGATGCCAATAAGGACAAGCTTATATACGATCAGGGTAATGAGGACAGCGTGATGATATTCCATAGTGTGATGAAGGCTTTGTTATTTTTATTATTGGTTTTGTTGATCAGTCTACTAAAGCGTGTAGAACTTTCAAATGTGTTTTTCTAAGGGGTGTTGTAGCCCTGTAAAATTAATCGTTTCAGTACGGTATAAACAATTATCTGCAAAATATTAACTAATGATTATTCGAGGCTTTGGTCACTTTTTAGTAAAAATACTATTAAGTTCAGTGGTTTTTTAAGGTTTTATTGTCGGGGTGCCGACAGCACTAAAGAGGGAAAAAGCGCCTGTTTCCCTCTTTAATCTCCCTCGGCGCCCACGCAATAGACAACATTAATTTTTCACTTGTGTTTATTAGCTGTTCCTGAAGAAGATACGTCCTGTATTGCATCAGTGCTCGGCGTCCTGCCTCACCCAGCAATAAACATGGAAGTGAAAAATTAATCTATTGCGAATGGGATTGGTGTGTAATTCGAGTCTCGATTTTTTTCGAAGTGTGGCAAAAAATTGGTATAACTTGGGGTTAGCAGCAGGGCAGCTATTGAAACCTGTACTAATGTACAAAAAAGCCGCAGCAAGCGGCTTAGTTGGTTAAGTTAAAACGGATTAGCTTTCGCTTTTCATTGCGTGATAGTGGGCAAGCAAACCTTGGGTCGAGCTATCGTGATTTGGATTAACTTGCCCAGATTCTAGTTCTTGTTGAATCTTATTAGCCAGTGTCTTGCCTAGCTCAACACCCCATTGATCAAATGAGCAAATTTGTAAAATAATACCTTGGACAAAAATTTTGTGCTCATAAAGCGCTATTAAATTGCCGATCGAGCGCGGTGAAATTCGTTTCATTAATAACGTGTTGGTTGGCCTATTGCCCAGATGCACTTTGTGTGGTGCAACTTTATTGATGTAATCATCGCTGCGGCCGCGCATTTTTAAATCCGCGCGAACTTCTTGTTCAGTGACACCTTGCATTAATGCTTGGGTTTGGGCAAAAAAGTTCGCCATTAAGGTTTCGTGATGCCCTTCAACTGGGGTAACGCTCTCAACCGAACCAATAAAATCAGCAGGAACAATATTATTACTTTGGTGGAGGTATTGATAAAACGCGTGTTGGCCATTAATGCCTAACTCTCCCCAAATAGATGGTACGGTTGGGTAATCAACCTTTTCACCCTGCCAGTTAACTGACTTACCGTTACTTTCCATTTCTGCTTGTTGTAGGTATGCACTGAGCATGTGTAGCGATTGGTCGTATGGCAATATGGCTTGTGACTGAGCACCTAAAAACGTAGTGTTCCACAAGCTCATTAATGCCATTAATACCGGAATGTTTTGTTCTAGTTCGGCCGTTAAAAAGTGCTGATCAACTTCGTATGCGCCGTCGAGTAATTGCTTGAATTGGTCAAAGCCCAAATCAAGTGCAATCGGCAAACCGATAGCTGACCACAAAGAGAATCGGCCGCCAACCCAATCCCACATATTGAAAATATTGTCTTGGCTAATGCCAAATTTTATCGCATTGCTCTTGTTAGCTGTAACCGCAACAAAATGTTTAGCAACGATAGAAGTGTCTTGCGCTGCTGTGGTTAACCATTGCATCGCCGTGTGGGCGTTGGTCATGGTTTCTGTTGTTGTGAAGGTTTTACTCGAGACAATAAATAATACGGTTTCAGGATTTAACGGTTTCAATACATTGGCGATTTGCGTGCCGTCAACATTCGACACGTAATGCATCTTGAGTTGCCCGTCACTGTATTGATGAAGCGCTTCAGTCACCATTTGCGGGCCGAGGTTAGAGCCGCCAACACCGATACTAACAACATCGGTGATCGCTTTACCTGAATAACCGCGCCATTGGCCTGAGCGCACACAGTCACAAAATGCCGCCATTTGTTGTTGGGTCGCTGCTATTTGCTGATTAATATCAACGCCATCGAGTTCTTTGGCATTGTCGAGTCGATCGCGCAAGGCAACGTGTAAAACGGCGCGATCTTCGGTCGTATTGATATGCTCACCGGCAAACATGCGCTCGCGCCACTGCTCGACTTGACACTGCTTAGCCAATTCAACGAGCTGGGTTATGGTCTGCTGGTCGATTAAGTTTTTAGAATAATCAAAGAGAATTTTAGGGAGTTTGACGCTGTATTTGTTAAACCTTTCAGTATCTTGTGAAAACAAATCCTTCATGTGCTTTGTTTTCATCATGTTGGCATGTTGTGTTAGCGCTTGCCATGCCGGAAGTGATTGTCGTGCGTCCATAGTGACCTTTATAAACCCTGTTTTATCTTTTAATGATGGCATATTTAGTTTTTGCTATTATGCCAGAATAATAGCAGGATAAAATCATTAAAAGCTTTTAACTGACCTTTCATCATTGGGTACAAGAGAGATTATGCAAACTGTTACTTTTAATAAACAAGCGATCACACCGAGCAAGATAGTTTGTATTGGGCGCAATTACTTGGCTCATATTCAAGAATTAGGCAACGCAGTACCCGATGAACTGGTGGTGTTTTTAAAACCTAATAGTGCAATAACCGAAAAGCTTAACCGACATCACCTCGGTGAAGTATTGCACTATGAAGCTGAATTAGCTTATTTGTATCAAGGTGGTCGCTTTAGCGCCGTTGCTTTAGGGTTAGATTTAACCAAACGCGGCCTACAAAGCCAATTGAAAAGCAAAGGTTTGCCGTGGGAAAAGGCTAAAGCATTTAACGGCTCGGCACTGTTTAGCGAGTTTATGCCGATTGAAGACAACGATATTCCACTAACCTTATCGCTAACCATTGACGGTGAGCTCAAACAACATGCATCAAATCAACTTATGATGCACAAGCCCAGTGATATCCTGGCTCAACTATCATCATGGTTAACCCTAGAGGACGGAGATATCGTCATGACAGGAACACCTCAAGGTGTTGGTGAAGTTACTCAAAACAGTGATTTTGTCGGGGGTGTTTGGCTACAACAAGAAAAATTAGTTGAAGTAAAGTGGCGTAGTTAAAAATACGGCATAGGACTCAACACTAAATTGCGTTAATATTAGCCAAGTGTAAGATCTTGATAAATTTAATAAGGGTTGTTCAAAGTACAACTTAAAATGTAATGCAGTTAAAAGCTGCGACAGAGCAAAGGCTTATCAAGTTTAGGTGTAACCGATAATTAAAGTTAACAGCGGAAGTATAATGAGAGCGCAAATGGGGATTGTTGTAGGTATTATCAGAGTTTTACTATTGGTTGTTATGCCATGCTTTTATGCTAGTGCTGATGTTTTACCCGCTTCACTGTTGAGCGATGAAGAAAACCTTCGCTACACTAATCCTAAAGCCTATTATCAACAAGTGCTGAGCTACCAAGACGTGGCTAAAACTGCCGATAGAGATACGTATTATTGGTGGCTGTTGCGCAAAGCTCAAGCAGAGCGATTGATTTGGTCACCTAAAAACTTTAAACAAACCGTTGAATATGCGCTTGAAATTATCGAGCCGGGTGCACCGGCAGAAATTATTAGTCACTTTCAGTTGTTTCGCGGTATTTTAGCGCAGCAAGAAAGTCGTTACAGCGATGCCGTTAACGCTTTTGAGTTGGCGATGACTGTTGCTGAACAAGAGCAATTAAATGAAGTTTATGTTGTTGCCAAACAAGAGCTCGCCTACACCCGAAGTTTAACTGAGTTATTTGACACATCACTTGCTGGTCTGCAAGAAGCTTATGTCGAAGCTTTTGCCTTAGACGATTTGTTTTTAATCGCGATAATTAATGAAACATACGGTGCTATCTACGGCTATATGGATGAATATGAAAAGTCGATTGAATACTATGAAAAAGCCTTAGAAACCTATGAGCGTTTTGGTTATGTTTACCATATTGCAGAGGCCACGTTTGGTTTAGCAACCACCTATCGCTACTGGAAAAAATACGATCTGGCGATTGAATACTTCAATATTTACCAAGAAAAAATAGCCTATAACGCGACCCCTGAAATCAACTTTTACGCCAGTTATGGCTTAGGGATGACGTTAGCTGAAAAGGGCGACTGTCAAGCCGCAATTAAGGTGATCGATAAAGCGATTTCACAAGGTGGTTTTATCGACTACATTGCCGAGCTTTACAAGCGCCAAGCTGGTTGTTTTATCAAATTAGAGCAACTTGACAAGGCTCAGCAGGCAATTGATAGTGCGCGTAATATTTTTGCTGATATTCCTGAGTTGCAAGGCACTACATGGCAACTAGAAGTCGAAAAGCTCGATGGCTTATTGGCCTATGCACAGGGAAACCCGGACTTAGCCTATCAACGCATTAGCCAATATTACGAAAAATTCATTAAACTACTTTATAAAAATTCAAGTGAGCGGCTGATGCGCGTTAGAACGTCAATGGAGGTTGAGCGGCACAATATTGAAATTTCACTACTTCAACAACGCTCTCGGGTAAAAATGCTAGAGATCGACAAGAAACACCAGGAAAATGTCCAGAAATCATATTTGATTTTTAGTTTGTTGGCGATAATTGCCATGATAGTCATCCTAATGATCCTTCAGCAACGTACTAATAAGCGTATCTTGGAATTGTCGATTAGAGATTCATTAAGTGGCTTATATAATCGTCGGTATATTTTTAAACATATGGATCGCTTGGTTGAGAAATACCAAGGCAAAGGCGAGTTTGCGACTATTTTAATCGATGTAGACGACTTTAAATCAATTAACGATTTATATGGACACCCTTTTGGTGACCAAGTCATCAAAACCATTGCCGATGTTGGCCAAAAAGTCATGCGAGTCGGCGATGAAATGGCGCGCATTGGCGGCGAAGAGTTTCTGTGTATTTGCCCTCGTATCGATGAAAGTCAGGCGATAGAAATCGCCGAGCGTTTGCGAGAATCTGTATCGACAACCCATATCTATCGCGATAATGGGCAGCCAGTAAAAGTAACCATCAGTGTTGGGCTTGTGGTCGCTGATCAAAATACCAAAGATAGTCAGTCACTTTATATTTGTGCTGATAAGGCACTTTATAAAGCTAAAAATGATGGTAAAAACCAGGTAGTCGCATACTCTGAAATTGCCAGTAAAAGTTAACACGTACCGCCTATTCGAGCGATGCGTAAAAGGCAAGTTACATTGGAATATTCAAAGCAACACTTAGCACTAGCAATCATTGAGTTTTTGCAAGATGTTATTACTAGTCATGGTTACCAGGCAAAGGTTCACTTTGAACTCGAGGGCTGTTATCAACAAAGCACTGGACACAAAAAGGTGTGCTTTGAAACACTTAATCAATGGTTAACAGTATACGATATCCAAGGCCAGCTGATCCCTGAATATTGGCGTAATCAATGGGAGTTTGTTTCCGCCTTTGCTGGCCAAACACCAGCCAAAGAAGCCAAAAATCTCGCTTTTGTTATCAAACACTTGCAATCGGCATTCGATAAATTTCACTATGGCACTGTGGTCATCAAACCCGTTGTCTGGTCTGGCGACCGCGGTAAAATGGCGGCGGGTTCAAGGCAAATATTTTCTCGTGACACGCGCAGTGTTCACATTCCCAATGCTATTCAAATGAATGTCTCTGTGATTGATCAAGCAGGCAATAACTTAATGGTCGAGCAAAGCTTTGGCGAGCGCTTACAAGCGCAATTTATCGCAACTAGCTTAGCCTGCAGTTTACTCTACCTACCTGAAGAAGAGGCTTTTGAGCGCTTTGCCTTAAAAACGCAATACGGGTTGTTTGATGAATTATGCTCACCCTATGATATTTCTGGTGGTCATCAAGGCAGTATCGCTTTTTACAAAGACAAAGGTAAACACAATCAGGTGATGGGGGTTGAGCCATTGCTTTACGGCGCAGATCAGCAAGTTTTACTCAGCCAGCAAAACTGGCAAGCAACAGCCCGTATTGAACATCGATTAGGCGCCGCAAGTCAGCATTATGATCCCTACATCAACGTCATTTTTGCACTGCTCAATATTATTGAAGCACTCGAGAGTATGGCGGCTAACCAAACCATAGAACACGTCATTCAAGTGCAAACTTTACCTTCGTCATTACACGATCAAAAAAATGTCACAAACACCACCTATGGTGCTATTAGTTTATTTGCTAATGACACATGGTTTGCAGAAAAAATTGATCAATTGATTGTTCATGCACGTAATGTGCAATCTCACGTGATTGATCTCCCGCATGATGCTGGAGCGCAATTAAAACAACATATTTTGGCACGTTATCAACCTCAGCCTGTCATCATATCAGCGGTATAAAAAGTAGAAACACTTATGAGTACAAGCAATATCACTAAACACCAAATGAAAACCGTTTTGTTAACGGGCGATAGCATTGAAGCAAAGCGCGATGAACTCAAAAACTATTTCGAAAATACATGGCAAACATATGAAGCGTTATTTAGCTTAATTAATAGCGACGAGGCTTACTTTCTCCGCCCTGAGCCGTTGAGGCATCCGTTGATTTTTTACTACGGCCATACCGCAACATTTTTTATCAATAAGTTGATGTTGGGCAAATACATTAATCAGCGTGTTAACGAGAAGCTCGAAGCGATTTGTGCGGTTGGCGTTGATGAAATGAGCTGGGATGATTTGGATGCCACCCATTACGATTGGCCGAGTGTTGACGAAGTGCGTGCCTATCGCAATCAAGTATACCAATTGATTTGTCAGTTGATTGATGAAATGCCATTGAGCCTGCCGATAACACAAGACTCACTAGCGTGGGTTATTATGATGGGCTGTGAGCACGAACGTATCCATTTGGAAACCTCATCGGTGATCATGCGGATGCTCGATAGCCAATACCTCACACCCAAAAATGACTGGCAAGCCTGCTCATCGTCTGGTGCAGCGCCACAAAACAGCTTACTACCCGCAGCTGGCCACACCGTCACGCTTGGTAAGCCAGTTAATGCCGACACCTATGGCTGGGACAACGAATACGGTAGCGCTCAAGTAGAGGTACCAGATTTTAATGCCTCGCAATACTTGGTTTCAAACGGTGAGTACATGGCCTTCGTTGAAGCGGGTGGCTACCAAAAGCCAGAGTTTTGGACGGAAGAAGGCCAATCATGGTTAGCGTACAAGCAAGCGAGCATGCCGCGATTTTGGTTTAAAGAAAACGGTAATTATTATCAGCGCAATTTACTCAATGCCATGCCATTGCCACTCGATTGGCCAGTTGAAGTTAATTACCTTGAAGCTAAGGCATTTTGTAATTGGTTAGGTCATACGCAAGGCAAAAATATTCGCCTACCTAGTGAAGCTGAGTGGTATTGCTTACGCGATCGTATTCAGGGCGATATCACCCAATGGCCTGAAGCCAAGGGCAATATTAACCTTGAGTACTATGCTTCGTCATGCCCTGTTAATCGCTTTGAGCATAAACAGTTTTACGATGTTATTGGCAATGTCTGGCAGTGGACAGAATCTGCGATTGACGGTTTTAATGGCTTTGAAGTGCATCCGTTATACGATGATTTCTCCACGCCAACGTTTGATGGCAAGCATAACCTAATCAAAGGTGGTTCGTGGATTTCAACAGGTAATGAAGCGATCAAATACTCGCGTTACGCTTTTCGTCGTCACTTTATGCAACACGCTGGTTTTCGTTATATCGAAAGCCACAGTGATAGTATTCCTGATATCGAAGTCAACCACTTCATCACCAATAAAGAAATTACTCAGCAGTTGGCTTGTTATTACGCCAAAGGCGGCGATCATCAATTTGCCATGCCAAATTACGCCGATCAATTAGCTCAGAAGGTCAGTGATATTAGTGAACGTTATCAAACCCCTAGAGCGCGTTTGTTGGAATTAGGTTGTAGTGTCGGCAAAACGAGTTTTTTACTTTCTTCACTCTTTGAGCAAGTGGACGGCGTTGATTTTTCTGCCCGATTTATTCAGCATGCGGTTAAGTTACAGCAGGGTGAAGCGGTGCGTTACTCGATAGAAAACGAAGGGGAAATTGTTGATTTTAATGAAGTGACACTGAGCCAGTTTGAACAGTTTAACGGGCAATCAATTCAGCCTCAAAATGTACTGTTTAGCCAAGGTGATGCTGGTAACCTAAAACCGATATTTACCGATTACGATATTATTGTTGCTCAGCAGTTACTCGAGCAGTGTTACGACGCTAGAAGCTTCTTAGCGCAAGTTGCCGACAGGCTAAATTCACGCGGCTTGTTTATATTGGTCAGTGACTACAGTATCAACCCTGAGCGAGTGCCGGCTGAAAAGCGTCTTGGTGGGACAAAAATCAACGGTGAAAACGTCACTGGCTTCGATGCGGTGAGCGAGATTTTGATGCCAAGCTTTGAGTTAATTGAGCAAGATCAGATGACCAAAGTCATACCGCAGAATAATCGTCAAGCGCGTTTAAGTATTATGCACATCAGTGTTTGGCAGAAAGCAAATTGAGCACGAGTCAAGTAAATACGTTAAGCGAACTCCCTGCACATATCGCCTTTAGTCGCTCGATTGAAGGTGATATTGCGGTTAATTTGAGTAATTCCTGCGCACAGACTATGACGATTAGTAGCTTATTAGCTTATTGTGACAGTAAACAGCCGTCGATGGCGGAGCTTGAGCTTAGCTATGCCAGCATAGAAGGTGGCGGGGCACTGCGCCAAGCGATATGTGATTTTCATCATCAGGTGTTTGAGCAAACTTGGCTAAAGCCTGCTGATGTAGTGACTTTTGCCGGCGCGCAAGAAGCACTGCGCAGTGTTTATCACGCGCTTTTACAACCTGGCGATGAAGTGATTGTAATGACGCCGAGTTATCCGTCATTACAGGCCATGGCTGAGCAATGTGGTGCCAACTTAATAGCGGTTGAGCTAGCGTTTGAAAACCAATGGCAAGTTAATTGGCAAGCACTTAATTCAGCGTTTTCTGAGAAAACAGCGATGGTGGTGATCAACAGCCCACACAATCCAACCGGCATGACATTAAGTGAGCATGAGCTCGAGTCGATCGTCAATTTGTGCCAAAAATATCATTGTTACCTAGTGCTTGACGATGTCTCGCAAGCCAGCCAATATCAGCAAAACAGCGCTGTTCGCAAGGTTGACTATGACAAAGCCATACTGATCAATGTGATGTCGAAAAGCCTTGGCTTAGGAGGTATTCGCCTAGGGTGGGCAATTAGCCAAGACCAACAAGTGCGCAATGCCCTTATCGCTCAAAAAGCCAGTGGTTCGATTTGTACCAGCGCGGTTGATGAATATCTAGCCCACTTAGCGTTAGTTAATCACCAGCCAATTTTGGCGCGCGCTAACGCGATTATCGAGCAAAACATCAAGCTGTTTAACCAATTTCTCAGCCAGCATTCAGCAATTACTTGGCATCAACCTCAGGCTGGGATTTTAGCTACGATAAAACTTTCAGATAAATTGTTAGCAGGCGATAGTATTGAAGTATGGACAAAGCGCTGCGCCGAGCAAACCGGTGTTTTATTACTGCCAACGAGTTTGTTCGGTTTATCAGGCCCCTATTGTCGATTGGGCCTAGGGCAAAAGGACTTTGCCGAAGGCTTGGCAAGACTGAGTAACTTTCTTAACGGTTAATAAGGAAAAAGTGAGCGCTTTGTTAAAGCGCTTTGAACCTAATCGCGACACCGCCACTGGTGGCGAGTTTTACCGATAATATGTCATCGGCAGTTACCGTTTTCTTTTCAATCACCATTTCATACGGGTTATTTACCCATTCGGCAGTCTCACCATCGCGATAAATTTGTGCTTGGTACTTTTTACCTGTTGTTAAAAAGTCGAGCTTTAAATCCAGTGTCCGCGAGTTTTCATCTGTTACTGCGCCTAAATACCAGTCTTGACCATCGCGCTCTTGGCGCGCAAAGGCAACGTATTCGCCAATTTCACCGGCAATCGCCACTGACTTCTCCCAATCGGTCGGTACATCTCGAATAAACTGGAAGGCCGGTAAATTGGCTTCGTAATTGCGCGGTAAGTCCGAAGCCATTTGAATCGGGCTGTAGATCACAACAAACAATGCCAATTGCTTGGCGAGGGTTGTTTGTGGACGGTTAGTGTCAGCACCTAAGCCATTAAACCCCATATCAAAAGTACCGGCGGTAAAATCCATTGGCCCAGATAGCATGCGAGTAAAGGGTAAAATTGTTGTGTGTTCAGGTGGGTTTGGCGGTGTCCCCCATGCGTTGTACTCTTGACCACGAGCGCCTTCACGAGAAATCCAGTTTGGATAAGTTCTGCGTAAGCCGGTGTCTTTAATAGGCTCGTGAGTATTAATACTAATGCGATATTTGGCCGCTTGTAATATATTGAATAAGTACTCATTGACCATGAATTGACCATCGTGCCACTCTTTGCGAACAATGCCATTGTTATCAACTCGCTTAATATTACCACCATCGGCAACATAGCCGGTTTTTACTTGAGCAACATTGTGTTTTTTGTACAGGGTGAAGGCTTCAGCCATTTGATTGCGATAATTCGTGACGTTACCCGAAGTTTCATGATGACCAATCAAGCGAACACCCACTTTTTTACCATGGGCACTAACGGCGTCAATATCAAAGTCAGGGTAGGGTTTATCAAACTTAAAAATATCACCATTGTTAAACCAGTCGCCATCCCAGCCTTCATTCCAACCTTCAACTAATACGCCATCAAAACCGTACTTGGCGGCGAAATCCATATAGCGAATAGTTTCTGCCGTGGTCGCGCCATGTTTATCACCGCTGCCCCAAGTATTTTCATTGATGTGCATCCCCCACCAAATACCAACGTATTTACCTGGCTCAACCCAAGAGACATCGCCAAGCTTATTGGGCTCGTTGAGGTTGAGGATCAAATCAGAATTAAGTAAGCCGGTTGCTTGTTGGCTAATTTGAATGGTACGCCAAGGGGTGGTAAAGCTATCGCGTTTTTTCACTAAAATGCCGTCTGACCATGGGGTTAAATCGGCTTTTAAGGTACCAGGGCGGCGTTGATTTAATGTCATACTGGCATAATCAACCAGTGCTGCTTCGTGGATTGAAACATGGGTGCCGTTGGTTAACTTAAAGGTGAGTGGTGTGTGAGTTAGCGCCGCTTCTTTGAGCTTAGTGGTGTTATATATATACTCATAGCGATTCCAGCCACGAGCAGGTATCCACCATGCTGTCGCGTTTTCGCCATCGTTAATGGCAAACTCTGTTACCTCATCGGTGATCTCGATATCACCGCTCAAGCCTTTTTGTTTTTTTACTTCATAGCGAAAGCCTAGGCCATCATTAAATACGCGAAATTTTACATCGAAAGTGTGTGCTTGTTTGCGATCGGCAGTAAATGTAACCACCACCTCATTGTGGCTATCAACGACTTCTTTGCGCTCACCCCAAGGTTGAGTCCAGCTCGAATGATTACTGGCATTTTGGACACGTTCAATGGTAAAGCCATCACCAAAACTCGGCGCCTTTTTAAATGACATACCCAAACGCGATGGCTCAATAACCGGCTTGTCCTGATAGATCACACTGTAACGCGGGCCATTGTCATCGTTAATGGTCACGACAATCTCACCATTAGGTGAGGTAACTTCTACCGTTTTTGCCATCAGCCATGGGCTGAGCAACATACTGGAGGCTAAGGTGATTAATTTTTTCATGTTTATCTCGTTGTGATTTTTCTTAACTCGACGTGCTCGCCATAATAATAGTCGGCGAGCGAATTTTTTATTTTACAAAGACCGTTGTGGTTAGTGCTGGTACTACAAAGGTGCCGCCTTTAACTTTACTTTGTTGTGCCGTACTATCGACGCTTTTTGTTAATACGGGGTGTAAGCTAAACTGTTCTGCCCCTTGATAAGCAAAGGTTAACGCAGTGCGATTAGCGTTAAACAGCACGATAATTTCATTAAAAGCTGAATCGTTGTTGTCGGCTTTGACTAAATGCATGGCAATTAAGCCGTCTTGTTGCGTTGGCCCGCTATTTAAAAAGCTTAGCTGATCTATAATGGCTTGCTCAGTGGTGAGCCTAAATAAATCGCTTGATGTGCGAATTTTCAATAAATCGTTAAACATCTGCGAAGCTAGCTCAATATCGTTAGGCGTTACCTGATCTTTGCCATTATTGGTGCGAATAATCTTGCTGATCAGCGGCCAGTTTTGTTGATCCTTTTCTGCTGGCGGTAAACCAACGTGATAGTTATTACTTTGCTTTGAAAAATCGACATAGTTGAACCAGTCGGAGTAATCGTAGCTATCGCGTAAGTATGATTTTGAGCGCAGTAGCTCTGAGCCCATGTGAATAAACGGAATACCTTGGCCCAACATCACGTATGACAAACTTTGAATATGCATGCGCACGCGTTCATCTCGGCTGACTGAGAAGTCGGTGCGGTATTGGTTATTATCCCAAAGGGTTTGGTTATCGTGCTTTGAAACATAGTTAACGGTATCGGCGGGATCAAGGGCGTAGCCAGTTGGTTGGTCGCCATATGGCACTTCTTTCCCCAATACTTGCTCGCCTGTTTTTAAGGTTAAAGGATAGTTAGCTAAGTTACCTGCTAAGCCGATACGGGTTTGATCGAGCAGTAATTGATAGTCTGGCGCGCCAGGCTCTGATTGCAACTCGTTGTTAATGGTACCCAAGCCGTTACCGATACCTTGGTTGCGACGAATATCATTACCCGACACACTGATCCCTGGGCCCCGCACGGCATCGCGTAAACGGTCAGAGAAGGTGCCGATTTCAGTGCCGGCTAGCTCTAACTGGCTGGCTTGGACAAACTGCTTGTTGTTAGCCACTTCACCAAAATTCCAACCTTCGCCGTAAAAGTAGTTATCGCTATCAACGCTGAGCACGGCATCACGCGCTTTGAGCATTGACGATTTGGGTTGATGGCCCATCAAGTCGAATCTAAAGCCATCAATTTTGTAATCTTTTGCCCAAACAACCAGTGAATCGATCATTAACTTTTCCATCATCACTCGTTCTGTAGCGGTATTGTCGCAACACGTAGATTGCTCAATTGCGCCGCTGATTGGGTTGAGGCGATGGTAGTAATTAGGCACGATTTTATCGAGCACTGCCGTTGGCGCTAAGCCCGCTTGATGGGTATGGTTATAAACCACGTCCATGATCACCCGAAATCCCATATTGTGGATGTTTTGGATCATCTGGCGAAACTCGACAATACGCGCTTTACCTTCTGGGTTAACGGCGTATGAACCTTCTGGCACTGTGTAGTGGAACGGATCGTAACCCCAGTTGTAGTTATCAAATTCGCGTAGTTCAGAAACTAGGTGTTGTGCCTCATTCGATAGCGGATCATAGCTAGATAGTGCTTGCTTGAGGGTTAATTCGGGTGCTAATTCCTGTGAGCAAATACTGACTTCAGGTCGTGCTTGGCAAACCTTGGCAACCTTGTCAGATAAAGCAAAAGCAACACCGGGCTCCTCGTTTATCGTACCAATATCAAAGGTCGGCAATAAGTGAATATAGGTTAAACCCGCGTTTTTGAGTGTTCGTAAGTGTTTGATGCCATAAGAGTCTGTTTCGTTAAACGCGCCGTATTTGCCGCGATTTGCTTCGTTAGTAAGACGTTTTTCCGCCGCGCTAAAATCGCGAATGTGAAGCTCGTAAAAAATCGCATCTTCTTTATTTTTTAAAACTGGGTCGCGCTGTGTTTGCCAGCCTTCAGGCATGGTTGAGCGACTCGATAAATCGACAATCTGTGAGTGCTCACTGTTAGTGGAAAGGCTTAATGAGTATGGATCGGTTGTGGTAAATTGCTCGATGTTTTGCGTTAGAGGGTGGTAGGTTTCAATCTGATATTGGTAGTAGTAGCCATCGAGGTTTTGATCGACAACCAGTTGCCAAACACCCGTTTCGCCATCAAAGTTCATCGCCTTGGTGTCAACCAACGCTTTGTTTTGGTCAAAGAGTTTAACTTGGATGTTACGCGCGGTTGGCGACCACAACTTAAACTGGCTAGACGTCGCATTGGCTAGCGCGCCAAAATCAGTTATTTCGTCGGCATCAAAATCACCGCTGGTATAAAGCTCGTCGATCACATAACTCGTTTGAACATGATGAATAAAGCCAAGTTTATCTTGCTCGCTTTCTATCACGGCAACGCGACCTTTAATCATGTCTTTGATTTTAGTGCTCTCAACATTGACGCGGTAGAGCTGGAAATCGGCTAGGTGTGGATACTTTGCCTGCAATACTGCCGGAAACTCGATGGGCTCAAGTGCATAGCCGCTAAGTTGATGCTTGCCAGCTAACTGAGATTTAGTTGGCAGCTCGACTAAGGTTAGCCTTGCGTTGGTTGATTGCGGCAGCGCAATGGTTGAATTTGTTAGCCAGTGACCGGCAAAGTCTGATTCAACCTGGCTTATGGCTTCACCGGTAAATGTTAGCGATGGAGAAGTCGTCGCAGATTTTTCAGGCTGTTTATCACAGGCCATCAACACCGCGCATGAAAGTAAACTGGTAAGCAAAACACGCATAATAATGAAGTCTATTTTTAGTGATTCTTATTGTGTCTCTAATCTATCGAGTAACAGGGTTAATAAGAAGATAGCCTATCTATTATGCATACGTATTCAAAAAGTGCAGTGTTAATGAAAAGTTAACCTTGAATATTAGATGCCAAATTTTGTTCGTTTTTTACCCGCCCTTAACTGGCATACCTTTGCGCTTAATTTCGAGTAAAAGCTCTTATTTTGATTGCATTTATTGACGTGAAATTATTAATGTTTTGGACGTTTAGCTTGGTTTTTGAATACGTATGCAATTTATAGGTGAACGCGAATTTGTTTCATAAAGTGGCTAATGGCGTTGAATTTTTGAACGCTAAAAAGGCCATTGTTAGCTCATTGTTAGCACTGGTTATAAACAATAAAAGTTAACCACGAAGTTAACTAACTACAGAGAGTAATCTGGGGAAGATAACATGTTTAAACCAAGCAAATTGTCGCTTGCGTTGTTGTCGTGTGGTGTTTTTTCTGTTGGTGGCGCGATTGCCCAAACAGCAGAGCCAAATCAAGCGCAACAAGTAGCGAATGATGCTCAAGATGAACAAATCGAAGTGATTGAAGTTACCGGCTTTCGCAAATCACTAATCGATTCCATTAATGCCAAACGCTTTGCCGATACCGTGACCGAGCAACTATCGGCGGATGATTTGGGGGCATTACCCGATGTTTCAATGGCTGACGCTTTAACTCGCTTACCCGGCGTTTCAGCTGTGCGCACCGGTGGCCAAGCGGCAGAAATCAATATTCGCGGGATGGACGGCGGTTTTGTTTTTTCAACGTTGAACGGTCGCGAGCAAGTGTCAACCAGCGGTAGCCGCAGTATTGAGTTCGATCAATATCCGTCTGAGCTCATCAGCCAAGCGGCAGTCTACAAATCACCTAAAGCGTCGCTTATTGAAGGCGGTGTTGCCGGTACCGTTGAGTTGAAAACGGCGAGCCCACTGAGCATAGATCAAGATCACAAATTCAATATTAATGCCCGTGGTATGTATAACGACAGAGCTAGCGAAGTGCAAGATGCCAATGAATTTGGCCATCGTTTTAGCTTTTCTTATCAAGGCAAGTTTTTAGATGAAACCTTTGGCGTTGCCCTAGGTTATGCCCGTTTATATCAGCCAAGTGTTGCGACTCAGTTTATTGGTTTTGCTTATAACGGAGTGAAAGACATTGATTTGGTTGACGGTGATGTTGATGGCCCAGTGTACGACGACGGCAGTGCCAACCCTGAACGCGATATCGACAAAGAATACATTTCGGAAGGTTTTGAATTACAGCATTTAGGCGGTGAAGAAACCCGTAACGGTTATGTCGGTGCGATTGAGTGGGCGCCGAGTGATGTCTTTAAACTGAGAGCAGATGCGTTTGTTTCGAAATTTGATAGCGAAACATTTGCTCGTGGTTTCCGCGTTAAATTTGGTGGTGAAAACGCCGCTTATGCCAACCCTGTGATCGCTGAAAATGCGATGATTGGCGGTACGGTTAATCGCACGACTAAGAGTTTTACGCGCGTAGAAACGGTTAACGATGACAACCAAGATTTTGATGAAATTCAAAATTACGGTTTGAACCTTCAGTGGCAAATGACGGAGCGTTTTAGCGCTGATTTAGATTTGTCATACTCCAACGCTACGAATAACTTTCGCAATGGTTTGTTGTGGGCGCTAGTTGCCGAAGATGCCAATGCCGACGTACCCGTATTCGATACCAATGTTTCGTTATCTTATTTACTCAATGGTTTAGATTTACCTGATGTTGGTTTTAACCAAGCCGATGCTTTAACCGATATCAATCGCTTGATGGTCAGTAAATACGGGATTTATCCGTACCAAAATGAAGATGAACTCAAAGCGGTTCGATTAGATTTACAATACGATTTAGACAACGATTTTTTTAGCGCGATTGAATTTGGTGCGCGCTATTCAGAGCGAGATTACAGCAATGATCGCTCCTTGTATCAGTATGGTAACGACGGCGCTTTTTCGCCGCGTGAAACGCCATTACAGCTCACCGAAGACATGGTTGAAGTGGTTAATTGGGAAGGCGATTTTTCTTATTTTCCATCGTATTTAGCTATCGATCTCGATCAGGCGCTTGCCGCGTGGTTCCCCAACGGTATTCCACAACCGGTGCAAACTTGGGGGGCTAATAGTCAAGGCGAGATAGATAACAACTCGTCGTGGTCGGTATTACAAAGTGGTGATGTTTTCGAGAAAGTGATCTCTGCGTACGTGATGGCTAATATCGATACCGAAATTGGTGGTATTCCGGTAACCGGTAACATTGGTATTCGCATGGTCGATACCGATCAATCGTCAACGGTTTATGAAGACGTTGGTGGTGATGTTGCCGCTGGTGCTATGCCTATTGTCGATCAAGTCGGTTTAGTCAACAGCAATTATGCGTTCAAACGCTTAGGCTTAAAATACACCGATTACTTGCCATCAATGAACTTAAACTTTCGCCTAACCGATAACGATCAAGTGCGTTTTGCTGCCGCGAAAGTGATGTCGCGCCCTGAAATTAACCGCTTAGTTTCAAACTTAAGTACCAATATTAATGACGATGGTGAGATTTCTGGTAACAGTGACAACAACCCATTCTTAAAACCGTTTTACGCCAACCAGTACGATATTTCGTACGAGCGCTATTTTGAAGATTCAGATGGTGCCTTTATTGCGGCGTTCTTCTACAAGGATATTGAGTCTTTTGTTCAAACCTTGCCAATCTACAATTTCGATTTCAGAGCCAACGGTTTCTACGTGCCTGAAACGATTGAAGATGAGCTCAGCGGTGTACCAGTAACCGTAGATCCGGTAGGTACTTATACAACCGCCATTAACAATGAGGAAGGCGGCAGTATTAAAGGTATCGAATTAGCTTATACCCAAATTTTCTCAATGTTACCTGATTTGTGGTCAGGTTTAGGGTTAAACATCAGTTACTCATACACCAAAAGTGAAGTCGAGTTTTTTACTGACTTAGGCGGCCAAACGCGCACGCAATCGCTGCCGGGGTTATCTGAAAATGTCTTAAATGCCACCTTGTTTTGGAACTATCAAGATTTCGAAGCGCGGGTCAACACTCGTTATCGCTCAGAGTTTGTCTCAGAGCAGTGGGGGGTAAATGAGCAAGTGGTTAATTTCGATGATGAAATCGTCGTTGATATGCAGGCATCTTACGATGTTACCGAGCAACTAAGCGTGTTATTCCAAGTGAATAACTTAACCGATGAACCGACCCAAAGTTACTTTGGCTCGAAACAGTTTACCGGCACAACGCAGTTCTTTGGTCGCCAATTTTACTTGGGGGCAAATTATGCGTTTTAAGTTATCAACTCAGTTAATTTTCACTTCGGAGAGTCGCTCATGTTAGCAACGAATATCATCAAATTATTGGCTGTAGCATTGCTGACAGTGCTGCTTAGTGCCTGTGGCGGTGGCTCTAGTGATGTCTCGCCCGGCCAAACTTTATTAACTTGTGACGTACCACAAGTGCCCGATGCTACTGGCACTATGTGTGTCGATCCCGAGCCATTGCAATGTAAAGCGCCATTGGTTCCCGATGCACTAAACGAAGAGTGTGTGGTTGGTTTTAATGAAAATGCACCACTACCTTCGGTTACCCCTGAGGCAAATCAGGCGATTTTGTACTACAACCGCGGTGATGTGGGCGCGCAAAACACACCTGATGATCCATCCTATGAAGGCTATCGCTTGCACACTTGGAATAGCGATAGTTGTGACGCTTATGCGCCGCCATTTGATAGCTCTGATTGGGCAAATGGCCATATTCACGACGGTGTTGATCCAAACTACGGCGCTTACTGGATCTTAAATTTAAAAGACGGCTACAGCGATTGTGCCAACTTTATTATTCACATTGGCACTGACGATGCGGGTAAGGCATTAGGCTCAAGTGACTTACAAATGCCACTGAACCAAGATGACGAGCGCTTTGTTCGAATGAACTTCACCTTCCACGGCGTACCAACGGTATTTGAATATCCTGTTGAGTCGTTAGGTTTTAGTGCCTCGGGTAATTCAGCTCATTGGATTGATGCCAATACGATTGTCTGGAAAGGCTATAACGAAGGTATTAGCAGCGTTAAGTTACATCACTCAGCAAGTGCGGGTATTGAACAAGATGACGACGGCAATATCACCGGTAGTTCACTTGAATTAACGCCCGTTGATTTAACCGATGAGCAACGTGCGCTTGCGCCACAAGTCGCCGATTGGCCAGCGTTCCAAGGTGATTGGCAGGCAAGTGACGCTAAACAAGTGTTAAAAAACCAATTGCTTGTTGTTGGCTACGATGGTGAAAACAAACCAGCGCTTGCAACTGGCGTGCAAGCAGACAAAGTGCTTGATGTCCTTTATACCCAAGGCGATGCTGATGCCGATGAGGCGCAACTAGGCGTGGTTTACGCGAACGGTGAAGTTACTGTTAACTTGTGGGCACCAACGGCGCAAAATGTCGATTTATTGGTCTTTGATGCCAACAAAACCGAAACTGGCCGTTATTCAATGACGGAAGATACGGCAACCGGTATCTGGTCGTACACTGGCGATGAGTCACTTGATCGCGCGTTTTACCAGTTTGAAGTAACGGTTTACCACTACCAAACCAAAGCGATTGAAGTATTAACGGTGACCGACCCGTATTCGGTGAGCTTATCAACCAATGGTATTTACTCTCAGTTTGTTAACTTGGCCGATGAAGACTTAATGCCAGCAGGTTGGGATAGCCATGAAATTCCAACCATTGCTAATGTTGAAGACGCAGTGATTTACGAAGGTCATATTCGCGATTTTAGTGCTCGAGATAACACGGTGTCACTGGCAAATCGCGGCAAGTACAAAGCTTTTACTGAGGTTGATTCTGCACCCGTTCAACATTTACAAAAACTAGCCGACAGTGGCTTAACGCATTTTCATATGCTGCCGGCAAATGACATTGCCACCGTCAACGAAGATGCAGGGTCGATTGTCGATATTACTGACACAGTTGCAGATCTATGTGCATTAAATGCCAACGCACCGGTTTGTGGTGTGGAAGCCAATGACGCTGTGCTCGCAGATGTGTTAGCAAGCTACTCGCCATATACTATCGATGCTGCCATGTTAGTTGATGCGATGCGCAATTTTGATAGCTTCAACTGGGGCTATGATCCTAAGCACTTTAATGTGCCAGATGGTATTTACGCGTCTAACCCTGATGGCGTTGCCCGAATTATTGAAATGCGCGAGATGATCCAAGCGCTACACAATACTGGGCTGCGCGTGGTGCTTGATGTGGTGTACAACCATACCAACTCAGCTGGTACTTACGACAACTCTGTGTTGGATAAAGTGGTGCCGGGTTATTATCACTCACGTGATATTGAAACAGGCAGTGTCATTCAGTCAACCTGTTGTAACGATACCGCGCTTGAGCATCGCATGATGGACAAGCTGATGGTTGATTCATTGGTTGTTTGGACCGAGCACTATAAGTTTGATGGCTTTAGATTTGACATTATGAGCCACGGCTCGAAAGCGCAAATGTTAGCGGCGCGCGATGCTATTCAAGCAATTGACCCTGATAACTACTTCTATGGTGAAGGCTGGAATCGCGACGATCGCGGTTTTGCACAAGCTAATCAGTTTAATATGGCGGGTACTGAAATTGCGACCTTTAACGATCGCCTGCGCGAGGGCATTCGCACGGCAGAAATTTTCAGTAACAATACTGAAGAAAACGGTCCGTTTATCAAGCAGGATATCGTCAAATTAGGCCTCGCGGGCTCGCTAGCAGATTACGTGTTGGTCAATTACAACGGTGTCGCGAGCACAGGCTCAGCCTACTCGCCAAATATGTATGCTAAAGATCCAGCAGACAATATCAACTACATCTCAAAACACGATAACGAATCACTGTGGGATCAGTTACAGCTTGAATTGCCTGCGGCTTATTCAATGGCAGAGCGTGTGCGTATTCAAAACGTGTCGCATTCCATCGTTTTGCTTTCTCAAGGTATTCCATTCTTGCAATTAGGTGGTGACTTCTTGCGCTCTAAATCGCTTGATAGAAACACTTATGACGCTGGTGATTGGTATAACTATGTTGATTTTGCGATGGAGACTAACAACTTCAACGTTGGCTTACCGCTAGATAAGGGGGGCCGCGACGATGATAGTTTAGTGAGTATCGCTTCAAGTGCATTAAACCAAGTGGGCATGTCTGAAATGATGTTTGCTTCAAGCGTGTTTAATGAGTTCTTGCAAGTGAGAACTTCAAGTGCCTTGTTTAAGCTCACTAGCGCAGAAGACATTATCGATCGCATTGGCTTTCACAATATCGGCAAAGGGCAAACCCAAGGCTTGATCGTGATGAGTATTGACGATGGTCTTGGCCTTGATGATTTAGATCCAGCTCACGACGCCATTGTTGTCGTTATTAACACCAGTGAAAATGATGTTAGCCATACGGTGGCAACGGCCTCTGGCTTTAGCTTACATCCTGTACTTGCCGCCTCTGTAGATAGCCAAGTTGCTAGTGCGAGTTTTACAGCGGGTGAAGGGGAAGGTACATTTAATGTACCTGCCTATACCACAGCAGTATTTGTGAAAGCTCAAGGTGAAAGCCAAGGCGAAGGTTTACTGGCTACGGCAACTTCAGGCGCACCCGATGTAGAGCCATATGGCGACACGACAGTGTTTGTTCGCGGTGAAATGAACGGTTGGGGTGAAGTCGATAGCTTTAGTTACCAAGGCCAAGGTGTTTATCGCACGACAATTGCGTTAACTGCAGGCACTTACGGTTTTAAAGTGGCATCAGCTGATTGGGCTACGGTAAACCTTGGTGCACCAGCTGCGTCTAACGAAGTGATAGTCGGTGAAGATTTCACGCTGTTACCAGGCAGTAATGACAACTTAGCGATGACAATTGCTGAAGATGCAACTTACGTATTTACTTTAGATGCGTCAGATATTGAGAATCCGGTATTGCACGTGCGCAATCAAGAAGCGTACGCGGGTACAACGATCTTTGTTCGCGGCGGTATGAATGGTTGGAGCGAAGACAATCCGCTTGAGTATATTGGTGATGGCCGCTACTCAACAACGATTACAGTTACAGCGGGCAGCCATGAGTTTAAAGTCGCTTCTGGTGACTGGTCGACGGTTAACTTAGGTGCGCCATCTGGCGATCGCGAAGTTACTGTCCGTGATGAAAAGCAATTAGTACCAGGTAGTAATGATAACTTGTTTATGGAGTTTGCCGCTGGCGACTATACCTTTATTCTTGATACTCAAGATATCAATGCGCCAACGTTAACGGTTTATAGCGCGGAGATGTTTGGTAATACAACGGTTTATATTCGCGGTGGTATGAATGGCTGGGGTGAGGTTGATGCACTTAGTTATGTAGGTAACAGCACCTATAGTGTGGAAATCGACTTAAGCGCAGAAAACCACGAATTTAAAGTGGCCTCGGGTGATTGGTCGACTGTTAACCTAGGGGGTGATGACGGCGCCAGTGCAGTTAGTCTTGATACGCCATATCGGTTAACCCAAGGCTCAAATACCAACTTAACCGTTGATATTAGTGAGGCGGCAACGTATGTATTTACCGTTGTCGGGCCAAATCCTGAAAGCCCAACCGTCACTATTACTAAAAAATAAGGATTAGTGCAAATACTCAATTTTAAGGCGCTCGATGAGCGCCTTTTTTACGCGTTAATTTTGATGGTTATTTGAATAATTGTGGCCACAAATATTCACTTCGGTTGAGGATTATGCAACATCGCTTTAACACCTGTAATGCTTGCATACGTATTCAGTTTTTGTCGGCAGGTGGTGAAAGTTATTAGTGATAACTTCCATTTAATGAAAATTTGTCTCTTAGGGGGGAATTAAACAATAACAGTTACCCTGCGTTAACTAATTGAATTTGGTGGCTTGAAAGTTGTTTTGGAATCTTCTAACGAGTTTTTGAAGGTTTTTTTCAGCAAAATTTGTCGTTATTTAAGATTGTCTATTACGCTTAAAAGGTTTGTAGCTAGCAGAGACAATTGTGGTCATAAATTGATGAATACGTATGCAAACAGTGTTTTTAGAAAGGGCTCGCTTTTATAGTAAGTTGACCGCTTTCCTACACGAAGCGGATTTCTAAAAAATATAATACAAATGTCGTCGCGTCAGCTTGGATGCTGAACAAACAAAGAAAACACGGATGAAGGGGAGAATATATGTTGAAGTTTAAACCTAGTAAGGTAACGCTTGCTATGCTTTCTACTGGCTTAATGGCAATGAGTGCACCTGTACTTGCTGCTCAAGACAGCCAAGCAAAAGAACAAGAAGTTGAAGTAATCACGGTTACGGGTATCCGCGGTTCACTACAACGCGCTCAAGCAATCAAAATGAGCACAGACAATATTGTCGAAGTTATCTCAGCTGAAGATATCGGTAAATTACCAGATACTTCTGTTGCAGAATCGCTATCTCGTTTACCAGGTGTAACAGGTGAACGTCGCAACGGTCGTACAAGTGGTTTAGCTGTGCGTGGTTTCAACGAAAACTACGTTGGTACAACGCTTAACGGTCGTGAAATCTTAGGTATGGGTGACAACCGTGGCGTTGAGTTCGACCTTTACCCAACAGAAATCATTAACAACATTGTTGTTTACAAGTCTTCTGAAGCTGGCCTAACGACACAAGGTATCGGTGGTACTATCGATATGCAGATGGTTAGCCCATTAACTGCTGAAAAAACAATGACGTTCAACGCGTCATACGAAAAAAATGCTGAAGATGCTGGTAACCCAGATTACGACAACAAAGGTCACCGATTATCTTTCAACTTTGTTGATAAGTTTGCCGATGACACTATTGGTGTTGCATTAACGGTTGCAGACCAAGAAACACCACGCCAAGAAAATCAATTCCGCGGTTGGGGTTACGCTGACTCAAGTCAAGCGCCTGGCGCTAAAATTTTAGGTGGTCACGACTCTTACACGCGTTCAGCATTATTAGAGCGTACCTCGGTTGCCGGTGTTGTTGAATGGGCACCAACAGATCGTTTAAAAGTTAAACTAGACGCGCTATACATCGACTTTGAAGAAAACGATGTAAAACGCGGTTTAGAAGAAGGTGGTGCTGAATGGGGTGCGCCTAATCACACGGCTGGTACTGTTGAAAACGGTTTAGTGATGAACGGTGAATTCGATGGTTTCCATTCGGTTATTCGCAACGACGGTTTAAGCCAAAAAGCTGAATTAAACAGCTTAGGTTTAAACGTAGAGTACGCTTTATCTGATAACTGGACATTTGCTTTCGATTACTCAGGCAGCGATGTTGAAAAAGAGTTACTTGACGTAGAAAGTTACTCAGGTGTTGGTCGTGCTGGCGTTGATGGCCGTCCGACAATTGCCCGTTCATGGCAACAAACATCTACCGGTGCAATGTTTGGTGATCACTCATCATTACCGACATTAGATTACACTGATCCGAACTTAATCCGCTTGGCCGGCCCACAAGCTTGGGGTGCACCAGTGGTAGGTTCTGATGCACAAGACGGCTTTATTAACCGTCCGAACTTTAACGAAGAGTTAGATGCAGTGCGTTTTAGCGTTGATGGTGTGGTTGAGTGGGGCATCATCTCAGCGGCTGAATTTGGCTTACACATCTCAGATCGCAAAAAGACAAAAATTAATGAAGGTGACTACTTAACGGCGCCGTCATACCCAGGTGATGCGGCAATTCCTGACGTATTAGGTGTTGCAGACTTAAGCTTTATCGGTATCAACGGCGTATTAGCTTACGACTCGTTAGGTCTTTACCGCAGTGGTTACTACAATGCGACTGAAGCATCATTAGTACAAACAGACCGTTTAGGTGATACATACACTGTAGAAGAAGATATCCGCACTTGGTACGCGAAGTTCAGTATTGATACTGAATGGCAAGGTGTATATGTAACGGGTAACTTCGGTGTTCAATACACCAGTGTTGAGCAGAGCTCATTTGGTTTCTCAACGGTAGAAAATGAAAATGGCTATGTTGAAGCGACACCGGTTGAAGGTAATTCTGATTACGCAGACTTGTTACCAACGATGAACTTAAGCTTTGAAATTGCTGAGAATCAATTTATCCGTACGGCAGCAGGTAAAGTATTATCTCGCCCTCGTATGGATCAAATGAAGCCGAATAATGTTGCGACATTTGCTTATAACGATGATCAAATCAATAATCCAAACCCAGAGCGTGGCCCATGGAGTGGTAATGCAGGTAATCCAAACCTTAAACCTCTTGAAGCGGTTCAATTTGACTTATCTTACGAGAACTACTTCTCGCCAGAAGGTTACTTTGCAGCGACATTCTTCTACAAAGATCTGAAAAACTGGCATCGTTCAAATCGCGAGTTAGTTGATTTTTCAGATGTTTACATTCCTGAGTTACACCAAGACAGCGAAGGTAATGCACCGGCGACCCTATTTGGTTTCGTCAACACTGAGCAAGACGGCTTAGAAGGTTTTGTGCGCGGTTACGAGTTCCAAACGAGCTTACCGTTTAACATTATGCACGATAGCCTAGAAGGTTTAGGTGTGGTAATGAGTGCAACCTTCATCGATGGTAAGTTAGACGATGGTGGTCGTATCCCTGGTCTTTCTGAAGAGAGCTACTCATTAACGGCTTACTACGAAATTAACGGTTGGGAATTCCGTATCGCTGGCACTAAGCGCGATGAATTCTTAACGGAAACTCGTGGCTTAAGCTTAGCGTTAGAAGAAACTGAAGACTTAGGTGGTCAGTTATGGGATGCGCAAATTAGCTATGACTTCAGTGAGTCAAGCATGGAGTCTCTGCACGGTTTACGTGTGAGCTTCCAAGCGCAAAACTTAACAGACGAAGATACGGTTCAAGCTGAAGCCGTTGACCCGCGTCAAATCACTAAGTACCAATCTTTTGGTGCTAACTACATGTTAAGCATGAACTACAAGTTCTAAACGACTTGTTCTGAATCAAAACCTGCCAGTTTACTGGCAGGTTTTTCTTTATTGACAGTTTGTTTTTCACTAAATTAATGATTCACGCAGTAATTTAATGAAAAACAAATTACGCTTCGAAACAAGGCCAATTTTGCGGCCAATCGTTCGGCTAATATTTAGGCCAATAATTAGAAAATTGTTATGAATAATGCAGTAAAAAAAGTCGTGGTTTTAGGTGGCGGCACATCGGGCTGGATGTCGGCAGCGTTTTTAAAGAAAATGTTCAGCCATCAAATCGATGTTGAATTGGTCGAATCAGATGCCATTGGCACGATTGGCGTCGGTGAGGCGACCATTCCACCCATTCGCTTGTTTAATAATGTGCTTGGCATCAATGAAGCTGAGTTTATTAAAGAAACCAAGGCGACAATCAAACTCGCGATCAAATTCGAAAACTGGAAAAACGTTGGCGAGAGCTACTACCACACCTTCGGCGCTGCCGGCAAAAGTAACCCGTTTTGTCATTTTCATCACTATTACTATCGCGCTAAACAGCTTGGCTTAGACAAAAGCCTGTGGGATTACGATCTTAATTACTTAGCTGCAGAAGCCGGTAAATTTGCCCAAATTAAAGCGCAAGATCCGGTGTTAGATATGCCTTTTGCTTATCATTTTGATGCTGGCTTATACGCTCAATTTTTGCGTAAGTTCAGTGAGAAAATGGGCGTTAAGCGCACCGAAGGCATGGTTGAACAAGTCCTGCAAAATCATAACTCGGGCTTTGTCGAGAAGTTGGTGCTGAAATCTGGTGAGGTGATTGAAGGCGACCTATTTATTGACTGCTCAGGCTTTAAAGGGCTATTAATACAAGAAACCCTAGCAACAGGGTTTGAAGATTGGAGCCATTGGCTGCATTCAGATTCTGCGATTGCAGTGCCGTCTGAGCGCTTAGAAAAAACATTGCCATATACGCGTTCAATTGCTCATGCCGGTGGTTGGCAGTGGCGCATTCCACTGCAACATCGCAATGGCAATGGCATTGTCTTTAGCCATCGCCATTACACGCCGCAACAGGCGGAAGATGTTTTGATGAGTAATTTAGATAGCAAGCCATTGGCTGACCCCATGTTGATCCGTTTCACTACCGGGCGTCGCCGCAAGCAGTGGCATAAAAACGTGATTGCCGTTGGTTTGTCGAGTGGTTTCTTAGAGCCCCTAGAGTCAACCAGTATTCATTTAATTCAAAGCGCGGTGGTGCGCCTAGCGCATTTATTCCCGCATCAAGGTATTAATGAGCACGATGTTGCTGAATACAACAAGCAATCAGAAATAGAGTACCAGCAGATCAGAGACTTTATTATTCTGCATTACGTGGTTAATGAGCGCACTGATAGCCTGTATTGGAAAGCAATGCGCGAGCTTGATATACCTGATTCATTACGCCACAAAATTGAGATGTTTAAAGCCTCTGGCCGTATCTTTAGAGAGCAAAATGATCTATTTCTCGAAAGCTCTTGGTTGCAAGTTATGGCTGGTCAAGGGCTAGAGCCAAGAGATTACAACCCGCAAGCGAATCAGTTATCTGAGCAACAATTGATCGATATGCTTAGCCGCATTGAGCAAATTAAACAAGAGCCAATATCGCAACTGCCAAGCCATGATGAATTCTTACAAAGCATGATCAGTCGAGCGCCATAACAGATGAAGCCGGTCTCAATTGCAATTATCGGTGGCGGTACCGCAGGCTGGATGGCAGCAAACTTGTTTGCTAAAAAATGGGCAGATAAAAACGTTGTCATCAGCTTAGTTGAGTCACCTGATATTGGTATTATTGGCGTTGGCGAAGGGTCAACACCGACACTTAAGCGATTTTTTGAAATACTAGAGGTATCAGAGCGCGAGTGGATGCCAGCGTGTAATGCGACTTATAAGCTCAATATTCGCTTTAAAGACTGGAGCCCGCAATCGGGCATTGAAAGCTATTCACATCCGTTTACTTCGCAAGTAGATACCTTTACTTCAAGATCATTTCACGTCAATACTCAAACCCGTCGCTTAGGTTTAGATACCCATGTCGTACCGGAAGACTTTTTTATTAATGGCGTGTTAGCCAAGCAGGGTAAAGGGCCGGTAACACCGGAAAACTTCCCGTTTAAAATGGAGTATGGCTACCATTTTGATTCCGGTTTACTCTGCCAATTCTTGGCAAAATTTGCCGCTGATAAAGGCGTTAATCACATTCAAGCTAATGTCCTTGAAGCAACACGTCACCAAAACGGTGATATTGCCAGTGTGATCACCAAAGAGCAGGGTGAAATTAGCGCAGACTTTTTTGTCGATTGCACCGGTTTTAACGCCCTGTTGATGGAAAAAACACTCGGTGTTGAATTTAAATCTTATAAAGACAATTTGTTCAACGATAGTGCAGTGGTCATGCCTACACCGATTGACGAAATGATTCCTGTAGAAACGTTAGCAACTGCACTTAGCGCTGGTTGGGTTTGGAAAATCCCATTAACTAACCGCTATGGTAATGGTTATGTTTATAGCTCAGATTTTATTTCATCAGATCAGGCAGAAACTGAATTTCGCCGGCATTTAAATGCCATTGATAGCGATGAGATGTGCAATCATTTACAGATGAAGGTGGGTTGCTTGGTAAAACATTGGGCACACAACTGCTTGAGTATCGGCTTATCGCAAGGTTTTATTGAGCCACTTGAAGCCACCGCGTTGCACCTTGTTCAATTGAGCCTTGAGATGTTTATCGAGCAGTTTGAAAAAGGTGGCTTTAGCAATCAATATCAAGCGCAATACAATCAATTCACTGCAGAGCGCTTTGAGCGAGTGCGCGATTACATTGTTGCGCATTATAAGATGAACACCCGAAATGATAGCGATTACTGGCGTGCCAACCGTGACAATACGCACTTATCAGATTCACTAATACAGCTATTGAACGTTTGGTTTAATCGCGAAGATCTCACTCAAGAAATTCTCCGGCAAAACTTACAAAGCCATTTCGATACCAGTTCATGGCATTGCTTGTTAGCAGGTTACGGAGCGTTCCCACCGCTTGCCGACAATCAGCCGAATCGAGGCGATTTATACCGAGATAATAACATTGCGCAATTTTTACAGGGCTGCGCGCTTAACTTTCAATCACATGCGACCCATTTGCAGTTTAAATAAGTGAGAATGCCATGCTAGCCATGCAAAAAAAATTAACCAATAGTTTTTACATGTTGTTGTCGTTACCCGCCACGGCAATGGGCTTTGCTTTGTCGGTGCAAATCTCGGCACTTAGTTGGATTTTAACAACACAGTATGGTTTAGATATTCACGAAGTTGGCCTAGTTTGGGCGGCAGGCCCTATTGCAGGTATTTTAGGGCAAGTAATCGTGGGGATTATTAGTGATAAAGTGTGGTTCTGGAACGGCCGACGTCGCCCGTTTATTTTAATTGGTGGCGTGATAGCTGGCTTAATGCTTTTGGCGTTACCCAATATTGATATTGTTTCTTCAAGCTTGGGCTTGTCAGGTATTTTAGGGGTGGCAATTGCGATAGCGTTAGCCTTAGATTTATCGATAAACGTTAGCTTTAATCCGACGCGAGCACTTATTGCTGATGTTACACCAGAAGGTGAGGAGCGCACAAAAGGCTATACTTGGATGCAAACCGTTTCTGGGTCATTTGGCGTTTTAGCCTACGCGATAGGGGCTGCTTGGGGCAATTATGCCTTAATATACTTTGGTGCCGCCTTGGTACTGGTATTGTCTTTAGTACCACCATTTTTTATTGAAGAGCCTAGAGAATTAACCAATCAAGCTGACGAACAAGATAATTATGGCCTGATTGATGTGATTAAAAATATCAGACCGCTTTGGGGGATATTAATTTATGATATTTATGCCCTCGGTTTGCAGTTGTCAGGCGTTAAAGTGGCGCATTATTGGGCGGAAGCTATTGCTGGCTTGATCACCCTTGTATTGGTGATACAAACGATTAGCGCACGAGAGCAAACCGATACACCCACTAATCAAACAGGCTTTGCAAAAGTGTTAGCGGCCCATTCATTTAGCTGGATTGGCGTGCAAACCATGTTTGTTTTTATCATCGCCTTTTTACAAGACAAAATGCCAAGTGTTAGTGATGACGATTTGGGTAAAGTGATTGCCACCAGTTTCCTGATTTTAAGCATTACTGCGGCTTTCTTGCCTGCCTTGGTTTTAGAGCCCGTTGCTAAGAAAATTGGTCGCGTTAAAACTCACACATATTGCTTAGCGACTATGGCGATTGCTTATGGTTTGGTCGCATACCTCGGTCATGAAAAAGTCAATTTATACGTGTTGATGGCAATTTTAGGGATTGGCTGGTCATCGATTATTAGTTTGCCGTTCGCGATTATGTCGGAAAAAGTTAATCAAGCACAGATGGGGTTATATATGGGGCTGTTTAATTTGTCAGTCGTTTTACCGCAGCTGTTGGTGAGCTTAGGCGTTGGCTTGTTTATTTCCAAGGTTGCCGATAAGAGTATTGTTTTTCAAGTAAGCGCCATTGCACTTGCGATATCGGCGTTGGTGTGGACTAAGGTGAGAGAGAAATAGGTTAGTCGTGATTTACACGTTCAACTTTCGTCACTCCTGCCACAATCCAACGTCATTGACGCCTCCACCCAACGTCATTGACGCCTCCACCCAACGTCATTCCCGCCACTACCCAACGTCATTCCCGCGGTCTCTTAGGCGGGAATCTCAAGCAGTAAATTCAATGAGATCCCCAATAACAGCATTTGGGGATGACGGAGTGTTCTATTGGGGATGACGATAAATAAACTGTCATTCTCGCTACTACCCAACGTCATTCCCGCGGTCTCTTAGGCGGGAATCTCAAGCAGTAAATTCAATGAGATCCCCAATAACAGCATTTGGGGATGACGGAGTGGTCTATAGGGGATGACGATAAATAAACTGTCATTCCCGCCACTACCCAACGTCATTCCCGCGGTCTCTTAGGCGGGAATCTCAAGCAGTAAATTCAATGAGATCCCCAATAACAGCATTTGGATATGACGGAGTGTTCTATTGGGGATGACGGAGTGGTCTATACGGGATGACGGATTGGGCTATAGGGGCGGAGTAGTTTATCGGCAGTCACGGAGTGCTCGACAAAGGAGACAGAGTACCTTTAGTCTTTTTTCTTCTTACCCAATCGCTCCAACACTTTATCCATGTGTAAACGGAAGTTTTTCTCATCTTTACTTTCGCCACAACCAAAGCTAGAAACAGCTTTGTGATCTAAGCCTAAATAAGATAAATCTTCAACTAAGGTACAGTTGCCGTTATCGCCCTTGATAATATCAAAATTACCGATATTTGACGTTGCTCGCTTGTCCTTTTCATCTTGCGTGAGCGGGACAACAGATTCAGGCACAGGCAGGTGCTTACCTGACATCACATCACCTTGACGATAACTTTGATACTCATTAAATGCTTGCTGTATATGTTGATCTTGAATTTGTTGCTTGAGATCGAATAATTGTGCGCGAACAGAGCCCTTGGCTATAGCTGGTGGTTTGATTGAGGGGATGTCAACAATCTGAGATTGCTGCTCTCGATTTTCCTGCTGTACTGGGGTAACTGCAGGTTCTGTAATATCAAGCTCGGTGATTTGTTCAACTTGCTTAGGTTCGCTTTTGGCTTGAGTATCTTCTTTTGGGGTAATTGCAGGTGGAGTCTTAACTGTTATAGGTTTTGGCACATATAGGTAGCTCTTTATCGGTGTTACATCTTGTTTATCTTTATGTTCATTGGGTAGATAAAACGACTGCATACTCAACAAAAGCACTAAGCCAAGATGGATAGTCAAGGTAAATAAAATCGCTTTACTATGCTGCTTTAACTCGGCAAATTGCAATCTACTCTCCCTGATTGCTGACATATTTAATGAATACCAATAGACCTATAGACTGTCGCTAAGTTCATTTTGCGAAAATAATTTATTGTCTGTTAATTAACTATATAAGTCGTTGATTTAGAAAAGCCAGAAAAGCTTTGCTACACTTAAGCATTAGCATCATTAATGACCATCAAATTTCATGGAATATCAATTTTCACATGATACAACGTCTGGCAACTTTCGGGCGAAATTCAATACCGAACACCAAGTGTTTGGCCAATGGCTTGAAACTGAAATTGGCAGCAACCAAGCAAACCTTTCAAAAGTCTTAAAAATGTTAGACGGTGTGGCCCATACTCATCAGCAAGATATTAAATATGTTGGTCATCAATATACCTTGGTCCTGTCTAATGAAGATGCCATTATCGCGCTTAATGCAAGTCTAGAAGGCGAAGAAATGTCGGAAAACCTCGCAGAGCAAGCGTTAGAGTTTGACGAAACAGAATCAGCCATGTGTGGCATTGACGACTTTCATCAATTAATGCTTGCTTGGGCAAACTTTCTTACAAAATAAATCGTATCTCGTTTTGTATTTTGCGTTAAAGTACGCATAGAAAATAATAACTTACAGATTATTTTAATAATTAGGTATTTTACGATGACACCTCCTGTTACGTCACCAACAGAGCAAACGAAACCAGAAAAACAGCGAAAAATGGTGCAACTGCGCTTTGTGCTTTGGCCTATCGCTATTATTGTTGCTGCAATTGTTTTATTAGGGGTTATGGGCGCATTAGCCCCTAAACCTGAGAAAAAGCCTTTTACCGTTAAAGCACCTCTGGTTGAAGTGCAGGATATAACGTCGAGCGATGTGCAATTCGTCATTGCCAGTCAAGGCAGTGTATTGCCGCGTACCGAAACGGTGATTGTCTCGGAGGTTAGCGGCCAAGTTGTTAGTGTGTCAGATAAATTCATCGCCGGTGGCTTTTTCAAAAAAGGGGAGCAGTTGCTATCGATCAACGATATCGATTATCAGGTGGCATTGCTTCAGGCTAAAGCCAGATTACACGTTGCCGAAGCGGCACTGATGGAAGAAAAAGCGCGTGTTGAACAAGCTAAAGAAGAGTGGGGTTTAACAGGTAAATCTTTGAGTGACGCTCCTGCATTGGCGCTGAGAAAACCACAACTGCAAAAAGCTAAGGCCGATTTAGAAGCGGCTCAAGCAGATGTTCAAGCGGCCCAAATTAAACTCGAGAGAACGAAAATCGTCGCACCATATGATGCAATGTTAAAGACTAAGCACTTAGATATAGGTCAGTTTGTTGGCGTGGGTGGCCAAATCGCTACAACATTTGCGGTAGATTATGCTGAAATTCGTTTACCGGTAAAATTCCAAGATATCGACTTTCTCTCGTTACCTAAGATTAATAACACAGATGCACTCCAAGGTTCGCGCGTTGACTTACATATTGATGTACTAGGTCAGCAGCAAACTTGGCAGGCTCAGTTAGCTCGATATGAAGGTGTTGTTGATATGAACTCGCGGGTCCATTACGTAGTGGCACAAGTGGATGATCCCTATAACCTGTTTAGCGAAAACAGACCTTATGAGCTGCGCGTTGGTACTTTCGTCAATGGTGATATTTATGGTAAAACCGTAACCGATATCACCGCAATCCCCCGTGCTGCAGTGCGTGGTGCAAACAGTGTTCACCTTGTTACCAGTAAAAATACCTTAGATGTTCGCGAAATTGACATTTTACGTGGTGATGCAAACTACGTTTATACGCGCGATAAGTTTGCTCCTGATGAGCGCTTAATTCTGACCAAACTTGAGTTACCTGTTAACGGTATGGATTTGCGCGTGGTTAATGATCAATCGCCAACCGGTATTGAGCAGGATAGCGCGCAAACAGACGTGAACAATAACGTATCAGTAAACGGTGAAACTAATGACTAACCCCGGAGAAAAGCGCTCAACCGGCATTATCGCTTGGTTTACCTATAACAGTGTCGCCGCCAACTTATTGATGGTACTGATCATTGTTTCTGGCTTTATGTCTTATTTGTCGATCAACAAAAAAATGTTTCCGGAATTTAGCCCGAATACTATTCAAGTTGTCGTGCCACATTTAGGCGCAGCACCGGAAGAAGTAGAGCTTGCCGTTGTGCTAAAAGTTGAAGAGGCATTAGACGACATTGAAGGGATTAAGAAAATCACTTCAACCGCCAATGAAGGTGTGGGAGTTGTGGTTATTGAGTTGCAGTCGGGCTACTCACTCGATGAAAAGCTCAATGAAGTTCAGACTCAAGTCGACAGTATTACAACCTTTCCCGAGCAAGCAGAAAAACCGGTTATTTCAAAGCAAGAGTTCAAGGGCCAAGTGATGTGGTTGTCGCTGCGCGGCAATATGGATAGGCACACTCGCCAGACCATGGCACAAAATATTCGCGATGAAATTATGGCCTTACCCGGTGTTAATACGGCAGAAGTGGTTGGCTCTAGAGACTATGAAATTAGCGTTGAAGTATCAGAAGAAAAGCTCCTGCAATACGGTTTGACCTTTGAGCAAATTGGTCAAGCGATACGCGCCTCGTCAATTGACTTACCCGGTGGCCGGATCAAAGCATCTAGCGGTGATATCTCGGTACGCGCACAAGGTCAGGCATATACTGGGCAGGAATATGCCAACCTAGTGTTGCGCACCAACCCTGATGGCACGCATTTGCGTTTAGGTGATGTCGCTAACGTGGTTGATGGCTTTGTTGAAACGGAAGATTTCGCCACTTTTGATGGCGAGCAAACGTCAAGCATTATGGTGCAATCAACGGGTAATCAAAATGATTTGGAAATCGCTAAGCAGGTTCGCGCTTATGTTGATGAAAAATCAGCTAATCTACCAAATGGCGTAAAATTAACTATATGGGGTGATTCATCGTATTACCTCGATGCTCGCCTTGATATGATGTTTAGTAACTTAGCCCTGGGTGCGTTACTTGTATTTTGTGTCTTAACGCTATTTTTACGGGTAAAAGTCGCTTTTTGGGTGATGTTAGGAATTCCAATCAGTTTCTTTGGCGCCTTTGCGTTAATGCCATTAGGTGGCGAGTGGGCAGTGTCGGTTAACTTAATCAGTTTATTCGCCTTTATCATGGTGTTAGGGATAGTGGTTGATGACGCGATTGTTATCGGCGAGAGTATCTATTCTGAAATCGGTAAAAAAGGCCATTCAACAGAAAATGTCATTCAAGGAACGATGAGAGTAGCGATGCCGGCAACCTTTGGCGTTTTAACCACCATTGCTGCCTTTGCCCCACTATTATTTATCGATGCAACGTTTGCCGCATTCTTTCGGGCAATCGCTTTGGTCGTTACGTATTGTTTGATCTTCTCGTTAATTGAGTCGAAGTGGATATTGCCTGCTCATTTAGCCCACATGAAGTACGTGCCGTTGACTGAGCAAAACGCCAACTGGTTTGAACGCAAGCAAATGGCTTTCAAACACGGCCTTAATAAGTTTATTCAAAACAAATATTTACCGTTATTACAAAAAGCGCTCCGCGCGCGCTACACCACTATGGCGGTGTTTTTTGCCATGTTATTAGTGTCGATTGGTTTAATCGCTAGCTCTTTGGTGAAGGTAGAAGTATTCCCGAATGTGCCAAGTGACTTTATTCAAGCAAACCTAGAAATGGTTGACGGCTCATCGGTTGCCGATCGCAATAAAGCGGCTGAAAAAGTACTACTGGCGGCTGAAAAAATTGCTCAAAATTATAAAAGTAGTGAAGGTGAAAGCATTATCAAGCACACCATGCTCTTTACCGGTGGTAATAACAACGCTACGTTTTTACTTGAGTTGGTTAAACCTGAATATCGAGACTTAACCTCATATGATGTTGAAAAAATTTGGCGTCAAGAGGTGGGTGAAATTCCAGGAGTTCGCGAATTGCGACTCTTTGCCGGCACCAATACAGGCGGTGGGGCCGCACTAGAGTTTCAATTGTCAGGCCGAAACGACGCAGACTTAGAAGCTGCCTCAACCCAAATTGAAGACAAGCTTACCGAATACGATGGCGTATATGATGTTCGCAGTTCATTTAGCCGAGGAGTTCAGGAAATCAAACTCAATATCAAGCCTGAAGCTGAAGTGTTAGGATTGAAATTGAGCGACTTGGCAAGCCAGGTTCGGCAGGCGTTTTATGGCTTAGAGGCGCAACGTATTCAGCGTGGCCGCGACGAACTTAAAGTCATGGTGCGCTACCCAGAAGAAGACAGATTGTCGATATCTGATCTTGAAAACATGTGGATTCGCACACCAAGCGGTGAAAAGGTGCCGTTCTATCAAGTCGCCGATATTGCCATTGGTCAAAGTTACTCGACGATTACTCGAATCAATCAAAAGCGCACGATTACCGTTTCAGCAGATATTGATAGCGACAAAGTTGAGTCGCGTGTTGTCCTCAAAGAAATGAATGAAGAAGTCATTCCTCAAATCTTAGCCAATTACTCAACGGTTGAATACGGTATGGAGGGGGCAAGTAAAGAACAAGCTGACTTCATGGCGCAACTTGGCGTTGCCTTAATTGGTGCGCTGTTTTTAATTTACGGCTTAATAGCCATTCCAACCAAATCTTATATTCAGCCACTCGTTATTATGTCAGTGATCCCGTTTGGTATTATTGGCGCGATATGGGGGCATTTGCTGTTAGGTAAAACTGTTAATATGATGTCGATGTATGGATTTATCGCCCTAACAGGTGTTGTTGTAAATGACTCGTTGATTATGGTCGATTTTATTAACCGTGCAAAACAACAGGGCATGAAGTTGATTGATGCAGTTTGTCAGGCAGGTACTCAGCGCTTTAGAGCGATCTTACTGACCTCATTAACCACCTTTTTTGGGGTGTTACCGCTGTACTTTGAAACGAGTTTACAGGCGCAATTTATTATCCCAATGGCGATAGCACTGGGCTTTGGTATTATTTTTGCGACGGTTATTACCTTGTTCTTGATCCCATCTTTATATCTGATCAAAGAAGATTTACACAGCTTATTTAAGCGTTCAGCGCCAACCAACAAACTTGGGGTCAGAGTCAATTGACTCTGACCCCTACCTTTTTATTTGGAGAAGTAAATGAAAGCGTGCGCCATTTTGTCGATGGATAACCTTGACGATTTTGAAGCATATGACGAATTGCTCATTGAGCCATTAGCGAAACTGGGTTGGCAAACGGAGTTTGTCTCGTGGCGAGCGCAACAAGTAGACTGGAACCAATTTGACGTAGTTATTATACGGACACCATGGGATTACCAAGACGACGCACCGGCGTTTTTGCAGGTACTCGCTGATATTGAGCAATCAAAAGCGATACTTGAAAATTCACTCGACATTGTTAAGTGGAACATTGATAAACAATACTTGAAGTCGTTGGAGCAAAAAGGGGTACTAATCGTACCGAGCTTGTGGCGAGAGCAGCTCGACAAAACAGAAATAGCAGCGTTTTTCCAGTACTTTAATACGCAGCAATTGGTGATGAAGCCTCGCATTAGTGCCAATGCTGATAACACCTTTTGGCTGACACAAGCACAAGCTGAGCAGCGCGCTGATGAGCTCGTTGAGGTGTTTAAAGATAAGCCGTTTATTATTCAGCCATTTGTTGAAAGTGTAATCACCGAAGGTGAGTTTTCACTGTTTTACTTTGATGGCAAGTACAGCCATGCCATCTTAAAAACGCCAAAGCCTGATGATTTTCGCGTTCAAGAAGAGCACGGTGGTCGCTTGAAAACTATTACACCTGAATTAGTATTAGTTGAGGCTGCGGAAAAAACACTACATGCAATCGATGAATTGCCAATGTACGCCCGTGTTGATTTTGTTCGCACTGATCAAGGGTTTGCTTTGATGGAAGCTGAACTTATTGAGCCATCTTTATATTTTAATATGGATGATAAATCAGCACAGCGTTTTGCCGAGGCCTTTGTTGCACGAATGGCGAGGTTATATCAGTTATAGCAAGGGAACTGATTTAGGGACAACTTACAGGAGTGAATATGGACAGCATTTATTGGCTGACAACGTTGATAATCGCGTTAATTATTGTCGCGTTATTAAAGTATCTAGCGTTCAAAAAAACAGTAAAGTATGTTTGTATTTTACTCCTTTCAGTACTCTCGCCTTACGTAATAGATATATACTACTGTAACGTTTTATCGCTTGGTTGTCAGGCTGATGCATTAGATGGCATTGGCTTTATCTTACGTACTTTCTTTGTTTGTTTATTTGTTTTTGTCATCGACCTAGTTGTCTCGAAAATGACAAATCGTCAAGTAAGTAACTAATTAGACGTTTAATGTACTTTAGGCAAGCGCACACTCACTTTTAACCCCTGTGGTTCAGCATTTTCTGCCGTAACCGAGCCGTTGTGAGCACTTATCGCCGATCGCGTGATAGCGAGCCCTAAACCGACGCCGCCAGATTGTCGGTTGCGCGACGCAGAGGCGCGATAAAACGGGGTAAAAATCTTATCAATTTCCTCGTCGTTAACACCACCACCGTCATCTTGTACAAAGAAATGTATTGTTTTGTCCTCTTCCTCTAGCACGACCTGAATAGTTTGCTGAGCGTACTTGATGGCATTGCGGATGAGGTTTTCAAAAGCGCGACTTAATAGTTGGCCATCGCCATTTAGCTCAATGCCTGGCTTGACTTGGCAAACTAATGCCTTACTTTGGGCATCGGCTTCAAATTGCGCATCTTGGCATAACTGGCTAACTAAAGAGGATAAATTAACTTGCTCAAACGCCTGTTGCTGTTGATTGGCTTCTAATCGCGATAAGGCTAATACTTGGCTGATCATTGTTTCAATTTCATCGGCTTCTTTTTCAATACGTGTCAGTGACGATAATTGAGCTTCACTCATGCTATCAGCACTTGATTGTTGAGCGATACCAATAGCGATCTGGAGCCGAGCCAGCGGTGAACGCAATTCGTGGGAGATATCGGCAAGCAATCGTTTTTGGCTACTGACTAAACTGTCAACTTGCTCTGCCATATGGTTAATATCTTGGCTGAGTTTACCTACCTCATCGTGACGTTTGTCGGCATTGGCTACCCGTGCTGATAAATCACCAGAGGCCATTTGCTGCACGGTTTGCTGCAAGGCTTTAAGAGGCTTGTTAAGCGTCCAGGCCATCACTAAACACAACAGTGCACTGATGGTTAAAATAATCGCGATAAACCAACCTGGGTGCTGATCTTTAAAGCTGTGCAGCGCACCGCCAGCGCGGTGTTGACCAACGTAAATCAATATTGACTTGTCATTGATCATAGCTTGGGTTGGTCCTGCGAAAGTGAAACGACCAACATTAAATGCGAGCGCTTGATCATACGCTAACATTCGCTCAAAGCGACTCTCACCTCTAAAGGTCGGTGTCGGTAAGTCGTTAAACCACTTTTTCTCTTCGATATCGTAAATAACAATCGCGTAGTTAAACTGTCGGCTTAAATGAAAAGCGAGCTTTTTTAAATCTCTCGGTTTGCGCTTGCGTTGATTAAGTTGTTCGACGCGCTCAAAAACTTGGGTTAATACCTGTTGTTGCTGTTTTGATACCGGTCTAATTTGATTATCGTCACTAAACTGTCGTGAAAGCCATACCGTGCTGGAGATCAGTACGATAGTTGCCAACCAAAACCACAAGAATAATTTGCCAAACAAACTGTGTTTGGGGTTTAGTCGTTTTAATGCTGATTTTACTTTATTGCTCATAGGTAAATTACTGCGTTGCGACAAAAATATAGCCAGAGCCACGTACGGTTTTTATCATCGTTTGTTCGCTAAACTGGTGAAGCTTTTTACGAATATTACTGACATGCATATCGATAGAGCGATCAAACGCCATCAATTTTCGGTTAAACACCTGTTCCGAAATTAGCTCTTTAGAAATGAGTTCGCCGGGGTGCGACATTAGCAGTTGTAAAATAGCAAACTCGGTGCCCGTTAACGTGATGGGTTGTTGATCAAAAAATGCTTCTTGTCTACTTGGTACTATCGATAACTTGTCGATGGTTAGCTGCTGTGGCGTCGACGGTTTGGTGTGAAAATCCACCCGCCTTACTATTGCGTTGATCCTAGCAGTTAGTTCACGGTGGTTAAATGGCTTCGGCAGATAATCGTCGGCACCTAATTCTAGCCCTAATATTCGGTCGAGATCATCGCCTTTTGCCGTTAGCATTAATACTGGCGTAATACAGCTTTGTCTGAGCTTTTTTAGTACCTCAAAGCCATTGAGTTTTGGCATCATGACGTCGAGTAAAATTAAATCATATTTGTTGCTAATCACTGCCATACCTAGGCCTTGCTCACTGTCATTAGCAACATCGACTTGAAAATTTTGGCTTGATAAGTATTGTGATAAGAGTTCAGTTAATTCAATATCATCGTCAATGATCAATAGCGACTTCTCAGACATACACAGCTCCTAGATTGATGGCGTTATCATAGCAAACATGCGAAATGAGCCCTAGTATGCTATTTGATCTTTACGCAATCTTTACACTGGCTTTGCGTTTCTTTGCATTGCTATAGCTACAATAATTTCGAAGGTTAATTAAGAGGAAGCGCAATCATGAAAACCATACACAAAACACTAATCGCGATAAGTTTGTCGGCGATTATCATGCCCGCTGTTATTTCTAGTGCCTATGCACACGGCGACAAGGTTCACAAGCGTCATGACAACGACCATCACATGCTAAAGCAGCTAGATTTAACGCAGAGCCAGAAAGAAAACGCAAGCGCCATTATCAAAGCTAGCCGCGTTGATAGTGAACAAAATAAAGCGACATTTAAGGCGTTACACCTCGAGCTGCAACAACAAATTAAACAAGATAAATGGGATGAGGCACAAGTTGCTCAACTCATTGGTGAAATTGACGCGCTAAAATTGGCAAGAGCAGAAAAAAGTCGTAGCAGTAAACAGCAAATATGGGCACTGTTATCGCCAGAACAACAAGTTAAATTTGTTGAAATAGAGCAATCACGTATAGCTAGAGCGTCGACTAAAATGGCTGATAAAGGCCAAAAGCGTCAGGAAAAATTAATCGCTAAATTAGCATTAACTGATGAGCAAAAAACAACGATTGAACCGTTATTTGAACAACTTAACGATAATCGCAAGTTGCTACAAGAACTAAAACTCAGGGAAAAGAAAGCGTTTATTAACATCTTAAAAAATGGTGATGACGTACTGCCAGGGATGCCAATGGCTACAATCGATACTCAATCGATAGCTATAGATAACGCTAATTTACAACATCGTATATGGCACACTTTAAACGCCGAGCAACAGCAAACCTTTGAGCGCTTTATTGATAGGCAAAAACACAACATGAAAAAGCAACGCGGCCACCGCAGTTAGTCGTGATTTTGCAGTAAGTAATATGTAAAAAGGGTAGCAATTTTCGCTACCCTTTGTTGTTTTAGACAAGGTGAGCTAAAACGGGTTAGATCGGAAAAGTACCTATAGTGATTGGCAGAACAATATTTTTATTATTGCGATAGACCGCAAAATTGAGCACGGTACCAGGTCTTGTTTCCGCAACGATATCTAATGCTTGGGCAATACTTTGGATCTCGATATCGTTAATTTTATGAACGATATCGCCTTTTAGTAAGCCGCCTAATTGCGCTGGGCCATTAACTACTACGTCACCGATCAAAAAGCCTTTAGCATTTTGAATGTACTCTATGGTACTGATGCCAAGCCAACCTCGAACCACTCGACCATTCTCAATGATTTCTAGCATGACTTTGTGAGCTAATTTATATGGCACGGCTAAAAAGATCCCCTGAATATTGAGTTCTTCTCGATCGACTTTCCGCGAGTTGATACCGACCAAATCGCCATTAGTGTTGATCAGGGCACCACCCGAGTTGCCTTCATTGATGGCGGCATCCATTTGTAAAAACTCTAGGTGGCTTGTCGCACTCAAGCCCGAACGACCAACTGCGCTAATAATACCTTGAGTAACGGTTTGTCCTAAATTTAGGGGATTGCCAATGGCTAATACAACATCACCAACAAATGGTTCCATATCTGGCTCTTGTGGAATTACTGGTAAATTAACCGCATCAACCTTTAATACAGCAAGATCGGTGACAACGTCGTAGCCAATTAACTCGGCGGCGTAATCTTCACCAGATTGCAATAACACAATAATTTGCGCCGCGTTGCGAATAACATGGTAATTCGTGATGATAAAACCTTGGCTGTCCATTATCACACCTGAGCCAAGTTTGGTGCTGATGGTGTTTCTACGCGTTACTCGGTTGCTATTGATAATTTCGTGAGAGTACAAGTTAACAACTGCCGGGCTAGCCACTTTTACCGCTTGCGCAAAAGATAAAGGCGCTGGCTTGCTATCTTTAGGATCGAACAAATCGAAAAATGAGCCTTCATCTCCGCGCAGTTGAGGAAATAGAATCAACGCAACAACGCCGGCCATTACGCCATAACTAATAGCCCGAAAAATATACTTAAAATAAGACATGGTAAAAATTAAAGCTGATAAATTTTTATAATATTTATATTAGCTTATCACAGATATTTAAACGTACGTAAAAATAAAAAAGCTCGCATTAGCGAGCTTTTTATCGTTTAGCATGTTGGCTTAACGCAACATTAAGTAAACGGTTTGATTGCCTCGTAACACATTGAGGGCAAACAATCCTGTGCGATTTTGAAAGTAATCACGTAGCTCACCTAGGTTGCTGATTTGCGTGCGGTTTACGCCGATGATGATATCGTCAGGCTGCAAACCAATGTATTGCGCAGCAGAGTCTTCTTCAACTGCAGTTACAACAACGCCTTTGCCATCAGCTTGGTTTTCTAGGTTTGCACCATCTAGCATATCGTGGAGCTTGACCGCTTCCAATTTCGGGCTTTCAGGTTTTTTCAAGGTAGCGGTATAAGTACGCTCTTTCCCTTCTCGGGTAATAACCGTGATATCGACTTCTTTGCCCGCACCAATTGAGCCGATTTTACCGCGTAGTTCACTAAATGATTTGATGCGTTTGCCGTTGACTTTGGTGATGACATCGCCAGCTTTAATACCCGCTTCTTCGGCTGCAGAATCTTTCGCTACTTGCTCAACAAATCCGCCTTGGTTCGTTTCGAGCTCCATTGCTTTAGCAATTTCACCATTAACACTTAACCCCGTTACGCCTAAGACACCGCGACGGACTTCACCAAACTCAATAATTTGAGTGACTAGGTTGCGCATCATATTGCTTGGAATAGCAAAGCCAATGCCGACATTGCCACCATTTGGCCCTAAAATTGCGGTGTTTATACCGATAAGCTCACCGCGTAAGTTAACCAGTGCACCACCTGAGTTACCACTGTTGATTGCTGCGTCGGTTTGAATGAAATCTTCAAAGTTTTCAATGTTTAAACCGCTGCGACCTAAGGCACTGACAATACCTGAAGTCACCGTTTGACCTAAACCAAATGGGCTACCAATGGCGACAGTAAAGTCGCCAACGCGCAACTCGTCTGAATCAGCTAGCTCAATTTCTGTTAAATTTTTTGCTTCGATCTGTAAAAGCGCGATGTCGCTGTCTTTATCAGAGCCAAGTTTAGTCGCTTCAAGCTGGCGACCATCTTTTAGCGTCACCATGATTTCATCGGCATCAGCAACCACGTGGTTATTGGTAACAACGTAGCCTTTGTCGGCATTAATAATGACACCTGAACCTAAGCCCCTAAACGGGCGCTCTTGAGGTTGCTGGCGCGGATTGCCAAAGAAAAAGCGAAATGCGTCTGGTACCCCTCGTTGTTGAACTTCGTGGGTCCCTTTTACTGAGATACTCACAACCGCTGGCGTTGTTTTTTCAAGCATAGGAGCTAAGCTGGGCATTTCTTGAGAGCCGATAGAAAACGGTAACTTTGCCTGAGCTAGAGGACTAGCTAATGTTAGCGTACTAGTTACGAGAGCGGCACTGATCAATAACGCAAATTTTTTCATTTTTATTAAGACTCCATAAAAAACATTTAAGTACGGATACTCAACTACTGACTAATTAGCTTGGGGTTAGTTCCTCAAAATGCTATTCGTCATTTGTAACACTTTGTTTCTTATCAGCAAACAAACCACTTGGATTGCCTGAATAATCGAGTGGTTGCTCCGTTGATGCGGCTTCTGATTTGCGATCGCGATTGTGACGAAGTTTTGCTGTACTCGATAATTGCTCGTGGGTTTCCTGCGAGAAAAATGGCATTGCAGCTGCGTTTTCAGGCGTTGCTTGATTGAGCAACTGAGTGCTTTGCTCCATTTGCTTCATCGCGGCCTGACAAGCTTCGTTCATTTGTGCTAATAACTGAGTCGAATTATCTAAATGCTCAGCAACATCTTCTTTGTATTTAGCAAGTGCAGCTTCACTCTCTGAGACTTTCTCGGTCAATTTGATTTGTTCTTTTGATGAAGCGCTAAACGTTTTAAACGCAAATGCGCCAACTGCTGCACCGACGATAAAAATAATAATTCCAGAAACAACATCCATACTTCGCTACCTTAAATTGTTGTAATAAAGAAAAAAGATGAAAAATTCACCCAAAAAAGGGTTAAGTTAATGCCTAACCGACTGATATACTATAGCTTGCCTTTTATTTCAGTTACAGCAGATATAATTGGTTTTTTTCATATTTCAAGGGTTCAATAAGTTAGAGTCGACTAATGATTAATCTGTCTCCCATAGATAAGTATAAACAAGATTTGCAACGAGATGATTTTCAATATGATGCTGCGCAAGAAAATGCCGTGAAGCATTTGCAGCGATTATATGAAGACTTAACGATAAAGCCTGTGCCTGTTTCTGGTTTTAAGAAGGTGTTAAACCGCTGGAAAAAAGTGATGGCCAAACCTGAAGTTAAGCCAGTAAAAGGGCTTTATTTTTGGGGTGGTGTTGGCCGTGGTAAAACGTATTTAGTCGACACGTTTTACGATTGTTTACCGTTTGAAAATAAAATGCGGGTTCACTTTCATCGCTTTATGCATCGGGTTCACGATGAATTGAAACTACTTGCTGGCAAGTCTGATCCGTTAAAAATTATTGCCAAAAAGTTCGCCGAAGAAACGTCGATTATCTGCTTTGACGAGTTTTTTGTTTCAGATATTACTGATGCCATGATTTTAGGTACATTATTCGAAGAGTTATTTTCGCTTAATGTCACCTTAGTAGCGACCTCAAATATTATCCCCGATGAACTTTATCGAAATGGTTTACAGCGCGCACGCTTTCTTCCGGCAATTGCATTGATCAACGAGCACACGGAGGTTGTTAACGTTGATAGTGGCATCGACTATCGCTTGAGAACCCTGGAGCAAGCCGAAATTTACCACTATCCGCTTGATGAGCAAGCTGATAAAAACTTGAGAACTTACTTTAAGCAGTTGTCTGTTGAAGAAGGTCAGCAAAACGCCGACATTGAAATCAATCATCGCCAATTGCCAACCGTTGAAGTTTCTGATGGCGTTGTCCACTTTGAGTTTGCCACCTTATGTGAAACGGCACGCAGCCAAAGTGATTACATGGAACTTAGCAAAATATATCACACCGTTTTACTGGCCAACGTTACGCAAATGGGCGCGAGTAATGATGATGCTGCTCGTCGGTTTATCGCCTTAGTCGATGAGTTTTACGAGCGTAAAGTAAAGCTTATTATCTCAGCGCAAACCCCGATGGAAGCGTTATACACCGATGGTAACTTGAACTTTGAATTTAAGCGCTGTTTAAGCCGATTACAGGAAATGCAATCACGCGATTATCTCGCGGCTGAACACCTGCCATAAAGACAATTAAATTTGGGGTCAGAGTCAATTGACTCTGACCCCAAGAATTTTTGCATTTTTTTAATAAAAACAGCAGAAAATAGGTGATCTTTTGGACAAACTTCTCTATAATCCTGCGCTCCCTAACGTTACAAATGTTTATTCTTTCCCGGAATAAACAGCATGGTTCGATACTCGAAGGGGTAATAGCGTAACCATTTTGAATCGATAATTTGTTGAAAATTATCATTTTAGTAACTTTTTTAATAATGGGTTTTTTAATGAAAACTTTTGTAGCAAAACCAGAGAGCGTACAACGCGAATGGTTTTTGGTGGACGCTGAAGATAAAACTTTAGGTCGTATCGCCACAGAAATCGCTTCACGTTTACGTGGTAAGCACAAGCCAGAGTACACGCCTCACTGTGATACTGGTGACTACATCGTAGTTATCAACGCTGAGAAAGTACGTGTAACAGGTAACAAAGCGAAAGGTAAAATTTACTACTCGCACACTGAGTTCCCTGGCGGTTTAAAGCAAATCAGCTTTGAAAAGCTTATCGAAAAAGCGCCTGAGCGTGCTATCGAATTCGCTGTTAAAGGCATGTTACCTAAAGGTCCTTTAGGTCGTGACATGTACCGTAAGCTAAAAGTGTATGCTGGCCCAGAGCACAAGCATGCTGCACAACAACCACAACTTTTGGAGCTATAAGCAATGGCTGATAATCAATATTACGGTACTGGTCGTCGCAAGAGCTCAACTGCTCGTGTGTTCATGAAAGCTGGTAACGGTACAATCACAATTAACAAACGTGACATCTCTACTTACTTCGGTCGTGAAACGGCTCGCATGGTTGTTCGTCAGCCATTAGAATTAGTTGATATGTTAGAGAAGTTTGACTTCAACATCACTGTAGTTGGTGGTGGTATTTCTGGTCAAGCGGGTGCAATTCGTCACGGTATTACTCGTGCCTTAATGCAATTTGACGAAACTTTACGTTCTGATTTACGTAAAGCTGGCTTCGTTACACGTGATGCTCGTAAAGTTGAACGTAAGAAAGTTGGTTTACACAAAGCACGTAAACGTCCTCAATTCTCAAAACGTTAATCGATTTTTCGTTTCATGCAAAAAAGCTGGCTTATGCCGGCTTTTTTTATGGCTGATATCTTGGTTTTTAAGGCTGAAAACTTCGAAAGTTTCGGGTTAATAGCGATAGTCAGCTTTAGCGTCTAAAATTCACTTCAAGTGAACTACACTTATGCATCTGTATCTGGGGTGGTTAAGTTGGTAAAAATTTGAATTTATATTGCTGAAATCTCTTTTATTACCTTGTAAAAATAAGGGGTTTTCTTTATGATCAAAAAAATTTTTTTATCGTTAGATTACTCACGACTTTCGAGGCTTGGATTGCCATTTAAAATGATAAAAATCGAAACGTTTGGGGTATAAACACATTTGGAGAAGTTGAATGAGCAATACGCCTGTGAATAACGGCCGTCGACGCTTTTTAACCGCGGCTACTTCGGTAGTTGGTGGTGTAGGTGTTGTCGGTGTGGCTGTGCCTTTCATTGGGTCTTGGAACCCGAGTGCTCGTGCGAAAGCTGCGGGTGCGCCGGTTGAAGTCAATGTAAGCAAGCTGGAGCCTGGCCAGCTGGTACGCGCTGAATGGCGCGGTAAGCCAGTTTACGTAGTACGTCGTACTGAAAAAGCGATCGCCGATTTAGGTAAGCACGAAGATCAATTGAGCGACCCTAACTCAGAAGAACCGCAACAACCTGAATATGCGGCTAACCAGCATCGTTCAATTAAACCTGAAATTTTGGTGGCTTTAGGTGTTTGTACTCACTTAGGTTGTGCTCCAACTTACCGCAAAGGTGATTTTGAAGAGATCGTTGAAGGTGTTACTGATGGTTTCTTCTGTCCATGTCACGGTTCTAAGTTTGACATGGCTGGTCGCGTGTTCTCTGGTGTACCTGCACCAACGAACTTAGCAGTACCAGAGCACTCTTTCCCATCTGATGGCGTATTGTTAATCGGTGTAGGCCAAGGAGAAGCGTAATGTTTGAAAATTTCATGGCTTGGATCGACAAGCGTCTTCCAGTGACTGATGCTTGGAACAAGCACTTAGCACAATATCCAGCACCAAAGAACTTCAACTTCTGGTACTTCTTTGGTTCATTAGCGATGTTAGTTTTAGTTAACCAAATCTTAACGGGTATCTGGTTAACCATGAACTACGAACCATCTGGCGATGGTGCCTTCGCGTCAATCGAATACATTATGCGTGATGTCGACTACGGTTGGTTGTTGCGTTACATGCACTCGACAGGTGCTTCGGCATTCTTCGTTGTGGTATACCTTCATATGTTCCGCGGCTTAATTTACGGTTCTTACCAAAAGCCACGTGAATTATTATGGATCTTCGGCATGTTAATCTTCTTAGTATTAATGGCTGAAGCATTCATGGGGTACTTACTACCTTGGGGTAACATGAGTTTCTGGGGTGCACAGGTAATTATTTCACTGTTTAGTGCGGTACCAATCGTCGGTGAAGAATTAGCAACATGGATCAAAGGTGACTACGTTATCTCTGGTGCTACGCTTAACCGCTTCTTCGCATTACACGTAGTTGCTTTACCGTTAGTATTAGTTGTGCTTGTTTTCTTACACATCCTAGCGTTACACGAAGTGGGTTCTAATAACCCAGAAGGTACTGATATTAAGAAGCCTAAAGGCAGCGTGAAAGAAGAAGACAAAGCTAAGTTTGAATTCCACGAGCACTACACGAAGAAGTACGACATCGTTGATGCCGTGCCATTCCACCCTTATTACTCTGTTAAAGATATTATGGGCGTAGCCGGCTTCTTAATCTTGTTCTGTTGGGTGATGTTCTTCTATCCAGAAGGTGGCGGTTACTTTATCGAGGCGCCAAACTTCGAACCAGCAAATGGCTTAAAAACGCCTGAAAACATTGTTCCTGTATGGTACTTCGGTCCGTTCTACACCATCTTACGTGTTGTTCCTGACAAGCTAATGGGTACGATTACCATGTTCGCGGCTATCGGGTTTTTGTTTGCCTTGCCATGGTTCGACCGTTCAACGGTTAAATCATTCCGTTACCGCAGCAAGTTACACTTATTCAACATTATTCAGTTTGCTATTTGTTTTATCGTCTTAGGTGTTTTAGGTACGATGGCAGCATCAGACTTAGCTAACTTCATTGGTCGTATTGCGAGCATTGGCTATTTCGGTTTCTTCATTGCACTCTGGTTCTACTCTAAGAACGAAAGAACTAAGCCTGTACCAGAAAGGATGACTAAATAATGAAAAAGATTTTATTAGTATTATTAGTGGCTTTAGTTCCTGCGCTAGCATTTGCCGCAGGTCCTAAAGTACCGGTTGATCCTGCAGGTAACGACTTAGCAGACAAAGAATCGTTAAAGCGCGGTTTCCGAGCTTACATTAATTATTGTTTAGCGTGTCACCAATTACAGTATCAACGTTACAACCGTACTTTCGCTGATTTAGGTATCGACGAAAAAGAAGGTAAAGAAAACTGGATGCCAACAGGTGAGAAAGTCGGTGATCACATCACAAACACTATGCCAGCTAAAGAAGCGGCGGCATGGTTTGGTGCTGCGCCACCTGATTTAACGTTAGAAACACGTTTTAGAAGCCCAGACTGGGTATATACATACTTGCGTTCATTCTACGTTGACGAAGCTCGTCCATTTGGCGTGAACAACACAGTATTTAAAGATGTTGGTATGCCACACGTTCTTCAAAATTTACAAGGTACGCGTACTTTAGATGAGAACGGTAAACTTACTCCAGCAGTAGGTGGTAGCATGACAGAAGCTGAATACGATGCTTTTGTTCGCGACTTAACTAACTTCTTAGAGTATGTTTCTGAGCCAAACAAACTAGAGCGTAAGTCTTTAGGTTACTGGGTAATTGGTTTCTTATTAGTGTTCTTCGTGCTTTCTTACTTGTTGAAGAAAGAGTACTGGCGAGACGTGCACTAATCCTATTGCACAGCAATTTTTGAAAAGGTAGCCAATTGGCTACCTTTTTTGTTTCTAGATCAAAATTTTAAGCGCTTTGTTCCTGATTACTTAACCCAGTTTTCTGTGATTTTATCGTTGATATCTTGAGCTTTTCACGTGTAGTGACTATGGTGTTGACTGGAAAAAATAATAATTAAAATTTGGTGGGAACATGAAAACTCTCTTTAAGACTGCGATTAGCGTGGCCTTGTTGCTTTCAAGTGCAGATGTTTTAGCACTTAAAGCAGACGACGATTCGCTATTTACCAGTAAAACCTTCAATGCAATGAAACTTCGCAATATTGGTCCTGCATATATGTCTGGGCGTATTGCTGATATCGCCGTCGATCAAAATAACCCTTCAACTTGGTACACAGCGGTAGGTTCTGGTGGTGTCTGGAAAACGGTAAACGCGGGCACGACATGGACGCCAATCTTTGATAAACAAGCAGTTTACTCGATTGGTGATGTCACTATCGATCCAAGTAATTCAGACATAATTTGGGTGGGTACCGGTGAAAATAACGGTGGCCGTCATATTAGCTTTGGCGACGGTGTTTATAAGTCATTAGACGGCGGTAAAACATGGAAGAACATGGGGTTAAAAAATTCTGAACATGTTTCTGATATTATTATTCACCCAACAAATTCAGATATTGTCTGGGTTTCTGCACAAGGGCCATTATGGTCAAGTGGTGGTGAACGCGGTCTTTATAAAACCACTGATGGTGGTGAAACTTGGCAGCAAGTATTAACACCAAAAGACGAGTGGACAGGGGTAACTTCATTACTGATCGACCCACGCAACCCAGATAAACTTTATGCTGCGACTTGGTCTCGTCAGCGCACGGTTGCTGCTTATGTAGGTACTAATGAAGGTGCAGGTATTCACACTTCAGACGATGGCGGTGAGACTTGGACTGAGCTTAAAACAGGTTTGCCAACAGGTAATATGGGTAAAATCGGGATGGCCATTTCACCGACAAATCCAGATGTGCTTTACGCAACGATTGAAACCGATAACCGCAAAGGTGGTTTCTATCGCTCGGCTAATCGCGGCCAAAGCTGGACGAAAATGTCAGACGAAGTCGGTGGCGGTACAGGGCCACATTACTATCAAGAAATTTTTGCCGACCAACATCAATTTGATCGCGTCTATATCGCTAGTAATTACAGTAAAGTCTCTGATGATGGCGGTAAAACATGGACACCTATTAGCACAAAACTCAAACACGTAGACGACCATGCAATGGCGTTTCATCCAAGCGATCCTGACTTTGTCTTAATCGGCTCTGATGGCGGTATTTATATGTCGCATGATCGCATGGAAAACTGGCGTTTTATCGCTAACTTACCATTGACTCAGTTCTATAAAGTAGCGCCTGATGACGCCCAGCCGTTCTACAATGTTTTTGCTGGCGCTCAAGATAATTCAACTCAAGGTGGTCCTTCTCGGACAAATCGTCAGGAAGGGATCAAAAACAAAGACTGGTTTTTAACGCTAGGCGGTGACGGTCACCAACCGGCTACTGAGCCGGGCAATCCCAATATTGTCTATTCTCAATGGCAACAAGGTAATCTAGCGCGCCATGATCGCATTACCGGTGAAAACGTTTATATTAAACCTCAACCGCGCAAAGGCGAGCCTGCTGAGCGCTTTAACTGGGATGCCCCGATTAATGTTTCAGCACATGATCCTAAGCGTATTTACTTTGCCTCTCAACGGGTTTGGCGCTCAGATAACCGCGGTGACAGCTGGACACCCATTTCAGGTGATTTAACTAAAAATGGCAATCGCTTGCACATGCCGATGATGGGGCGGACTTGGTCTGTTGAAGCGGGTTGGGATTTATATGCGATGTCGCAATTCCACACCATTGCTAACTTTGCCGAAAGCCCTGTTGATGAAAATGTCCTTTGGGTAGGTACCGATGACGGGTTAATTCAAGTAACCACAGACGGCGGCAAAAACTGGAAGAAAATTGACTTAGGCAAAGTCAAAGGTGTTCCTGCCAACGCTTATGTTAATGATATTCGGGCCGATTTGTTCGACCGAGACACGGTTTATGTTGCTTTAGATAACCACAAAGAAGGCGATTACAAGCCGTACTTAATCAAATCAACCAATCTGGGTAAAAAGTGGAGCTCATTAGCAGAAACACTTCCCGATAAACACTTAGTTTGGCGTATCGTCCAAGATCATGTAAACAAAGACTTAATGTTCTTAGGTACTGAGTTTGGTATTTTCTTCACCGTTGATGGTGGTAAAGAATGGTTAGAGCTCAACGGCGGTATACCAACCATCTCAACGCGTGATGTAAAAATTCAACGTCGTGAAAACGATCTAGTCGCCGGTACTTTTGGTCGTGGCATTTACATTTTAGATGACTATGCACCACTGCGAGAGCTTACTGAAGATGCAATGAAAAAAGACGCGGTATTAATTCCACCAAGTCGTCCGGTAAAGTGGTTTAAGCTAAGTCGTAACCATACCCGAACCGATGGCGATGATCGTTATGCAGCCAAAAACCCTGATCATGGTGCAACGCTTACCTATTTCTTAAAAGAGAGCTTGATGACGGCGAAACAAATACGTCAACAAGCTGAAAAGAAAATGATCAAGGATAAGAAATATCCGAAATACCCTGATTGGCAGGTGGTTGAGGCTGAACTAGAAGAAGCAAAACCGGCGCTATACCTTGAAGTGCGCAACGCTAATGGTGAATTCATTAATCGGGTTAATGCCAAAGCGAGCAAAGGTATTCACCGTATTACTTGGGATATGACATACGCGAGTAACAGTGCGATAGCCAAAGCTAAAGGCTCAGACCGCGGTGGTATCATGGCTCCGCCAGGCGTTTACACAGCGGCCTTATATCAGCGCGTTGACGGCGAAATTCGCCAGTTAACTGCGCCAGTAGAATTTATGCTAGAAGCGATTTATCAAAATGCATTAGTGGGCCCAAGCGAGCAAGAAAAGCAATTGTTCAATCAACAAATCACCGATGCTCAGCGTCGTTCATCAGCGGCAAGCAGTATGCTAGAGGAGCTTGAAAATACACTTGAGCTAATTCGCGTGGCTATTGATCGAACACCAAATAATATTGAGCAGTTAGAAACTCAATTCGCGGCAATTCAAAAAGAAATTCACGCGATTAATAACAGTGTCTATGGCTTAGAATCGCAAAACCGCATGATCGCTAAGCCAGCTAATATTTCAAGTCGTTTGGGCTATGCAATGTCAGCATTGTGGTCGTCTTACGGACCAACACAGCAGCACAAAGAGCAATTGGCATTGGCGCTTGAAGAATTTGACGCAATGCAGGCACGAATTAAAACATTAAATGATGTCTCTGTGCCGGCACTTCAACAAGCGATTATCGATGCTGGAGGACCTTGGACAAAAGGCGCATCAACGATTAACTAAGGCGTTAATTTAGAAATGTTCAACGGCACCGAGCTAAGGTGCCGTTTTATTTTCTGTACTACGCGTTAAAGCAAGTCTCATAGATAATTCTAGAGGTCTGACCAGTTTTAGTTTTTAGCCAAAATCAGTTATCATATGCGCCATTGTCAACCTTGGTTGATTGTTTTTTATCCTACTTGGAGGCATCATGGCCGTAGCTGCAAACAAACGTTCTGTAATGACGTTATATTCTCACGCTGATGATATGTATAGTCATCAAACTCGTATCGTATTAGCAGAGAAGGGTGTTGGCGTTGATATTCACTTGGTTGATCCAACTAACTTACCTGAAGACTTAATTGACCTAAACCCATATGGTACAGTGCCGACGTTAATTGATCGTGAATTAGCGTTATACGAAGCAAGTATCATTATTGAATATTTAGATGAGCGTTTTCCTCATCCACCATTAATGCCTGTTTACCCAGTATCACGTGGCCGTTCTCGTTTGATGATGCACCGCATTGAGCACGACTGGTATAGCTTGGCAAAAATCATTATCGCTGGTGGTGATGACGCAGATAAAGCGCGTCAAGAGTTAAAAGAGAGCTTATTAAGCGTAGCGCCAATCTTAAACGAAGCGCCTTACTTTATGAGTGAAGAGTTTAGCTTAGTTGATTGTTACTTAGCACCGCTATTGTGGCGTTTACCAGCATTTGGTATTGAATTAACTGGCCAAGGCTCAAAAGAGCTTAAGTCATACATGTTAAAATTATTTGAACGTGAATCATTCCAAGCTTCGTTGACTGAAGCTGAGCGTGAGTTGCGTTTTGGTAACCCTGCTTAATGACAGGCGAAATGACCTCGAGTAAGCCTTATTTGATTAAGGCTTTCTACGATTGGATTTCTGATAACCAACTAACACCATACGTGGTTGTTGATACAACGGTGTTGGGTGTTCAAGTGCCTTGGCAGTTCGTTCAAGATAATCAAATTGTTTTGAATATTTCTGGTGGTGCCGTTGGTGCCATTTCATTTGGCGATAACGCGATTGAGTTTACTGCGCGTTTTAGTGGCAAAATTGAATATATCACGGTGCCATTTGGCGCGGTTGGTGCTATTTATGCCAAAGAAAATGGTGCCGGAAGTTCCTTCCCGATTGAGCATGATGAGACCTTCGAGGAAGAGGATATTAGTACAGACGAGCCAAGTATTAAGCTCGAAGATGCAAGTATTGAAAAGCCAACGACAGATGATAACAACAAGTCATCGAGTAAAAAGTCAGGGCGTCCAACCTTGAAAGTGATCAAATAAGCGCATAGCTTGTAATAATAAAAAGGTAGCAAATGCTACCTTTTTTACTTAGTAGTCCACTATTTCCAACCAAGCGATTGCTCAAAGTCATCATCGAGTTGTTTGGCAAACTCTTTAGCGTGTTTAGCGACTTCTTCTAATTTCTTATCTTCTTCAGTTGCTGGCTCGAATGTTGGCACCTTAGCAGGAAAGCCCGCCTCATCGACTGCCATAAACGTGATAAAACAGCGATTGGTCACTGACGGTTTATCGCCTCGCGGATCACTGGCTCTTACCACGACATAAATATGCATGCTCGATTTTCCGGTATGAACAATGCGCGCCTCAACACTAATCAATTGACCGACTAAGACAGGGCGAATAAATCGAATAGCATTGGCCGAAACGGTCACACAATAGCGTTTACTCCATTGTGCAGCACAAGCATAAGACGCTTGGTCGATCCATTTCATCACAATACCGCCATGGACTTTACCACCAAAGTTTACATCTGTAGGCTCAGCCAAAAAACGAAATTCAACGATATTTTTTTTCATTCCATTTATCTCGATCGAAAAAATATTAAATAAACTATAGTAAATATCAGTAACTTAGCTAGTCGAATGAAAAATAAACAAAAAAATAAACTAACGCGTTCAGTCTATACTTAGCGTACACGTGTTTTCTGTGTATAATTGCGCCTTTTGTTATTCTAGGTATTTTGTGTGCTAGCCGTTATCAGAATTATTTTACTCGCTTTAGCCATCGGCGTGATTTCTATTATTTCAATCATTTCTTGTTTGGTGAGACCGTTTCACCGCAATAACGTGCATTTTGCTGCGGGCATGATGGGCAGTTTACACAAATTGCTGGGGTTAAAAATTGAGATTCGGATCCCTGAAGAAGTTAAGCATTTAGGCTCTGTCGTATATATTGCTAACCATCAAAATAACTTTGATATTTTTACCATAGCCAATGCTGTTCAACCCGGTACAGTAAGTGTAGGTAAGAAAAGCTTAAAGTGGATCCCATTTTTTGGTCAGATGTACTGGTTAACCGGCAATATTCTTATCGACCGTAAAAACACGTCAAAAGCGATGGGGACGATTGCATTAACAGCAGAAAAAATTAAAGAAAAACGTTTGTCGGTATGGCTGTTTCCGGAAGGCACTCGCAGCTATGGTCGTGGGTTACTGCCATTTAAAACTGGCGCATTTAGAACTGCAGCACTTGCAGGTGTACCTGTGGTACCGATCTGTAGCTCAAATCAACACGGTTCAATTAAGCTCAATCGCTGGAATAATGGCAAAATAATTATTGAATTTTTACCGCCGGTTGAGGTTTTAGTTAAAACCAAAGAGGAAATACGTGCATTAGCCAATCAAGTGCGCGAAAATATGGCGAATAAGCTTGAAGAAATTAGTACTCAAGCAGGTTCACATTATCCAACATATCAAGGTAAATAAGGGTCACCATGATTGATCAAGAATTACAGGAACTGTTCGACTACACCGAATCGTTAATTGACGAGTTAATTGAAGACGGTACTAACGAAGAAGTTCATCACACCATTGAACATCACTTTTCAAGTGAGGACTTCAATGCTCTTGAGCAAGCGGCCGTGACAGCGTTTAAAATGGGCTTAGAAGTTGAAGAGCCTGAAGAAGCGGAATTAGAAGATGGCACCAAAGTCTTTGCTTTTGATATTATTACAGAACAAGCACTTGAAGCCGAAATCATTAATGATGAAGTCAAGGCGATGTATCAGTTGGCAAAACAATGCAAAATTGATTATGATGGCTGGGGTACTTACTTCGAAGAATAGTTGTCAGCCTTTAGGCTAGATTTTCGAGGATGAAATATTAACGACTTTCTAAGGCAATCGTGCGGCGTGAAAATTTGTCACCGCGACTTTTGTCTTATGCAAACCATAAAATAAAGGAGTGTTTTTATGGAATGGCTTACAGATATCTTTAACCCTGCAACCTTAGCATTATTGATCCCATTAGTGGCGATTATTGGTGGATTTGCCGTTGCGGCGTTAAAAGCGCATCACAAACACCAAGAGCGCATTGAAAAAATTAAACAAGGCTTTGATGTTCACGAATAGAAAAAGCTGAGTAATTCAAAAGTAACCTGAACACGGGTTAAGTCAATGGGGCAACGTTAAGGCGTTGCCCCATTTTCGTTTACGCCGCTTGCATCGTCAATTCGAATGGTTTTTTCTGATTAAGCCAGGCAAAGCAGGTTGGCACAAAATAGAAAGACAAGATGGTTGTTAGCACAGTACCACCAGCAATGGCGATAGCGAAAGGCGGCCAAAATCCACCTCCAGCAAGAATTAGCGGTAAAAAGCCGCCAACGGTTGTAATAGTCGTTGAACTAATATGTCGGCCACAGCTTAGTACACTGGCTACAATCGCATTTTTGTCACCATTAATTGCGGCTTGATTTGATTTGAGCTCAGCAATAATCACAATGGCCGCGTTAATCGCTAACCCCATTAAACCTAGCAAACCAATAATGACAGTAAAGCCGAACGGGTAGTCAAAAACAAAAACACTAAACAGGCCAAGACCAATAGATTGAAACGCCGACAGTAAAATAATCGCACTGATCCTAAACGAGTTGAATGACAATACAACCACGGTAAATAACAAAGTCATTATCAAGCCAACACTTGCCATTAATTGTCCAACGGTTGAATCGCGCTCGGCAGATTCGCCACCAATTTCAATATGATAGCCATTAGGCACGTGAAAGTCGCTCGCCTCCATGGCAGCTAAAATGTCACTTAATACTTGAGAGGGTAGAACCCCTGCGGTGATGTAGCCTGCGATAGTATTCACTCTTACCCCCTCGCGATGCGGAATCGCCCCGCGCGTAGGCGCAATACTCATCGTTGAGATTGCACTCAGTGGAATTGGCTGTGATGCATGTGGGCTCACCAATTGAATGTCATGGAGTTGACTAATGTTATTTTTTGATTGGTTATCAACACTGACGCGAACAGGAATTGATTCAGTCACTTCGATTAGGCTACCGTTGACCTTGCCATTTAGTGTATTGCTAAGCTGGTTTGCGACATCAACGAGCGTTAAGCCCGATAACATCACTTGCGCTTCATCAGCATTGAGCCAGACCTTTGGCGCGCCAGCTTGTAGTGAGGCGCGGGTGTGAATTACATTGTCAACCGTACTCATGACTTGGCGGACATGATCACCGATACGCTTTAGTTCATCTAAATTTGGCCCGTAAATTCGCAGTTCAACGGGGGCGGCAAACGGTGGTCCTTGCTCTAGCTTACGGACAATAATTTGCCCCTGTGGAAAGCGTTGATCGAGGGCTTTTTGTAATATTGGGATCAGGCGATTGGTCGTTGAAAAATGATCGGTGGTGACCATCGCTTGCGCATAGTGTTTTGAGCCATCGTTCTCCGGTGCTAAATTGTAATAAAACGACGGCATATTTTTACCAACTAACCAGCGAGTATGGTTAATTCCCTCAACCTGATTTAAATAATCGGTAATATCGAGCGCCACTTTTTCCGTTGCCAAAATACTTGAATTGGCAGGCATAAAGAGCTCAATTTGAAACATATCGCGATCAGATGGTGGGAAAAACTGTTCGGTTAACGTACCTGCGGCCCAAAAACCAAATAGCGGTAAGCACATCACAGCTAACATGACTTTTTTCATGTGGCGCATACTAAAGTGTAAGCTGCTTTCAAACGCTTTACTTAACTTAGGTAAATGAATACCGTGCTGCAACCAGCCGCCTTTTTCTGACTTGTCTTTTTCAATAAACCGGCCAGCAAGCCCTGCGACAATAGTATGGGAAATCAAGTAAGAGGCGATTAAAGAAAAAATAACACTTAAAGCAATGCCACTGACAAATTCACCGGCTGGCCCTGGCATTAATACAATCGGCATAAAGGCCAAAATCGTGGTAATAGTTGAGCCTAATAAAGGCAACCACAAATGCTTAACGGCATAGCCAACAGAGTCTAAACGGCCAACACCTTGTTGCCGTCTTTGTTGGATTGTATCTGTCATGACAATGGCGTTATCAACCATGATGCCTAAGGCTACAACTAAGCCCGTGACCGACATTTGATGTATCGGCAAGCCGTAAAAGTTCATCACTGCCAAGGTAAATAACACGGATAACGGTAATGACAAGGCTACGATAATGGCTGCGCGCCAACCTAGCGTTACCATTAGTACCGCGGTAATGAGCGTGAAGCCAACAACAATATTGTTGACTAAGTCTGATAAGCGCTCACTGGTATAGGTGTTCTGATCAAATAGGACTTCGAGTGCAATATTTGATGGCAGTTGCTGTTCAAATAAGGCGATCTCTTTATTCACTTTTTCCGACCACAAGTCGATTCTAACTTTTTCGAGCATTCGCGTGCCAACGATCACCGCCCGTTGATTGTTTACGATGGCGATTTCCGAAGCCGGCCAGTGCAGATCTTTATCGACGGTTGCGATATCACCTAAGCGCAAAATTGAACCGTTATCAGCTTGTTTTATCGGGATATTTCGTATCCGTTCAATATCGCTAAAGGCACCGTCAAGCTCCACTTGCATCTGGGTGTAAGGGTTAACAATTTCACCGGCGGAAACTTTGGCATCTGCTGTTAGTAAGCGCTGTGATACTTGAGCACTGGTTAAGCCGACTTGACTGGTTAGTTCGTGATCAATTTCAACTTGAATCTCTTCTTGACCGCGACCATAAATACTGACGATATCGGTGCCGGTAATATTTCTTAAGCGATTTTGTAGCTCATTAGCATAGCGACCCAATGCGGCTAAATCGACCTCACCACTACCGCGCCAATTAATCGCAAATAACTGAGTATAGGCATAACCGCGATCATCGATTAAGGTTGGCGAATTTGCGCCGTTGGGTAGCTCTGGCCGTGTATCGTTGAGTAAATCTCGCACTCTCGACCAAATCGGTTTGGTATCAACCACTTCATCGTGCAGTTGAATTTTAACTACCGAAATGTTTGCTCGAGAAACTGATGAAATCAGTTTTACTTCTGGTAGTTTTCGTAATTTTTGCTCAACTTTTTCCGTCACCAAGACTTCTACTCGTTCAGCACTGGCACCGGGAAATTCAGTTATCGCACTCGCAATGCGATTGGTTATTCTCGGATCTTCGGTTCTTGGTAAGGTCGATAGTGCGCCTAAACCTGCGACGACAATTAATGCAATCGCTAGGCTCATCAAGCGGCCATTTTTAACAAAGGCACGGATCATTACTTATGCTCCGCTAATAGTGTTGAGCGCATTGTCACCATTTGATTCGGGACAAATTTGTGGACGCCTTGAGCAACGAATAGCGCGTTGTCTTGCTCAATACCCGTAATAAATGCCTGTTGTTCCGTTGCATACTCTACTTGCACGGCAGTGAGTGAGAGTTGGTAATTTTCGCCTTTTGGTTTGGCGATCAGTAAATTCCACTGGCCGCGAACACCGTCGGTCAAGGCGCTCATGGGCACCCAATAACCGACTTGATGAATCGTTTGATCAATATAGACTCGCGCAAGTTGGTCATTGTAGGTTTGAACATTTTGCTCGAGCGCGATACGTAAGTTAACGGTGCGATTACTGTTATTAATTTGGCGACCTATGCGAATAACTTTGCCTTGGTGCCTCGTCTTTGAAATCTCAACTACAACGCTTTGGCCAATCGATAAACCGCTCGCTAATTCACTTGAGACACCCACTTTTACTTCTTGATCATTTTGTTTGATGAGCTGAAATACTGGCATACCCGCTTGGATATTCGCGCCTTGTGCGACGGAGCGCTGAGAAATGATACCGTCAAACGGCGCAATGAGTTGGCTGCGGTTGATTTGGTAGTTTAACGCATTAATGTTGGCGATCAGTTGTTGTTGATTAGCCGCTAAAATGGCCTGCTGTGCCGTGAGTTCATCAAACGTTTGGGCTGAGGCGTAGTTGTCTTTTTTAAGCTCGTTGATTCTTGCTAAATTATTGCTGTTTAGAGTAATTTGCGCTTTGTTTTGAGCCAGCTGCGCATTGAGTTCTTCAAGTTTAATGGTTAAGAGTTGGGTATTTAGCTGTGCCAACACTTGGCCTTTTTTAACTTCGTCACCATCATCGACAAATAAAGCTTCTAACGTACCGCCATATTCAAAACTTACTGGCGTAAACTGGTTGGTGGAAATTTTACCGATATAAGCGCGAGGCACCTGATAACTTGTTACTGCTTCAAGTTTCAATAGCTCTGCCACTGCATGTGACATACGGGGTTGTTCATTAGCTACCGGTTGTGAGCAACCGATTAATGCCGTAATGGAGAATACAAAAACTATGTGCTTAAGCATGAGCGCAATCCTAATGTTGTAAACGAGCTGTTGCTGATAAGTTACTCGTAAGCTAGACTGCGAAGTCTAGTTTAATCAAACTAGACTGTCCAGTTTATTTTGTTAAAATGGCCAATACGAAAATAAACGCTTAGGTGATCAATGAATCGTATTCGTCCTAAAAACGAAGTAAAACGCAAACAAATTCTGGATGCGGCGACCCAGTTATTTACTGAAAATGGCTACGTTGAAACGAGCATGGACACTATTGCCAAGCTAGCTAATGTTTCAAAACAAACGGTTTACAGCCACTTTGGCAACAAGGAAGAGCTTTTTTCGGCATCGATAGAGCAAAAGTGTATTGCCTATGATCTCAGTCAAATGAGCTTTCAACCGGATGATGATTTAGCTGAATTTTTACTCGAATTAGCAACGCGATTTTTTGATTTGATCAGCTCAAAAGAAGCGATGGCAGTACACAAAATTTGTGCTTATGAGTCGGCAAGCTACCCCGAGTTATCTGAGCTGTTTTATCGTGCAGGTCCTGAGCCTTTGGTTAATGAAGTGACCGAGTTATTTGCTCACCTCAACAAGATCAAGGTCTTGAATATAGTGGAGCCAAGAACGGCTGCCGTGCAGTTTTTAAGTATGATGCGCGGCGAGGCTTGGCTGCGGCTAGAGTTCAATCTAAAAGAGCAATTGTCACCGCGTGAGATAAAGCGTTACCTTGAGCAAAGTGTCGCGTTTTTTATCAAAGGTTATCAATAATTCAATAGATATATGCCAAAGTGCCTCGATGGTACTTTGCTTTGCTAGATCCTTTGCCATTTAGCTAACACGAGCAAGCTATTTTCCCTTTGTGTTGCCACTCGCGGTAGTCGTTACCACACTTTTGTTTAAAGTGATTACACTGTGCCTTATTGCCGTAAGCGATAGTGCTTCCGGTAATAATACCTATGACTGCTGCTTGTACTCTCTCTTCTGTAGACATTGATGGTGAAGAGCAAGCGTTGATATTAACGGCAAAACACAGGGTTAGAATAAATTTAAGCTTCATTGATTGGTTCCTACACCTTATTACTTGAATAACATCAACTCGATGAAGCGCTTAGCTTAGCTGATTGCTCTGTCGATTGTGATGCTTTTATCATGCTTCTTCTCACGAGATAACGCCACAGTTTTTCTAATGGGCCTTGTTTAAAGTGGCGTAAATAGCGATTGGCGATGAGCATTTGCAACAAGATAAAGCTTACCGAGACGAGTGCATAGTCAGTTAAGGTAAAGGTTTCATTTAACTCGGGGAAAAGGTATCGAAAAATCCCTGCCATCACTATTGACTGTAAAATGTAGAAACTAAAGGCCATTCGGCCTGTTCGCTGTAAACAGGTTGATAACCAAGCCGTGCTATCTGCTAGTTTTAAGGTTAAAACCAAGTGCCAGATTAGCAGTGCCATACTCAGCCCTGATATTGAGCCGATAAGGCCTGTCATCATGTAGTGAATATCGGGTCGGAAAACGGCAAAGTAGGCGTCAATCGTAGAAAATACCAAGGTAATGATAATCAACAAAAACAGTTGTTTTTGATTAAAACCATGCTGGAGTTGCCCTGATTTATACAGGCCGAGCGATAACATCATCACACCACCAAAATAGAATAAAGCTAGAATAGGGAAGGTAATAACATAGGCAAAAGCCATCAATGTATTCACTTTTAGTACTTCCCAATACGAGCCTTTAATTACTGCTAAAGCTTCTAAATACTCAGTACTATGACGAGTTGTTGGTCCTTCGGAATAGTACTCAATAAGTGAGAGTTGCGCGGCTGAAATAATCAGGCCTATGGCAAAGAAGGTAAGGCCGCGTTTGATGAGTTTTTTTGCTGGCCAATCTAACTTAGACATTAAGTACATGCCAGTTAATGCGTACAGAATCAAAATGTCGCCCGGCCAAAGAAAAATACAATGGATCAGGCCAAAGACCAGCAACCAGTTAAGCCGAGATTTTAAAATAACGTAGCTATTGAGGTTTTTGTTTTGATAACTGAGATATTGCAGGTACAAGCCTATGCTAAACAGTAAACAAAACAGGCTTCTGAATCTGCCATCAAAAAACAGTGCTTGAAACAGTGAGTAAATTTTATCGCCCAGTAAATCGGGCTCATAGCTGACATAGCCCATTTCTGGTATGCCCATACTCGGCATGTTCATCAGTAAAAGGCCTAAAACGGCAATCCCTCTTAAAAAATCTAGATAGAGGATGCGATTTCCCTGTGTAGTCGACATATATTCTCTCCTTAGAATGCGACGAGTAAACCCAGTAACACGAGTTAACGATATCAACTACTATAGTTGAAATTTATGCGTTGGGAAAAATAATTTTTCTTGTGCTACAAGATAAAAAAGCCCTGAACACTGTCAGGGCTTATGATTAGCTTGGTGATAACTACTTCGCAGTATGGTGGTTTAAAATCCACTCAGTCATCAAACTAACACCATAACCCGTGCCACCTACTGGGTGTTCGCCACTGGCTGAAGCCGCTAAGCCATTACCGGCCATATCAATGTGCAACCATGGCGTGTCGCCGGCAAAGTGCTGTAAAAAGCTTGCTGCCGTTGTTGCACTTGGGCCACCTTTACCGGTATTGCGAATGTCGGCAATTGGGCTTGCTAACATTTCTTTGTAACCTAAAGGTAGGTGCCAAACGGGCTCATTTACCGCATCACCGGCAACTTTAAACGCTTCAACAAGCTGATCACTTTCACTGAAAATACCAGCATACTTGTTACCTAAGGCACGGTATTTACCGCCAGTTAAGGTGGCTATGTCAAGTAACACACTCGGTTGATAATATTTACGGGCATACCACATGGCATCGCTTAACACTAGGCGACCTTCGGCATCGGTATGAGTAATTTCAACCGTGATCCCCTCAGCTGTCGTAACAACATCGCCAGGGATATACGAGTTTTCAGAAACCATGTTAGCTGCCATTCCCATGACGGCGACAACATTCACGTTAGCTTTCATTTGAGCAAGCGCTTTTACTGTGCCTAAGGCCGCTGCAGCACCTGCCATATCAGATTTCATGCGAACGATATGCTCAGAGGTCTTAATTTGAATACCGCCTGAGTCAAAGGTGATACCTTTACCCGCAATGGCTATCGGTGCGTCATCGCTGCCTTGATAATGAGCAACAACTAATCGCGAACCGTCTTTACTGCCACGACCAACTGCTTCAAGTGCATTCATTCCAAGCTTTTTCAACTCTTTAGGCTCGAGTACCTTTACTTTTACACCAAGTGTTTTGAGTTTTTTGGCTTCTTTGGCAAAATCAGCAGGTGTCAGGTTTGTTGGAATTTCGTTAGTTAAATCACGCGCTAAGAAAATCCCAGATTGTAAGGCTTCAAGCTCACTATAGGCTGATTGCGTTGCTTGGCTGTCGGTTACATCAAAGGTGTACGATTTTTCTTGGCGTTTTTCTTTTTTGTACTTGTCGTAGCTGTAGGCGCGAAGATTGATGCCGTGAGCGATAAACGATGCTTGTTCAGCATTAAAGTGTTCTGCTGACACCGAAATTTCATTGATATTATTACTGGTTAGCTGACCTGCAATATTGCCGCCGAGTTTGGTTAATTGCGCTTTTGTTAAGGTTTTGTCACCCAGGCCAACAATCAATACGCGATCATAGTTCAAGTTAGTCGGGGCAAGGATTTCAACAAAAGTGTTGTAGCTGGCATCAAATTGGTTAGCTTTGATAGCACGGCTTAATTGGCCCTGCGTTTTTTGATCAAAGGCGCTAAAGCCGGTGGTGTCTTCGCTACTTTTAAAAACGACTAACGCATCTGATTGCTCATTAACGTCATTGTTAAAGCTGAAGGTTTCTGCTTGTACGGCATGTGACATTGCCAGTGCTAAAAATAATGATGATAGCTGAGTAAGCTTGGCTTTCATTGATTTTTCCTTGTTGTTCTGTTCACAGGTTTTTATAAATTGGTATGAGATAGCAGGAGTATAGCGAGTAACGTGTTTGCTGTTAATGCTAGATCTACGAATTGTCGAGTAAACGCGCTCACTGGTTGGCAGATTATTTTTACGAAGCGACTTCACTTACAAGCAGACAATAAAAAAGGCTAGCGCAACTACTTACGCTAGCCTTTTATTTGGTTGATTTTGATTAATTAAAGCTGATAGATAGCGAAGCTCAAGCCTGAGAGTGTCACGCTTGCTTTGTTGTTCGCTATTGCAACGCTGTCTTTGCTATCGCCGAAGATGTGAGTTGCGCGATTAGCCGATACCTCAAATTCAGCATTGGCTACTTTATTTGAGGTGTTAAACACGACTAAGTATTGGCTATCACCATGGCTACGCGTGATCGCAAATACACCCGGTGTCGCTTGTGAATACAAAGTTGTTTGCTCGCCTTTGCGCAAGGTTTCATGGGCAAAGTAAACCGATGCGTAATCAGCAAATGCGTTGTAGAACGGGTGGCTTTGATCAAAGTTATCGTCGGCGGTTGTTTTATCTGTGCCTAACAAGTTGTCATCGTTGTAGCTGTCGACTTGTGAAGGCATCATATCTTGGCGAGCGGCTTTATCACCACCATCACCCACAAAGCCTTGTTCATCACCGTAATACACTACAGGAATACCGCGCGCAAAGTACAAGAAGGCATGGGCTAAGGTTACCCGTTGTTCCATCTCAGCCATCGAGTAGTTGTGCTCTGAATCTTTTAACATCCAAGCAAAACGTCCCATATCGTGGTTTGAAACAAAGGTTAATAGTTGGTTGGCGTTTGAATCACCGTCGCGATAGAGCTCATCTTTAGTAAATAAGTTGGCTAATACATCGGTGCCTTTTTGCTTGATTAGGGCATCGGCAAGCATGCCTTGTAAGGCGAAATCTAACACTGATTGTACTTTACCCGTGGTTGTGAAGTAGCTCAGGTTTTCAGGGGTAAAGTCATAAACTTCACCAAACATAAAGAACTTGGGAATACCTTCACTTTGGGCATGGCTGACAACGGCAGGCGCAAATTCTTGCCAAAACTCAATGTTTACGTGCTTAACGGTATCAATACGGAAGCCGTCAGGTTTAAACTGGCTGACAAGTTTGGTTAAAATATCAATCATCCCTTTAACCACTTCAGGATCATCGGTGTTGATATCGTCAAGGCCAGCAAAATCACCATAAACCGAGTTTTCACCTTCGAATGTTGTTTCACCTTGGTTGTGATAATACTTAGGATCGTTTAACCATGCCGGTACTTTCGCGTTTTCACTGCCTGCTGGGATCACTGGCGTGTAAGTGCCTTTTTCCGCGACTTCGGCGAGTGTGCGATACTCACAGTTTGGGTTAGGCGTTAAACCGTCTTCACCGTGGCATTCGGTATATTTGATAACGTCAGCGGTGTGATTGGTAATAATGTCAAAGTAAACTTTGATGTTCTCTTTGTGTGCGGCATCGATAAAGGCTTTTAAATCGTCATTGGTGCCTAAATGCGGGTCAATTTCAGTAAAATCTAACACCCAGTAACCGTGATAACCCGAGCCACCCTCTTGTAACGCTTGGTTGCGCAAAATCGGTGTTAACCAAATCGCGCTAATGCCCATTGCTTTCAAGTAAGGAATTTTAGCTTGTAAGCCCGGCACATCACCGCCGTGATACATACCGTAATCTGTTGGATCAAAACCGCCTTGTGAGATCAGTTTGGTTGTTGAGCCGTTGTCGTTACTAGTATCACCGTTGTAGAAGCGATCCGGTAAGACGAAATAAAAAACATCGTCTTGAATGTCACGTTCGATATAGGGAGCTAAATCGCTCGCGGTTAAGCGCTTTGTTGTTGCTGATTCTGCAGCAACGGGCGCTGTTGACGCTGATTTCGGTGCGTCTTGGCAACCGAGCATGCCAAAAGCAATAACGCTAATGGCAAGGGTTTTTAATGTTGTTTTGATCATAGTTTACCTGTGTATATTTCTTGTTATTGGTATTATTAGTTTTTCGGACGCGCTTGTTGCATCGTTTGACAAATATCGCTCATTGCTTGGTTATCCCATAGCTCTTCAAGCGTGACAGGAATGCGTTGTAACCAGTTTGGATGCTCGTCAATCGTGCCTGGAATATTGACTTGCTCAACATTCTCTAGTGCATCTTCTAATGGAATTAACTGAATACGGCTCGGCGCTAATGCCATGTATTTTTGTACGGCAAGGCTGAGCTCGCGATTCATCTTCGCTGGCGATGTTTCAGGTGCCTTTGTCATATCGATTACTTGCATATCTTCAAGTGCTGCGAGTAAGTGATTGCGGTCAGCCACTCGGTTATTGCGATCGTCGATGCCCATTTGCTCATTCGGATATAAGTTTAGGTTTTGACGCCACTCTAAATCGCGACCTGTCCACCAACCGGCAAGCGTTGGTAAATCGTGAGTAGAAACCGTTACCATCGATTGCTCTGGGTACATTTCTGGGCGCATAAATAGACCAGATTCCCATGTTTCAAAAAACAGTACCTTGTACGACAACAAGCCGTGAGCTTGCATAATATCGCCAAAACCTTCTGGCACTGTGCCTAAATCTTCTCCAATGACAACACACTGGCTGCGGCGAGATTCTAAGGCAATAATGCGTAAAATATCTTCTAGTGGGTAGGTGATAAACACCCCTTCATCGGCTTTCATACCCGGTGCAACCCAGTATTGGCGCATTAAACCAAGAATGTGGTCAATACGCAGGGCGCCAGCATATTGCATGTTTGAACGAAGCGCGCGAACCAACGGCTGATAACCTTGAAGTTTCAAGGCAACTGGGTTAATTGGCGTTAAGCCCCAGTCTTGACCTAAGGTGTTTAATAAATCTGGTGGCGCGCCAACTGAAGCACCGGCAACGTAAACGTCTTTGTCTGACCAAACATCAACCCCTGAGCCGTCACAACCTACCGCTAAATCGAGGTATAAACCTACTGGCATGCCATCGGCTTTTGCGGTGTGTTGCGCGTTTAATAGCTGGCGATGTGCAAGCCATTGTAAATACATAAAATAACCAATGCGTTCTTGGTTTTGCGCTTTAAACTCGCTTACTTCTACAGAGTGTGGGTTTTGGTAAGCTTCAGGCCACTTTGGCCAACCGTAGGCGTTAAAATCTAACTCTCTAAAGTGCTCATAAAGCGCTTCAAAAGTAGCGTGACGGGTTAAGCCTGCTTCGTTCGCTTGTTTAAACGCTTCAAATTCAGCCACTAATGTCGTGTCGTTTTGTGCTAAAAATTCGCTGTAAAGTAGCTCTAATACTTGATACTTAACATCAGCAACTGCTGGGTAGTCGATTAACTCAGTTGAGCGAGCAAAGGCGATTTTATCTTGAAATTCCTTTGATGCGACAAGTGCTTGAGCCGCTTTTGATTGGGCGTAAAACGGCGCAGCAGTGACATCAATATATTGCGTGTTTAAGAAACAACGACTGGTCGGCGAGTATGGGCTGCGATGAGCAGGGTTGTTTTGGTAAAGCGGATGCAATGGGTTTAAGCCAATAGCTGAAGCGCCACGAGCAGCAGCGCCTTTGACTAGTTTGGTGAGATCTGAGTAATCACCCATACCCCAGTTGGTTTCACTTTGTAGTGAATATAATTGCGCGGCAAAGCCCCACATTTTAAAGTCAGCTGCTTCATTTGGGCTGTAACAGGTTTGCGGGGCAAAAATTAAATGACAACTGTCAGTTTGCTCACCGTAGTTAACCACTAATTCGTGATAACCGTCAGCAACTCGTGGTAAACCTAAAAAGTATTGAGTAAATACCACACCGTCAAATTCGGCACTTTCACCTTGGCGCAAATCCGCCAAGTTGACTTGGGCAGATTGCTCGTTGCCGTCTTCAGTGGTAATCGTCCAGTTAAAGTACTCGGCAACACCTTGTTCAAAGGTAACAACCACTTCGTGATGGTGCTCTTCAGACTTAGCAATATGAACTTGCGGCAATATTTTACGCCATGGCTGTTGTTCTAGTTCGGTAATACTGGCAGCAATTGCTTGTTCGTCGTCAATATCGTAGCCCATCGCTTTTAACAAAGCGCGGCGAGCTTCATCTTTGGCAGTGACCTGATTGCCAAACGCATCAATATAGTCGCGATGAAAGCCAACTAAATCTGCTAGTTTTTCAATTAAGTTCATAAGTCTCGTTCTCTTGTCTAAAGTCTGCAGGAGACTGGCTAAAACTCAGTAGCGAGCAGCTGTGTGGGCTGACCATCAACTCAGTTCTAACAAGGTTCTCATTTTGTTTTATTTTTGTATCTGCGGTATTAAAAATGGTCTGCCAATAACCATTGAGTTTTGGCAGTTGGTATAAATGTTCATGATCGTGAGCGTTGAAAATAACCAGTAAGGCATCGTCGTGATAAAAATCATCGCTTATCAATTCATGTTCGGTATTGGCAAGTAGCATGGCAAAGCACTTGATTGAGTGATCGTGCCATTGACTGTCTTGCATCGGTTTACCATGGCAGTTGAGCCAGCTGATATCGGCTAAGCCGGTTTTTGCTGAATAGTTTTTGCCATGATGGTAGTGGGTTCTATTGAGTAGCGGGTGGGCTTTTCTCAATGCGATGAGTGCTTGAACAAACTCGAGCAACTCACTGTTTTCGGCTTGTTGCCAGTTAAGCCATGAAATCTCATTGTCTTGGCAATAGGCGTTGTTGTTGCCTTGTTGCGAATGGCCAAATTCGTCGCCACTGAGCAACATCGGTGTGCCTTGTGAAATAAACAAGGTGGTTAGAATGTTTTTCTGCTGCTGCAGGCGCAGTGCGTTAATTGCTTTATCCTTGGTTGCGCCTTCAACACCAAAGTTACAACTGTAGTTAGCGTTGTGGCCATCTTGATTATTTTCACCGTTAGCGTGATTGTGCTTTTGTTGATAACTGACTAAATCGCGCAGGGTGTAGCCGTCGTGCGAAGTAATAAAGTTAATACTTGAGCTGGGTCGGCGACTTCTGTTTTCAAATAAATCACTTGAACCGTGAATGCGATTGGCAAAATCAGCTAACATGCCGTGATCGCCACGCCAAAAGCGGCGCACGGTATCGCGGTATCTATCGTTCCACTCCATCCAACTATTGGGGAAGCGGCCTAATTGATAGCCGTCTTGACCAATATCCCAAGGCTCAGCAATGAGCTTAACACCGGCTAATACAGGGTCTTGTTTAAGGGTATTGAAAAAGTGATTGTACTGGTTAAAGTGTGGTCGCTCTCTGCCTAAAATGGTTGCTAAGTCGAAGCGAAAGCCATCAATGCCCATCGTTTGCACCCAATAGCGCAGGCTATCGGTTACCATTTGCAAAACTCTAGGGTGATCGATATTAAAGGTGTTACCACAGCCGGAAAAATTTTCGTAAAAGCGCTGGTCGTGTTTAGCGAGTCGGTAATAACTGGCGTTATCTATGCCTTTAAAGCTATAAGTTGGCCCTAGCTCATTGCCCTCGGCGCTGTGGTTGTAAACGACGTCTAAAATGACTTCGATACCGGCTTGATGGAGCTTATCGACCATTTGGCGAAACTCTTCAATGCCATTATTTAGGGTATAACGGGCATCTGGTACAAAGTAGTTAATTGAGTTGTAACCCCAATAATTAACCAGTTGCTTTTCTTTCGTAAACGGCTCATCAATAAATTGGTGTACCGGTAGCAGTTCAACACTGGTTACGCCGAGCGCCGTTAAGTAATCAATTGATACATCATCAGCTAGCCCTAAATAAGTACCGCGCAGTTTTTTCTTAAGCGCTGGGTTTAACCGGCTAAAGCCTTTAACGTGCATTTCATAAATAATGGTATCGCGGCGGCGAATTTGCGGTTTGTTTTCGAGCGCAGGTAATTCTTCAGTAACCACGCATTTGGGCATAAACTCGGCGTTGTTTTGGTAATCGAGGGTTAAGTCTTTTTGGCAAGAGTCTAAGTCGTAACTGTAGTTTGCTTTGTGCTCAACAAACTCGCCGTGTAAGGCTTTGGCATAAGGATCTAACAGTAATTTTGCCGGATTAAAACGGTGGCCTTTATGCGGCTCGAACGGGCCGTGAACGCGGTAGCCATAAAGCGCGCCTGCACCGATGCCTTGTACACAAACATGCCAAACATCATCGGTAAATTCCGGCATTTCAATCTTGATGATCTCTTTTTCGCCATTGGTATCAAACAGGCATAGCTCTACCTTTTCAGCGTTAGCTGAAAACAGGGCGAAGTTAACACCTTGGGGTGTTATAGTTGCGCCAAGCGGGTAGGGAAAACCTGAAGATACCTTGATGTTCATCTTAGCTTTCCAATTTGAAAATCAAGGTGGCAAGCGGTGGTACGGTGATGTCAATACTCTGCGCTTGATTGTCCATTGGCTTATCTTTACTGGTTGCGCCGCCAAAATTACCTTGGTTGCTGCCACCATAAATTTGCGCATCGGTATTGAGTAATTCTTGATAATGACCTTGCTCAGGCACGCCAACGGTAAAGTTGTGATAAACCTGATCTGAGAAGTTACAGACAACGACAACCGGCGCTTCGCCATGTTGACCAAAACGAATAAAGCTATAAACACTTTGCTCAGCATTTTCGTGATCGAGCCACGCAAAGCCTTGGTGTTCACAGTCGTGTTGGTAAAGTGCCGGCGTAGCTTGATAAACGCGGTTTAAATCTTTTACCAGTTGTTGTACTTGTGCGTGCCAGTGAATGTCTAATTGGTGCCACTCAAGGGCTTTTTCATAGTTCCACTCTGGCCCTTGACCATATTCACAGCCCATAAACAGTAGTTTTTTACCCGGGTGTGACCACATAAAGCCGTAATAGGCGCGTAAGTTGGCAAATTGCTGCCACGCATCACCTGGCATACGCTCAATCATTGAGCCTTTGCCGTGGACAACTTCGTCATGGCTAATCGGTAAAATAAAGTTTTCGTCAAAGGCGTACACTAAACCAAAGCTAATTTCGTTGTGGTGATGTTTGCGATGAATCGGTTCGCGCTTGATGTATTCTAGGGTGTCGTTCATCCAACCCATATTCCATTTATAGCCAAATCCTAAACCACCAGCATCGGTTGGTTTTGACACGCCCGGCCATGAAGTTGATTCTTCAGCAACAGAAAAAGTGCCGGGATATTCGCGATATAGCTCTTCATTAAAGCGCTGTAAAAAGGCAACGGCCTCGAGGTTTTCGCGGCCACCGTGTTCGTTCGGGATCCATTCGCCTTCTTTGCGGCTGTAATCGAGGTATAACATTGAGGCGACAGCATCTACGCGAATGCCATCGACGTGGAATCTATCTAACCAGTGCAGGGCACTGGCGCGCAAAAAATTAGCAACTTCGGTGCGGCCGTAGTTGTAAATCAGGGTGTTCCAATCGGGATGAAAGCCTTGGCGCGGATCGGCGTGTTCATATAAATGCGTGCCGTCAAATTGAGCTAAACCGTGTTGATCAATTGGAAAATGCCCTGGTACCCAATCAATTAAAACCCCGAGGTTAGCTTGGTGGCATTGGTCGACAAAATATTTGAAATCGTCGGCATCGCCAAAGCGTGAGCTTGGCGCAAATAAACCTACTGGTTGATAACCCCATGAACCATCATAGGGAAATTCACTCACTGGCATCAATTGAATATGGGTAAAACCCATCTCCAAGGTATAAGGAATTAATTGATCGGCAAGTTCGCGATAGTTGAGGTAATGGTTGTTTTCATCGCGTTGCCAAGAGCCTAAATGCACCTCGTAAATACTAATGGGGGCATGTCGTGAATTGCGCGCTTCACGCACTTTTAACCACGCTTTATCTTGCCATTTGTAATGTTTTTCTGCGTTGACAATAGACGCTGTTTCAGGGCGAAACTGGGCTTGTAAGCCATATGGGTCAGCTTTTAACGGTTGTAAGTTGCCATCGCTACGTAGGATTTCAAACTTGTATAATTCGCCTGCTTTCAATTGAGGAATAAACAGCGACCAGTAACCGCTAAAATCTTGGTTGGTCATCGGGTGGCAACGACCATCCCAATTGTTGAATTCACCTACGACCGAAACGCGCTTGGCGTTAGGCGCCCAAAGCGCGAAGCTCACCCCTTTAACGCCGTTAACGGTTTTTAGGTGAGCGCCAAGAATATTGTATGGGTGCAGATGATTGCCTTCACGAAGTAGGTGCAAGTCAAGTTCGCCAAGGGTCGGAGCAAAAGCAAAGGGATCTTCAACTCGTGATGTTTTGCCATCAACCGTGATTTCTAGTTGGTAATCAAAGCTATTTTTACGACGTAATTTTTTACTGAAAAAGCCGGCGTCGTCAATTTTGTTGAGTTTGGCGATGACTTTTTTGGTGTTTTTGGCATAAACCGCAACGGCTTGTGCTTTCGGAACAAATGCATTGAGCGTGAGATAGCCAGAATCATCGGCATGTAAACCCAACACTTGATGTGGTTGGTTGTGTTGTGCACTGATTATTCCATTGATTGCATTTGTATCTGTCATCTTGTTTTCCAATAACTAAAGCTTGAACTTGTGGTTAAAACACAAACGCCCCAATCAAGGGGCGTGTGTAAATTACCTAGTTTTTACAGGGCTGAATGTGCCAGATGCGCTCAACATAGTCGTTAATTGAGCGGTCTGAGTTGAACTTGCCCATTAACGCGGTGTTGAGGATTGCCATTTTCGCCCAGCGTTTTTTATCTCGATACGCTTCATCAAGGGCTTGATGAGCATCGCTGTACGATTGGTAATCAGCTAGCACAAGGTATGGATCACCACCATCGAGTAAACTGTGCTTGATAGCTGATAGTTCATATGGCTTGCCCGGCGTAAAGTAATCGGTATCTAACCAATCAAGTACCGCTTTAATTTCAGCGTTTTGCTCGTAGTAACTGTATGGGTTGTAACCCTGAGCTTTGATTGCTTTTACTTGCTCTACCGTGTTACCGAAAATAAAGATATTGTCGTCGCCCACTTCTTCGGCGATCTCAATATTAGCACCGTCTAGGGTACCTATAGTGACAGCACCATTAAGTGCTAACTTCATGTTACCTGTGCCCGATGCTTCTTTACCCGCCGTTGAAATTTGCTCTGAAACATCAGCGGCTGGGATCATTTTCTCGGCGAGACTAACGCGGTAGTTCGGTAAAAATACGACTTTTAGCTTGTCTTTAATACGCGTGTCGTTGTTGATTTTGTCAGCAACTTTATTGATCGCGTAAATGATCTCTTTAGCTAAGCGATAACCCGGCGCTGCTTTTGCGCCAAAAATGAATACCCGTGGTTGCATCTCAAGTGCAGGGTTTTCCAGTAAACGACGATACAGCGCAACAATGTGTAAGAAGTTTAAGTGCTGTCGCTTATACTCGTGTAAACGTTTGATTTGGATGTCAAAAATAGCTTCAGGGTTAACTTGGACACCGGTGAGCGATAAGATTTCTTTCGCTAATGCTTGTTTGTTTTCTAACTTGATGTCCATAAACGCTTTTTGCAATTTCGCGTCGTCAGCAAGCTTTTCAAGTGCCGATAAGCTGTCTAAGTCTTTCGCCCAATCCGCTTTGACGTGTTTGGTCAATAACGCTGATAACTTAGGGTTACACGCTTTTAACCAGCGGCGTGGTGTAATACCGTTAGTTACGTTAGTTAACTTGTTCGGGTAAAGCGCATCAAATTCAGGGAATAAATCTTGTTTAACAAGCTTTGAGTGAATTTCGGCAACACCGTTGACTTTGTGGGCGGCAACCACACATAAATGCGCCATGCGTACTTTCTTTTCAGCGCCTTCTTCGATCAGCGATAGTTTGGCACGCATTTGGTTATTGTCTGGCCATTTGACCGATACTTCATTGTTTAAGAAGTCTTCGTTGATCGCGTATAAAATTTCTAAATGACGCGGTAATACGCGTTCAAATAGCGACACCGACCACTTTTCTAATGCTTCAGGCAATAAGGTGTGGTTGGTGTAGGCAAATACTTCGCGGCATAACGCCCAAGCATCAGCATGGGTAAATTGGTACTCATCGATTAACACGCGCATAAATTCTAAAATCGCAATGGTTGGATGGGTATCGTTTAGTTGAATCGCGGTATCTTTTGCAAACGCTTGCCAGTTAACACCGTTGATGGTTTGGTGACGAGCAATAATGTCTTTAATTGAACAAGCACAGAAGAAGTACTGTTGAATAAAGCGCAATTCTTTACCCGCATCGTGTTCATCATTTGGATATAACACTTTAGATACGGTTTCTGCTTGGACATTTTTACCGTGCGCGTTTAAGAAATCACCGCGGTTAAATAAATCCCAATCAAATGCTTGGTCTGAACGTGATTCCCACAAACGCAAAACGTTAACTGTGTCTGAGTTGTAGCCAACAATTGGGATATCCCAAGGTACACCTTTTAACTGGACCGCTGGTTGCCATGTTGAGGTCGTGCTACCGTCGGCGTTGTTAATGTGTTCAACGTGACCGTATAACGGTACTAATTGTGTAGATTCTGGACGACAAATTTCCCACGGGCTGCCAAATTCACGCCATAAATCAGGTTCTTCAATTTGACGACCGTCTTTAAAGCTTTGCTTGAACAAACCGTGTTGGTAGTGAATACCATAGCCCGTTGCAGGGTAGTCTAGCGTTGCTAATGAATCGAGAAAACACGCAGCAAGACGCCCTAAACCACCGTTACCCAGTGCTAAGTCAGCACCTTGTTCACACAGATCGGTTAATTCAAATCCTAACGCTTTAACGGCTTTTTCAGCTTCATCGTAAATGGCTAGGTTATGGAGGTTGTTTGATAATAAACGACCCATTAAATATTCAAGCGATAGGTAGTTAACTGTTTTAATACCTGCTTGGTTTTGACGATCGCGGGTTGCTGCGAGTTTTTCAACCACGATGTCGTTAATTGCTAAGCTCGTTGCTTTCCAGAAAGCTTCAGGATTTTTATCATTGCTGTGAGCAAGGGTAAATTTCAAATGATGCTCAATCGCTTTTTTAATCGTAGCACGTTTAGCCATAAGAGAAGACTCATCCCGTTTTTTAAAGAGTTTAGTAGATAAATACCTAACTAGACTGCCTAATGATTAGTTAGTTGGCAGTTCATCACTCTATGTGTAATTAGTTGTAACTGATTATGCCGATGTCAGTATTTAGGGCAATCACCTACATACGTATGCATCGAAAGATAGACGATTAAACTAGGGTGCATACGTATGCACGTGACATTGAAAATTATCTGCTTAGCTAGCACTCAATTATCAGTAATCACTGATTGAATGAGAAAAATATCTCGACACCTAGCTGGGTGAACTGTAAAGAAATAGCGACAACTGTGTTAACGCTTTGTTAATTGCTCAATTGCTGGAAAAAATATGAAAAAATTTTTTATAAAATTTTTTTAGCTTTAAATACGAAATCTTTCATATTAATGATATGTCGATTTAAATTCTTATATCTCGGTATTTAAAGGGGTGGCGATGAGTTTTGAGTTGGGTTGAGTTTTTGAAAAACTTCGTAGTTGGATATTCTGGTAGGACTTGTTCATTAGTTTTTGCAGGATTTTTGCTCAATATCGGGTTGTAAACGGCTTGTAGCTGTTTTATAACAGATATGTCAATTAAGACGATTGCGTAATTTTTTACTCGCAATTAAATAATAAATAACCGGTAAACATTACTGGTAAAAAAATAAGAATTTAAGGGAAGGAAACATGTCTAAAACATTTCGTACGGGCAGCCTAGCATTAGCGGTAGGCTTAGCTCTTGGAACTGTTCCTGCTTATGCTGATGACGCAGAAGCAGCGAAAGCTAAAGACGTTGAAAAAATTGTTGTTGTAGGCTCACGTGCAGCACCTCGTTCAATCGCAGACTCTGCTGTACCTGTAGATATCGTTGGTGGTGACGAATTAGGTCGTTCTGGTTCATCAGATATGCTTGATCAGTTAGCAACATCAGTACCATCATTCAACGTGCGTGCTCAACCAATTTCTGATGCGGCAACGTTAATTCGCCCAGTTAACTTGCGTGGTTTATCATCAGATTCAACACTTGTACTTTTAAACGGTAAACGTCGCCATCGTGCGTCAGTTATCGCTTTCCAAGGTGGTGGTGTTAACGATGGTGCACAAGGTCCAGATATCTCAGTTATTCCGAGTGCAGCGTTAAAGCAAGTTGAAGTTTTACGTGACGGTGCTGCCGCTCAATACGGTTCTGATGCTATCGCTGGTGTAATGAACTTCGTATTAAAAGATGCTGCTGACGGTGGTTCTTTGTCAGTTAAAGCTGGTCAATTCTATGAAGGTGACGGCGACACAGTAACGATTGACGGTAACATTGGTTTACCATTAAGCGATGACGGTTTTGCTAACTTAAGCTTCCAATACAAAAATGCTGATGCAACTTCACGTTCAGTACAACGCCCAGATGCACAAAACTTGATCGACAATGGTAATACATTCGTTAACGATCCTGCACAAATTTGGGGTAACCCAGAAATTTCTGACGATATTACTATTTTTGGTAACTTCGGCTTAGATTTAGGTAATGACAAAGAAGCTTACATGTTCGGTAACTACTCTGAGCGTGATGTTGTTGGTGGCTTCTACTACCGTAACCCACATAACCGTGGCAACGTATACTCAATTGATGGTGGCGAAACACTATTAGTTGGTGATATCGCTCAAGCAGGTGGCGCGGCGCGTACTTGTGCTGTGGTTAATATTCCTAAGAACCCTGACGGCTCAGATGGTAACGTATTAGAATCAGCTGAATATCAAGCAATGCTAGCTGATCCTAACTGTTTCTCAATGAACCAAATTTTCCCTGGCGGTTATACGCCGGCGTTTGGTGGTAACATTGTTGATACGGCGTTAACAATGGGTACACGTGGTGATATCCATTCTGGCTTCTTAAAAGACTGGCGCTACGATATCTCAGGTACAGTTGGTCGCAACGCGTCAAGCTTTAACCTATCAAATACTTTAAACCCATCGTTAGGTTTAGAGACACCAACTGATTTTGACACTGGTAGCTACATTCAACTTGAGAAAATGTTCAACGTTGATTTAGTACGCGGTATTAATGTCGATGCGCTAGATGAGCCAATCAACTTAGCTATGGGTATGGAGTTCCGTGAAGAGTCATTTGAAATTATCTCAGGTGAAGAAGCTTCTTGGAAAGCTGGTCCATATGCCGACCAAGGTTTCAACATTGGTTCTCACGGCTTTAAAGGCTTTGGTCCTGAAGCTCAAGGCTTAAATGATCGTCGCTCAGTAGCAGCTTACATCGATACAGAAACTTACTTCACTGAAGACTTTATGGTTGGTGCAGCGTTGCGTTTTGAAGATTACAGCACCTTTGGTAACACAACCGATTACAAGTTGACGTTCCAATATTCAGTGTCTGATGACTTCTCATTACGTGGTTCAACAAGTACGGGTTTCCGTGCGCCAACAGTTGGTCAAGCTAACGTTGTTAACACGGCAACATCATTAGTTAATGGTGAACTAATTCAAAGCTTCTTAGCGCCACCAACTGATCCACTATCAGCTTTCTACGGCGGTAAAGAGTTAACACCAGAAGAGTCTAAGTCGTACGCCTTTGGTGGTGTCTACCAAAGTGGTGATTTCTTCTTAACCGTTGACTACTACAACATTGAAGTAACTGATCGTATTGCACAATCTAGCCAAATCGATGTTTTAGCCGAAGACTACGATGAGTTGAGAGCACTCGGTGTTAAGAACCCAGAATTAATTTCAGCGGTGACTTACTTTGCTAACGACTTTGATACAACAACTCAAGGTCTTGATATTGTTGCAAACTACTCAATGCAGTTATTTGACGGCGATACGCAATTTAGCTTTGCTTACAACTGGAATGAAACAACGGTTGACAAGTTCAATCCAGAAACAACAGATGAAGGTAAAGTTCGTCGCTTAGAAGAAGGTATGCCGAATCACCGCGGTACGTTAACTATGTCTCAGCAATGGGATAGCGTACAAATGTTCGTTCGTGCTAACTACTTCGGTAAGTACTACGCTGTGCATGCAGATGATACATCTGATTGGGGTAGTGAGACAGCTGACTCAGCAATTACTTTCGATGCTGAATTAAGCTACTTCATCAACGACGACTTCTCTGTTGCTGTTGGCGCTAACAACATCTTTGATCAAGAAGCTCAAGAGCTGAAAGATGGCACATACGGTGTGTTAGGTGCTAAGTACTACGAAAGTGGTCCATTCGATTACAACGGTGGTTACTACTACGCGAAGTTAACTTATAGCTTCTAATCGTAGCTAATAGCGATAAAACGCTCCTCAATTGAGGGGCGTTTTTTTTGTACTAATAAAAAGCGTAGCAAGTTAATAAGTGAAGTAAGGTTAGTCATTTTGATTAGGTATAAAAAAACCACTCGTTTATGAGTGGTTTTTCTGTCGCCATTAGCAGTAATTAACTCGCTGACTTTAATCCAGCTTGAATTGCTGTAATGTCGGCCTCAGTAATCGTACCTGCTGCACGCTTTAACGCTAATATCGAATTGATGTAAGCATAACGCGTTGATGAGAGGTTGCGCTTGGCGTTGTATAAGTTACGCGTGCTTTGTAATACGTCAACGATAGTACGCGTACCTACTTCAAAGCCAGCTTCAGTCGCTTTAAGTGCACTTTCTGCAGAAATTACTGATTGCTCTAATGCTTTAATCGCTGAGACAGTAGCAATAACTGTGTTGTAGGCATTGCGCGTATTACGAACAACTGCGCGTTGAGTAGACTGTAAACCTTGGCTAGAGGCAACATACAAGCTTTGTGCTTGACGAACCGAACTCGAAATTGCACCACCTGCGTAAATCGGTACATTTAATTGTACGCCAATTGATGATGAATCTAATTGCGGGTCAAGGGTATTATTTTTGATCGTGTTATCAGATTGCTGATAGCTCGCTTTTAAATCGAGCGTAGGGTAGTGCCCACTGCGCGCGATGTTGATGTTTTCTTTTGAAATATCTACCGAAACTTTTTGACCAAGAATTTCTAAGTTTTTCGTTTCTGCTACTTGTTGCCACTCATCTGCACTGGTCGGGGCTGGTGCCGATGCACTAAAGCGCATGGTATCTAGGACATCTAAGTCACGAGGGTACACGTTAGTAATTTCACGTAGTGACTCACTCGCGCTAGCTAATTGATTTTCTGCTTGGATCACTGCTGTTACGGCATTGTCGTATTGGGCTTGCGCTTCGTGAACATCGGTAATCGCGGTTAAACCCACTGAAAAGCGTTGCTTGGTTTGTTCTAGTTGACGCTCAATTGCTTTTAGCTCGGCATTAGCAAACTCTAAATCATCTTGTGCGCTTAACACACCGAAGTAGGCATTAGCTACGCGAACAATTAAGTCTTGTTTGGCTGATTGATAAGATAAATCACTTAAATGCGCTGATTTTTTCGCGTTATCTAGTTTTAGCCATGAGTCGTGATGATATAGCTGCATTGATAGGTTCGCGCCCCAAGTGGTGTTGTTGATATCTGTACTGATAATATCAAAATTTGGTCCAATCACTCTGTCATCTTGGAGTCTAGTAGCAGCTGCGAAAGCATTGATTTGCGGTAATAGCACTGAGCGTGCCTGCGTAATCCCTTCTTTTGATGCATCAAACTCTGCTTGTGCTTTTAAAATTACCGGATCATTGACTAACGCGAGCTTGTAATTCTCGAGAATGTCAGAAGACTGAGCTGAAAACCCAACCCCTACACTTGCTAAGCCCACCATAACTGATAGCAGTTTGCTTTTCATATTTAACCTTTTCCCTTGTACATTGGTTTGCTAATTACTCTTTTACACTTATGGTAAAGTGTTTTAGCTACTAACCAAAACTATTAACTGTTTAATATCTAACTGTAGTGTAACAAATTATTTTTATTTTACATTTTTAATTATGAGAAAAAAATAGCGCATGAATACGCATAAAGATCTTTTATTTCAATATGATAGTCAAGATTTTAGGGTTGAATCCATTACAACTTGTTACAAAGGCTTCTTCTCAATTAACAAATATAAGCTCTCACACCGCACTTTTCACGGAGAAAACAGTCAACTAATCGAGCGCGAGATGTTCGAACGGGGTGATGCAGTCGTATTAATGCCATACGATCCGATTAAAGATACGGTTATTTTTAATGAACAATTTCGCGTGGGTGCAATTAATCGAGAATATTCCCCTTGGTTGATTGAGTTTATCGCAGGTATGTTCGGTGAAAATGAAAATCCAATTGATGTAGCGATCAGGGAAGCAAAAGAAGAAGCTAATCTCGATGTTGACGCAAAACAAGTGTTTCACATCATGAACTATTTATCGAGCCCAGGCGGTACTAATGAACAGCTACATCTATACGGTGCGATAGTCGATAGTGAGGGTGTTGGGGGGATTTATGGTTTACCTGAAGAAGCTGAAGATATTAAAGTTCATGTAGTTAAGCGAGCAGATGCGATGACGTTGCTAGAGCAGGGTAAAATCAATAACGGCGTGACCATTATTGCGTTACAATGGTTGGCGTTAAACGCAGACAAATTACGGGCTAAATATACAACATAGGTATTGACGTGGCATTGTTTAAAAAATATCGACCAAACCTAGTAAACTTGATGCAGCTAAGCGAAGCTAACTACATGTTAATTATACGCTTATTAGCTGATAACAGCGTGCCCGGTGAAGTGCGAGAGTTTTTTATTAATGATCATTTGTCTTATCACCTTGAGGTGCAAGAGGTCACTAAGTACACCTCTAAAATAGCTTTTATGCAGTCATCTAAAATGTCGGGCTTGAGCGTAGGTGAGCATTTGCGACCGAATATGGTGATCCGCTTGTACCACGATGCAAAAACCAGTGAAGTGATTTCAAGCCAGCACGTAGCTAAAATTGCCCCGCGTTATGACTACCCAAACAAGCAGATGCATTTACCCAACGAAAAACAACAGGTGATGATGTTTTTAAAAGAGTGGCTGCAGCTGTGTTTAACCCAAGGCCAAGTCAACATTAGTCACCTTCCTCATATTATCAAAGGCTCATGAAAATTAAGTTTGCTCAAATCAGCGATAGTCACTTATTTGCCCAGCCTGATGGCCAGCATTTTGGCGCGCGCGTGTGGCCGCAATTGTTAGTCGTTCTTGAGCAAATCAAGCAGTGTACTGATATTAAATTTATCGTTTTTACCGGGGATTTGACGCAAGATCACAGTGTTGAGTCTTATCAATTGTTTAATCGAGCTTTTGTCGAAGCCAAGATAACCATCCCGGTATATTATTTGGCTGGCAATCACGACGATCCCGCGTTGCTTGATAAGTATTTATCGCATGATGTGTTCAATAAATGTAAAACCGTTGAGTGTGGAACTTGGCAAATTCAGCTCATCGATAGCAAAAGCAATACACCAGCGGGCAATATAAGTACGACAGAATTAGCGCGCATAAAGGCGCTAGATGAGGCATATCATCAGTGCTTATTAATGCATCATCACCCAGTAGATGTCGGTTATTTTATTGATCGACACGGCCTGAAAAACCAAGCTGAATTTTGGCTTGCGATAAAATCGTGCTCAGCGATCAGAATGATTAGCTGTGGTCATGTTCATCGCGGCATGACATTGTCAGCACCTGAAATGTTAGAGCGAACTGTCGAGCTTTATTCAAGCCCGGCGACGTCGATTACATTTGCCAAACATCCTAGTCAGTTAATTGCCGAGTATGACGATATTGGTTATCGAATTTTTGAGCTCGATGACAATGGCAATGTCTCCTCCTGTGTAAAACATATACCTTTAGTAAGCTAGTTTAATGCCTAAACACATTCTTCATATCCACGGTTTTAATTCATCACCTCAGTCGTTTAAAGCTCAGCAGAGCAAAGCCTTTTTTGCTCAATACTATCCCCAACTGATGTTTCACTGCCCGCAAATCGCCAATACTCCTAGCGCTGCCATTAAGCAATTAACTGAGCTAATAGATCGTTATCCGAATGAGCAATGGTATTTGATTGGCTCGTCACTTGGCGGCTATTTCTCCAGCTATTTAGCGGAGCGCTTCAACCTTAAAGCGGCTCTAGTAAACCCCGCAGTAAAACCGTATCAGCTGCTCAGTGATTATGTAGGCGTGCAAATAAATCCCTACACGCAAGAGAAATTCGAGGTCACAACGGATTTTATTGATGATTTGAAGCAACTTGAACAGTTTAAAATCAAAGAAAAAAATTATCTTGTCATGGTACAAACCCATGATGAAGTGTTAAATTACCAAGACGCTGTAGAAAAATATCAAAACTGCCAGTTAATTGTCCAACAAGGTGGCGATCACAGTTTTGTTAATTTCGAGAAAATGCTACCAACTATTGTTAAATTCTTTGATTTACCGTAAAACTATAGCCTAATAGCCAAATCAGCATATTTAGCTTTAGCAACCAATAACTATAACGATTAGATACCACTCATGAGCGAACAATATAATTCAGATTCTATCGAGGTACTCAGTGGCTTAGAGCCAGTGCGTCGTCGTCCCGGCATGTATACCGATACCAATCGACCAAACCACTTAGGTCAAGAGGTAATAGATAACTCAGTTGATGAGGCATTAGCTGGGCACGCTCAAAATATTACTGTTATTTTAGATAAAGATCAGTCACTTGAAGTATTAGATGACGGTCGTGGTATGCCAACAGATATTCACCCTGAAGAAGGTGTTTCAGGCGTAGAGCTCATTTTTAGTAAATTACACGCAGGTGGTAAATTTTCGAATAAAAACTATCAATTCTCCGGTGGTTTACACGGGGTTGGTATTTCAGTGGTTAATGCTTTATCGACCCGTGTAGAAGTGAGTGTTAAACGCGATAGTAAAGTGTTTGAAATGGCCTTTGAAAACGGCGAAAAGGTTGAAGAGCTAAAAGAAGTTGGCACAGTAGGTAAGCGCAACACGGGTACTCGTGTTAAGTTTTGGCCTGATGCGAGTTACTTTGATTCACCTAAATTTTCTGCGCTTAAGTTAAAACATTTATTAAAGGCCAAAGCCGTATTGTGTCCGGGCTTAACGATTAAGTTTCACGACAAAAACGACGGATCTAAAGAGAGTTGGTGTTATGAAGATGGCTTACGCGATTACTTAAAAGAATCAGTAAAGAGCTATGTTAGCTTGCCAGAAGAGCCGTTTATTGGTTCGTTTTCATCACAAAATGAAGCAGCAGATTGGGCGGTAACGTGGTTGCCAGAAGGCGGAGAGTCGATTGGTGAAAGCTATGTTAACTTAATTCCAACGATCCAAGGTGGTACTCATGTTAACGGCTTACGCCAAGGTTTACTTGAGTCGTTACGTGAATTTTGTGAGTTTAGGAATTTATTACCGCGCGGCGTTAAATTAACGCCTGATGATATTTGGGACAAATGTAGCTTTATTTTGTCAGTTAAAATGCAAGATCCGCAATTTGCTGGCCAAACTAAAGAGCGCTTATCGTCACGTCAATGTGCCGCGTTTGTTACTGGCGTGGTAAAAGACGCGTTTAGTTTATGGCTTAATGAACACACTGAAATAGCGGAAAGCCTGGCAGAATTTTGTATCTCAAATGCTCAACGTCGACTGCGCGCTAGCAAAAAAGTTGTCCGTAAAAAGGTGACTCAAGGGCCTGCTTTACCGGGTAAGTTAACTGACTGTGGTAGCCAAGACCCAACGCGAACTGAATTGTTTTTAGTTGAGGGTGATTCTGCCGGCGGTAGTGCTAAACAAGCACGAGATCGCGAAATTCAGGCAGTAATGCCGTTGCGCGGTAAAATATTAAATACTTGGGAAGTTGAGTCAGGGCAGATTCTCGCTTCACAAGAAGTTCACGATATTTCTGTTGCGCTGGGTATTGACCCAGAGAGTGAAGATTTATCGAACTTGCGCTACGGCAAAATTTGTATTCTAGCCGACGCCGACTCTGACGGTCTGCACATTGCAACCCTATTGTGTGCACTGTTTACCCAGCATTTCTTGCCATTAGTGCAAGCGGGACACGTTTATGTCGCGATGCCGCCGTTATACCGTATTGATATTGGTAAAGAGGTTTATTACGCGCTAGATGAGGCAGAAAAAGACGGCGTATTAGATCGCATCGAAGCGGAGAAAAAACGCGGTAAGGTCAATGTGCAACGCTTTAAGGGCTTGGGTGAAATGAACCCGATGCAATTGCGCGAAACGACAATGGACCCAAATACCCGTCGGTTAGTTCAACTGACGGTTGACGAGTATGATGAAACGATGGAAACCATGGATATGCTGCTGTCGAAAAAGCGCAGTGGCGATCGCAAAGACTGGTTGCAACAGCACGGTGATTTAGCACAAATCCAATAAGTGGTTTAAGTGAAGCTGACCTAGGTTAACGGTTAGCTATTTGCTCTAGCTTCTAACATGTTGGGGGGGAGGCTGCAAATATCCTAGTATTGCGTTTTGATGTGCTTATGCCAAAGCCTAATAAATATTGGGCTTTGGCGAATTAAACAGGCATAAAAAAGTAGCCTAAACTATCCTTGTTGCCTGTTTAACTTGAGCGCATATTATTTAATATTTCTAGTCGCCCACAAGTGAAGTAAATCTAAACCTATGGTTGCGGCAGCTAAGGCCGTTGTTTCACTTTGATCATAAGCGGGGGCAACTTCAACAACGTCCATGCCCACTAAATTTATTCCCTTTAGCGCGTGAAGAACTTTAAGGACTTTGTCGGTCGTTAAACCACCGCATACCGGTGTGCCAGTACCTGGTGCGAACGCTGGGTCTAAACAGTCAATATCAAAAGTTAAATAGACCGGTAGATCACCTATCGTTGACTTGATTTGCTCGACAATCTCGGTGACTGACATATCATTTGCTTGCATGGCATTAATTACGTTAAAGCCATGATCTTGTTGTTTATAGTTTGTCCGAATACCAATTTGCACGGACTTTTCTTTGTCTATCAATCCTTCGTTAGGTGCATGGTAGAACATAGTGCCATGATCGTATCGACTGCCGTTATCATAGGTATCGGTGTGGGCATCAAAGTGAACTAAGGCCATTTTGCCAAATTTTTTGGCGTGAGAACGCAATAATGGCAAAGTGACAAAGTGATCACCACCAAGACTTAGCAGGCTTTTACCCGATGCTAAAATTTCATCACACGCGATTTCTACGCGTGCACAAAACTCTTCGCTATCACCAGCGGAAAACACTAAATCACCAGCATCGACTAAATTACATAGCTGGGCTAACTTAAAATCCCATGGGAAACGTTGACCTTCCCAAGCGAGATTAATCGATGCTTGACGAATTGCGTCTGGCCCCATTCTTGCGCCAGAACGACCAGAGGTTGCCATATCAAAAGGCAACCCTAAAATCACGACATCGGCATTGCTTTTGGTTGGGTTTAATGTCAGCGGAGATCGTAAAAAAGTCATCGCATTTGAGTAAATCGAGTTATCAACTTGATTAAATACACTGCTGGTCAAAATTGACATTAAAAATCCTCCAAATACGTGTAACCGCCTAATCCGGCGACTAATTCATCAAAAATAGCTTCACGCTCAGTATTAGGTAACTTGTTGTTGACTAATTCACTGTAAACTTGTTTAAAGTGGCTCGCCTCTAGATGCACATATCTAAGCATGTCTTCAACGGTATCACCTTCATTAATTTCAGTGATTTCAATCTCGCCGTCGTTATCAATGTAAACAACTGCACTATGTGTATCACCAAAGAGGTTATGCATATCGCCCAAAATTTCTTGATAAGCGCCTACTAAGAAAAAGCCAAGCAAATACTCTTCGCCTTCTTGCCAACTGGGCACTGGTAGCGTTTTTTCTATACCTTGACCATCGACGTAATGCTCAACGGCACCGTCAGAATCACAGGTAATATCGAGTAAAACGGCTCTTGTTTCATCACAGCGATCCAAATTGGCTAATGGCAGTACTGGAAATACTTGATCGATTCCCCAAGCATCCGGCAGTGATTGAAATAATGAAAAGTTAACAAAGAATTTATCTGCTAACTTTTCTGTTAAATCATCAACAATCGGACGATGAAAGCGATTTTTTGTTTCCATTAACTTGTTCAGTTCAAAGCAAACTCTTAAGTTTACCTGCTCAGCCCAGGCTCTTTGTTCTAGATTCAAAAGCCCGAGTGCAAATTGATAATGAACCTCTTGAATGTCGGCTTGACAGTCGTGATAAATCTCAATGAGTGCTCGGTCGTCGTTGCGTTTATTCAGTTGTTGCCAAGACATCCACATGTTATTGAGAATAAGTGGCGCATCGTCTGATGGCGGCGCAATATTTTCTGCCGCATAAGATTCAGCACCAATAACATTAGAAATCAGTACCGCATGATGCGCCGTAAGGGCACGGCCTGATTCAGAGATAATTAACGGCATAGGTTCTTCATAACTACGACATGTATCGCCTATCATGTGAACGATATTGTTGGCGTATTCCGCGAGGCTGTAATTCATTGAGTTGTGTGATTGGCTGCGAGTGCCGTCGTAGTCGACGGCTAATCCGCCACCTACGTCCATGCAGTCAATTGCTGCGCCTAGTTTTCTCAACTCACAATAAAAGCGAGCTGCTTCACTAACGCCTAAACGTACATCTCGAATATTGGCCATTTGTGAACCCAGGTGAAAATGCACAAGCTTCAAAGCGTCTAACATATTTTCGCTGCGTAACGTATTCATCACCTTTAATACTTGTGATGCAGACAAGCCAAATTTAGATTTTTCACCACCACTTGCTTGCCATTTTCCTTTGCCTTGTGATGCTAATCGGATTCGAATGCCCAGTCTTGGCGTTACGCCAAGGCTTTTCGCTTGCGCTAAGATCATTTCTAGCTCAGACATCTTTTCTAACACGAGGTGAACTTTATGGCCGAGCTTCTCACCAATTAAGGCTAAACGAATGTATTCTTTGTCTTTGTAACCATTACAAACAATAACTGAAGAGGCTTTTTGTGCTAATGCCAACACGGCCAATAGTTCAGCTTTACTGCCGGCTTCTAGTCCCAATTGACTGATCTGTTTATCGGCTTGACTGGCAAGTATGCTGTCAACCACTTCTCTTTGTTGATTGACTTTTATTGGATAAACCAGCAGGTATTTATTTTGATAGTCATAATCTGCAATGGCTTTATTAAATGCGCCGCATAAGTTCTCTACGCGATTGTGAATAATTTGTGGAAATCGAACTAATGCAGGTAATGACAAACCCTTCGCTTGGATTAGTTTTGCAATGTCTGTGATATTGGCCGTGTGCTCTTGGCTGCTTTGATTTGGCGCGACATAGACGTTGCCTTGATCATTGATACCGAAGTAACCTTGACTCCAATGCTTGACGTTATAAGTAGCACGGACCGCATCAAGGGTTGATTTGTTCATTAACTTTCCTTCATTGATTTTAAAGAGCGCGAGTAGAATTCAATTGCGTTTCTAAGTCCAACAAAACAAATTAGTGCTAGCGACAAATTCTATTTATGGTGCTAATTCTATTGCGATAAATCATTTGTTATAGGATAAAAACTGTTGCCTACCACCGCATATTCAACGATGATTGCGCCGTTAATTAATGACTTTCGTTGACAGATAACCTGAGCTCACTGTGGAACTTAGGGTAGAGAATTTGCTAGCAGGCGAGAGTTGGAGAAATATATGAGTGATTTATTAGGTATTATCATCCTGATATTGTTTGGTGCCTTGTTTGCGGTTTCGGAAATTTCGATTGCCGCTTCACGCAAGATTAAACTAAAAGTCATGGCCGACGAGGGTGACGAGAGTGCAGCTGCGGTGATTCGATTACAAGAGCAACCCGGTCGTTTTTTTGCCATGATCCAAATAGCGCTTAATGCGGTTGCAATTCTTGGCGGTATTATTGGCGAACAAGCGTTAGCACCTTATACTTCTGTGCTTGTGGCCTTAGTGTATTCAGGCCCGATGGCGGATCAAATCAGCTTCGTCTTATCGTTCTTAGCGATTACTTCACTGTTCATCTTGTTTGCCGACTTATTACCTAAACGCATTGCCATGATCATGCCTGAAAGAGTTGCCGCAAAAGTGGTTGGGCTGATGAATGGTATTACCTTTGCACTGACGCCATTTGTTTTATTCTTTAATAGCATTACTAACCTCGTGTTACGCATTTTCAATGTCCCTTCGGAGCGAGAGGATATCGTCACTACTGAAGACATCGTTGCAATGATGGACGCAGGTGCTGAACATGGCTCACTTCCGCCTCAAGAATACCAGTTACTCGGTAATGTCTTTGAACTTGAAGGCAGAATGCTTTCTACAGCCATGACCAACCGAGACGCCATCGTCTATTTCGATATCAATGACGATTACGAAAGCATTAGTGCCAAGATATTAGCCCACCCACATAGTCACTTTTTGGTGAGTGACGGCCATTTGGATAGGCTAGTTGGCTCCGTTGAATCAAAAATGATTTTACGGCAATTACTAAAAGGTGAACCTATTGATTTAACCGACAGTATGCTGCAAACAGATTTGTTTTACTTACCTGAAACGCTCACGCTTTCAGAGGCCTTAAATGAATTCAAGTCGGTCAACAAGCCTTTTGCCGTGGTGGTTAACGAATACGCAATGGTTGTTGGATTAGTGACCCTTAAAGATTTAATGAGTAGTTTTATGGGCGACTTAGTCACGAATAACGGCGAGGAGCAGATAGTTCAACGCGATGATAACTCTTGGCTAATCAATGGCAATACACCGATAGTGGATGTAATGAAGCTGCTCGATATTTCAGCGTTTCCCAATGATAGCCAATACGAAACCTTAGCTGGATTTTTGATTTACGCTTTAAAGCGGTTACCAAAGCGCACCGATTTTGTGGTACTCGATAATTATAAATTTGAAGCTATCGACATTGATGGTATCAAAGTTGAACAGCTTTTGGTCACCCGCTTACCAGCAACAAAAACGGAAAAGCAGGACTCTAATAGAGGTCAGAGTTAGCGAACTCTGACCCCCAAACCTCATTTAAGCACATAGATTTCACCGTCAAAACTGCCTTGAATGGTCAATCCCTGTCCTGCTAATTCTTTTAGGTAATCGATGTGCTCTCGTGTGATTTTTTGGCCGGGAACTAACAGTGGAATACCCGGCGGATAAGGCGTCACTAAGCCAGCGCAAATGCGGTTGTTACATTTGTCGATCGGTAAAGATTCGCGCTCACCATAAAACGCATCGCTTGGAATACATGCTAAATCAATCGCCGGTAAATTTTCTGGTAAACGAGAACGACGAGTTGATTTCGACAACTTGACCTTGCCGTTGTCGAGTTTCTTTAATGCATTGTACAAGCGAATGATTTTAGAGCGCGTACCGCCCAATGTCAGTAAAACTAAAATGGTGCTGTGAGTGTATTTTTCAATTTCCAGCCCAATTTCATCCAATAAGTACTTGTGAATATCTTTTAACGAATACGGTAATTCACTAATGTCGATAAGGATTTTTAATGGGTCATGACCCATGTTGTCATCGCTAAAGTGGGGAAAGAGTTTGGTAAAATCTTTCTTTCCTAACACTTTTATGTGCTTAAGTGAGGCCATCTGCAGTTTGAATTCGTCGACGTGATGCAATAAGGCATTAAGTAGCTTGTAACCTTCCATCTCTAGTTGCTTTTGGCAAACATCGAGAGACGCGATGAGTTGATACTTGGGTGACGTGCTGGCGTAGATACTGTAAATTTCTCGGAAAAAATCGGCGTCGAAATCAGGATCGTTTATATGAATATACGATGCTTGTGAAAACGCAGATACCACTTTGTGCGCAGAATGCGTGACATAGTCTGCCCCAGCATGAATTGCTGAATAATAGCGAAAACTTGGGTGAAATAGCGAGTAGGCAAACCACGCCTCGTCGATAAACACCTTGATGCCATATTGATGAGCGTAATCGACCACTTGCTTTAGATCCGTAAGTAAACCGTCGTAGGTACAACCGGTAAGCACGAGTAGCTTTGCGTCTTTATTTTGTTCGATAGCTAATTTGATGTCGGCCAATGACGGTGGCGCAAAGATGCCGTACTTGGGGTTTAAGATACTCGATAAGTAGATGGGAAAACTAGCCGATTGTAAAATGCCGTAATGCACAGACTTATGACAATTGCGGTCGATAATTACTTTGTCGCCCTTACGTAACAGCGTTTGCAAAATAATCTTATTAGACGTTGATGAGCCGTTTGTCACAAAATAGGTATGTTTAACTTCAAAAGTCGCAGCAGCGGATTCTTGAGCACGACCTATGGTATTCGTGCTGTCAGACAAAGAACCTAAAGAATCGACCGAAACCGAGAGATCACCAACGAATACATTACGACCATAAAATTGATAGAAATCTTTAATGTAAGGTGAGTTGCGAAAACTTGAGCCTCCGCTGTGGCCTGGTGTATGCCATGAATCATTGGCTTCACCAACATATTGGCGATACGCCGTCCAAAATGGGGTCTCTGAACGGTCGTCGAAGTCATTTATGATGTAGCCCAAAATCGCTTCAGGATCTGATATCACCTCATCTTTAAAGAAGAATGACTCGATTTCTTCAGACTCATTAACGATTTCTAGCCCGTTGGTGTCGTCCCCGATAACATAAACCGGTAGTTCAAGGCGCACCGCTTTTAACTTTTCGATAAAGCGACTGTAAATACGTTCTTCGGTTTTATTGTGAACATCCCAACTTAGCACCACAGCTTGAATATCACCATCTTGTTCGATGTGCTCTAGAGCAGTTGGTAACTCAAGGCATTCAACGATATCAATTTCAATATCTTGGCGCTCAAAGTTCGCAACGGTTTGAGATAAGTTTGCTGCAAGCTCTTGCAGAACATCAGGGGCTTGTTCTATTAACAAGATACGTAAAAGAGGTGACATTATTTTATTGGCCTAAGCGTAAAAATATAAAAAATATTCCGTAGCATAAACAAAGCATCGATAAATGTGAAACTAATACTTGTTTAAATACTATCGGTAACTATATCGGCGCTTTCAGGGCTAGCGGTATGGGCTCAAGCTGATATAGATATTCAAGCTTTTTATTGCTGTTGCCCATTGATCTTGGAACCAGTAAACTGGATGAAATTTCTCTTTGTGTATTGTTATGACTAAGTTTTTTCAACGCTTTGGCAGTATGATTTTTGCGCTCGCAGTGAGCTGGTGTGCCAATGCCGGTAGCGAGCCTAGCGAGCAACTTAAAAGCCGTTTATCGGCGCTGGAAGGGCAAGTGGTTTATGTCGATTTTTGGGCGTCATGGTGTGGCCCATGTCGGCAATCTTTTCCTTGGCTCAATGTCATGCAAGCTCAATATAAATCACGAGGTTTTACGGTGTTAAGTGTTAATGTCGATGCTAAAAAATCATTTGCTTTAGCGTTTCTAGAAGAGTTTCCTGCAAGTTTTGAAGTGATTTATGATCCTAAAGGAAAAATAGCAAGGCAATACGATTTAAGAGGGATGCCGAGTAGTTTTATTGTCGACCGAACGGGTGAAGTTGTTGCTACGCACGTTGGTTTTAATGAACAAAAACAGCAACAATACGAACAAGAAATCATTGCTTTACTTAAGTAAGGAGCAGCGGATGAGCGTAGCAGGGCGTATCTCACGCAGTATTTGTCATGCCTCATTAGGCACTGAACAATTGGAACAGGCGATTGCTTTTTATCAAACAGTACTCGCGACATTAAATATCGATAAAGTCGCCCATTACGAGCATGCGGCAGCCTTTGGTAAGGGGTATCCTGAATTTTGGATTCAGCGACCTTTTGATCAAGGTAAAGCATCGGTTGGCAATGGTACACATATAGGCTTTGTTGCAACGTCAAAAACACAGGTCGACGAGTTCCACCGCCAAGCGATCTCACTAGGTGCCGTTTGTAATGGGGCACCTGGTCCCAGGGCCGATTACGGCGAACCCTATTACGGCTGTTTTGTACTCGATTTAGATGGCAATAGAATTGAGGCTAGTTACTGGGCGTTAAGTGATTAAGAGACAAAACGGGGGTTTTTAAATCTTTGATCCAACAGGTTGTTTTTGGATGTCATCGCTTTATACTAAACCACTGTAAGAAGTTAAAAACGAGAACAAGTAGTGAATAAAACTAAGACAACAATAAGCATAAATATACTTGCTGCATTTACTGTTTGTCTTTTTCTTTTTGATAGTTTTTTGAATACAGCGAGTGCCCAAGAATTTGAAGACTTTGCCGCCTTTGAATCGACAGTAAAAGAATTAGAAAAAACTGCACCTCAGCGTATTCCTGAATTACTCGAAGGCCAAAAGCCACTGCTCAACACTTACAGCTTAGTTAATCAAATTCAATATTATTTACTCGCCTCTGAGTTTTACAACAATCGCGGTAATTTTGAACTGGCTAAAACTAATGCCAACCAAGGTTTAGAGTTAGTTAAGCAGCAAAATAGCCCCAGTGCCCTGATCTCTGAATTATTGTACTCGCGGGGGTTCGCCTATGAAAACCTCGGCGATAGTGAGGCTGCGATGCAAGATTACCAAAACGGTACACAGCTAGCTGAATCATTAGAGCACCTTGAAAACACCGCATACGGTTACATTAATATTGGTGCGATGCAGTATCTCGCGCAACAATTTCAAGCATCACTACAAACCCTCAACAAGGCACGAGAGTTAGCCGAGCAGAGCGACGATGAACAGCTCAAGGGTTATGTCTATTCCGAACTTGGTATTTTATATAACTACCTCGGTGATAATGAGTCGTCACTCGATCTTTATGATATGAGCTACAACAGCTATATGAATGCTGGCCACAAAATTTTTGCGGCTCGAGCAAGGCTTAACACGGGTAGTGCGTTAATGGAAATGGGGCGTTATGAAGAAGCGATCGTACTATTCAAAGGTATTTTAACCACCTTTGAAAAAGAAATTAGCCCACGTTTAGCCTATTATGTTAATACTCGGCTAGCGTCATGTTACAGTGAAAAAGACGAACCTAATTATGAATTGGCTTATCAATATTTAATCACCGCAGGTAAGTACATTCAAGGAACTGACGCCCATGACGTGCCCGTTTTTTATTTGCTTGAACGCGCCGAATTGCTGCATCAATTAGCACGCCACGATGAAGTTGACGACGTATTGAAAGAGGCGATGGTGCACATACCGTCAATGACCAAGCACAATCAACTGTATTCGAAGTCTCATCTCTATAGCATTCAAGCCCGATCGTATTATCAACGAGAAAATTATAAAGCTGCCCTTGCTAGCCAAAAATTACGCCATCAGCTTAGATACGAGAGACACAAACTTGAGCAACAGGATGAAGTTACTGAGCTTAAAATGCAGTTTGAGAGTGAGCAGGCAGATGTCGCAGCAAAAATTCTTGAAGAGCAAAAAGCGATTAATAATTTGGCCCTTGAAAAGGCAAAAGCCTCCTCGCAATTTCAATGGCAACTTTCTTTGGCTGTGACCTTGATCGCTTTACTGTTTGCGTGGGGGTTTATTAAGCTTGTTCAAAAGCAAAGGGTGCTAAAAGCGGTATCTCAGACTGACCCTCTGACTGGCGTGGCAAATCGCTATCGCTTACTTACGATTGGCCAACGATTAATTGACGAAGCTATGCCATACAGTTTGTTAATGCTAGATATTGATGATTTTAAGCAAGTTAACGATAGCCAAGGTCACAGTATTGGTGACAAAGTCATCAAAAAAATCGCTGAACTCGTGGCCAATGCAATGCGAGAAAGTGACACTGTAGTGCGCCTTGGTGGTGAAGAATTTATGGTTATTTTGCCTAATACTACATTAGCGCAAGCCGATGAAACTGCAGAGCGATTAAGGTTGCTGGTAATGCATTATCCCTGGCAGGAAAAACTCGGCATTGAGGCTGTAACCATTAGCTTAGGCGTTGCTAATTCTCAACATCAGCAGGTAAGCGAAATTGAATCGTTATCTCGAATCGCCGATGAAAAACTCTATCAAGCAAAAGCGTCAGGTCGTAATAGGGTGTGCAGTTAATGAAGTATTTGCCAATATTATTTACTGTTTTTAGCTTGTTAACTTGGCGTTTAGTAGCGGCGAGCCCTTGGGTGTTTGAGCAAGCGCAAACCGTCGAACAGGTAGCGGATGCTAACCCATTACTCGACAGCCGCGTAACCTTTACTTTGCGTGATGAAATACGTTTGCTATTTACGGGTGATGATACTAGTAAAGCAAGTATGAGTGATATTGAAGCCTTGTTACGACAACCTGACCTTAATAATGCCGAGTATTACTTACTTTATTTATCCCAAGCTGTGGCACTAACTGAACAACAATTATTTGAGCAAGCTCACCAAGTGTTTGAAACCGCAATCGATTATGAAACTCGGATTAGCGAAGCGCAGCTTGCCTTGCCATTGTTTAATCAATTGTATTTGTTACAGTCGCAATTATACGAGCAACAAGAGAACTTCAAACTTGCTTATGACAAACGCGATATTTATTTTGATCGAATGATCGAACATCATCAAAGCTTGAATAAAGAGCGAATAGAATCGCTTAAAGAAAAGTACCAAACTGAAATCAAAGAAAACAATAATGAGCTATTGAAAAACCAAAACGAATTAAAGCAGTTACAGTTACAAAAACTGGTTCAAAAAGACACTCAACAACAATATTTGACCCTTGCTGTGTTGATCGTCATTATCGTATTCATTGTTCTGATTATTCGCCAAATCCAAATTCGCAAAAAGTTAACGTCTTATTCACGTACAGATGCATTAACGGGCTTAAGCAATCGCAAGGTGCTCTTTGAACAAGGAAGAGAAATGGTTGAGCAAGTTCACGCAGATCAGGGGGCGTTATCAGTACTATTATTTGATTTAGACTATTTTAAAAAGATAAATGATGAATTTGGCCATCAAGCAGGCGATGAAGTGCTAACCACGGTTGCAACCCTTGCCAAGGAAACTGTTCGTTCGCGCGATTTACTCGTGCGTTTTGGCGGCGAGGAATTTGTCGCAATTCTACCTGATGCTTCTATTGAGCAGGCTAAAGCCATGGCAGAGCGTTTGCGAGAAAAAATCTCACAAACGACCTTTGCGTCGCCGCTTGAGCAAGTAAAAATTACTACTAGTGTTGGGGTCGCCGCACTGGGTCAAGCAATGAATTTAGATCAGTTGATCCACAATGCTGATATCGCCATGTATCAAGCTAAATTGCAGGGACGTGACCGCGTATTGATTCATCACCCTGAAATGGAACATAAACCAGCAAATTATCGTCGAAATAGTTAAATAATGCCGCTAGGCTATTTTTTCTAATTTGAGAATCAGATAAGCTAGGAATCAGTTGAGTAAATTCAAGTTACCTTGAGTTAACTAACAACTTCTCGTGAATATTCGTATTCACCATAATAACGATATTAAATTACCGGCGAATGAACAATTCGTTGGTTTTGTGTGGAATTATTTTTTATGTCTGACGCGCTCGATTATAGCCTAGACGGGGTTGAACAATTACCCTTAAGGCGATTTACCGAAGATGCTTATTTAAACTACTCAATGTACGTGATCATGGACCGAGCTTTGCCTCATATTGGCGATGGCTTAAAACCGGTTCAGCGCCGTATTGTTTATGCCATGTCGGAACTTGGCTTGTCGGCAGTTGCCAAATATAAGAAATCAGCCAGAACCGTTGGTGATGTGCTCGGTAAATTTCATCCTCACGGTGATTCAGCGTGTTACGAAGCCATGGTGTTAATGGCTCAACCTTTTTCATATCGCTACCCGTTAGTTGATGGTCAAGGTAACTGGGGTGCACCAGACGATCCTAAGTCGTTCGCGGCAATGCGTTATACAGAAGCGCGATTATCGCGTTTTAGTGAAGTGTTATTGGCTGAACTAGGTCAAGGGACCGTTGATTGGGTACCAAACTTTGACGGCACGATGAAAGAGCCGAAAACACTACCTGCGCGCTTGCCGCATATCATGCTCAATGGTATTACGGGTATTGCTGTAGGTATGGCAACTGACATTCCTCCACACAATGTTAGAGAAATTGCCGATGCCTGTGTCCATTTAATCGAGCAACCCAAATCAGAAGTTGCTGATATTTTACCATTTGTAAAAGGCCCTGATTACCCAACTGATGCTGAAATTATCACACCGGCAAAAGACATTGAGAAAATGTATGAAACTGGCCGTGGTAGCATCAAAATGCGTGCGGTGTACGAAATTGAACACGGTGAAATTGTCATCACTGCGCTGCCACACCAAGCGTCAGGCAGTAAAGTCTTAGAGCAAATTGCCGCGCAAATGCAAGCGAAAAAGCTACCTATGGTGGTTGATTTACGCGATGAATCTGATCACGAAAACCCCATTCGCATTGTTGTTGTACCCCGTTCTAACCGCGTTGACACCGAGCAGTTAATGCAACATTTATTTGCGACCACAGACTTAGAGAAAAACTACCGTGTAAACCTCAATATGATTGGGTTAGACGGCCGCCCAGCGGTTAAAAATTTACGCGATATTTTAGTTGAATGGTTAGAGTTTCGCCGTGAAACGGTTCGCCGCCGTTTACAATATCGCCTCGATAAAGTACTCGCCCGTTTACACATTTTAGACGGCTTATTGATCGCCTATCTCAATATTGATGAAGTGATCGAGATTATTCGCAATTTTGACGATCCGAAAGCAGAATTAATTGCGCGCTTTAATTTGTCAGAGCGTCAAGCCGAGGCAATTTTAGAAATCAAGTTACGCCAACTTGCCAAGCTCGAAGAAATTAAAATCAGAGCTGAACAAGATGAGTTGAGCAAAGAGCGCGACAAACTTGAGAAGATCCTCAACTCAAAAGCGCGCATGAACACCTTGCTGAAAAAAGAAATTTTAGAAGCGGCTGAGAAGTATGGTGACGAACGTCGATCTAAATTGGTTGAGCGCGGTGAAGCCAAAGCATTATCAGAGAAAGATTTAATGCCGAGTGAGCCGGTAACGGTTGTGTTATCAGAAAAAGGTTGGGCCCGTTGCGCTAAAGGCCACAACATTGATGCACAAGCACTGAGCTACAAAGCGGGTGATAGTTTCTTAGCCAGTGCGAGCGGGCGCAGTAATCGCCCGGTAGTGTTTATTGACTCGTCGGGGCGCTCATTTGCCACTGACGCACATTCGCTGCCAACGGCGCGCAGTCAAGGCGAACCGCTAACAGGTCGGTTTAACTTAGCGAGTGGCGTGACCATGGAAAAGGCATTAATGGCCGATGACGAGCAAAAGTACTTACTTTCGAGTGATGCGGGTTATGGCTTTATTGGTAGTTTTGGTGAAATGGTCAGCCGAAATAAAAATGGTAAAGCGCTGTTGAGCTTACCTGCTAACGCCAAAGTGGTGACACCGTTAAAAATCAATAATCTCGATAGCGATCTAGTGCTGACTATTACCACCGAAGGCCGAATGTTAGTGTTTCCGCTGAAGGATTTACCTGTGCTTAGCAAAGGTAAGGGGAATAAGATCATTAATATTCCATCTGCGCGGGCTAAAGCGCGTGAAGAGCTGGTGAAACTGATCCAAATAATTCAACCAGGCCAAGCCATTACCTTACACGCCGGTAAACGAAAATTAACCCTAAAAGCAAGTGATGTTGAGCATTACCGCGGTGAACGTGGCCGTCGAGGAAATAAATTACCTCGTGGCTTACAGCGCGTTGATCGAATTGAATTAGAAGATATGGCTCAGCCAGAGGCTGATGAACAAGCGCCTGAACAAGAAAGTTAATCGCTGAATACGTATGCATGAGTTGAGTTAGCGAGCTAAACTAGCATAGTATGGACTGTTACAGCAGAACGCTTAAAAAAGCATATTGGCCAAGCTGATATGCTTTTTTTATGCAAGCGTCATAATAAAATTTAACGAGTGATTTTGAGCTATTCGCTCATCGAAGTTGGGGACAATAATGAAAACAAAACCACGTTTAAGTTTTTGGCAGTTGTGGACGGTGAGCTTTGGCTTTCTCGGTGTTCAGTTTGGCTTTGCACTACAAAATGCCAACGTTAGCCGAATCTTGTCTGATTTAGGGGCAGATTTACATTCACTTTCACTATTTTGGCTGGTTGCGCCTATCATGGGGCTTATTATTCAACCCATTGTTGGTGCCGCATCTGATCGGACGTGGACAAAACTAGGCCGCCGCAGCCCGTTTATTTTAGCTGGTGCCATTGCCGCAACGATTGGCATGTTGCTGATGCCTAATGCGCCGTTATTTGTTGCTTTTATGGCGCCCATGATTTTTGGGGCGCTAATGTTAGCCTTGATGGATGCGTCTTTTAACGTTGCTTTCCAACCGTTTCGCTCACTCGTTTCTGATATGGTGCCAGAAGAGCAGCGCAATGCCGGTTACTCAATTCAGTCGTTATTAATTAACATTGGTGCGGTAATAGGCTCTATTTTACCATTCGTTCTCACCAATGTGGTTGGTCTTGAAAATACTTCAAAAGCTGGGCAAGTAGCGCCATCCGTTGTCTGGGCGTTTTACATTGGTGCTACGGTACTATTGGGCTCCGTGTTATGGACGGTTTTTAGAACTAAAGAATATCCACCGGAAGAGTTTTATCAGTATCAAGGGATGTCGGCAGAAGAAGCGGCTGAGCAACTGGAAAAAGAGCGCGCTAAAACAAGCTCATTAGGTGAGAAATTAAGTGAGTTTTGGGGCTTAATGAAAACCATGCCGACAACTATGCGTCAGCTAGCTGTTGTTCAGTTCTTCTCATGGTTTGCCTTGTTTATTATGTGGGTTTACACCATGCCGGCGATTGCCCAGCATATTTGGGGCATTGACGCACATTGGTTTGATCCACACTACATTGAGCAAGCAGGTGGTGTTCCTGCCGATATCGCGACAGCTAAAGGTGCCGCTGGAGATTGGGTCGGTATCTTATTTGCTGCGTACTCGCTATTTGCTGCGATTTTCTCGGTGTTTTTATCTAAGCTTGCCGATAAGCTAGGCCGTAAAGCTGTTTATTCTTTATCGCTATTAGCTGGTGGCCTCGGTTATATCAGCTTTATGCTTATTCAAGCGCCGGAAGTGACTTCAGTAAACTTATTGATCACATCAATCGATGTACCACAAGGCGCGGTATCGTTATTTTTGCCTATGATAGGTGTTGGTGTGGCATGGGCTGCCATTTTAGCCATGCCTTACGCGATATTAGCTGGCGCCTTACCGCCAAGTAAAACAGGCGTGTATATGGGCATATTCAACTTCACTATTGCCGCGCCACAGATTGTTTCAGGTTTGTTGGCTGGTTGGATTTTGAGTAGTGTGTTTGATAACGAAGCTATCAATATCATTATGTTAGCGGGTGGGGCGATGATCTGCGGTGCGATCGCGGTATACTTTGTTGATGATAGTAAGCAAGACGCCTAGTTTAACAGCCGTTTGAAATAAAGGTCAGTGCAGAATACTGGCCTTTTTATTACGCGTTTATCAGTACACTATTTTGATATAAAGATATGACTAAACATAACGCTAAAATACAACGAGCCTCGAATTACACACCAGTCCCATTCGCAATAGATTAATTTTTCACTTCCATGTTTATTGCTGGGCGAGGCAGGACGCAGAGGGAGATTAAAGAGGGAAACAGGCGTTTTTTCCCTCTTTAGTGCTGTCGGCACCCCGACAATATAATCTGAAGAATCACTAGGCTAGAAAGTATTTAAATCGAACATGTAGCTATTGTATTTTTTACTCGTTCCAATAGATTGCACAACTACACTTCAGCAGCACCATATTAAGGAGACTTATGTTGATAGGTACGTGATACTTCTCTAACTACCACACGACTGCCTAATAACCACTGATGTTGGCATTAGCGTCGTTTTAACCTCTTCTTCTTCTTTGATCAGCTTTAATAAGCTATCCACTAATAGCTCACCGGCGAGCTTAGTATTCTGCCTTGCCGTGGTTAATGGCGGGTAAGTAAATGCGGCGGTTTGAATATCATCAAAACCGGTAACGGCAACTTGCTCCGGTACTTTGATGTCGTTTGCTTGTAGCGCTTGTAAAACACCGATAGCAATCGAGTCACTGGCAGCGCAAATGGCATCAAATTTCTTGCCTGATGCGATCAATTCACACGTTGCCTTGTAACCGGCTTCTTCCGTGCTAATCGCCGGAAACTGCATGTTTTCATCTACCGTTAAACCGTTGTCTTTTAATGCTTTGCAATGACCTAGGTAACGATCAAGAAATTCAGGAGCACCGCTATTGGCATCGCCGACAAAGGCAAAGTGCTGGTAGTTGTTTTGAATGACGTGTTCGGTAATTTGGTAGCCGCCGTGAAAATTATCACAGCCTACGCTAATAATAGGGTACTGTTTGACTTCCGCGCCCCATCGAACAAAACGCGTGCCTTGCTCAATTAATTGGATAAGTTTTTCTTCGTAGTGAGTAAAGTCACCATAGCCTAAAAGAATCAGGCCATCCGCTTTATTTGAGTCTTCGAAATCGGCATGCCAGTCACTGTCCATTTGTTGGAACGACACTAATAAGTCGTAGCCTTTTTCTGAACAGGCTTTCGTAATACTGCCAAGCATTGAGAGGAAAAATGGATTGATCATTGAATCATCACTGGTTGGGTCTTCAAACAGCAATAACGCAATAGTTCCACTGTGCTGAGAGCGCAAATTACTCGCGTTTTTATCAACCTTGTAGTTTAACTCTTTGGCAATTGCCTGCACTTTCATGCGGGTTTCTTCGTTAACAAGCGGGCTATTGCGTAGCGCTCTTGAAACGGTTGATTGAGAGACCCCTGCTCGGTAGGCAATATCAAATGATGTAGCTTTAGATTTCAAGTGACAACATCCATCTCATGTAACTCATTGCATACTAACCGAGAGTTTGTACTAAGTACATCTTATCAATGCAAAATTTGAGTTGATTTTCTTCTAACTCATAAAAAATGGGATGAGCAACACAGTCGCTTATCCCATTTGTATTGAGTAAATAATATTAAATTAATCAGCTATTTGAGCGTTGTGATAAATCTCTTGTACATCGTCACAATCGTTAGCCATGTCTAAAAACTTCTCAAACATTTCAACGTCTTCGCCAGAAAGCTCAGTATAAACCTGTGGTAACCAAGTGATTTCTTCTTTCTCTAAGGTAATTTCAGGCATGGTATTAGCAAATGCTGTTTTAATTTTGAAGAACTCAGTTTGCGGGCCGGTAACTGTGATTACGCCATCTTCGTCTGCTGCTACATCAGTAATGTCGCAGTCTTCCATCATTAAGTTTTCTAAAATGGTTTCTTCATCGCCACCTTGGCAAGTAAATAGCGCAACGTGATCAAACATATGACTAGCACAACCTTGTGCGCCGATTTTTGAGTTGGTTTTGGTGAAACACAAGCGGACATCTTTAATCGTGCGGTTAGTGTTATCGGTTAAACAGTCGATGATGATCATGCAGTTACCAGGGCCAAAACCTTCATAGCGCATACTTTCAAAGTCTTCACCTGAGCCGCCAGCTGCTTTATCAATGGCTTTGTCAATAACGTGAGCAGGTACTTGATCTTTTTTTGCTTTATCAATTAAACGACGCAAAGCAAGGTTGCCGTCTGGGTCTAAACCGCCATTCTTTGCACATACGTAAATTTCTTTACCGTATTTAGAATAGATTTTGGTTTTCATTCCTTGTGTTTTGGCCATTGAGGCCTTGCGGTTTTCAAAACTTCTGCCCATCGGGATTCTCTTTAGTCAAAAAAATAATCACCGATTTTAACGTCAATCACTGCTATTGACTAGCCTTGGCGCAATATTAAATAGCAATTTAAAGGTCGATTAACACAAAGCTGTTTTTTGTCAGGAAGGAAAAAATAAAGGCACAAACAACAAAGGCTGTTTGTGCCTATCACTGGTGATTAATCATAGATTATTCCTGATGAACGAGTAGTGCTCGTTAACTATTGAGCGACCGACTACTGCTGTCGATGGTTTTCTACATCCCATTGACTGATTGATACATGGTTTAAAAAGTCAATGAAATTTGCCGCTGAGGTTATAGATTTTTTAAACGCTTTAAACATGATTATTTCCTTTATGTTTAGTGGGTTATGTAACTGGTATTATCAGTTGTTGACACCGTCAGTGTAGCGACATATTGCTTCTTAAAGTGTGTTAAATTGTTATTAATCAGTGATGATTGGTTAAGTAGCATTGCCGATGTGAAATCATCTAGAGCACCTAGGGTATCTTCGCTTAACGCTCGGCTGATCGCACGATTGTTATAGGCTAATGCGCTGAGTTTGTTGCGTGATGCAGTGCTCGTTTCCATCGCTAAACCCGCATCTATAGCTGAACTACAATTAGCTTCAGCGGCGTCGAGTTGGCTTAATTTAATGTTTGCCACGCAAAGCCCCATTGCTTGCTCAAATTTTTCTATCAGTGTCGCTGGTGTTTGGGTCATTTTAGTTAAGCTTTCATTAAAGTTGCCTTTAATAATATCTTTACTGCCAGCGGCGTCTTTGATGATCGCTACTTTAAAGTTTGATTCATCGGCATTGGCTAATGGTGCAGCGCCAAGTACGACAGTTAGTGTTGAGTATAAAATGTGTTTTTTCATGATTTGCTCCTAAGTCTGGTGTCGATATGACACCTTCACTATAAGCGTGGCAAAAGCCCCCCGACAAACGATAAAAAAACACGTCATAGATGAATTTTCTTCACTTGGTATTATCAGCGCTTTTTAAGCAGGTAAAGCGAAAGTAGAGGTTACCCACTGAGCAAATTTATTTAGCTCTGGCGCACTTTCTATCGCTTGGTTTTGAATGAGAAAATAACTGTCGCGCGTGGTGAGCTCGTGATCAAATAACTTCACCAATAATTGCTCACTAAACCATTGTTTTGAAATGGGCATAGGGACAAGTGCAATGCCCATTCCTTGTTGCGCCGCACGAGCGACACCGAACATGGAGTCAAATTGAATAATTTGCTTTGGTGAGAAGTTGGCAATATCGTTTTCATCTGCCCACTTATGCCAAGACCAAGGTCGAGATTGATGCAAGATCAATGGCACACTTTGCAGGGCATCAAAGCCAGAAGCAGCCCATTTTTTGTAAATTTTCTTATTACACGCCGCGACATATTTGATTGGGAAAAGTTTTTGGACAATCGAGCCATTGGGTTGACCACTGGCCAAAACAATCGACAGATCACTTGGTTTAGGGGGTTGGCTAGCTGACTTGACCGTTTCTAACTGCAAGTTAATATCGGGGTTTAGTTCTGCCCATTCGCCCAAGCGAGGAACAAAAATCTCACTGGCGAAAAACTCTGGCAGGCTAATCGTGATGGTTTTATTTTGCTGAGTGTTGGTGAAGTCGGCAATTGTTGATTCTAGCTCAGTGATCAGCGGGTGCACTTTCTGATAAAACTGCTTTCCAGCACTGGTTAACTCAATTGCACGAGTATTGCGTTGAAATAAACTGGTGCCGAGTTGCTCTTCAAGTTGCTTTATTTGGTGACTGACCGCGGACGGCGTAAGAAATAGCTGACTAGCAGCGTGTTTGAAACTCAAGCATTTAGCTGCGACACAAAATGATCGCAAGCCGCGAATAGGGGTTTGAATAGCCATTAATTTACATAAGTGATGATCCCAACAGGCTGTTGCAACTAGTGTTCCAAGTTAATAAACGATAAATACAGCGATAATAAAGGGCTAGGTAGTAATCTTTAGGTTACTGTTGCATTGCTTTAGTGAACTTGTGCACTATATTGGTGCGCATATTGATAAAATGTAATACGGCGAGAAAAAAACGCGCTACCAAATGATAGCGCGCGAGTAAGAGTCGAGTTATTACGTTTAGAAATCGGGGGAGATTTCGAAAACAAATTTAGGTTATCTTGCTCGTGGGTGAATAACAAACGAGAAGAAATCACTCGTATAGTTGAATTATATTCACTTGTTGTTAATCCAACTTATATCATTCAAATAGGTTGCTAAAATGATCATAAACGGCAAGTCAACGTTGTTAAATAAATCCATTTCATTTATTTTCGATAGACTAGATTCCTCCAAAGTTTAGGTTGAGCCCTATCCATTGTTGACTCGATGACCTTTAAATAATACGACATGTTTGATCAATCGATATTGAAATAAGATGTTATTTAGTTATTTAAATTCAAATGCTTACATTAATCTGTCAGGCTTTTTTAATAATCCGTCAGTATTTTTTCATAATCGATAAGTATTCGCTCAACGTCAGACTCTATAGTGAGGCTGTAAAAAAATAATAAAAAGATCGTTACATAAAATAAGTTTGGGGAAGGTCATGACAACAATAATACAATCACCGACCGCGCAAGGACGTTTAAAAAAATCACTACTCGCGCAAGTCATTATTTCTGCTATATCACTATCTTCTGTTTCTGCCTTGGCCGCTGAACAAGCGGACGAAAAGAACGATGACACTGACATCGAAGTGATGACGGTAACAGCGCAAAAACGCGTACAAAATATTCTAAAAGTTCCTGTGACTGTTGCTAGTGTCTCGCAAGAAACGATTGAAAAAACCACATCCATTTTACTTTCTGACATCGATGTTTTTATACCTGGCTTTGAGTTTAGCGATGGCAATATGACGCAAGCTGGCGTCACCATGCGCGGGATTTCAAGCCCTAATATTAGTGTTGGTGGCGATCCGTCAACTGCTATTTTCTACGACGATGTTTACATGCCAAGAGCTGCGCAAAACGTGTTGTTTTCTGATATGGCTCGGGTCGAAGTATTGAAAGGGCCACAAGGTACCTTGTTCGGCCGAAACGCGGCGATGGGTGTCGTCAATATGGTGCCTAATTCACCACACGATGAATTTGAAGGTTTTGTTAAAGGGACTTTTGGCACTGATAATTTAGCCCGTATCGAAGGTATGATTAACTTACCAATAAACGATAACGTGTATGTACGTGCTAACTTACTCACCAATGAACAAGATGGCATTGTTGAAAATGTCGCCGAGCCTTCGTGGGCAAAGAATGAAAGCCTGTGGGATCTCGGCGCTCGCGATCACAATGCTGCGCGCATCGCGTTATTTTGGCAAGTTTCAGATAAAACCGATTTTCAATTATCGTATGATTGGGACGATTTAGAACAAGCGCCACCGATGGCGGTTGGGATTAGTGAATACGCTTATAAAAATGGCAAAGAGCCATTCGGCAACAAGGCTGAAAATGACGTATACAAAGGTGTTGAATCGCGTGATATGTATGGTGTTACCGCCAAATTAAATCATGAATTTAACGATCAGTGGTCGATGAAATACGTGTTGAGTTATCGCGATTGGCAAACGGTTAACCGCGAAGATGAAGACGGAACAGCCGACCCAACGCGTTATTTCGACACGTCAAATAATGAAGACTCTAACATTTTATACTCCGAGCTCCAGTTTAATTACGTGAGCAATAAACTCAATGCGGTTGCTGGTATGTCTTATTCAAAAGAAGATGTTAGCCAGACCACCGAACTTAATTTAACCGCTGATACTGCTGCGCGATTAGTGACAGGTGATTTAAATAACTTTATTGAAGCCGGTGTTGCTAGCCAAATTGCTGCGATGATTGGCGGCAATAGTGATGCTCACGCCGAGGCGGCATTTGGCCCAGGTGCTACTTTTGATATGGTGGTGCAAGGCTTTATGGCCGATGCAGGGCTCCCGCTTGAGCACTTGTGGAACGCTGATGAGTGGGCCAATGCGTTAAACGTTTTGGGCTATGGCGCAGATATTATGGCGGCGATTGGTATGCCTGGGCAGCCGCTATCAGCAGATATTGTCAATTTAACGGGTGACTTAACTTACGACATCGTTGCAGCTGAGTTAGGCATTGCAGAAGTGTTTGGACCAAGCTTTGCTGGTGAGTTTTGGCAAGAGTCAGTGAACAACACCGGCAAATTTACCAACTGGGGGATTTTCGCTGATGTTGATTATGCCGTTACCGATAAATGGAACGTGATAGCTGGCGTAAGGTATTCACAAGATGACAAAGACTTTACTTGGTATATCCCTGAAACCCAATTTGCTGCCGTTCGTCCCGGTGTTGGTAATATTATTTTTCCAATGGTTGATCTGGCAGCATCAGACAGCTGGGATAAAATCACGGGGCGGTTAGTGACGAGTTACCAAGTAACCGATAAAGATATGGTTTTTGCCTCGTATTCAACAGGTTATAAATCAGGTGGCTTTGACTCATTAGTGCCAAGTGAGGTTGCTTTTGAACCGGAAGATACTGAGAATTTCGAGGTCGGCTACAAAGGTATTATTTCTGATTCACTTGTTGCTAATGTAAGTGCTTACTACCTAACGTTAACAAACCAACAGCAGAGTGTGTCATCAAAAGAGCCGGGCGATGTTGCGGCGGTTCCTCGAATTATCAATATTGATAAAGACATTACCGGCTTAGAGTTTGATTTGCGCTGGACTATTACACCAACCGTGTCGGTGGGCGTTGTTTCTGAAATTCGCTCAACTGACACTAAGCGCCCTGCGTATTACAACGCGGAAGGGACGTTAATTGAAGCACAAACTACTTCGCAAGATGCGGCATTAAATTACACGCTTAGTTTTGATTGGTTGCCAGATCTAGGCGTTGGTACAACGGCGTTTCATATGAATTACGTGTTTGTTGAAAACCTTAATGCCGATGATCCGGGTTTAGAAGAATACGCGAAAGGCGTGCCTGAGTATTTTGAAGATATCCAAGACTTAAATATGCGTTTATCTTGGATCAATGACAAAGACAACTTAGAGCTTGGCGTTTGGGGTAAAAACTTACTCGATAATGACTACATGTTAAGCCTTGGCGGATTAACGGCTGATCTTCTCGGTACGCCGTTTGGTCGAATTAACCGAGGGTTAGAAGCGGGTATAGATATTAAATACAGCTTTTAAACTTAATCTTCACTGATAAAGTAAAAACGCACCGCTTAGCCGGTGCGTTTTTTGTTGGTGAATGATTTTTAGGTTTTATTTTATCGCGTTCCTGTTTAGTATAATTTTCACTATTGTCGAGTTGTGAGCTTCACATCGACAGATTTTCAATATAATAAAAACGATAATTATCTAAGTATGACGCCAAATTACGAAGCTATTGCGCTGTTTTTTTCGATTTTAGCGCTCTCCCAAATGCTCCTATGCAGCATGTTGCTCATGCCTTTTTGGCGAACAAATCACTCAATTCGGCTGTTTATCATCTTGATGCTCAGTGGTTCGGGCTATTTACTTGGCACAATTTTTACACCCGTTGAAAAATACAGTACGGTGTTTTGGATCAGTCACATTGGCGGTAATGCGTTACCCGGTGTATTTTGGTTGGTGAGCTTGAGTGTTTTTGGCGATCACAATCAATTAAAGCGCTGGCAATATATCGCAGCTTCTATGACCTTAGTGGTCCCCTTGTTTATTGCATTAATTGAATCGACAAAACTTGTTGTTGTTGCAGATTACCCCGCTATTTATGGTTTAACGCGATATGGCGGCTTGCTATTTGAATTGGTCTTGGTCTGCCATGCTTTGATCACCGCAGCCCATTATTGGCGTGACGATTTAGTCAAAGAGCGACGTTATCTTCGCGGCTCGGTGATTGGACTTTCTGCATTTTATATTTTCGTGGTCATTGTTGTTGAGCAGCTATTTGATACCCAATGGCATGGCGTATTTTTAATCAAAAGCATCAGCTTATTTGCACTTATTGCGGGGATTAACTTCTTTTTATTTCAGCTCAATCCGCGCAGTTTATTTGAAACCCAAAAGCCCTCCGAGAGGGTTGAGACCGAAAAACCTTCAACCGCCGTATCAAAAGAGCTTACCGCTATTTTACAGGTGATGGAGCAAGATAAATTATACCAGCAAGAGGGGCTAACCATCACCAGCCTTGCTAAACACCTTGGTATGCACGAATACAAGCTTAGAAACTTAATTAATGGTGAGTTGGGCTATCGCAACTTTAATGATTTTTTAAATTACTACCGCATTCGCGAAGTCACTCACTACCTGATTGAACCTGAGCATTTATCGACCCCAGTTTTAACGCTAGCTTTAGAGAGTGGTTTTCGAAGTCTAAGTTCATTTAACAAGGCATTTAAAGCTCAGCACGGCTTAACACCAACGGAATATCGAAAGAAAAATAGTTAATAAATCAGATATTTAATCGCTAGTTTATTATTTCGTCACGTTTTTTTTGAAATCCGTCAGCATTTACGAGGCGTCAACTTTATATTGATAGATACCAATAACGATAAGGCAATTGATTGTCATGGTATTTAGCAAAATGAAGTTTCCTTTTACCTTTTTAGCGCTGTTTATCAGCGCATTTTTTTCCAATATAGCGGTCGCTGACAAGGCTGCTCAATTATATAAAACCTGTATTGCTTGTCATGGCGAGCAAGGCCGAGGTAACGAAGCGTTAAACGCACCTGCATTAGTTGGGCAACAAGCGTGGTATATCTCAAATCAATTAACATCGTTTAAAAACGGTTGGCGTGGTGCTCATCCTAACGATACGCTTGGCAAACAAATGGCCGCTTTTAGTCAATCGTTATCAAAGGATGATATTACCGAGCTAGCGCAATATATCAGCGCATTGCCAACGGCTTCAGCACGGAAAACGCTTGAGCAATCAGGTAAGGGGTATAGTGCGTACCAAGCGCGTTGTGGTGCTTGCCATGGCAGTGATGCTACTGGTAATGATGCCTTTAAAGCGCCAAATTTAACGCAACTATCACAACATTATCTCGCGCGACAAATGGTCAACTTTACCAAAGGAATTCGAGGAACTAAAACCGAAGATAAATTAGGTCGGCAGATGGCGATGATGGCGAAAGCTATCTCTGAAGAAGAACTAACGCTTATTCTAGAGCACCTTGCTAAATAGGTTAGATTATGCGCGTTTTACTTTTCACTGTGCTAATGACTTGGGCTTTTCTTGCTCAAGCAAATAGCCAAACAAACGCTCAATCAACGTTTGCATTAAATCAGCAGTGCCCGCCGAGCTTTGAGTTAACAGAGCAAGGCGTGTGCCGATTACTCACTCGTTACCAGTTTTACGACTCAATTCAAAATCGCGGTGTTGGTGGTACCCAAACCTCCTTGCCTCCCCATCGAGATGGCTACACCCCTGCGCAAATTGATTTGGGTCGTTTCCTATTTTTCGACCCGATTCTGTCAAAAGACGGCAGTTTATCGTGCGCCAGTTGCCATCAACCTGATAAGGGCTTTAGTGATGATTTAGACCGCTCAATTGGTATTACAGGCGAAAAGGTTAAACGCAGTGCGCCAACCCTGTGGAATGTCGCTTTTATCGATAAGTTTTTTTGGGATGCCAGAGCCAATAGTTTAGAAGAGCAGGCTGCAGGCCCATTATTCGACCCGCTAGAAATGGGCAATAATCCAGCGAAGTTATTAGCTGACTTAAACAGTAATACCGATTATCAGGCGATGTTTAAACAGGCTTTTCCCGGTCAACAAACAATTGTACTTGAGCAAATTTACAGTGCGTTAGCGGCCTTTCAAAATTCACTAATATCACTCAATAGTCGCTACGATCAGTATGCTCACGGTTATCATCAAGCGTTGACTGAAAAAGAGATCGCGGGGTTGAACGTCTATCGTTCGTTTGTTGCGCGTTGCTCTGAATGTCATCAACCGCCGCTATTTACCAATAACCAAGTTGCTGTTATTGGCACGCCAGAGCCAGAGGGCTTAGCTTTTGATATTGGCGCAGAGCAAACCTTCAATGCGAAAAAGTTACGCGGTGGCTTCAAAGTGCCAACGCTGCGCAATATCGTCAAAACAGCACCTTACATGCACTCTGGTAAGTTTGACAGCTTGTTTGACGCTGTTGAGTTCTACAACAAAGGTCGAGGCCATGCGATCCCTAAAGATCAGCAATTGCAAATTCATTGGCATATTACATCGCCCGATTTAACTAAGCATGAGCTTGAATTAATTGTCGCGTTTTTAGGCACCTTAACTGATGAGAGTTTAACACCCGCAATACCTCAACAGGTGCCCTCGGGTTTACCTGTTGTCGATGAAAAATATCAACAAACCCACCTCAATAATAATCAGTATAGTGGAGAGTAATATGAGTTCAGGAAAAATACTGGCACTTGTGCTAGTGGTCGGCGCTTTTGCCGGTGGAGCCTATTATGGCTCGAGTCAACATAGTGCCCCTGTGATCACTAAAGCCAGTGAAGGCGCAAGTTATGGCGGTGGATATGACAAATCAGCAGACACTGATGCAACGCCGTCGACAACAACAGCGGCAGCTAAAGCGGATGTGCAAGGTCAAGTACACGTGGTTGAAGACGGTGAATCGATTATGGCGGCGGTACAACAAGCCGTGCCCGGCGATACTATTCAAGTTATGCCGGGCACCTATCACGAAACGGTTTACATTGATAAAGACAATATCTCGATTATCGGTGTAATCCAAGAAGGCCAGCGCGCCACCTTAGACGGTGAAAAAGTGCTCAACGATGCCATTTTATATTCGGGTAACAACTTTGTCGTTGAGAACTTAAAGATCACCAACTACAAGGGCAATGCGATTATGGGGCAGGCGGGTAACAACTTTGAAATTCGTAATAATGTGATTGTTGATACTGGTGTTTACGGTATTTTTCCACAATTGGGCAAAAATGGTGTGGTTGAATACAACGTGATTTCAGGTATCGAAGATGCCGCAATATACGTTGGGATGAGCGATAATATCCACGTTGCCTACAACGATGTGTTTGATAGCGTTGCCGGTATTGAAATTGAAAACTCGCGCCATGCTATTGTTGAAAACAATTATGTTCACAATAACACGGGGGGGTTTTAGCGTTTATTACGCCTGGTTTACCTATCAAAACGACCTATGATGTCATTATTCGCAACAACTTTATTGTGGGTAATAACCACAAAAATTTTGGTGCTCCAGGCTCAACAGTTGCCGGTATTCCCCCGGGTACGGGGATTTTGATCATGGCGGCTGATGAAGTGATTGTTGAAGGTAATGTTATCTCAGATAACAAAACCGCAGGTATCTTAATCACGGACCATCAAAATGCGCCGAACACCACGATAGACCCTGAGTCTGATCCAAGTCCTGATAAAGTGATGATCTTGGATAACTTAATGCTAAACAATGGCTACGACACCATTGATGAAGTTAAAGCTTTAATGCTGACAGAATTTAAGCAAGGCAAGCCCGATATTATTCGCGTTGGTAGCACTCGTGAGAGCTGTATTATCAATCGTCATCGCTATGTTACTGTTGGTGTGAAAAACTGGGATGAATGCAGTTTTAGTAATACTAATGGTGTGGTGACTTATTTACTTGATGAACCCGTACCACCCAGAGCCATCGATCCAAGCGAACGCGGTAAAGTGGTTTATATGGGGATATGCGCTGGTTGTCATACCTATACAGGTCGCATGATTGGTCCGCCAGTACAAATTATTCAAGCGCTATACATGGATAATCCTCAAGGTATTGCTGATTACATCGAAAAACCCACGAAAAAGCGCGATGACTATCCAGAAATGCCACCGCAAAACTATTTAGATGCCGATACGCGTTTAGCTGTTGCTAAGTATATGCTTGGACGCACTAACTAAGTTTCGCTTATATTTAATTAAACAAGGTAAGGGGCTTTGAGCCTCTTACTCGCTCTAGATTACATAGTTTACGTTTAATTACTTAGCATTAGGGAATACCGATATTTTTGGCTATGATGTAATTGATGATAACAAGTTTTATTATTAAGGCAGGTCGTGTTGCGTCAATCAGTATTACAACATTTTTTATGCTTAGCGTGTTTTATCGCTTCCTGTTTGTTTTCTGTTCACCTTTATGCGATCGAAAAAGAAAAAATAGTCGTGGGCACTGATGTTTGGGTTGGTGTCACCAATGAGGATGGCACTGGTACATACCTCGAGCTACTTTACGAGATATACGGTAAGGAAAACCTCGAAATAAACTTTATGCCATTTAATCGAGTGATTGACTCGTTCAATAAAGGGGCAATCGATATTGCGATTGGCCTATTTCGCGATGATGTCGACAGAGCCATTTTTCCTAACTGGTATCTCGATATTGAATATCCTATTATCGCGATCTATAACAAAGAACGGCACACCATTAATAAAGCATCTGATTTGAAGGACCTTAACCTGAGTTGGATGCGAGGCTATGGTTTTGGCCGTTATTTGCCTGAAGCTAAAAACATTTATCAGCTCACTTCAGTATGGACGGGCTTTGAGATGTTGATGAAAGGCCGGATAGATGCCCTTATCGACTATCCATACAATATTCCTGAACACTATAGCGATAAACTTGCGGCATTTGAGTTAATTCCGGAGCGTTATATTTTTAATGCGTTTCAGAAAAACTTACACGGTAAAAAATTGGCAGAGCGATACGACAAGCGCATGGCGCAAATGCGAGATGATGGTACATTGAAGCAGTTGTTTAAAGCTGAGTATCAGCGCAGTAATTTTGAAAGCTTTAATCCGAATAAAGAGACCATGCTAATCTTTACCGATGAGGCAGGGGTGTTCTATAGCCACAAGGAGGACAGTGTTGAGCTGTCAAATCGCCTTAGTAGTAGTTTAAATTTAATTTTTGATCAAATGATCCATTATCACGTTGAATATAAATTGGTTAGAGATTTTTCAAATATCACCGACTATGCTCAACAAGAAAATACCTGTTTCTCTGATATGATCAAAACGCCAGAGCGCGAAAAGCGCTTTATATTCAGCAAACCTACCTCTTTATACTTAGGGATGGCATTGCACTCAGCGCAGCCATTAGCTATAGAAGGTGATGCTCAATTGTCTGAGTTAGCCACTTATTTACCCGATTATAAGCTGGGTTTAGTCAATGGGCGAAGCTATGGCGAAATACTCGATCAGCAAATTAGTCAAGTCCCCTTACTCAATGTTTTTGATGTGCCGGCAGAGGTCGACAAAATTGCTAAGTTATTAGCGCGTAACCGATTTGACTTAGTCATTGAGTATCCACAAGACATCCATTATTACTGGGAACAATACAGTGATAAGCCACTTTACAGCTATCCAATCGCTGGTGCTGAGCCCTATATTTTAGGCCACTTTATGTGTTCTAATACGCCTTCGGGTAGAGCATTTATTGAAGCGGTCAATCAAAGCTTGCGCAAGCTAAACGCAAGTAGCGTGCTCTATAATCAACAACAAGAATTTATTGCGCCATCGCAAAAAGCAATTTTTGAAAAATACTTTAATATGGCAATGTATAACTAGCACGCTTTTTCAATTTCTGGTCGCAATAACCATCTATTTATAAAAGGTTCTATGTCGGTGAGTAAATCTATCAATGAGTTAGCTAAAGACAATTTTCAGTGGGTTGAGTCTATGGGGTGGCACAATAAAACAGTGCTAGAAGCACTTGCGTTAGTGGCATCAGAAGTAGGCGAGGCGATTAACGAGTGCCGCCAACAAGAGCCAACACCAGCTTTTCAAGAAGAGTTAGCCGATATCATTTTGCGAGTGCTCGATATTGCTCATTGGCAAGGTATAGATATTGAGCAAGCCTTAGTTGACAAAATGGCGAAAAATCAAGCCCGTGGTGCTAGAGGTCGCATTAAATAATAGTTTAAGTTTATTTGTAAAATGTATCTGTTAAAGGTGAATGAGCAAATAACAGTGTCAGAAAAATTGACATGTATTGTAATGTCAAAAATCTTTTGATTTGAAGATATTGACTCTATTGTAGTTTTTTTTAAGGCAGGTTTTTTGCTTGTCACTTTCACCTTTTCCTTCCCTGGTATCGATTATGAAAAAGATTCGGAAATCTATTTATTCGCTTTCTGTTTTTGTAGTTTGTATGCTTTTAAGTTTTGTGAACAAAGCAACTGTCATTGTTGGCAACCCGACTGGCGATGCAATCGTCACTGCGGCGCCGTTAGACGGTTATACTTATTTAGTGCCAGAAAGTAACCCTATCTTCAATTTTACTGCGATGGGGGGCGTGTCCTCCGAAATCCAATGGGAAAGTGGTTCATTAGATGATGAATTTTATTGGGTTGACTATTTAAAAGAGCCTCAAAATTTTAACCAACCTGCGAATATACTTTTCTATTATGGCTTTAAATTAAATGGCAGTCCTGCACTAACCTTGGAAAAATGGCTTGTTGGCCAAGACGGTTCAGATATCTGTACTCAGCAAGACTACCCCGATCAAACACAAACTAGAACGTTTTATTGTGGTACAGCACAATTTTCAAAAATTGATGTGTTGCTACCAATATCTGTGCCCGAGGGGCGTTACCAGTTACAGTTGATTCATCAGGTTATTTTTGAGACTAGCGAAATATTAGTTGCCGATTCAGAACTTATTTCTTTTGAAGTAAAAGCTGTTCCGGTATTTGAGCCAACATCTTTGGTATTGTTTAGCCTTGGCGTATTGTTTACGTTTATTCCGCGCAGAGATAGTCGGTATTTTAAAGCCTAAATTTGACACACGCTAAGGCAAAAGCTCTGCTCTTGATACCATCCATGACAATAACACCTGTTAACAAGGCCTAGTTAACAAAATGGCGAAAAACCAAGCGCGCGGTGCTAGAGGTCGGCTCAAGTAATACCACTGTTGCAAATTGCATGCTTGTCGTTGGTGATTCTTGCAATTTGCAATGTAAAACGCTTTTCAATCCTTTGTGTTTTTTATAATTTATTGAAAATTAAAGATAATTCGTGTTGGCTTGGTAATTGAATTAACTACTACAGCGGTGTTAACCATGTGAGGTAGTAGTTATGAATATCGTCAAAGTAGTTTGTTTTTCCTCGTTATGTTCTTTAAGCCTACCAGCTGTTGCTGGGGTTATTAATTTTGAGTCAGAAGACTTTTGTCATGGCTCCCACGACAATCATGTCATCGATATTCATCATGCCTTTCAAGTAAGTGGTGTCTCAGTAACCTTTGGTTTCGATACCGATGCTGATGGTGTTGTTGACGCGCCCGCCGTTATCGAACAATCGGGTAATAAAGACAAAGGCAATGACACCGGTTTTTGGGGCATTGGCGGAGCGAAAGATGTTGCTGCACCAGGTTACAAACAGCAACTGGGTAACTACTTTATACGTCAACAGCGCCCATACAAGCCTTTTGGTGTTTTTACTATACTGTATGATTCAGCTCTGCCAGTTACCGCTGCATCAGGTGAAATTTGGGATATTGATGGTAATAAACGCAATACCGAGCAATTTAAGGTTAGTGCGTTCAATCAAAATCGTTTACTCGACTCTGTGCTATCACCACTTGGTAATAATATGGCGTTAGACGGCAAGCCTTGGACGTTTGGCTTTAGCGGATTAACTGATATTACAAAAATTGAAATCGAATTTACTGGCAGTAAAAAAAGCGGTATCGGTTTAGCGTTTGATAATTTCTCGCCGATTCAAAATCGTCAATTACTATCTGCCGTTTCAGTGCCTGAGCCGAATAGTTTATTTATTCTGTCATTGGGTATTTTGGCATTCGCTGGACGTAAATCACTGGCTTTTGTTGACAAAAAATAATCGCTATTAGGTCAAAGCGACCAGTTGGCTTGGCACAACCGTTCAATAAACCAGTTGAAGGCTTTACCGTCTTGGCCCTTGTTCCAAGCAATATAAAGGCTTTGGGCGGGTCGAGGAATAGAGCAGGGGATAGCTACCAACTCTCCCGAATTTAAATAAGGTGTGGCTAAATGTAAGGGCAGGAAGCCGACACCGAAACCTTGTTTTTGTGCATTAAGCTTGGCTTGCATGCTATTTACTCTTATCACTTGTTTACTGTTGAATAAGCCACTATCGCGCACTGGCAATAATTGAGAGGTATCGGCAACGACGACCGCTGGGTAATCGGCTAGATCTTCAGGCTCTATGATCTTTTTCACCGCGAGCGGATGACTTGCAGAAACGGCAAAAACAAAGGAAATATCGGCTATTTTATGGGTGTGAAAGCGGCCTTTAGGCAACTCTCCAGAAGCGCCAATTACAATATCAGCACGCTTGCTGTGCAGTGCATCCCAACCACCCCCTAATGCTTCGACACTTAGCGAAAAATCAACTTGATGTGGAAGCTGAGTAAATTCGTTGAGCAAACCATATAACACCTGTTCGGGCACAACGGTGTCGCGAGCAATACGCAATTCTTTTTCCCAACCACTTTCTAGTTGCGACAGCGCGTCTGTCATTTTCGTTGCGGCAAAGAGTATCTCTCGACCGTGTTCGAGTACCAATCTGCCCGCTGGCGTTAACACGGCTCGCTGCTTCGAGCGGTCAAATAAACTGGTGTTGAGATCTTCCTCAAGTTTCTTGATCGTATAAGTCAGTGCCGAGGGTACTTTATAAAGGGATTGCGCAGCGGCAGAGAAGCTTCCTTTGCGATCAATGGCATCTAAGGCTCGTAACGCATCTAAAGTAATAGCGTGGTGCATATGGCGCTCTTTTTAATGTCCTTTTATTAATGTTCAAATATTTTGAACTTAACTGTCAAAATGTTTCGATTTTTTAATCAAGTTAGCACATATAAACTGTCAATCAATGGCTAAGGGGAGTTTTTCTTTCTCTGGTTGGTTGAAATATTTTGAGGGTATAAATTATGACATCATTGATAAACAAAACATTAACGACAACATCGGGCTATTCACCATTGGCGCTACGAGTGCCTATCGGTATCATTTTTATGGCACATGGCGCACAAAAATTATTTGGTTGGTTTGGTGGCTATGGTCTAGAAGCAACGGGTAATTGGATGGCTTCAATTGGTTTGGCCCCGGGCTTTTTGATGGCCTTACTCGCAGGTAGTGCAGAGTTCTTTGGTGGTTTAATGCTTGTATTGGGCTTGTTAACTCGCCCTGCTGCTTTTGTACTAGCAATAACTATGGTTGTGGCGATATTTTCAGTTCACTTTGCCAATGGTCTGTTCATGGCAAATAATGGCTATGAATTTGGTTTGGCCTTACTTGCAGCAAGTGTGTCGTTGGCAATCTCAGGTGCCGGCAAGCTGTCAGCAGATGCTATCTTGGCTAAAAAGTTAGCTTGAGCTTAACATTAACTATAAGGCAGGGGCGCACCTATGATTACAGTACGCAAAAGTGAAGACCGAGGCGTCGCTAACTTCGGTTGGCTGCAAAGCAAACACAGTTTTTCATTCGGTCATTATTACGACCCAGCGCACATGGGGCACTCGGTACTTAGAGTGATCAATGACGATGTGGTTGCCCCTAGCGCAGGCTTTGATACCCATGGTCATCGCAACATGGAAATTATTAGCTTGGTGCTTGAAGGCGATATTATCCATCAAGATAGCGCAGGCCATCGTCAAGTGTTACCTGCTGGTGAATTTCAACTGATGTCGGCTGGCCGTGGTATTTTTCACAGTGAATTTAATCATTCTCGGGCTAAGCCACTTAAGTTTTTACAAATTTGGATCGAGCCAAATCAACATGGTACTGCGCCGAGTTATCAGCAAAAGTCGTTTGGCAGCGAGTTGGGCTTAACGACCATTATTACGCCAGATGGTGCCAATGATACGTTGCAAATAAAGCAAAACGCTAAATTGCACCAATTGATTTTAGCCAGCGGCAGTGGCTTAACATTCAATACATCTATTGGTCGCAAACTTTACGTACATTTGATTACTGGCAAATTATTGATTAATCAAGTGGCGCTAAGTGCTGGCGATGGCGCGAAAATTAGTGATTTACAGCAACTTGAACTGCTCAACGGTGGCAGTGATACAGTGACCGCATTAGTGTTTGAATTACCGTAGAAAAGGGCAAGTATTATGGGATTATTAGTCGATGGTGTATGGCATGACAGCTGGTATAACACCGAAAAATCGAAAGGCAAATTTGAGCGAGAAGAAGCGCAATTGAGAAATTGGATAACACCTGATGGCAGCGCAGGGCCAACAGGTAAGGGCGGCTTTAAAGCTGAATCTGGTCGTTATCACCTATATGTATCTCTAGCTTGCCCTTGGGCACACCGCACGCTAATTTTTCGCGCGTTAAAAGGGCTGTCTGAACATATTAGTGTCTCGGTGGTTAGCCCTGATATGTTAAGTAACGGTTGGACATTCGAAAAAGACAATCACAGCACGGGTGATGATTTGTTTGATAGCGAGTTTATGCATCAAGTGTATACGCGCAATAACCCAACTTATAGCGGCCGGGTAACAGTGCCGGTACTATGGGATAAACAGCAAGGCTGTATTGTTTCTAATGAATCTTCGGAAATTATTCGTATGTTAAATAGCGCATTTGATGATATTACCGGTAACACCTTAGATTTTTACCCAAGTGAGCAACAACAAGCAATTGACGAGATCAACGAGTTTGTTTATCACAACATTAATAATGGTGTTTATAAGGCGGGTTTTGCAACCACGCAATCGGCTTACGAAGAAGCCTATGAAGCACTGTTTGATGCGCTTGATAAAGTCGATAATATCTTAGCTAAACAGCGCTACTTGGTCGGTGATAAGCTGACCGAAGCCGACTGGCGATTATTCACGACCTTGATTCGCTTTGATGCGGTATACGTGGGGCACTTTAAGTGTAACAAGCAACAAATTGAGCAATATTCGAATTTATCTCAGTATGTGCGTGAGCTATATCAAATAGCGGGTGTTGCTGAAACCGTAGATTTTTATCATATCAAACGACACTACTATTATAGTCACACCATGATCAATCCAACGCAGGTGGTACCTAAAGGGCCAGCGATTGATTACAACGCTGAGCATAATAGAGCTAGGCTTTAAAGGAGTGGATAAAACAGGGAAGCAAAGGTTATAGATTGGCTAGGTGGGACGATGCTGTTGTATTTCGGTTAAAGCCTGATATTCTGGCGATAAATCTACAAGGGAAGGTTTATGTCTATTTTCATTGTTGCTTTGTTTGGGGTTTCTGTATTCCTGCAGACTTATATATATTTTAAAATGAGAAAATATAACCCTGAATTAACAGAAAATATTTTCGGTGCTAAGTCATTTTTTGGTGCCTTTTTTACAGCTGATAAAGAGAGTAACTTAGCTTCTCTTCGTTTTTATTATTACCCTTTAAACTATAAACAAGTTGAACCTTGGGATATCAAATTAGCACTTGTGATTAATTTCATGATTGCCGTGTACCTAACTTATTATGTTTTTATCATGTTAACCTTTTAAGCCGTTTGATAAGTTAACCGAAAGATAGATACAGAAAAGCTTAGCTAAATTTTAACAGTGATCAGCTAAGGTGATTTTAGATTCCGGCCTTCGCCAGAATGACTCATCATCGTCATACCGGCGAAGGCCGGTATCTTATTTTCTAACTCAACTGTTCGGCGTTATGCGATTGCGAGGTTTCTTATAAATGGTGCCTATGGTGGAGTCGAACTGCCAATCCTGCTTAGCTACTGATATCAATCAGTACGCCAGTTTTTATTTTACAAATACAAAAAAGCCCAGCTAATGCTGGGCTTATCTGATGAATGGTGCCTATGGTGGAGTTGAACTGCCAATCCTGCTTAGCTACTGATTTGAATCAGTACGCCAGTTTTTATTTTACAAATACAAAAAAGCCCAGCTGATGCTGGGCTTATCTGATGAATGGTGCCTATGGTGGAGTTGAACTGCCAATCCTGCTTAGCTACTGATTTCAATCAGTAGGTCAGTTTTAATATGACATAAAGCAAAAAAACCAGCCGAAGCTGGTTTCTTAATAAATGGTGCCGACTGCCGGAGTCGAACTGGCGACCTACTGATTACAAGTCAGTTGCTCTACCAACTGAGCTAAGTCGGCACACAAAACTGTGTGCGATAAGCAATGCTTATCTTGGCACCGAATACCTGTTAATAACAGGTATTCAAAATTCTTTGGAATAGATGGTGCCTCGAGGCGGAATCGAACCACCGACACGGGGATTTTCAATCCCCTGCTCTACCGACTGAGCTATCGAGGCGTGTCTATTCAATTTGTCTTTTTGGCCTTGCCTTGAAGACGGGCGCTATTAAACTGTTTTTCGTTTTCTACGTCAACTACTTTTTTAAAATAATTTTCCGTTTGCCTGTTTTTTCTTCGTTTTGCGGTAAAAAACAACGTAATTGCTATTTTCTTAGCCGTTAAGCGTTATAAAGCGTAAACAGTCCAATGGCGATAAAGCCGAGCCCTGCAACATAAGATAAGGTGCGCTCATCAACATATTGCGAAATAAAGGTGCCAACTAACACGCCCATGGCGGTTGCACAAATCAGCGCGGCAGACGCTGCGGCAAATACCATCCATTTACTGACCTCTTTGTCGGCGGCAAACAACATAGTGGCTAATTGGGTTTTATCACCAAGCTCGGCGACAAATACTGAAGCGAAGATAGTTAAAAATATCTTCCAGTCGATACTAAATTCCATCGGCATTATTTCTCTGGTGTGTAACCTTCAATGTGAGGCTCTTTGCCTTCAAATAAAAATTCAACCATGGTTTTTTCTAAAAAGGCACGGTCATCAGGGTTCATCATGTTCATTTTGTGTTCATTGATTAACATGGTTTGTTTTTTCTGCCATAGGCTCCATGCTTCTTTGCCTATGTTGTCAAATATGCGTTTGCCAATTTCACCTGGGTATAGTTGGAAATCCAAACCGTCATCGTCTTTCTTTAAGTGCTGACAAAATACTGTGCGAGTCATCTTTGTTCTTTTAACCTATGATTTTGGAAATAATAGTAACTGTTGAAGCTGCAAGGCCAACAGAGTTTTGTTGTGCGATATCATACCATTGTTGGGCAGATTTTTCGTTTATTTGTGTAGCCGAATGTTGCTCGCATTCGATCACTATCGCAGTGATGTCTAAATGAAAGTGACTAAAGGTATGACGAAAGGCTTCAAACGTTTGCCTTTCTTGCTCAACTAAATTCATTTTTGCTAAAAATAACGATATTTCACTCTCATCAGCGACCTCATGGAAACACCACAAACCACCCCAAATACCACTTGGTGGCCGCTTTTCCATTAACAACTGTGAGTTGATTTTTGGGATCACCATAATCGTTTGCTTTTCAGGGATCGATTTTTTTGGCTTTTTTTGCGGAAACTCGGCCTGTAAACCACCCAAGTTGGCTAAACAGCCTGATTGCAGAGGACATTCTTCACATTTAGGTTTTGAGCGCGTACAAACCATAGCGCCCAAATCCATCATCGCTTGATTAAACTGAGCAACCCCTTTTGCTGGCGTTAAGGTTTCGGTAATTGGCCAAAGTTGCTTTTCGTATTTGGCTTGACCATTGTGGCCCTCAACTGTGTAGCAACGAGCTAACACGCGTTTTACGTTACCGTCTAAAATAGGGTAGTGCTTGTTTAGTGACAAACTTAAAATAGCCCCCGCGGTTGAGCGGCCTATGCCGGGAAGCTCTATCACTTGTTCCAAGGTTTCTGGGAATTTCCCATCGTATTCTCGGTGGATTATTTTAGCTGTTTTGTGAAGGTTTCTGGCGCGGGCGTAATAGCCAAGCCCCGTCCAATGGTGAAGCACACTATCTTCATCGGCTAATGCTAAATCGGAAATTGTCGGGAAACTTGCCATAAACCTTTGGTAATAAGGGATAACGGTAGCGACTTGTGTTTGCTGTAACATAATTTCCGAAATCCAGACCCGATAAGGCGTTTTATTTTGCTGCCAAGGTAAACTTTTTCGGCCTTGTTGCTCGTACCAAGTGAGTACTTGGTTAGCGAAGATATCCGCAGACGTTTGGCTAATCTTAATAGTATTGGTCATAGTGGCGACAGTGTAGCGAATTGATATTTTTGAAACAATCCAACAGATACGTTGTTTTGCGGAAAAAGTTTCACTTTGGCTAGAAAAATTAGCCGTTTCGCACTATTCTTCGCGCATCAGTGTTTTGAGCTAAAGGTTTATGATGAAAAAAGACGCAAAAAGCAGAAATCGCCGTATACGCAAAAAGTTGCGCGTTGATGAGTTTCAAGAATTAGGTTTTGATGTTGCTTGGAAGTTACCTGACGATACAACTGATGAAGCGGTTGACACATTTATTGATAAATTTTTCGCCGAAGTTATTCAAGAGCGCGAACTGGGTTTTGGCGGTGAAGGTGATGTTTTATGGCATGGTCTGATTTGTACGCAAAAACTGGGTAAGTGTACTGAAGAAGATCGCACAGCAGTTGAAAACTGGTTGAAAGCCAATGGTGCCACAACCGTATCAGTATCTGATTTATACGATGTTTGGTGGGAATAGCGCTAACGACCAAACTGGAAAATGAATTGTCTGGATTGATTGAGTTTCATTCAATAACCGTGGATAATACGCGCCCTTAAATTTGCCAACAAAAAAGATTAGGTTTATGAGTCAAAGAGAGCATAAAACAGTAGAGCAAGCACAAGCCGAAGGTAAATATATTCGTACCGTACGCAGTTTTGTTAAACGCGAAGGTCGATTAACCAAAGGCCAAGCCCATGCTCTGGAAAACTTTTGGTCAGAAATGGGGTTGAACCATGAAGACGGTATGATTGACTCAAAAGCACTTTTTGGCAATGACAACCCCGTAACCTTAGAGATAGGTTTTGGTATGGGGAAGTCGCTTGTTGAAATGGCAAAGAATGCACCCGATGTTAATTTTATCGGTGTTGAAGTACACCGCCCGGGTGTTGGTGCATGTATTGCGTTAGCGCAAGAAGAAGGGGTGAAAAACCTCAAAGTATATGAGCACGACGCGATTGAAATTCTAGCTGATTGTATTCCTGACCAATCGTTAACTACCGTTCAGTTGTTTTTCCCTGATCCGTGGCACAAGAAAAAGCATCACAAACGCCGTATCGTGCAACCTGAGTTTGTTGAAACGATTCGTCAAAAGCTCAAAGTTGGTGGTGTTTTCCACATGGCAACTGACTGGGAAAACTACGCAGAATGTATGCTAGAAGATATGCAAAGTGCGCCGGGCTATAAAAACTTATCGCCAACTAATGATTATGTACCACGCCCTGACTCTCGCCCGTTGACAAAATTTGAGCAGCGCGGTCACCGTTTAGGTCACGGTGTTTGGGACTTGCAATTTTCTCGCGTCAATTAATCAATGTTGGGGTCAGAGTCTGAGCCATCCCCACAAATAATTTAATTTTTTCAAACAGTTATATTATTTTAAAAATTTGGAACTTTCATGGCGGTTGATGATCTGATCAATCGCCAAAAAGAAAAGCCATAACCACACATGAAAGTTACCACTAGTTTGCAGCAAACCTTTTTAAAGATCACTAATAATATTCACGCCAAGCGCCGAATGGCTATTAAAAGCTGTGTCGATAGCTTACTACTCGATAGTTTTGCGACCGTGACATCAATTGGACGTGGTATTGATAGTTGTGCCTATGAAAAGCATTCAATTAAGCGTGCTGACAGACTACTCTCCAATGCGCATCTGTATAGAGAACGTGTTGATATATATAGGGAAATGACTTCGTTGCACATATCTCCCTATAGTCGCCCGCTCATTCAAGTTGATTGGTCAGACTTAGATAATCGCAAGCGTAATTTTCTAATTCGAGCATCTGTTGCTTTGGATGGTCGTAGTATTACGGTCTATGAAGAGGTGCACGGCATGGCTACTAAGGAAAAGCCTGCGACTCATAAAGCGTTTTTAATCTCGCTTGCACAAGTACTACCTGCGTGCTGTAGACCAGTCATTGTAACAGATGGCGGTTTTAAAGTGCCTTGGTTTAAACAAATTCTCAAATTGGGTTGGGATTTTATCGGACGTATACGTGGCAATAATTATTATAATTGCACCGGTAATCAATGGTTGCACATTAGTAAGCTACATGAAATTGCAACACCGACACCAAAATACTTCATTGGACACATAACTAAAACTAACCCATTAGCAGTTAACGTTGTTGTTTATAAAAGTAAATCTAAAGGTCGTAAATCATTGAATAATGAAGGGCTACCTCGGAAAAGTAAGCTTGCTAAACAACATGCTAAAAGTGGGCGAGAGCCCTGGGTACTAGCTACATCCCTCATAACATCTTCAAACACAGCAAAGCGTATTGTTGAGCTTTATAAAACACGGATGCAGGAAGAAGAGGCGTTTAGAGATGTAAAAAGTGAGCGCTATGGCTTTAGTTTAAACTTACACCTTAGCTACAAAACTCATAGACTCAACAACCTATTATTGCTAACAACTATTGCTCATTGGTTATCGATTATAGTGGGTGTTTGTGGTGAGATTAGCCGAGTTGCGAGACGGTACCAAGCAAACACTACACGTAATAAACGCGTATTGTCCTTGTCGTTTCTTGGACGAAGACTGATAAGAGATAAGCGGTTTAAGTGCTCAAAAGCCTTAGTTCGGCTGGCCTTTGAGCAAATAAATCGCGTTATATCCTACTGGAATACTTGCGATGCTTAAATTTGTGGGGATCCCTCAGGGTCAGAGTCAATTGACACTGACCCCAACATTTTGACTCTGATCACAAAGGTTATTCGCCTTTTCTTCTGAGTAAATACTGCTGCTGAATGTGCATCAAATGCTGGCTGTGGCGAAAATTCCCTGTTTTTTTCAACCATCTCTCATCGATAATATCTCGCTCGAGTGCAGCTTGTAGTATGCGAATGGGGTATTGCGTCCAAAAGTAGAGTGTTGCTTGAATATGATATTCATTATTGGGAAATGCGTTACTGCGCGATTGTTCTAATTCAGTGGTTATGGCTTTAATAACTTCTGGTTTGATGTCAGATATTAACAGAGCCTTGAACTGGTTAAAACGCCTGGCTCTGATCAGCTGCCAAACCATCCAAAGAATTGTAAGTGTTGCTAAACTGGCTAAAACTTCTAACATACTGCGTCGCTCAATAAAACTGGCGTTATCATAACAACTACACCACTCAATACAACTATCTCTAGTAGTATCATTTAGAAATATTTTTACTAAGGTAACTTGAACTCGGTTATGATATGCAGGTAACAAAAAATTAATTAGGGATAACTATGTTTAAGTCGATGTTCACGCTGCTGTTGATCGTGTTTTCAGTATCAAGTGTGGCACAAACCTCAATTCAAAAAATATATAAGAAAGCAAACCCAGGGGTTGTTGAACTTCACGTAGAAGCGCTAGCTGAGCCTGAAGTTAACAAAGTTGAATACCAAGTGAAGACAGGAAACTCACTTGGTTCTGGCGCGCTTATTGACAAAAAAGGGCGTATTGTAACCGCAGCTCATGTTGTTGAACGAGCAACAAATATTAAGGTGAAGTTTGCAAGTGGCTTTCAAACCACGGGACACGTTGTCTGGGTCGCGCCATTGGTTGACCTAGCCATGATCCAAGTGGCTGAAATGCCAAAAAACGATTTCAAAGTGTTGAAGTTAGCACCGCGTAAGTCGTATGAAGTAGGTGAGCAGGTTGTTGTTATTGGTGCTCCTTATGGGGTTAGTCATAGTTTGTCAGTTGGCTATTTAAGTGGTATCCGCGATAAAGGGCAAATCCCGCTGACTGACTTAACCCCAAGATTCTTACAAACCGATGCGGCGATCAACCAAGGTAACTCTGGCGGGCCAATGTTTAATATGAAAGGTGAGATAATTGGTATTGTTAGTCATATTTTAAGCCAAAGTGGTGGCTCACAAGGGCTTGGTTTTGTCGTTTCAACCGATACTGTTCAAGATGTTATTGCCAGCAAGCCGCCAATGTGGGTCGGTATTGTGCCCGTAATGTTAGATAAAAAACTCTCTAATGCACTTAACAATCCGTTTGGTTATGGTTTGTTAATTCAACAGGTTATTCCTAAAACTTTGGCTGAAAAACTAGGTTTCCAAGGTGGTACGCTAAGTGTTGGTGTAGGCCAAGATACGCTGTTACTCGGCGGCGATATTTTAGTTAAAGCGGGGCATACCAAGCTCGACAGTATAGAATCACTATTTGAAGTTCAAGATTGGTTTCGCGATCTGAAAAAAGGTGAGAAAGTCAGGTTTAAGTTTGTTCGTGAAGGCCGAATACTCGATGTTGATTGGATTGTTGATTAAAAGCGTTGAACTGTGAATTATTTAGCCCACTTATATTTAGCGCAACCCAATGCCGACTCACACATGGGCAACTTATTGGGCGACTTTCGCAAAGGCACTGATATTACGAAATATAGTAACGATATTTTAAGCGGGCTAGATAATCATTATCTCGTCGATCGCTATACCGATGGCCACGAAATTGTGAAATCGGCTAAACAATTATTTGAGCCGCGTTATCGCAGATTCTCTGGTATAGCAATTGATGTTTTATTTGATCATTTTTTAATTAATCACTGGCATTCACTCAATAAGTTTGAAAGTAATGAAAAGCAAAGTTTTGAGCGTTTTAAACAACAAAGCTACCACTTGTTGTTGCAGCGCCAGTTAATTATGCCTGAGCGAATGGAGCGCGTTGTCGGCATGATGGTTGACGATGATTGGTTCGAACAATATCGCGATCTTAGCGGGGTTGAACGCGCGCTGATCAATATTGCTAAACGGATCCGATTTAACAATGACTTTGCCGGTTGTGTCAGTGATGTTAATCGGCATTACCAAGCTTTCGAGCAAGCGTTTCTCAACTACTTTCCACAATTACTCACGCATGTTGAAAATCATGCGCTTGAGTCATCTTAGACGGGGTTCAAACCTTGAATTGTGCCCCTTCATGCATCAATAATTTGGCCTTTAACGCTAAACCGCCGGCGTAACCGGTTAGTTTACCATTAGTGCCAATTACCCGATGACAAGGAATGATCAGGGCAATCGGATTTGCACCATTAGCACTACCTACCGCGCGTACTGCTTTGGGGTTGTTAATTGCTTGTGCTAACTCGGCATAACTTGCTGTCTCTCCCATTTTTATTTGACACAGTGCTTGCCATACTCGTTGCTGAAATGGCGTACCTTTTGGATCAAGCGCAAGCTCAAACTCTCGCCTTGAGCCAGTAAAATACTGGTCGAGTTGCTGCTTAACTTGGCTAAATTTTTGTTCGTCGGTTTGCCAATTCAAGTCTCGCTCAATTGCTGCCTCACCCGCTTGAAATGCCAAGGCTGCTAACCCCTTGTCGGTTGCCGTTAGTGCTATGTTGCCAAATGGGCTTTGGTAAGTTGAAAAATACATGTTGTTAGTCATTTAATGTGAGTGATTGCCATAAATAAATCGCTGCGTATGCCCGCCAAGGTTGCCATTGTTTTGCTAAATCAATTATTTCTCGGTTTTTAAGGCGCTCTTTTGGAGCACAATTTTTTTCACTCAGCGCTTTGATAATACCTAAGTCAGCACTTGGAAAGGCATCGGGGTCGCTTAAGCCACGCATGCCTATGTAATTTACCGTCCAAGGGCCTATGCCTTTTAGTTGAACCAAGGTTTGTTGGAGTTCATCGATATCTTGGTAATAGTTAAACACATGGCTGTTATCGTGAAAATACTGACACCACAATCTCAGGGTATCGATCCTGCTTTGGGTTAAGCCAATATCGAGAAAATCGGCATTGAGTAATGTTTGATTGTCTGGGAAATGATAACTTAGCCCAAGTGAGTTTTCTTGGCATGTCTTGCCATATTTTAGACAGATCCGTTGTGCCAACGTAGTTGCCGCTTTGACGGATACTTGTTGGCCAAGAATCGCTCGAATGGTAAATTCAAACAAGTCAAAACAGCCAGGTAGCCTCAAGCCTGGTGTTTGCTCGATTACCTTTTTGATACGAGGGTGCGTACCTATAGCTTGATGAACTTGCTCAAGATTGACATCTAGGTCAAACATTCTTCTGACTCGAGTAATAAGCTCAGGTAGTACAGTGTGATCGGTACACTCAACCTTTAACACGAGCGCCTGTTCAATTGGGCTGTGATGCACTTCGAACATACCTTGTGCGCCATCAATAGTAAAAACGCGCGCATAACTGACTTGGCTGACGGTTTCTATGTCACTAATTTGCCGAGCAGAAAAAAATGACAACATCAGCGACCAGTCGTACTTGCCTTGATAGGGAAGTTTAATTTCTATGGTTTTACTTGGTGGTGCGAGCTCCCTAGTACTTATTTGTTTCGGTGTTTCACCGTAAAGTTCACGGATAGCTTCATTAAACCGGCGAATACTACTAAAGCCGCTGGCGAAGCAGATTTGGGTCATTGACATATTGGAATTACGCAACAACTTTAGCGCATTAAGCAGTCGATACTGTTGCCAGTAAATGTTTGGCGATAATCGGTAAAACTCAGTAAATTTTCGCCTAAATTGTCGTTCGCTAAGCTGACAATAATTGGCTGCCGCGGCAACTTTTCCTTGGTGTTTAAGCAAGGCGTTGAGTAGTTGCTTTTGTGACAGCGGCCTTGGTGTTTCAGGCGCGAGCTCGGGTAAACAGCGCTTACAAGGGCGAAAACCTTGTTGCTGAGCGATAATCGCACTGGGGTAGTAGCGAACATTTTCTTCTTTGGGTGGTTTGACTCGGCAAATGGGTCGACAAAAAATACCGGTAGTCACCACGCCAATGAAAAACTTGCCATCAAAGCGCGCATCTTGGCTTAGCCGTGCTCGTTGAAATCGCTCGCGCTGTGCCAAAGTGAGGGGAAAAGTATTTGTCATTAGTATTATTCGCTAGTCAAACTGCTGGTACTATAGCGCTTTTAATCGTTAGTACTAGCGATAATCGGACATTGATTTTCTATTTGTTTATCTGCTTTGGGGGTAATGGCCTCATTCCTTTGCTTGAGTACTTGGAAAGTTGCTAAAAATGCGTTCAAGTGTTTCATCAATTCGTTTTTGCCGTGTGCTTGTGGGTAAGTCAAGCTCATTATCGAACGCCGAAGCCCCGTACCAAGCGGGTACTTGGTCATAACTAACGTTGACGTGTATGGTGGTAATAATCGTCTCGGCACTTGGTAAATCTATTGTTTTACCTACACCTATACCAATAGAGCTGTTGCCTGTCGTTCGGCCTGTACCAAAGGAAAAGTTAACCGAAGAGTTATTAGGTTTATCTTGATAAGTTAGGTTGTAGCTTATTTGGCAAGGGCTTTCTTGAGTAATCAGGGCGATACCTTGCGCTATCACTTGCTCACTGATTGCTTGATGTGTCATTGACAGTAAAACGGGATTCTCCAATTCTTGAGCGGGTTGCTCTGACAATTGGCAAGAGGTGATTTGGCTAAAGTCGACATCTTCATTGATATCAAATGTCGCTTTTGTTGATTGACAGCCCGTTAACGCGAATGCGCCAAACAATGAAACGGCTACTAAATTACGCATACTAAGTGCTCGTATTGTGCTTGTTGAGCTCAAATTATCACAGTTATTAATTCAACCAAAGTATTGTTAAGCATATTGAAATAAAACGTTAAGGCAACTTGTTTGAAAAGTAAGCTGATATTGACTTTTCAACAAAAAAGTGTAGACTCAACGCCCCTTGAAAACCCCCTAAATTTAAGATGTTAAGATGTATTGTCGGCAGCTAATTTGCGGCAAATAAGGCATTTTTCTATCTTGTTAACTATTCTTTTTAACCAATGGTTAAAACAAGCGTGAGATAACGATGTTTGAATTGCATGCTAGTAAGGTTACTAGTTTAAAAAATGATGTTTTGTCAGGTCTAACGGTCGCTTTAGCATTAGTACCTGAAGCCGTAGCCTTTGCCTTTGTCGCTGGTGTTGAACCTTTAGTCGGTTTATACGCCGCCTTTATGGTTGGTTTGATCACTTCAATCTTTGGTGGCCGTCCCGGTATGATCTCTGGGGCGACAGGCGCGATGGCAGTTGTTATGGTCAGCCTCGTTGCAATTCACGGTGTCGAATATCTGTTCGCAACCGTTGTTTTAACCGGTGTTTTACAAATACTGGCAGGGGTATTTAAGCTCGGAAAATTCATACGCTTAGTCCCACACCCTGTAATGCTAGGTTTTGTTAATGGTTTGGCGATTGTTATTTTTCTTGCGCAACTTGGCCAATTTAAAGTACCAAACGCTGAAGGTGAAATGGTCTGGATGCAAAACGGCCAGTTATGGACCATGCTTGGTTTAGTCGCATTAACTATGGCGATTATTTACTTTTTACCTAAGTTAACTAAAGCTGTGCCTTCGTCGTTAGTTGCTATTGTAGTTGTAACCTTATTAGTACAAAGCTTAGGCTTAGAAGCGCGCACGGTTGTTGATTTTGTTCGCGATATGACAAACGATCCTGCGGCCTCAATTGCTGGCGGCTTACCGCAGTTTTCAATACCAAATGTGCCATTTACCTTTGAAACCTTTAAAATTATTTTCCCATTTGCACTAGTACTAGCTGCAATAGGTTTAATCGAGTCACTATTAACGTTAACGCTGATCGACGAATTAACGGGTACACGTGGTCGTGGTAATAAAGAGTGTGTCGCGCAAGGTGCAGCGAATACTGTCACTGGTTTCTTCGGTGGTATGGGTGGCTGTGCCATGATTGGCCAATCGATGATTAACGTAAACTCTGGTGGTCGTGGTCGCGCATCTGGTATTACTGCTGCATTGGGGTTATTAGCATTTATTCTTTTTGCTTCTGATTTAATCGAACAGGTGCCATTAGCTGCGCTTGTTGGCGTTATGTTTATCGTGGTTATTGGTACGTTTGAATGGTCAAGCTTCCGTATCATGAAGAAAATTCCAAAGGCTGATGCTTTCGTCATTGTGTTAGTGTCAGCAGTTACTGTAGCTACTGACTTAGCTGTCGCTGTTATTGTTGGTGTTATTGTCTCGGCACTTGTCTTTGCTTGGGAACACGCAAAACACGTTATTGTTAATCGTACAGCTGACGATAATGGCTCAACCGTATATGACGTAAACGGTCCGTTATTCTTTGGCTCGGTTTCGCATTTCTTAGATCAGTTTGATATGGACAATGATCTTGATGACGTAATCGTTGAGTTTAAAAACTCACGTGTAGCTGATCACTCGGCGATAGAGGCTATCGATACACTTGCTGAACGCTATATGTCACGCGGTAAAAAATTGCATTTACGACACCTAAGCCAAGAGTGTTTATTGCTGCTTAAGAAAGCTGGCGACCTAGTAGAAGTCAATGTAATTGAAGATCCTGATTATCACATTGCGTCGGATAAACTAGCTTAATAATAGGACTTATTAGGAAAATAGGGCGTGAGGTGGTTATACTAACCCTCACGCTTTTTCGTTTGGTAGTTTTGCGTTTACTATGTCAGATTTACAACTCGACTTTTTTGATGTTCCAAGCCCGTGTGTTGGTATTTGCCAATCAGACGAAAAAGGCTATTGCCTCGGCTGTATGAGAACAAGGGAAGAGCGACAAAGTTGGATCAACTTTAACAATGACGAAAAACAAAAAGTGATTAAACGTTGCCAACAGCGCATAAAACGCAAAAATGGCAAGCCGATCAAAGTTAAGCAAGAAGAAGTTGAGCAAATTAAACAGCCATCGCTATTTGACCCTGTTGAAAAGCCCAAAGTGCTACATGACGATAGCTTAGATTTCGGTGACTTTGAGCTTTAAATAGCATTGTATTGTGCAGCCATTGATTGAACATTAACCACTTAAACCAAAATCAGAAATTAGCGCTTGCTGAAGTATACAAAGCACTATAAGATGGCTCTGCTTTTGACGTTACTTTGCAGCGTTTTAGTACTCTAGCCTTAACGCCATGAAGCCTTAAAGCTTTTATTAGCACTTCTATGTGCCTCGATAGCTCAGTTGGGTGAGGCAAGCGTTTTATGCAAATCACTGATTTGCGCGCAGCCGAACAATTTCAGTTATTTACTGAAATTTGGGATGAGCAGGGGATATTAACGCAACGCGTTAACATTCTCTAAGATACCCATAAATTTATTAGCACTTCTATGTGCCTCGATAGCTCAGTCGGTAGAGCAGGGGATTGAAAATCCCCGTGTCGGTGGTTCGATTCCGCCTCGAGGCACCATTCTTATTTTAAGATCCTTTGTCTTTAAGAAATGCCTCTTGACGTATCGAACGGTTCGATGACGCCATACATCCATGTATTTCGCCCTGCGGTTCAGACAGAGTCTGTTGATAAATGTTCCTGACATTTATGCTCCGCCTCGAGGTACCATTCTCTTTATTATAAGAACCTTTGCCTTTAAGAAATGCCTCTTGACGCATCGAACGGTTCGATGACTCCATAGAACCATGTATTTCGCCCTGCGGGTCAGACAGAGTCTGTTGATAAATGTTCATGACATTTATGCTCCGCCTCGAGGCATCATTTTCTTTGCTACTAGCATTGTTCAATAACTATTTCAGATTATTTTTACCCATCTAACTTATCGTTAGACTGAAATAGTCCAAAGCAATAATAGAGATTTATTTAAGCTACAATTGGATATACGTAGCCTTTGGTTACAAATTGCAACTGGTTTGTAATTAAAACCCAAAAAATAATATGCTATATTCCCGCCTCAAATTTTTATTGTCGGCAAATAACCTCATAATCGACGAAGTTCGCGTTATTTGTCTGCTATTTATTTTCAAGTAGGTCGTATGAAATTACAAAAAACATTGCTAGCAACATCTATATTACTAGCATCGATAAACGCACATTCAGCAGCATTTCAATTAAATGAAACGAGTGCCTCTGGATTAGGACGTGCATTCGCCGGAGAAGCCGCAATCGCAGACAACGCTTCAGTAGTTTCAAGAAACCCTGCGTTAATGTCTCAGTTTGATAGTGCGCAATTGTCAGTTGTTGCCACTTACGTCGATCCGGGTGTCGATGTTAAGGGCGTAGACGCGCCAGATATTCTTGGGCCAGATTTTGATGTTAGCCAAATGGATTTTAATGGCGTTGTGCCTCCTGCAGTAATTCCTGCTATTTACTACGTAAACCCTGTTAATGAAAAGTTTGTTTGGGGTCTGGGAGTTAACTCTAACTTTGGTTTAGCGTCTGTTTACGACAACGATTATGTCGCAGGCTCAATAGGTGGTACAACTGACTTATTGACGTTAAATGCAAACTTGAGCGGTTCATACAAAATCAATGAAAAATTTTCTGTTGGTTTGGGCGTTAATGTTATTTACGGTCAAGCAGAGTTAATCCGTCATGCTGGGGCAGTATTAGAAAACGGTATTACTCATCCGATGTTGGGCCAATTAGTGCCACCAGTACCACGTGAAACTGAACTTATTCGCATGGAAGGTGACGATGTTAGTTTTGGTTGGAATATTGGTGCGACATACGATATTGATGAAAATAACCGCCTTGGCTTTAATTACCGCAGTGCCACCGAAATTGATTTTGACGGAGAGTACACAGGCGTCGATGGCGTGACTCAAGCTGGCCATCTAGTTATTGATTTACCTGAGGTTTTTGAGTTCTCTGGTTACCATAAAATTAGTGACAAAACGGCTTTTCACTACAGTGCCATGTATACAGGCTGGAGCAGTTTTGAAACCCTAGAGGCCTATATTTATGCCGATCCATCTTCACCCGTATTCACTAAAGAAGAGAACTTTAATAACACTATGCGCTATGCAATCGGTGTTACTCATGAATATAGCCCAGCATTAACATTACGCGCGGGTCTTGCATATGATGAATCAGCTTCGACAGCACATCCATCAATTTCAATTCCAGATAGCGATCGAAAGTGGTTAACTGCAGGTGCTACATACAAACTTAAAACTAAAGGTATGATTGATTTTGCCTTAGCGTTTGTTGACGGCGATAAAGTTAACTTGAAAGAAGAAGATGCGTTGTTAGAGCAAGTAGCTGGTCAATTACCGCCGAGCTTAGCGCCTGTACTTGGCAACACCCAATGGCAGTATACGTCAGAGGGTAATGCTATCCTTGTTGCAGTACAGTATAACGTCACTTTCTAAACAAATTGTTTAACAATGACCACAGTGCCGATTACTTAGGTTAAGTAATCGGCTTTTTTGTCTCTAACTGTTTATTTTTCTTGGTGATCTATTCGTAAAAACATTGATGCTTGACTATGCTTTATATTGGTTTTTAAAAAATAAAGGTAGTCAGTTTTCTTATGCCAAGCGCCCGCGAAGCCAGATTAGAGAAAATCTTAGCCGCTCTATTTGAGCTCGATAAGTACTTTCCCTATGCAAAATCATTAGTTGATTACATTGAAAAAGTGCACAACCAACTCAATTCATTGGTTTACGCTGAAAACTTTTATCTTGCCAAATATAACAAGCAAGACAACACCATTAGCTTTATTTACGAAGTTGATGAGCGCGAGAATGCACTTTGTCCGATTTATACCATTGAATTATCTTCACCTGATCTTTCACCCACAGCTTGGGTGATCAAGCATAAGAAACCGTTAGAAATGAAATCAGGTGTTGGGCCCGTTGCTGAGAAAGAAGGGGAGATGTGGGGCTTTGGTGAGCGTTCTCATCATTGGCTTGGTATGCCGCTGATTGATAGGAACAATGAGTGCTTAGGGGCGATGGTCATTCAAAGTTACAATGAGAATATTGATTACAGCGATGAAGACCAAAGGCTTTTTCGAATTTTCGGCAGTATTGTCGCTTCCGCTGTTGATAAACATACTCGAGTAGCGGGGCTTGAATTATTGGTTATAGAGCGCACCGAGCAATTAGAAAAGCAGCTCAGGGAAAAAGAGCACTCGGAAAAGCTGCAAGTGGCACTGTATCAAATCGCCTCCCTGGTTAATGACGAAATCCCGATGTCACAACTTTATATTAAGGTGCATGAGATCATTAAGACGTTGTTGCTGGCAAAAAACTTTTATATTGCACTGTTCGACGAAGCTGAAAACATTATAACCATACCGTATTATATCGATGAAAAAGAACCCGATCGTGAAATGGGCTTTTCATTGCCGCTTGGTAACGGTTTAAGTTCATACATTATTAAAACCAGGCAAGCACAGAGGGTGTTTCCCCAAGATGTTGAAGCTTTGGTGCGCAATGGCTTTATTAACGAAGTTGCCGGCCCTCAAGAATACAGCTGTTGGCTAGGAGCGCCAATGATTTCATCGAATATCGTACATGGTTTAATAGTTGTCCAAAGCTATGATGCAGATGTCATTTATTCTGAGGAGGATATGAAGCTACTTAATTTCGTAGCAAACCATGTCGCAAAGGCCGCTGAGTCAATGCAAAACAAACAGATGCGCAAAGATTCACAATTAAAGCTAGCCCGACAACATCGGGTTTTGGAACAGCAAAATAGAGATCTTAATGAAACGTTAAACGCCTTGAAGAAAACTCAACAAGAGCTGATCCAAAAAGAAAAAATGGCATCACTTGGCGGTTTAGTTGCCGGTATTGCTCATGAAATCAATACCCCTTTAGGGATTTGTGTCACCGGCGTGAGCCATTTAATGGAGGAGTATCACGACGTTAAGAAATCGCTCGAAGAAGAAACGCTAACACAAGATCAGCTTGATGATTTTTTTGACGAGATTAAACAAGTTGGCCAAATATTAACGACCAATATGCAACGAGCAGCTGATTTAGTGAATAGTTTTAAGCAAGTGGCCGTTGATCAATCATCAAATAGCGTGCGAGACATCGAACTAGAGCAATACATTAACGGGGTGATACTGTCACTTAGGCCGACGTTGAAAAAGAAGAAACACATTATCACCGTGCAGTGCCCGACTCATATCTCGATTAGAGCGAACGCCGGCGCACTGTCCCAGGTATTGAGTAATTTGATATTGAATTCGTATATCCATGCATTTGAGGGAATTGAACAAGGGAATATCCTGATCCATGTTGAAGAGCGCAATGGCTTTATTTTAATGCGTTATCAAGATGACGGTAATGGTTTGGATAATCAAGCGCTTGAAAAACTATTTGACCCATTTTATACCACCAAACGGGGCTCGGGTGGCAGTGGCTTAGGCACGCATTTAGTCTATAACTTAGTGACTAATGCCCTCCACGGTAAAATTCAAGCTAAAAGTGCGGTAGGTAAGGGCTTAGCTTTCATGATCAAGTTTCCAGTAAGCCCTGTGGAATAACTAGTTGATTAGATTAGGGGTCAGAGTTAGCTAATTCTGACCCCCTAATCTAATCACTGACCCCTAATCTAATCAGGTGTGGATTTTTCAAGGTGGTGTTATTTATCTTGATAAATAGCGTTGATTTCGAGTGCTTTATCGATGTTATCTAACATAATTTGAACGATTTTAGCATCTAGGTGTTTACCTGCTTCTTCATTAAACAGTTTTATCACTCTATCGATAGGCCATGCTTCTTTGTAACAACGCTTATGGGTCAGTGCGTCAAACACATCAGCGACCGCAACAATGCGAGCAAAAATATGAATTTCTTCACCTTTTAACCCGTTGGGGTAACCCGTACCGTCGTATTTCTCGTGATGTTGCTGTGAAATAATTGCTGCAGCCTTGAGAATCGGACGTTGAGAACCTTCCAAAATATCGTGACCAACATTGGGATGTTGACGCATGATGTCCATTTCGTCATCGTCTAATCTACCGGGTTTGAGCAACACTCTATCTGGCGTCGCTATTTTACCTATATCGTGCATAGGGGCTGCTTGCTTTAACAGTTCAGCCTCTTCTTGGGGGAGTCCGTATTCGATTGCTAGCATATAACTGACTTCAGACATGCGTCGAATGTGATTACCCGCTTCATTTGAGCGCGATTCAACAACATCACCTAAGCGATAGATCAGCTCTTCTTGCGTTTCAATAATTTCACGGTTAAGCAATAAGTTGTCAAAAGCTAGCGTGACATTACCCGAAAAGATTTGCAGCAATTGAGCATCAATATCGCTCAATTCTTCGATACCTTTTAAGTACAGTAAGCTAACTTTACTACTGTGACTTGGAAAGTAACCAACAAGAACATCGTCTTCGTGAATACTTTTGCCTTCTTGCACCGCTTTATTGAGATAGCGCAAAATATTGTCGTCGATATCAGGTTCGTTGTCTTCGGGTGAAATATGAGCAATAATTTCATAATCATCTTCTTCATAGACGGCACTGATTCCTTCAACTTGCACTAGCATACTTTCTTCATCGATCCGCAAAATCGACATAACTTGCTGTAATAAACCATTGAAAAAGTGTTGAAGGGTACGCTTTTCCAGTACTTGAGAGGTCGAGTTAATCACTCTCTCTAGGCCGGAACGATAGAGCTCTTGATACTTTCTAGCCTGTTCTACTTTTATGATATCGCGATAGGCTCTAAGCGCCGCGAAAACGGTGGTAAATAACTTTTTTCGGTCGAGTTCTGTTTTCTCTTTGTAGTCGTTAATATCGTAATCAACAATGACTTGTTCTTCTGGTGCTTGCCCCGGCTGACCTGTGCGTAATACGATACGGGTAAAGTAGTTTTTGAGGTCTTGACGCATCCAGCGAGCAACATCTAAACCGGCCTCATCAGTTTCCATCACGACATCGAGAAAAACCAGCGCGACATCTTTTTCTTTGCTCAGGAGTTCTTTTGCTTCGGCGCCAGAATATGCGTGTAAAAACGTTAGTGAACGTTCATCTAAGGTGAAACGCTTGAGCGCCATCTTGGTTACCGTGTGAATATCTTCTTCATCGTCGACTATGACGATTTTCCAAGGCGGCTGAACAGGTTTTACTGAATTTTTAAGAAAAGAAAGCGGCATAGCTACACATTGATAAGTATTTAATACAGTATATAAATGTATAGCTAAGAATTTTCAAAACGACAAAAAAATGATTAACTTTTATCGGCTTATCGGGGATTTAGAGGGCTAGATCAATGACCATCTCACGCAACTCGTCTTTTGAAATTGAGTTGCTGTGGTTTTTATCAAACTGATGAAAGATACTTTCACACATGCGAATCCCTTTGTCTTGCAGCAAGCAGTCGATAAGCTCGACAAATTCGCTTCTGCTAATGACGCCGTCTTTATCTTCATCAAAAACTTCAAATAGCTCATCAACCCACTGATTTAGTTCCATAGATTGCCCTTAAACTGATGACTTGAAAGTTTTCACACTGTAACTCTATTTGCTAAACATTGAAACTGATTTTTAATGAAAATTTTGATGGTCTTATCAGTTGGTTATTTGTGAAAACAAATGTAAATGTAATGTTAAAGTGGTTGTAATTCGCATAAGTCACATTAGACTATGGTGGCGAATAAAATAAAGGAATGAAAACTAATGAAAAAAATCTGGAAGTCGCTTTTCAGCTTTGGTCTTTTGTTCAGTATTTCAGGGGTGTCGATTGCAGAAGAATCTTCTCATTCGGCGTTAAAAGTTGAAGATTGCCACGTCGACGGTATTCGATCAAAAGTGCGTTGTGGCACGTTAACTGTTCCTGAAAACTACCAACAACCAAACGAATCTCAACTCGATGTTCACTTTGTTATTATACCAGCGCTGGACAATAGTAAGCAGCTCACACCATTGATGTTTTTGGCCGGTGGCCCGGGTCAAGCAGCTGCGCAAATGGCGGGTAACATCCGCCAAATGTTTAGTGAAGTATTAAAAACCCGCGACATCATAGTGGTTGATCAACGAGGTACCGGCCAATCTAATGGTTTGCAATGTAGTAACATGGAAGATTTTAAGCTCTATGAAGATCTCCATGGTGATATGTCAGAGCAAGATATGCTCGATTGCCGTGCTAACTTCACGGTCGATTTAGCTCATTACAGTACGCCGAATGCGATTCGTGATTTTGATAATATTCGCGCGGCTTTAGGCTGGAATAAACTCAGCTTGTATGGCGGTTCATACGGCACAAGGGCTGCGCTAGTTTACATGAATATGTTCCCTGAAAGTCTTGAAGCTGTTGTGCTTGATAGTGTCGGGCCTGTTGAAGTACCTATTGGCTTGTTTGGTCAATCCGTGGCGCGCTCGTATAACTTATTACTCGAAAATTGCCAACTAGACGCCAATTGTAAACAGGCATTTCCGAACCTTGATGAAGAGTTTCAAGCGTTATTCGCTCGAGTTGAAGCTGAGCCTGTACGTGTTGATATGATGCATCCAACGCTTGGCACACCAACACAATTTGTGATTGACCGGGCCAAGTTGATCAGTACATTGAGATTACAGCTATATTCTATACAAGGACGCCAATTCGTACCTCTGGTTATTCATCAGGCCTACCTCGGCAATTACTTGCCTCTCGCGGGTTTACTTGCGCAAACTAGTGGAGATAATCCCGGTGAAATTCACGCTGGCTTGTTATTTAATATTTTGTGTAATGAAGACTACCCACGAGTTAAACAAAACCAGTGGTCGGAAGACGCGAAAAACAGTTTTGGTCGAGATGAAGCACAGAAAAACTGGCATTTAGCCTGCACTAATTGGCCTAAATTTGACTACGAAGCTCAATATTTTGAGCCAGTTACCGCGAATATCCCAACGTTAATTCTCTCAGGGAAGTTAGATCCCGTCACACCGCCAAGTAATGGTGATTTTAGTGATAAATCATTGCCTAATTCTCGACATATTGTTGTAAAAAATGCCTCACATATCGTAGTGACTAGCGAATGTGCGATCGATCTTGTTGATCAATTTTTAACGGATAAAGATCCCCAAGCAATTGACGAGACCTGTTTAACAGAAATCGCTGATGAGACTTTTATTACTAACCTCAACGGTAACAGCTAAGGAAAGGATATGATTGAAGTCAATAATTTACATAAAAAGTTTAAGGATGTTACCGCGCTAGAGGGATTGTCGTTTACCGCTAAAGACGGTGAGATTACTGGGATTTTAGGGCCAAACGGCGCGGGTAAAACCACTTGTTTACGCACGCTTTACGGGTTGTTAAAGGCGGACCAAGGTAGTGCGACAATAGATGGTATCGATGTGACCAAAGAGCCATTGGTCGCTCGCGGCAAGCTCGGTATCTTTCCCGACAAATTTGGCTTATATGAGCGCTTAACGGCCTACGAGCAAATTGATTACTTTGCCAGTATTCACGGCTTAGTTGGTGACGCTAAAAAGCAAGCCATCGACGAAGTACTAAAAGAGTTAGAAATGGAAGAGTTAGCACATCGCAAAACCGTTGGCTTTTCTCAGGGGCAGCGAATGAAGGTGACACTAGCACAAGCACTCGTTCACAAACCGAAAAACTTTGTCTTGGACGAGCCAACTCGAGGCTTAGATGTGATGAGTACACGGATTTTGCGCAACTATTTGAGCAAATATAAAGCACAGGGGCATTGTATTTTATTTTCATCACACGTCATGCAAGAGGTCGCAGCCTTGTGTGATCGCGTTATTGTTGTTGCTAATGGTAAGTTGGCCGCTCAAGGTACACCGCAAGAGCTTTGTGATTTAGCCGGTGAGGCGCTACTTGAAGATGCCTTTGTTAAAATCATCGGTTCAGATGAAGGAGTTGCCGCATGATGCAATTAAAAGCCTTGCTTTCGAAGGAGCTCAAGGAAGCATTTCGCGATAAACGCGCGTTACTAGCTGCTTTTGGTATAGCGTTCATAGCCCCTATCATGTTGATAGTGATGTCTGAATTTGCCATTAAACAATCGGTTGAAACGCCACCTGCTTACGTTAATTTATCTGGTGGCGAATACGCGCCTAAATTGGTTAAACACCTGGCAGAAAACAATATCTTCCCGTTATCTGAAGTTGATGAAGCCGACAAACAGTTGTGGCAAAAACGCAACATTGAATTAATTATTCCTGCGACCTTTAAAGAAGACTTACAAGCAGGTAAAACAGTAGGCTTGGTGTTGCGTGCTGATTACGGTGAGCAATCACACCGTACGACTATCCGTCGCGTGCGCGATGCTATTTATGGGTATTCACGCCAAATAGCCTATCAGCGAGTGTTGTTACGCGGTATTGATATTAACTTGTTAAAACCACTGGATTTAAACGAGCAAGACACACAGCAACCTAGTTCTAATGCGTCGTTTATTACGATGATGTTAGGTATTTATTTGTTATTCGGTGCCTTTATGGCTGGCTTATCGGTAGCTATTGATACCAGTGCAGGTGAGCGAGAACGCAATGTTTTAGAAATCTTGTTGTGTCAGCCGGTTAGCACAATGAAAGTGGTGGTAGCTAAGTTGCTTGCGGCAACAACAATAGCTATTACTGCGATAGTACTAATGCTCATTTTATCGGTGATTTCGATGAATTTTGTCGATTTAAGTGAACTAGGTTTGAGCTTTAGCTTAGATTTTGGCACGGCGATTTCACTATTAGTCGTCTTGATACCGGTATGCTTTTTCGCATCATCGCTACAGCTATTTTTTGCCTTTAGTGCAAAAACCTTCAAAGAAGCTCAGTCGCTGGTTTCTATGATCATTATTTTACCGGGTATGGTGCCATTTGCCTTATCTATGATGGACGATCGACCACAGTGGCTCAATTGGGCACCAATTTCCGGTCAGTACTTGATCATGGAAGACATTTTTAAGGGCGATCCCGTTGGTATTGACGTATTACTCTTTACCGGGTTAATTACCGTTTTACTGACGGTAGTTTTGGTTAAAGTCATGGCCGAGCGATTGAAATCAGAGAAAGTGGTATTGGCGCTAAGCTAATCGCTTACGCTAGACTGGTATCAAAAACGGGTTACTCGAATAGAGTAGCCCGTTTTTTTATGGTGTCTTGACCTGTGAGCGGTGTGGTATATTTTGAAATGGTGGCTATTGTTCGCTTAAAATTCTTGTTAAATTATTAATGTTGAATTATATTTTGTTTTGTGGTGTGGTTTTTATATTTAATTGTGTGTTTGATTGGTGATTCGAAATGTTAGCCAAGCTCATATAAGAATTTGTCGCTAATAGTGAAAACTTTTAGCTCATAATTAGACAAAAATAACCTAACTCAGGCGCTTTTTTACGTGTACAAAAAGTAACGCTTAAGGCACAATAAGCGCCAAAATTTTCGCTAGAAAAAAACTTTATCAAGCTAACCTATTTACTGAGGATAAAACATGCTTACTCGTGATATGAACATCGCAGATTTCGATGCAGAATTGTACCAAGCAATGACTGACGAAACCGCTCGTCAAGAAGCGCATATTGAACTAATTGCATCTGAAAACTACTGTAGCCCGCGCGTTCTTGAAGCTCAAGGCTCTCAATTAACTAACAAATACGCAGAAGGTTACCCAGGTAAGCGTTATTACGGTGGCTGTGAGTATGTTGATAAAGCCGAAGCATTAGCAATCGAACGCGCTAAGCAATTATTTGGTGCAGATTACGCAAACGTGCAGCCGCATGCTGGTTCTCAAGCAAATGCTGCAGTTTTCCAAGCGTTAGTAACGCCAGGCGGCAAAGTATTAGGTATGAGCCTAGCGCATGGTGGTCACTTAACGCACGGTTCACACGTTAACTTCTCAGGTAAATCATATGAAGCAATTCAATACGGCTTACACCCTGAAACAGGCGATATTAATTACGAAGAAATTGAGCGTTTAGCACAAGAGCACAAACCAGAAATGATCATTGGCGGTTTCTCAGCGTTCTCAGGTATTGTTGATTGGGCACGTATGCGTAAAATCGCAGACAGTGTTGGTGCTTACTTCATGGTAGATATGGCACACGTTGCTGGCTTAGTAGCCGCTGGTTTATACCCTAACCCTGTACCACATGCACACGTTGTAACAACAACTACTCACAAAACATTAGCTGGCCCACGTGGTGGTTTAATCGTTTCTGGTTGTGGTGACGAAGAAGTTTACAAAAAGTTAAACTCTGCGGTCTTCCCTGGTGGTCAAGGTGGTCCATTAATGCACGTAATCGCTGCTAAAGCGGTAGCGTTTAAAGAAGCATTGGAGCCAGAGTTCAAAGCATACCAACAAAAAGTCTTAGACAACGCTAAAGCTATGGTCGCTGTGTTACAAGAGCGCGGTTACAAAGTGGTATCTAACGGCACTGAAAACCACTTGTTATTACTTGATTTAATCGACAAAGATATCACAGGTAAAGACGCAGATGCTGCGTTAGGTAATGCGCACATTACCGTAAACAAAAACTCTGTACCAAACGATCCTCGTTCGCCATTTGTTACTTCTGGTCTTCGTTTAGGTACACCTGCAATTACTCGCCGTGGCTTTGGTATTGAAGAAACTAAGCAGTTAACTGGCTGGATTTGTGACATCTTAGATGACATTGAAAACCAAGATGTTATCGCCAAAGTTCGCGAAGAAGTTACGGCTTTATGTAAGCGTTTTCCGGTATACGGTTAATCGCGTTTTAAAAACAAACTAATTCCACATTTTTTATGCAATTAGTTTAAAATGGTCGCAGTTAGCGGCCATTTTTGTTTGTAAATCATTATGTATTGTCCCTTTTGTTCTGCTCAAGAAACCAAAGTTATCGACTCGCGATTAGTGGCTGATGGCCACCAAATTCGCCGTCGTCGAGAATGTGTAAAGTGTCATGAGCGTTACACCACCTTTGAAACGGCTGAATTATTGATGCCGCGTATTATTAAACGCGACGGTTCACGTGAGCCGTTTAACGAAGATAAGCTAAGAAACGGTTTAGTGCGCGCGCTTGAAAAACGCCCCGTTAGTGTTGAAGAAACCGAAAACGCAATCAACAAATTGAAATCGCAATTACGCGCAACAGGCGAGCGTGAAGTTGATAGCGAAATGGTCGGTAATATCTTAATGGAGCAACTGAAAAAGCTCGATAAAATTGCTTATATTCGCTTTGCTTCGGTGTATCGTTCGTTTGAAGATATTCGCGAATTTGGTGAAGAAATCGCTCGGTTAGATGATGACTAAAGACATTCAACAGTCACAAGCTGATATCGACCGCCAATATATGCAATTGGCGATTGATTTAGCCAAAAAAGGCCACTTCACAACATCACCGAATCCAAGGGTGGGCTGTGTCATCGTTAACCATGGTGAAATCGTTGGCCAAGGCTTTCACGAAAAAGCCGGCGAAGGTCACGCCGAAGTACACGCGTTAGACAGTGCCGGCGAGCAAGCAATTGGCGCAACCGCTTATGTAACACTTGAGCCGTGCAGCCACTATGGTCGAACGCCGCCATGTGCATTAGGTCTAGTGAATGCACAAGTAAAACGCGTCGTAGTGGCTATGGTTGATCCAAACCCTCAGGTTTCTGGTAATGGCATTAAGCTGCTTGAAGAGGCTGGTATTGAAGTAACGGTTGGCGTGTTAGAAGCTCAGGCAGAGGCTTTAAACCCAGGTTTTATAAAGTTAATGAGAACTGCAATGCCTTATGTGCGTTGTAAACTTGCAGCAAGCCTAGATGGTAAAACAGCAATGGCTAGTGGTGAGAGCAAGTGGATTACTGGTGAGCAGGCGCGTGAAGATGTGCAACGACTTCGAGCGCAAAGTTGCGCGGTGTTAACCTCTGCACAATCTGTACTCACCGATAACGCGAAAATGAATGTGCGTTGGCAGCAATTAGGCGATTTAAAAAACAGCTATCCAGAAGAGAAGCTAAGGCAACCGGTGAGAGTTGTGCTAGATAGCAAGAATCGCTTAACACCTGATCTCGAGTTATTTTCAATCTCGTCAAAAATAATAATTGTTGGAACTGGCCTTGAAAACAAACATCAGTGGCCACATTTTGTCGAACATATCACGGTAAAAAGTGCATCAGGACAAATCGATTTAGCCGATTGTTTGCAACAATTAGCTAAGCGGGGCTTCAATGATATCCTAGTAGAATGTGGGGCGACCCTTGCAGGTGCGTTTATTGAGCAATCGTTAATCGATGAACTTATTTTATATCAAGCGCCTAAACTCATTGGCGGCGATGGTAAAAACCTGATTGAAATGCCATCGGTACAGCAACTAGCACAAGCCAAACAATTGGCCATAACGTCAATGACGATGGTCGGCAATGACATTAAAATCGTTGCCAAAATAACAGAGAGTTAAACTATGTTTACTGGAATTATTGAAGCGATAGGCACGGTAAAAGCCATTAATATCTCGTCAATGGGAGCGCGCATTACACTTGAGGTTGGCTCGCTTGACATGAGTGATGTAAAACTTGGTGACTCCATCGCTACTAATGGTATTTGCTTAACGGTTGTTGATTTTGATAACAAACACTTTAGCGCCGATGTTTCTAATGAAACGCTAAAGCGCACTGGCTTTGCCAACTATAGCGTAGGCCAACGTGTTAACCTTGAAAAAGCGATGTTACCAACCACGCGATTTGGCGGTCATATAGTATCTGGCCATGTTGATGCGGTGGTTGAAATCGCTCAGATAAACGATAATGGCAATGCCAAAGATTACTGGCTTGCCATGCCGAGTGATATCGCACCTTATATTGCTGAAAAAGGCTCTATCACGGTTGATGGCGTCAGCTTAACGGTCAATAGTTTAACCGAAGATCAATTTCGTTTGACGATAGTGCCTCATACCGCTGAGCAAACCATCATGCCGAGCTATAGCAGTGGTACAAAAGTAAATATCGAAGTCGATGTAATGGCTCGTTATATCGAACGATTATTAATGAAAAAAGACAACAAGCACCACGATGCGTCAAGCAACGTGACCGAAGAATTACTAGCGCGTAGCGGGTTTATCAAATAAAAGAGGTTGCCATGCAATTAAATACCCCACAGGAAATTATTGAAGATATCGCTCAAGGAAAGATGGTCATCTTAATGGATGACGAAGATCGTGAAAATGAAGGCGACTTTATTATGGCGGCTGAACTGGTAACGCCAGAAGCGATTAACTTTATGGCGACACATGGCCGTGGCTTGATTTGTATGCCAATGTCAAAAGAGCGTTGTCAGAAATTGAAATTGCCATTAATGGTGGAAAAAAATGACGCGCAATTCACCACCAACTTTACGGTATCAATTGAAGCAGCAGAGGGCGTAACTACGGGGATTTCTGCGGCAGATCGCGCGACAACAATTTTAGCTGCCGTTGATAAAAATGCCGATGAGCATTCAATTGTTCAACCAGGTCATATCTTTCCGTTAATCGCTAAAGATGGCGGCGTATTAAATCGCGCGGGCCACACGGAAGCCGGTGTTGATTTAGCACGTTTAGCTGGTTTAGAGCCAGCGGCAGTCATCGTTGAAATCCTCAATGAAGACGGCACAATGGCGCGTCGTCCTGATTTAGAAGTTATCGCGCAAAAGCACGGTGTCAAAATGGGCACAATTGCTGATTTAATCGAATATCGCAATGCTAATGAAACTACGATTGAACGCGTTTCATCGTGCAAATTACCAACGGCTTTTGGCGAATTTGATTTAACAGTGTTTAAAGACACCATTGATGGGCAAGCACACTTTGCCCTAACTAAAGGCGATATTGATCCTGAAGCGCCTACTTTAGTGCGTGTGCATTTAGAAAACACCTTTAGAGACTTATTGTTTAGTCAGCGCGACAGCGTTAACAAGTGGCCGATTGGCAATGCTTTAGAGCGTATTGCCAAAGAGGGCGGGGTATTAGTATTACTGGGTAAACACGAATCACCTCAATCACTTATCGAGCAGGTACAAAAGTACGCTAAACAAGATAATGGTGAAACCGTTAAAGAAGTAAAGCGTCACGTAGGCTCTCGCAACGTTGGTGTTGGCTCGCAAATTTTAGCTAATTTGGGTGTCCGTAAAATGCGCTTGCTAAGTTCGCAGACGAAATACCATTCTCTTTCTGGTTTTGGTCTGGAAGTTGTTGAGTATATTGCTGAATAAACGAACTGTTAAGAGATAATATGCGGGGTCAGGATGAATATATGCTGACCCCGCTTTTTTTTGCTTAAAAATTATTAGACGGATTACTTATAACAAAAGTCAAAATAATGTTATTGATTTACGGTGGAATATTTATATTTGCTGACTAATTGGTTACTATGTGGTCATACCTCCAATAAGGAGGAATCAATAATAATTATAACAGCAGTGTGTTAAAAGGCGTTCTCTATGAAGTTCAAAGTTGCCCATAAAATCATTATCGGCTTCTCAATTATTTTGCTACTGACTTTATTAGCCAGTGTCTTGTATTTGAGGATTTTATCTAATGTCGAGCAGGCGACTAGCCAAATAGAAGGCTCGGCAATTCCCATTCAAAAAACGAGTAGCGATATTCAAATCCAACTACTCAAGCAAGCAAAACAGGCAAGTTTATTGCCTTATGCAAGGAATAAGCAATCACTTGAGGAGACCTATAACGTTTTCGCTCAACAAGAAGCAGAACTAAACAAGTTAGAAAAGACCTTGAATCAGTTGCTCAGTGCCAACCAAATGGGCGCTGACATTAAAGTTTTTAAAGGTCAGTACGACGAGTTTGTTTCCTCAGTTGAAACGATGAAAAACTATCGCGCTGCAGTTTTACAAGCCAACGATGATTTAATCGCTTATGAACAACAACTCGCTGCCCATCTAGATGAAGCAGGTGCAATCTTAATTGATTTAACTTACTTAGAAGATTCCGAGCGACAAAGAGATATTGATCGCATTGCTGGTGCCGCGGGACAAATAGAAGGTTATTTATTCAATTTGATTGACTCGACCAAGGTGGTGATCAATTTAACCGATGTCCAAGAAGTACAAAATTCACAAGATGTGATTAATACCGCGATTGATAACCTTGATCGGTTAATTGAATTTCTTACCCGCTTGGGAGAAAGCTACGATACTGATGGTTTAATCGAACAGTTTGTCGATGAATATCAAAAGTCGAAAATGCTACTGAATAACGATCAAAATATTTTTAAAATTAAACTCCAGCAACTAAATAATATCGCTAGTTTAGAGGACAGCTTACTAGCCTCTGAGCAGGTTTCACAGCAAGCGATAGCGACTATTGATAATTTGTTAGCTAAGGTAAATAGCAACCTCGCAAGGGTGCAAAAAGAATTATCTGACAACGTTGCTCAAGGTGAAACTAATACCGTTTTAATTCTCGTTTTAGTGTTAGGTATTGGTAGTGGTATTGCCTTTGCCACGATCCGCACCATGATTGAACCACTTACCCGTATCAACAAAGTGCTCAATGCCGTAAGTCAAGGCGATTTGACTCGCAGATTACGTGACGATTCTGATGACGAGTATGGCCAACTGTCTAAAAACATTAATAACGTCGTTAGCTATCTCAAAGATCTGATTGCCGAAATCAGTAATAACTCTCATCAATTAAACAGTGCGGCGTCACAATCTAGCCAAGAGATTAAAGAAGTCACTCAGGCGCTTGGTGAGCAAAAATCGACGGTAGAACAGGTTACCAATATCACTGCTGAGCTCAGTGACAGCGCTGATGTAGTTTTAGAGAAAAGTAGTGATGCAGAAAGTCAGATGGCTGAAGCACTCAATCAAAGTGATCAGCTTAAAGGTATGGCGCAAAGTACCAACGATAGGGTTCATTCATTGGCCGCTATGCTTGAGGCAACGTCAAATTTAATGGCGAAATTACACAAAGAATCAACCAATATTGGCGGTATTTTAGAAACTATTCAAAGCATTGCTGATCAAACTAATTTATTAGCTTTGAACGCAGCGATAGAAGCTGCTCGTGCGGGTGAAGCAGGTAGAGGCTTTGCTGTTGTTGCTGATGAAGTGAGAATGTTGGCCAGCAGAACGCAAGAATCGACGGCAGAAATCAACTCGATGATCGGCTCGTTACAGCAACAAACATCACAAGTAGTCAATGAGATTGATCTTGGTCGTAATGAGGCAAGTGATTGTCAGCAAGACACTCAGCAATTGCTACAAACCTTATTGTTGATCAATCAGGCAATTGAGCAAATGCATAAGATGAGCTCAGATATTGCCGATTCTGCGCGATTACAGAATCGTTTGAGTAACGACATTAATTCAAGTATTCATGAAGTGATGGAACAAAGTAGTTTGACGAGCGAAAAATCATCATCGACGTTAAGTTATTCACAAAAGGTTGCCGATCTTGCTGTTAAGTTAGATAGCAGTGTGGATAAGTTCAAAACAGAGCTATGATAATATTTAAGTAAAAAGTTCATAAAAAAATGCCAATCGATTGATTGGCATTTTTGTTTTAAGATTCTTAAAATCGTGTATTAAGAGCGTTTAATTCGTCTTAAAGTCATCATGAGTAAGCCTGATGACAAAATTAATAATGATGATGGTTCAGGCACTGATGTTGTTTCTGCTGCAGGAGGATCATGCGCCCAGATACTGAAGTGAGAAACCGCATTGTAATCCCAAGTACCTTCGAAGTTGTAGGCAGTATCACCTAAACTGATATCTAAGCCACCGTCGATAAGATCATAAAAATTGAAGTCATAAATCGCCCAGCCAGAGGTGTCTTCACCACTCTTAGGGTTTGGTCCTTTGATTACGAACGCTAAATGGTCAAACACCGTAGGTCTGCCCAAGGCGTTAGTAGCAGCGGGGATAGCTGCTGGATCAACTGATAAACTCCAATTGCCGTTATTATTTCCAGACAAGACAAAGTTGATTACTTGTGAGAGATTAAAACCGTTGATGTACTCGTACTCAAAAGTAGCGCCATCGTCGTAATCACCAATACCGCCAAGTCTTATCCAACCTGGATCATCGGCTGTGCCATCGTTATTTAAGTCAACCAGACTGTCGTTTGGATGATCTAAGAAGAAGCTACCACCAATATAATTACCGTCTTTATTGGCTTCTTGGTTAAGCAAGCCTTCACCTAGTGCGCCGTTATTATTGGCTAATGTATCTGTGCTCGGATCATAATCTTTATTAAGATTACCCCAGTCGTTATGAGGGCTAGTGATGTAACCTAAACATTTAGTAGCATGTAGAGCATCATCAGTCGCTGGGTCATTATCTGTTGTAAAAACAGTATCGCCGGTATTACCGCCACCTAAGTTCTCAACAATCTGAGTAATTTGCACTGAAGAGGTTGAGCAATTGCCATTTGAGGTGACGTTATTTGTGTCGGTTAAAGTTATTACACTGGCATTGGTACCAAATGCAAAAGTTAAGGCTACTAGTGATAGTTTAGGTAATATGTGTTTCATCACGATTCCAGAAGCTAAATTTAAGACATATCCATTTGCTGTTTGTTAAGCAAAAATTAAGCCAAAAGTATAACCTGTTGTTTTGGTTGATTTTAATTTTTATTCTTAAAAAGAGCTGTTAAACAATTAGACACTTAGCTGCTAAAGTTAAGCTAAGTGCCTTATAATATGGGAGGAGTTAAAGCGTGAGAAATCGTTTTACTTTTTCTAAAATGCCCTCTGCATCCAAGCCTAGTTCTTGATGGATTTCAGCCTGAGTGCCGTGCTTAATAAATTGATCAGGCAAGCCAATGTTTAAAATCTTGACACTTATGCTTTGACTCAAGATAAATTCATTAACGGCTGAACCTGCACCACCAGCAATAGCGTTGTCTTCAATTGTCACTAAAGTCGAGTGATTTTTAGCCAACTCAACCAATAACGACTCATCGAGAGGTTTAACAAAGCGCATATCAACTAAGGTTGCATTGAGCTTTTCAGCAGCCTTTTCAGCTTCACCTAGGGTAGTACCAAAATTTAAAATAGCGATATTTTCGCCTGTTGCTTTAACAACGCCTTTGCCCACTTCAATTGTTTCATTAATAGCTGGAAGCTGAGCGCCTGTGCCGCTGCCACGAGGATAGCGAACGGCGGCAGGTTGGTTAAGTTGGTAACCCGTTGTTAGCATCAGTTGACATTCGCGTTCATCGCTTGGTGTCATAATGGTAATATTTGGAATGCAGCGTAAGAAGCTCAAATCAAAAGCGCCTTGGTGGGTTGGCCCATCAGCGCCGACAATACCTGCGCGGTCGATAGCAAATAGCACTGGCAAGTTTTGGATCGCAACATCGTGAATAAACTGATCGTAGCCGCGTTGTAAAAAGCTTGAGTAAATCGCGACAACTGGTTTTTTGCCGCCAATTGCTAAACCTGCGGCATAAGTAACTGCGTGTTGCTCGGCAATCGCGACATCGAAGTACTGCTCAGGGAAACGCTGAGAAAATTCAACCATGCCAGAACCTTCGCGCATTGCCGGTGTTATTGCCATTAAATCGCTATCATGCTCTGCCGTGCGGCATAACCAATCGCCAAAAATTGCGGAGTAGGTCGGTAAACTCGGCGCCGATTTAGGTAAATTAGTTTCTTCAGGATTGAACTTAGGTACCGCGTGATACTTGATCGGATCATTTTCTGCTTGTTGGTAGCCTTTACCTTTTTTGGTGGCAATATGCAGAATTTGTGGCCCTTTGAGGTTTTTCATATTGCTAATGGTATCAACGAGCCCATTAACGTCATGACCGTCAATAGGTCCTATGTAGTTAAAGCCAAGCTCCTCGAAAAACGTACTTGGTACGACCATACCTTTTAAATGCTCTTCAGCGCGGCTAGCGAGCTCTTTAATCGGGGGTAAGTTCTGTAAGATTTTTTTCGAGCCTTCGCGAATACCGGTATAAAAACTACCTGAAAGTAACTTTGCTAAGTGATTATTAAGCGCACCGACATTTTCTGAAATCGACATTTCGTTATCATTTAGAATAACTAGCATGTCTTTATTGATATCACCTGCGTGGTTTAACGCTTCAAATGCCATACCGGCAGTCATAGCACCATCACCAATCACGGCAACCACTTTTCGGTTTTTTCCTTCTTTTTCGGCAGCGACAGCTAAACCTAAAGCGGCCGAGATTGAAGTTGAGGAATGACCAACGCTTAACACGTCATATTCACTCTCTTCACGCCACGGAAATGGGTGCAAGCCGTCTTTTTGACGAATCGTGTGCAGTTGATCGCGACGACCTGTTAAAATTTTATGTGGATAAGCTTGATGGCCAACATCCCAAATCAGGTGGTCAAACGGTGTGTTGTATACGTAGTGAAGCGCAACCGTTAATTCAATGGTGCCCAATCCCGACGCGAAATGACCACTACTTCTACTAACTGAATTTAATAAAAAGCGGCGTAATTCCTCGCTCGCAGCAGGCAGTTGCTCTTGCGATAACGTTCTCAAATCATCAGGAGTATTGATGTTCGCTAAGATGGGATAATCAGATAAATTAGTCGTCATAAATTACTTTTTATTCATTCGAATTAGTGCGTTCTGCTAACGATAAAGTGAGCAAAGGCTTTTAAATTTTGCATATTGTACGGCAAAGCGTCTAATGCTTGAAGTGCTTGTTGTAATAAGTCTTGTGCTTTGGCTTGGGCGCCGTCTAAGCCGAGTAAGCTCGGGTAGGTTGACTTGTTCGCTGCAAGATCGGAACCGGCTGGTTTACCAAGTTCTTCTTGGCTAGAAGTAATATCGATAATATCGTCTTGTACTTGATACGCAAGGCCTACACACTCAGCAAATGTTGCGAGATATTTTTTATGCTCTAGTGTGATATTCGGTGCGATTAGCGCAGGCATAATTACCGAGGCTTTTAACAATGCACCCGTTTTTAATTGATGGAGATGTTCGAGCTCGGTTAGCGATATCGATTGATCGGTAGCGGATAAATCAAGTGCTTGCCCACCACACATGCCTTGGTAGCCCGATGCGCTGACAAGCTGCTGAATTAATTGAAGCTGAGCGGGTTTTGTTCGCTCGCTAAACGGGTGGTTAACGAGGATATCAAAAGCTAGCGTTTGCAGTGCATCGCCAGCTAAGATCGCGGTCGCTTCATCAAAAGCTTTATGACAAGTTGGTTGGCCGCGGCGGAGATCGTCGTCATCCATTGCGGGTAAATCGTCATGAATGAGTGAATATGCATGAATACATTCAAGTGCACCAGCGATGCCGTCAAGATCATCCAGTGAGACATCAAGCGTTGTTCCCGTGGTGTATACCAAATAAGGGCGCATGCGTTTACCACCTAGTAATAGGCCGTAGTGCATCGCATCGAGTAATTTTTTATCGTTTGGTGCGATCGCAGAAATTTTATCTTTAAGAAATTGATTGATGCGATCTTGGTAATATTCAAGCTCGGGTAATGGTGTCACTAGTGTTCACTCGGCTGAAAATCAAAGGGGACTGGTTGTTGATCGTGCTCTTGAATAAGCGCGTTGATTTTGTGCTCGGCGGCTGACAGTTTTTGTTGGCTAGTTTTACTCAGCTTTAATCCGCGCTCGAACAATGCCATTGACGTTTCTAAGTCCAATTCACCTGTTTCTAGCTGTTCAACGATATCATTGAGTTCGCTAATTGACTCTTCAAAACTTAAATTTTCAATTTTCTTTTTTGCCATGTCGCTGTGTCATCGTATTTTCACTGGCGCAAAGTTACCCTACATAAGGGGTGAGGTCAAATATCTGTGTGGCAAATTAACGTATTGTTGACTAGTTTTAAGGTAAGGAAAAAATCTCAGATTTTGGTTAAGTTACTGACATATTGGACGATAATTTAATTAATGATTTTTCTAACAAACATTCATGATGTATTATCAGCGTAATAACAAGATAAAAAATCTAAATACGTTTAGGAGGCTTTCGTGGATTTAGCTACGGTTCTGGGGATGTTGGGCGCAATTGGTTTCATAGTGATGGCTATGATTCTCGGTGGCGACATCAGTATGTTTATTGATACCCAGTCAATCTTAATTGTATTTTGTGGTTCAATTTTCGTTGTTTTATCTAACTATAATCTCGGTCAGTTTTTCGGTATCGGCAAAATCATGGGCAAGGCGTTCATGTTTAAAATTGAAAGCCCTGAAGAGCTGATTGAAAAATCAGTTGAAATGGCAGATGCCGCGCGTAAAGGGGGCTTCTTAGCACTCGAAGAGGCAGAAATAACCAACGGCTTTATGCAAAAGGGCGTCGATATGTTGGTTGACGGCCATGATGCTGACGTGGTTCGCGCCACCATGCAAAAAGATATTACCTTAACCTCGGATCGTCATGAAACAGGGGTTGGGATGATGAAAGCATTGGCTGAAGTTGCACCGGCAATGGGGATGATAGGTACTTTAATCGGCTTGGTTGCAATGTTATCTAATATGGATGATCCGAAAGCGATTGGTCCAGCGATGGCGGTAGCACTATTAACAACTTTATACGGTGCTTTCCTTGCTAACGTTATTGCCATTCCTATCGCTAATAAACTTTCGCTTCGTTTAGCCGAAGAAAAACTAAACCAAGAATTAGTACTTGATGCTGTATTAGGGATTCAAGACGGACAAAACCCACGCGTAATAGAAAATCTATTGAAGAATTACCTTGCTGAGAGTAAGCGTAAAATAGATACCACAGAAGAGTAGCGGAGGCGTATTTATGTCAAGTCCTCCTCCTGAGTGTAAGTGCCCACCTGCTGGCTTGCCGGCATGGATGGGGACTTTCGCCGACTTAATGTCGCTCTTAATGTGTTTCTTTGTATTGTTACTTTCATTTTCAGAAATGGACGTACTCAAGTTCAAGCAAATCGCTGGTTCGATGAAGTTCGCATTTGGTGTACAAAATAAAATTGAAGTCAAAGATATCCCCAAAGGCACCAGTGTTATTGCCCAAGAGTTTCGCCCTGGCCGCCCTGATCCAACACCGATTGAAGTTATTCAACAGCAAACAATTGAAATGACCCAGCAAATGCTCGAGTTTCAAGCCGGTGATGAAACATCTGCAGGTGGCCGCCAGGAACAGCGTGGTACGCAACGCGGTGGTCAGTCACAAAGCACTGCTGAGCAGTTATCTGCGCAACAAATGCAACAGGCGCAAGAAGAGTTAGAAAAAGCCCAACAGTCGGAAATTAATGAACTCGTTAAGAAAATCGCAGAGCAAATGGAAGAGCAAATTCAAGACGGTGCGATAGAGCTTGAATCACTCGGCCAGCAAATTATTATTCGCATTCGCGAAAATGGCTCGTTTCCTTCGGGCTCAGCGTTTTTGCAGCCTAAGTTTAAACCGATTATTCAAGAAATTGGTGAGCTGTTAAATACAGTGCCAGGTGAAATTATGGTCTCAGGTAATACTGATGATCGCGGTATCAGCTCTGAGCTGTTTACTTCGAATTGGGATCTGTCGACTAAACGCGCCGTCGCCATTGCTCACGAACTCATCAAGGTACCCAACTTCGATGAAAGCCGCTTATTAGTTGTTGGCCATGCCGATACTAGGCCTTTAGTACCCAATACTAATGCGCTTAATCGTCGACGTAATCGCCGTGTTGAGATTTCAATCAACCAAGGCAAGGCAAAAGAAACTGATCCCATTTCATTAACTGAAGATCAGTAATTGCAGCCAGAGCAAATACATTAGAAGAGCTACTTTTAGGTAGCTCTTTTTTTGTACAATTTATGACATGCCGTTAACGATGAATTCATGTATAATGCGCGCCAATTATTTTTAGGTGGTATGATTGATGAAATTTATTGTTAAGTTACAAGCTGAGATCGCGATTAAATCTCGCCCTGTTCGCAAGCGTTTTACGAAGATCTTAGACTCTAATATTAAGAACGTATTAAGACGTGTTGATGAGCAAGTTACAACGCGTGTTAACTGGGATAATATTGAAGTTAACAGTAAAAACGAAACTCCTGAAAACCGCCAAAAACTCATCGATACGCTCAAGTGTATTCCCGGTGTTGCACAATTTATTGAAGTACAACAAAAAGACTTTGTTGATTTACACGATGCCTTTGAAAAAACCTTAGCAGTTCATGCTAAAACCATTGAGAACAAAACCTTTTGTGTTCGCATTAAGCGCACGGGTGAGCACGACTTTAATTCGTTAAAAGCCGAGCAATATATTGGCGGCGGCTTAAATCAAAGTGTTGAATCAGCGTCTGTTCGTTTGAAGAATCCACAAGAAACCATTCGTTTAGAAATTAACAAAGACAAGTTGTTTATCGTCACTGAGTTACACAAGGGCTTAGGTGGCTTTCCTATTGCAACGCAAGAAGACGTTTTATCGTTGATGTCAGGTGGTTTTGACTCTGGCGTATCAAGTTATCAGATGATCAAAAAAGGCTCGCGCACCCATTTTTGTTTCTTTAATTTAGGTGGCTCAGCCCATGAAGTTGGCGTTAAACAAGTCAGCTACTACTTGTGGAATAAATTTGGTGCCTCGCACCGCGTAAAATTTTTCTCGGTAGATTTTGCGCCGGTGGTAACAGAGATTTTAGAAAAAGTTGAAAATGGCCAAATGGGAGTTATTTTAAAGCGTATGATGATGCGTGCAGCGGCGAAAATTGCCGAAAAACGCGGTATTCAAGCATTAGTTACGGGTGAAGCACTTGGCCAAGTATCAAGCCAAACACTGACTAACCTCAACGTGATTGATCGCGTGACTGACACCTTAATCCTGCGCCCATTAACAGCCTACGACAAACAAGATATTATCGATATCGCCCGCCAAATCGGTACTGAAGATTTTGCTAAAACGATTCCTGAATACTGTGGGGTAATTTCGAAAAAACCCACGGTAAAAGCCGTGTTGAGTAAAATAGAAGCAGAAGAAGCTAACTTCGACTTCTCTATTCTAGATAAAGTGGTTGAAGATGTTGCTATTTACGATATTCGGGATATTGGCGAGGAGGCAGAAGCTGAAGTGCCGTCGATTGATGCGGTATCTGAGCTCGATGAAAATGCCGTGGTTATCGATATTCGCAGCCCTGAAGAAGAAGATGAAAACCCATTAGAAATTGACGGTATTACCGTTAAGCACGTACCTTTCTATAAGCTAGCTACTCATTTTGGTGACTTACCGCAAGATGTTGAGTATTACTTATATTGCGATCGTGGGGTGATGAGTCAACTTCAAGCACTGTATTTACACGATAATGGTTATAAGACGGTTAAAGTGTATCGCCCTTAACGTTTAAACCAATCCATTTCAAAGCCAGTTTATCGCATCGATAAGCTGGCTTTTTTGTTCATACTGGTTTGAAATTTAGGTTGTGCACTTATTACTTTACAGTTTTTTAATCGTTTTTAGGTCATTCTTTTGTCGTTACTTGTGCGAGAGTTGTTCATCTGTTAAATTTTTGTAACAAATTTACCTGTTGGTAAATTTTTCTAAACAAATAATAAAAATATATCAAAGGATTGCAGATGAAATATCACAACCTTAAGCCGATTAGCGCTGCGGTTAATGCTGGTTTGTTACTTATGCTTAGTGCGTGTAGTGGCGGCTCAGATGACCCGAAACCTGTAGTTGAACCGCCTCCTCCCCCACCACCTGAACCCACTTCATTTAACGTAACAGTTATTGATGGTTATATTCGTGGTGCGATTGCTTATATCGATCTCAATGGTAATAAGCAATTAGACGAAGGTGAACCGTTTACCGAAACCGTGGAAGGCGGTGAAGGTGTTATCGATACCACGGGCTTAGGGTTAGTACCTGAAAACGTTAGTGTCATTGTTGATATTCCTGCTGGTGCTGTTGATGAAAGCACGATTACCGAGGACAACCCTGATGGTGTGCCAATCTCTGAGGATGAGGCATTCCAGTTAGTGTCATTACCAGGTGAAAATGTAGCAACACCGGTTACTACACTTATTTCTATGGTGGCTGGAGAAGAAGGTGATGTTGAAGCTGCAAAAGAAGAAGTTGCTGAGCAATTAGGTATTACCACCGATGAAGCATCAAGTGATTACATTGCCGATGAAAATGAAGAGCTTACTGTCCTTACGGAAGTGATGATTGCCAATGAAGTCATTCCTAAAAACGTAACAACTGATGTTGACTCAGCAGACGTTGTTGTCGCTACAGAAGTGACTTCAACGATTGCTGGCGTAATAGATAAGGCATACCAAGCCGGTACGTTAACAGCGCAAAAAGGTGTGATTAATCAAGCTACGGCAGCGGTAACCTCCGCGGTTAACACAGTTACTCAAGAGCAAGGAGAGCAGCTAACTGGTATCGATAGTCAAGTGCTTGGTGATATCGTTGAGCAGGTGGCAGATGTTGCTAGCGATGCTTATGACAACTTAGTGACATCGGATCAAGAAGTAACAGAAGCTGAGCTTGCAAAAGCAAAAGTTAAGTCAAAAGTAGTCTCGAGTTCTGTTGCTAAAAATATTGTTGAGCAAGGTACATCAGAAGAAGGTTTGTCAGAACAAGCTGTAACTGGAATTAAAGCGTCTGCTGGTGTTATTGCCGAAGTAGTTGACGACCTTGTTGATGAGCAAGCTGAAAGTGAAGAAGGCTTGTCTGATGACGCAATTGAAGGTATCCAAGATGTGACTGATATCATAACTGATGTTGTCGAAAAAATTGTCGCACAACAATCAGGTGGTGAAGAAGGTTTAACAGCAGAAGAAGTTGCTAATGTAGCCACAGCGATTGCCGTAGTAACCAAAGTAGTTGAACAAATTATCGAAAACAATGCGGGTCAAGAAGGTGGTGTCACGGTTGAAGATGTCACCGCTATTGCGCAACTTGTTGCCGAAGAAGCTGTTGAGCAAGTAGAAGAGTTAGCTGAAAGCGGTTTAACGGAAGAGGAGATCCAAGAAGAGATCTCTGACAACGCTACAGAAACAGCAGAAGATCTAGAAGATGCGGTTAAGAATGACGTTGCTATCGATGATTTGGACGGCGATGGTATTGCCAATGATGAGGATGATGATATCGATGGCGACGGTGTTGCCAATGAAGATGACGCTTTGCCATTCAATGCCAATGAGTCTCAAGACAATGATAATGATGGCATTGGTAATAATGAAGATACCGATGACGATAATGATGGTGTCACAGATGAGAATGACGCATTCCCTCTCGATAAGTCGGAATTTAAAGATTCAGACCAAGATGGTATCGGGAACAATGCTGATACCGATGATGATAATGATGGTGTTCTCGATGATGAAGATGCTTTCCCATTAGATCCTACGGAATCTGTCGATACTGATAACGATGGCGTTGGTAATAACAGTGACACCGATGATGATAATGACGGTGCACTTGATGAGCAAGATAGTTTCCCATTAGACGGCACTGAATTTGAAGATACCGATGAAGATGGTATTGGTAACAATGCAGACGAAGATGACGATAACGACGGCGTGCTAGATGATGATGATTTAGCTTCATTAAATCCTGATGTTAGTTATGGCGGATTAGCTGATGAGCTCAACAAGGGAACATTGTACCTGCTGTGGGATGAATATCGCGAAGATGATTCTGGAGATCATTTTTATGACAGCTCAGACGTTGATTATGAAACCTTAACGATTGATCCTGAAACAAAACAAGCAACGATCGTTGAGTACGAAATTGCCGACACTGACATCCCTGGTACAGTTAAGTTCGTAAAAAGTGACGACGATAACGACGGCGAACTATTCCTCACTGCCGAAGGTTGGCAAGAGTATAAAAACGACTATGCGATTGTCGCTCAAAGCAAAGATGGCTCTACCACGTTTAAAAACGGCGTTGGAACAACAGTAACCGTCACCGGACAAGCTCTAGAAGCTGATCTTAAGTCAATGCAAGCGGTGTTAAAAGATGCAGGCCTGACAGCTTGGTCGTTAAATGTAGATGAAAGTGCAAGTTTTGACAGCGAAGCAAAAATTTATATCGCTACGCATACCGTGCCGAATGATGAGTACAATATTAATTATGAGAAAGACTGTACTGATTGCGGCGCCGTTTGGACTGAACGCGACCAACAATTAACAGCACTTGACCAACTATTCTCAGATCAGCAATGGCATCCATCGCAAGATTCTGAACGCGGCTTGGTGAGAATCGGCTATGAAAGCGACAGCGAAGATTATAATGAGCTTGCTGTTGAATTTATAAACTCCGATGAAGATAACGGTGCCATTAAGCTATTTGTTGATGATGAGAATGGTTATCGTCAGCTATCAGCCGATGGTCAATGGCGTATTGAGCAGGTTATGGGGCAGAACATTGTTCGTATTAGCTTACCTGAAAATGTTGAAGCGCTTGCCGGTTACGAAGTCAATGTTGAAGAAGTAGAAAATACCTTCTTTACCGTTGCGCGTGGCTATGTACGCCAAGGTCATATTACCCCTACTAATACCAGTGAAGTCGATGGCGTTTGGATCAATCAAGCCGCCTTTGACCAAATCATCGAAAACTTTAGCTTTGTTGACAGCGACAGCGATGGTACGCCTGATATCAGAGATAACGACGATGATAACGACGGCATCGCTGATTTTGATGATGCCTTTGCCCGTGATAATAAGTACTCATCTGATATCGATGGCGATGGTATTGCAGACAAGCTTGATACTGATATCGATGGTGACGGTGTTTTAAATGGCGATGATATCGCGCCTGAAAACGCAGATGTTGCTCAGGCGTTAGCGTTAACTGCTAATACACTTGCGAGTCAATATGTTGCTGAAAATGAGACGGGTATCGATGGCGGTGTAATTTCACTGTGGTCAGGTACACAAAACCACTTCTCATTTGATGAAAATGGCGTCGGTGTATACTCAGGCTACCATGGTCAAGCAGACTTTACTTGGATAATAACTGATGACGCGTTAAAACTTGATTATACCTCTGAGGTGGCATCAATTAGTTGGATGTCATTTATTGATTTAGTCGATTTAGGCTTGATCAGTATGCAAGATGCTAAAAATTACTGTTATGACTTAAATTGTAATGTTGAATTGCAAACATCGTTAGTGAGCTCAACGCTTTATTTAGTTGAAGACGAAGACGGTTTAGTTAAATTCTGGCAACAAGATGTGCGCCAGTACACGATACCAGCAGATAGCTACGACAATAATCAATATCCGGGACTTGCCGATCTGCTAGCTAGTGGCAGCGTAGAGTCAGGCTATCAAGCTTCATACGTTGATCTTGATGTTGTTCAAGTCAATGCATTTGACGAAGCTAGTGTTGAAGGTGAGTGGGTCTTACCAACAGCAATTAATGAAGACAACCGTTTGCTTGCCGATTTAATTACTTTTAATAGTGATGGTACAGCAACAACTAAAATTAACGAGTTAAGCCTAACATGGACGCTTGATAATGGAGTGTTAGCGCTATCAGGTGAACAGAACGGTAAAGCCGTTAGTTTAACTTATAGCCAGCTTGAGCAATATGCAGATGGTGTCGCCATTTTTGCTGAAATCTCTTATGGTGATGAAACCTTATATGGACATCATATGGGCATGAAGGCATCAGCTGAAGCAATTGACTTTACGCAAGTTAATCAATTCTTATTAAGCGGTGTTACCTTGGGCAATGCATATTCTGCGACAGGCTCTACGGAGTTCCCGTTAGAAGATTTATTCGGTTTCTACTTCTACGATGATGGCGAGGTGAATCGCATCTTTGGTAGCACGTTGTTAGATGGCTATGATCCAGAGAGATGGAGCTGGCAACAAAATGAAGTAAGTACCATTGTTATGGAGCGATACAGAAGTAAAAATAACAATAGTTATTTAGATAGCTGTGTCGATGCATTAACCGATGAGTGTTACGTCTGGCGCAATCGTAATTGGCAGCCAATTAAGCAAGTGGGCGATCGACTGTATGTCATGGAATGGTCTGTTTACGACCAAAATTTCGATCCACTGAATCCACAGTGGGTTAGTTTAATTCCTGCGCGTCTTGCTTTTTATGAAACTTACCAAAGTGATCTAGTTGATCAGCATATTAATCAAACGGATAAAGATTTAGATGGCATAGCTAACGAAGATGATGCGTTCCCAACTGATCGATATGAGTGGGCTGATACTGATAACGATGGTATTGGTAATAATGCTGACAGCGACGACGATAACGACGGCGTATCGGATTGGAATGATGATTTCCCAGAAGACGCTGCAGAATCGGCAGATGCAGATGGTGACGGAGTTGGCGACAATGCAGACAATGACGATGATAACGATGGTGTTGATGATAGTGTTGATTTAGATCCACTTGATCCGACTATCAGTGCTGGTCTTCTTATCGATGTATCAGAATTTGCACCTAAATATATACGTTTGTCAGAGGGACATTTAACCCAACCAAGTATTTCTATGGGCCAAATAACGGGCGAAATCTTTACGTTTGATTTTGAAAACGATCAAGTAGGTAAGGTGCAATCGCCTGATGGCTCAATGGATTTCACATACGTTGATGCGGGTGCCCACGATCGTTTAGATTATACGAGTAACAATGTCGAAGTTCGCAGTATGTCATTCGATGATTTACGTCTATATAGAAATATATCAGCAGAACAAGAAGCGCTATATATTTCAAATTATCAACGTACAGATGTAGACGTCATCGTTACGCAAGTTCGAGCAGAAATTGTTTGGCTTGAAAACGGTGATACGCAAGATCGATTCTGGTGGACAGATGTTGAGCGTTGGCAAGTTAAAGACGACATAGCACGAGAAATTTTATTTGGCGCTATAGATGCAGAGCCAATAGAGTTTAAACCTCATAGCTATGAAGTCGTATTAACGGAATTCGATAGTTTAACAATAGAAGACTATAGCGCTGAAGAAGTTGTCGGTAGCTGGGGCTTACCTGTAACCTTCGATAACAGTCCTCAACAAAGTTATCAGGCTCTGATTGGAGACTATGCGACATTTGAAGCTAACGGCACAGGTTCAACATTAATTACCGAAGCAAGCTTTGACTGGCAAGTTGTTGATGGCAAGCTTGTTGTCTCGTATGACGAAGGCGCAACCATTGAAATACAACGTATTGAGTCAACTGAAGGTGGTGATGTAGTCATCGCAACGACAACAGTTAACGACATCGATTACAGTGTTGTTCGCTTATCTTCGAAAGCATCAAGCGATGCAGACTACAATAATTTTGTTGGTCACTATTTAATGAATAGTTTCACCTTAACCGATAGCAATGCTTATGATGAAAATGGCGAAATTATTTTATCTAACTACTTCGGCTATAGGTTATACGACGATAACACTGCTGATCGCATAACCGATGGTGCGTTTGATATGGAATCAGGTGTCGGCGTAACACCATGGAAGTGGCGTGAAGTTTCAACAAATGAAATTATCCTTAACGCTAATGCCTCATTAGATCCATACTCTGGCTATGTTCAAGAGACATATTCAGATTGTGATCCGTTAGAGGATAACTGCTCAACATGGCGTGAGCGTCACTGGAAGGTCCTCAAAGAAACGTCTGAACGCTTGTACGTACTAGAGTGGGAATACTGGGATAATAACGTTTGGGATCCTAACGAAGTAGAACCAAAGTTAGAATTACGAATTCCACCACGTGTTCAGTTCTATCAAAAGTTTGCTTTAGATACTGATCAAGATGGTATGCGTGATGACGTTGATGCTGATGATGACAACGATGGCTTCAACGATGACGTTGATGACTTCCCACTCGATCGCGATGAGTGGTTAGACACCGATGGTGATAGTCTTGGTAACAATAAAGATGAAGATGATGACAACGATGGCGTTTACGATTGGGATGACGCCTTCCCGTTAGATGATTCTGAAACGATTGATACTGATATGGACGGCATTGGCAATAATGCTGATTCTGACGATGATAATGACGGCATTGCAGATGAAAACGATATCGACCCATTTTACGAAGAATTAGGTGAAGCACTCGCAATTAGTGCAGAAACCTTACCATCGGCGTATATCTATATTCGCGAGGGGCAACTTGAAAACCCAAGTTTCAATACCTCAGTTCGTCAAGGCACACAAACGGTGTTTAACGCTGATGGCTCTGGTGCTTTTGTTAACCAAACAATGAGTCGAGCGTTTACTTGGTCGATTGATAATCGTGCATTAAGCTTTAACTATACTTCACCAGTCCTATCCTCGGGATATGAGTCTGCTGAAAGCTTATACGAACGTGGCTTTATTACTGAACAGCAGAAATATCAGTTATTTAACAGTGGTATTGATCAGGTCTTAATTGAAACTGGCGTTGTCAGTGAGCAATGGTTCCTTGTTGAAATGGATGGCGTGGTTGATGAATATTATCAATTAGTAACAACCAGCTCGCAGATCAAAGATGAGCAGGCTAATAGCGTGTTGTTTGGTGCGCCAACATCGGATGCTGTGTTAGAGGTAGGTGAAGGATTTGTGTCAGACTACCATCGCAAAGATGATATGAACATTATCGCCTTTGATGCACCTGAAGTCGTAGGCATTTGGTCTATGCCAATTGGTGCCGATATATTGGCACAAAGCGGTACTGATAGCATTACAGCTGACTTAGCCACGTTTAATGAAGACGGTACTGGTTTTGTTGAAACCTACGGTTACGACTTTACTTGGTCAGTCAATGAGAACGGCCAGTTAATCGTTACCTATGTGGATGTCTCTGCTGAATTTGTTGTTACACAATACGCAAATTATGAAAACTCTATTGCGGTGTTGTCTGAACTGACAATTGATAAAGCTGAGCCGCAAATATATAGCATCTATACCTTAGCGGTTAAATCAGAAGAAGACGTTGATCTTTCTTCATTAATGAATAAGTTCTTATTGGGAGCTCATACATTAACTAATCCGGAGTACTATGATGAAGATGGTAATATCAATAAAGATGATTACTTTGGCTACCGCTTAGAAACTGGTGGTAAAGTGACTCGCGTATTTGGTCAACCAGATGTTTCTAACATGAATGATGGCTGGCAACGCTTCTTCTGGAATCAGCTTGATAATGGCCGTATCACAACTGAAGCGCGTTATAGCCCTGAATACGGTATTTATACTGATTGCTTTACGGGCCAACAAGCTGAGTGTACAGCATGGCGTCAGCGTACTTGGGTGCCGTTAAAAGTCGTTGGCGATCGCATGTGGGTGCTTGAATGGGCAAATCGCAATGATGCTGCTTTCCAAGAAGCAGGAACTTTCGATTGGTATACATGGATCAAGCCGCGTATCAACTTCTACCAAGTACATGAATTAGACTCAGATAGAGATGGCATAATGGATTCTATCGATGATGACATTGACAACGATGGCGTGATCAATGAAAACGATGCTTTCCCATTTGATCATTCTGAGTACGCAGACAGCGACGGTGACGGTGTTGGCGATAATGCCGACAGGTACCCTGAGAATGCGTTAGAAACATTTGATAATGACAATGACGGGATTGGTAACAATGAAGATACTGATGATGATAATGACGGTATCTTAGATCTAGACGACGCTCGTCCTTACGTTTTTGATATGCCATAATCATTAATAGTTTAGAAGGCGAGCTAAGCTCGCCTTTTTTATAAGGAGTATATGTGAACAAAGTTATTGGCACATTTTTCGTGTTACTCATTGGTGTAACGGCATACCTAGCTGCAGCAATGAGCAAGCTTTCTGAAGAGAACGCGGTATTGACGAAAAAGTTAATTGAGAAAGAACAAGATTACGCTTGGTTAGAGCGAGAACTGCAAACGACTAAGCGTCAGTTTGATCAGCTTGCTCGCACGCAAACGATGAAAGCAGACAAACAAGTCGCTCCTGCTGCGCAAAATATTTCGGTATCGGGTCAAGCTCAGCAAGTCAACGATGCTCAATTGCCCAAAGCACCAATTAAGCCTAAAAGTCCTCAACAAGTGCTTGCGAGTGAACGTCTAACGGCAAACGGTCGTCGCTTGTAATCAAAAATTCAAGCAGGTTAAAAGCTTGTTTCAATCAGTTGGGATTAAACAGGCTTTTAACCTGCTTGAGCATCGCTAAATGCATATGGGCGAGCTCCTCTTGTTGGTATAAACACGCGATGTAAACTAAATAACCATTAATAAACTCTATTTCCGTTTCTCTTCCGGCTAAAACATCGCTCAGCATCGATGAGGTATTTTCCGCGGTTTGGCGCGCGACCTGTTCGACCGTTTCATTGACGGCTTGTTCGCTAAAGTCAAGCTTGGCTAATCGAGCAATTGTGACGAATTCGCTAATGAGCTTGGTTCGTAAATCATCGAATTGAGCCTGTAAAACGTCACCATTTTTTATCTGATAAATTGCCGTTATTGGATTTATCACACAATTTATCGCGAGCTTTTGCCACTGCATTTGCCTGATATTGTGATGATAGCTACAACGATTAAAATGATGGGTTAGAAAATGATTAGTGTTTATCTGAGCACTCGGGTTTATTTCATTTAAGGGGCCAAAATCAATCGTGCCCATACCGGTATGAGTCACTTCCCAGTAGCTCATTTTTTTACTACCGTGTGTTGTTAATAAACTGTAGATGGCAAACTTTTGTTTGATTGAGTCTTTTAGTGCTTCATAAACGCCCATGCCATTATGAGCTAAAACGATAGTCGCTGAAGGCTTAAATTGATCAATGTATTGGTCAATCACTTGGTTGACCGCAAAAGCTTTGACACAAACGATTATTAAGTCGGCATTGTTGATGTCGCTATGAGTCGCGTGATTTAGCGAAATCTGCTCAATCTCACCATTTAGCGCTTGATACTGATAAGCACTTGGCTTTTCGGCTTGTCGAGATACTAAGGCTAATTGTCGACGGCTCGGTAGTATTTTAATGAGTTGCTGATAAAGCAACAAACCTATAGCACCTGAGCCAATAATCACAGTATTCATTTTTTAAGTCTGTAGCCGTACATCATGGCAGCCCAGCGCACTAAAACGAAAAACAAAACGCCTAATACATCAGCAAAAAAATCACTGAACTCGCCATTTCTAAAGCCTAAATAGGCCTGACCAACCTCAGACAAAAAACCATAAACAATTAAGGTCGGCGCAAGTAACATTAAAGAAAGCTTAACGAAGGCGTGAAGAAACCAAGCCAAACAGAAAAAACTAATAAAGTGGCCAATAGTATCTATTTGGGTGTGTTGAAAAACTGAAGAACCGGTATCACTAGAAATAAATATCCCTGTGATAATTAAAACAAAGAAGAGAAAAAACAATAACTGTTGACGACTTTTCACAATCAAATAAAGCTGAGTTTACATGGCGACATAATAGCATGAATCAATTTAAAAACTATCTCGGCTAACTACATCTTGGTTATAAAAATAGCCTTTGATAAACTATCGATAATTTTAATGAATAAGAAGAGAGCGCTATGCCATCATTAGATATTGTTTCTGAAACTAATTTAGAAGAAGTGCGCAATGCCGTTGAAAATACTACCAGGGAAGTTGCCACGCGTTTCGACTTTCGCGGTGTCGATGCAACTGTTGAGTGGAAGTCTCCGGTCGCGACAGCAAAAACCGAAGTTGATTTTCAGTTAAATCAGTTAATTGACATGTTTCGCGGTCAATTAGCAAAACGCGGTATTGATGCCAAAGCGATGAGTGTCGGCTCGCTTAATCACTCAGGTAAAACGGTGTCTGCGGCGATCACCTTTAAAGAGGGGATCGAACAACCAGTCGCCAAGCAAGTGGTTAAAATCATCAAAGACAGCAAACTAAAAGTTCAAGCGGCCATTCAAGGTGATAAGGTGCGCGTAACAGGTAAAAAACGCGATGATTTACAAGCCGTAATGCGTTTAGTTAAAGAAGCCGAGTTGGAGCAAAGCTTCCAGTTTACCAATTTTAAAGACTAGTCATTAGGCCTTTAGTTATATGGTTGCATGCCGCACCTGTTGCGGCATCCCATGGTTATTTCATTAACTTCCTGTATTTCACCGCCAAACCTCATTGGCAGCGACTGATGCTACAGCTGATGTAAACAAGCACAGTATGCTTTCCTTTACACTTGAACACTTGATTGTTTACCCGTCAAATACGCATTAATACATTTTAGTGCTGTTTTTTTAACTTCACATTAAGTACATTATGCTGATTACTATAACAATTAATCAGAAGTAAAATTCCATGGGTGTATCAAGAGGAGCGTTTAGCTCTCGTCTCGGCTTTATTATGGCCGCTGCCGGCTCTGCAGTTGGGCTTGGCAATATTTGGGGCTTTCCTACACAAACGGCGACCAATGGTGGTGCAGCCTTTGTTTTCGTTTATTTAATTCTCGCGTTTTGTCTTGCCTATCCTGCGTTTATGGCAGAAATCCTGATCGGTCGTTATGGTCAAGCAAATGCCGTTACCTCGTTACAAAAAATGTCGAACAAACTTTGGCAAAAGCGCTTTGCCTTTGTTGTTGGTTTTGGTGGGATTATTTGTGCCGCTTTAATCTTAAGCTTCTACGGAATTCTCGCTGGTTGGATGATGTCATATGCGCTTGAGCCAGTTGCTCGTGTTACCGGTGCTATTTCACTTGCTGATTGGCTAGTTGATCAATCGCTAGCGAGGAACTTATTATTTACCATCTTGTTTATGGGGCTTACCATCTTAATTATCCGACGCGGTGTTGAGCAGGGTATTGAGAAATGGTCAAAGCGCTTAATGCCTATGATGATAGGCTTACTCGTTTTGTTAATCGGTTATGTATTAACACTTGAGGGCGCAGCTGAAGGGCTTAATGCCTACTTAAACCCAGATTTTTCTCGTGTATTAGAGCCAAGCTTAATTTTGAGCGCGCTAGGTCAGGCGTTTTTCTCATTATCACTTGGTACGAGTGTCATGATCATTTACGGCTCTTACATCGCTAAAACTGAGAATATGGTTAGCATTGGCGCGCAAGTGACGTTAATTGATATTTCAATTGCCTTCTTAGCTGGTCTATTAATTATTCCAGCAATGTATGTAGCACAGGCGCAAGGTGTCCAGATTTTCTCTGCTGATGGCAAGTTAATCGAAGGGGCAACACTGGTCTTTAAAGTACTACCTACGCTGTTTGATTCTATGGGCAGTATCGGGTTGTTTGTCGCCTTTGCCTTCTTTGTTTTGATGTCTATCGCAGCCTTAACGTCATCAATTTCTATGCTTGAAGGCCCTGTATCATACGCGGTTGAACGCCACGGTATTGAGCGTGAACGCGCAACTCTCTATATTGGCTTAGGTATTTTAGCCTTCTCTATGGTAATCGTTTATAACATAAGCTTTATGCTAGATTTGGTCGCGATGATTTCTACCCAATACGGTCAACCGATCATTGCGATGTTAGTGTGTGTATTTGCCGGTTGGATATGGCATCGTCATGCTATTTTAGAAGAAATCAAACAGGGCTATGACGAGGTCGAGTCAGGCTTGTTCTGGAAGATTTGGCCATGGTACGTGAAATTTGTTTGCCCAGTGGCAATTGCCGCAGTATTTCTTCACTCATTGACCTAAATAAGCTTTCGCGATAAAAAAATGCCGAACAAATGTTCGGCATTTTTTATTTCGATTCATCATTATTTTTTAACTTTTAACTTTTAACGCTTGGGCCAATTGAGCAATTCAGGCTCTAGCCATTGGTTAATTTGCGCTTGGCAATCGTCGGTTAAAAAAGCCCGACCTTGTCGGGGTAAGCAGGTATAGTTTTGTTGTTCGCCTTGCCAGTTAAAGCTTAACCTAAAGGCGTGTAAATAGCCTCTGTCACTCTCGCTGTGCTCACCTTTGGCATATAAGTTGTCACCGAGAATTGGCGCGCCAATACTTGCTAGTGCCACCCTTAACTGATGAGTTTTACCTGATAATGGTCGCAATAAATAAAGTCGCTGACCTTGTCCTAAGCTATGAGAAAAAAACTGACTTATCGCTGGGTTGTTCGTTGTGCGTAATAACTTGTAGGCACCACGGCGACTTTTCGCCATATCACCTTTTATCGTTCCTTGTTTTTTCTTGGGTTTTTGATGACTAATTGCTAGGTAAAATTTATCAATTTTATGTTGGCTAAAAAGCTGTTGAAACTGCGCCGCACTGGCTTTGTTTTTCGCTAGTATGACTAAACCCGAGGTCATTTTATCAAGTCGATGAGCTGGGTATAACGCATCACATTGCAATTGTTTTTGGGCTTGATTGAAAAAGCCTTGGCCGATGTCACCTTCATCGTGAAAATTAACATCAGCCGGTTTGTAAACAACACAATAATCTGCGTGTTGTGCAATCACTTCTATCATGTCAACGAAAGGCCAATAGCACCGTAGATAACAATTGATATAATTGCGACAAACAAGGTATAGGGCAGTTGTGTTTTTACGTGCTCAATATGATCACAGCCACTGGCGATAGAAGCGACCACCGTTGAATCTGAAATCGGCGAGGCATGATCGCCAAAAACGCCACCACCTAACACGGCCGCTACCAAATAGGGCACAGGTAAGCCAGTATCAAGGGCAATAGGTACCGCAATGGGAATCAAAATTGCGAAAGTACCCCACGATGTCCCCGTAGCAAAAGCCATAAAGCCAGCGACAATAAATAATGTTGGCGCAAGTAAAAATAGCGGTAAATCATTGGCTAAAATTTCACTGGCATAAACGCCTGTACCGAGCGCTTTAATACCATCACCAAAGGCAAACGATAGCACTAAAATACTGACGGGAATTACCATGTTCTTAATACCCGCAAGCGCTGTGGTGAAAATGTTTTTCGCCGTCATTAACTTGTTTACAGCAATTAACGCAATCAGTAAAACGAGTGAAGTAATAATCGCCCAAAATACGGAAAATGCGCCTGAACCTCTACGGATATCACCTTCTCCAGTGATAAACAATAATATTAAGGTGAGCGCAATTAAGGTAAGGAGTGGTGCCCACATCACATAGGCTGGTGCGACTTGTTCACTGTCAAACGATGATGTTTTCTTATTGGTTAGCGATGCGTGTGCTAACGGGCCAAATTCTTTGCCTGTGTAGGCGGTAAAATAGGCTAGTGCAACCGCTAAGATAGCGTAGAAGTTATAGCCAATGGTGCCAATTAACACACCAACGGGGTCGTCGAGTTGATAGCCATCTAGTAATCCGAGAACATAAGCGCCCCAACCATTGATCAAAAATAAAATACTAATTGGCGAACAGGTAGAGTCGATCAAAAACGCGAGTCTTGCACGTGATATTCGGTATTTGTCGAACAATTTTTGTGAGGCTGTACCTGCGGTAAACATACTGAGATTTGTATCAGTAAATATTGCACTGCCAATGACCGTTGGTAGTAAGCTTGCTTGACGCGAGTTTTTCACTAAATTTAATCGCGCTAAACTGTCGATAAAACCATTTACCGCACCAGAGCTATTGAGCAGGGTAACCAACGCGCCAATTAGTAAACTGAAAACGACAATATAGACATTGTAACTCGAGCCAAAGACATCAAGGATACTGCGGGCGGTTGCGCTGAGCCCAGCACCAATTTGCCACTGATTGAGCATAACAAAGCACAACACTAAACCAACAAATAAGGCGAGGAGGGCGTTTCGACGCCAAATGGCTACAGCGATAGCGACAATAGGAGGTAACAGGCTTAAAGGAGAGTCTTGCATAAAGTATTGAATCGTTATTTTTTATTATGCCTATACTTTATCGTAAGCCACAGATAACCGATACTATTTATTAGATATTTGCTAAGATAATCGGCGAATTTTTCATAATATTTGTTCGAGAAATTTCTGGTTAGGGTTGATAAGCCAATAATTACCCTAACATATGGTTTAATAACACTTTCGTCATAATTTTTGGGGCCACTTTGTCAGTTTCTATTCAAGACTTCGCACAAGCATTGCGAAACAATCAGCAACTTGCTGAATTAACCAAGATCTCACGGGGTATTGAAAGAGAAACATTGCGAGTTCTACCTCGTGGCGAATTGTCTTATCACCCTCACTATCATGCGCTTGGCAGTGCGTTGACTCATGATGAAATAACGACAGATTACGCTGAAAACCTACTTGAATTTATTACGCCGGTATCACAAAGTCCTGAGCAAGCAGTAGGGCAACTGGCTGATATTCAAAAATTTGTGTTAAGTGAAATTGACGATGAACTACTGTGGCCATTGTCGATGCCTTGTTTTGTTGATGATGCTAACAAAATCCCATTAGCTAACTATGGCTCATCGAATATTGGTACGATGAAAACCGTTTATCGTCAAGGGCTCAAAAATCGATACGGCAGCATGATGCAAGTCATCGCAGGTATTCATTTTAACTTCTCGTTGCCACAAAGCTTTTGGCAAATACTGCAAACCCTCGAAAATAGCCAACAAAGCCTACAAGATTATCAATCAGATAAATATTTTGCTCTGTTGCGTAACTACAAGCGTTATTGTTGGCTAATTCCTTATTTGTACGGTAGTTCGCCCGCTATTTGTCCATCGTTTTTACAAGGTAGGAAAACCACATTGCCGTTTGAAAAATCAAGCAGTGGTTATATGTATTTACCTTATGCTACATCACTGAGAATGAGTGATTTGGGTTATACCAATAACGCGCAATCTAGTTTATACATTTGCTATAACTCCTTGTCGCAATACTTAACTCAAGTTGCCAAAGCGATGGCGGTGTCGTCAGATGAATTTGAAAAAATAGGCATCAAAAAAGACGGTCAATATCAGCAACTTAATAGCAATGTGTTACAGATAGAAAACGAACTGTATTCACCGATTAGGCCAAAACGCGTCGCTAAGTCTGGTGAAAAGCCATCTCACGCGCTTGCCGAGCGTGGCGTCGAGTATATTGAAGTTCGCGCACTGGATGTTAATCCATTTAGTGCAACGGGAATTTCAATTGAACAAGTACGCTTTTTAGATATATTTTTAACTTTCTGTGCTTTAAATCACAGCCCAGCACTTGATTGTGACGATCAACACCAATTTGAAGAAAATATGAATGATGTGGTCGTTCGCGGTCGAGACCCGCAGCTTAAACTTAATGACTTTGGCGCTTTAAAGTCAGTTCAAGCGTGGGGACGAGAGATTTTTACCGCTATGCTACCTGTTGCTCAACTACTTGATGAAGCTCATGGCGGCGATGCATATCAACAGGTACTCAATGCAGAACTAGCAAAGATTAAAGATCCATCATTAACGCCGTCGGCAAAAATTTTGGCTCACGTGGTAAATGACGGTCAAAGTTTGACTAAAACCGCGTTAGCGATGGCAGGCGACTACAAAGCGCAATTACTGGCACAGGATTA